>JAJZNC010000051.1 GCA_021848045.1 archaeon
GACCACCATCAGGACGACCACCGCCGAGACCTCGATGGCCGCGTACTCGAGGCTCGCGTCGGCTGGCGTCTGGGCGCCCGGAGGGGCGGCCGGGGGCGGCGTGTAGGCGGTCCCGTTCGTGTAGGTGATCGGGTAGTGGTTGGGCAAGAACGGCGAGGAGGTCTGCGCGGCCAGCGGCCCGGGGAGGATCATCGGGGCCTGGGGCGCCTGGTTGAAGTTGAACGCCTGGAGTATGTTGTTCGCGGTCGCGTCGCGGGTCCCCAGCGAGGGTAGGTGGAAGACCGTCTCGATGAACTTGAGCGTCGAGGAGAACTCGAGGACGGTGTTGTCGATGTACCCCGTCTTGGCGTAGGGCGAGATTATCAGCCCAGGCACCCTGAACCCGTACCCGTACTGGTCGACCTGCGGGGGCACCGCGTTGTCGTACCAGCCCCCGTAGTCGTCCCACGTGACGAATATCATGCTCGAGCTCCAGTATGGGCTCTGCATGATGTCGTTGACCTCCGAGACCACGCTGAGCATCCCCGCGGTTACGTTGTACGGCGGGTGCTCGCTTATCTGGTCGGTCTCGGGCATTATCCAAGCGACCGAGGGGAAGTTGGGCTTTAGTATGTCGGCGGGGAAGTTGACGCTCTCCTTGAGCCCCTGGAGCTGCGGGTGGGTCGCCAGGTAGGGGATGTCCCCCGGGAGCGGGTTCCACCCGTTGACTCCGTAGTGGTCACCCGCGTAGTAGACCCACGAGACGTTCGCAGCGTCGAGCTCCTGGGTGATGGTGGGGAAGTTGAAGACCGCGTTGGTGCTGTCGTTCGTCCACCCGCCGGACGTCCCCGCGATGAGGTAGACGTGGTTGGGCAGGCTGGGCCCCATGAACGAGGAGTAGAGGTTGTCCAGGAGCACGTACCTGGACGCGTAGTCCCAGTAGTCCGCGATGAGCTTGGGGTTGAAGTACCCCATGGTTATCGAGCTGTTCTCCGCTTGGAGGAACCCGTTCATCTTCCCGTTGTTGTAGGCCGCGCGCGCGCAGTGCTGGAAGTGGCAGAGGAGGGTCGGCGACGACGCGATGGTCGAGGAGTTGATCTCGAAGGGCGCCACCACCGTCCCGTTCGGCCACCGCTGCGCGGTGGCGTTGGCGAGGCCGTTGGTCACCCCTGGATAGTACCCGAAGTAGTTGTCGAAGGTGTGGTTCTCCTGCATGATGATGAAGATGTGCTTGATGGGGATGTTCGCGGGGGCGCTCGTGGTGGTCGCCGCGGACGCGAACGGGAAGAGAAGGAGGAGCGAGAGCAAAAATAAAGGTAAGAGCCGTCTAAATGAACTCAAAGAACAGGCCCGCAGCAATAGCGGTCGTATATATACCGTCCCTGGGCCGCGCCCGGCCACCGCGGTCCCGGTGCAACGCTAAAATATCACGCCCGCGAGCCCGATGTGAAATACAGTTGAACAAGAACCTGGTCATCGGCGCGGGCGTCCTCGCCCTAATCGGCCTGATAGTGAACGCTGCGGTCGACCTCGACAACGTCTACGACATGACCACGACGACGCTCTGGCTGCTCACCGTGATCCTCGTGTTTGCGGGGGTCTTCATGGGCGGTCGCAAGGCCGCCGCCGGAGGCTCGGGCGCATCCGCCCCGGCCACCCAGGCGTTGAAGTGCAGCGCCTGCGGCATGAGCTTCGCGACCCAGTCAGAGCTAGCCGACCACGCAAAGTCCGCCCACCCGATGCCGGTCAAGTAGGGCAAACGTCCGGAGGGGTGCTGGGCCGACGGAGGCTCTGCGAACCCCTCGCGCTAACCGATTTCCCGCCAGAGCAGCCCCTGGAAGCCCGGTACTCCGGCCCGGAATGCGGACAGCCGGCCGCTCCTGCGGCGGGCGCATTCCGGGTCGCCCGCGAGGCCCATCTCTCTTCCTCTCTCTTCGGCCGAGGTGAGGGCCGGCCAGTCTTATCGAAGCTTGTACCAAACTCATTATAGACTTTCGACGGGCGGGGGAAAAAAGAGACGCGATGGCCACGGGCGAGGGGCTCCACCAGGACTGGCTGGAGCAAGGGCTCGGGGGCAGCATCCCCATCGTCTACCAGCGCCGTCAGTCGTCCAAGGGCTCCATCTCGAAGAAGCAGGCGCTCGGCGGGTTGAGGAAGGTCCAGCGCTACTTCGCCGGCCTGATGTTCGTCTCGGCGGGGGCCGGGGCGTACCTCCTCGCCACGGACGGGTCGCTCTGGCACGAGGCAGTCTCCCACGCCGCGGGCCTCATCATGATAGTCCTGCTCGACATCACCCTCGGATACATGAACCTCTCAGGCTCGAAGAGGGTCTACCTCCCGAGCGTCGCGGCGGCGGTGCTTGCGATTGGCCTCCAGCTCGGAGACATCACCACGGCTCCCCAGTACCGCATGACGACGGTGTACTTCGCCCGCTACCTCTTCGGGCTGTGGGCCTTCGACGCGATACTCGCGTGCCAGTTCCTCATAATCGGGATATGGGCGTTCAAGAGGTCGGACGTCGAGTTCCTGGCGAGGAGGAGCATCGGGAAGGAGCTGAACTACTCGCGGAGGAGCTTCATGACCACCCTCGTGGGGTTCGCCGCCCTGATAGGGCTGGGCGTAGCCCTCAGCTCGGTCAAGGTCCCCCCTCCTGCCCAGGGCCAGGCGGCGACCGCCGCCCAGGGCGGTGGCGGAGGCGCCCAGCTGCCCGCCGGGGCGGTCGCGAACGCCAACAGCATGACGGTCGGCAACCCGGTCTACTTCGACTATCCGTCCGGGGCCCCGAACATCCTGTTCAAGAGGAGCGACGGGAGCCTGGCCGCGTACAGCATGCTCTGCACGCACACCTGCTGCCAGGTGAGCTGGTACCAGTCCCAGCAGGTCTTCGCCTGTCCCTGCCACGGGTCGGAGTACAGCTCCACGGGGCAGGTGCTAAGGGGCCCCGCATACTACCCCCTCCCCAGCATCTCGCTGACGGTCGACAGCTCAGGCAACGTCTACCCCACCGGAGTGAGCGGCGTCAACGTGTGCGGGGTCTAGAGAGGCCCCGGGAGGCGCCCCCCACGCCCGTGAGAGGCTCGGCCTCTCGGCCGGCCGGGCCCGCCTGGCAGGCCGCACCGCCCGCCGTATGGTGCGGGGAGGCGGCGAGCCTCAACGGGTCAGGAGACAGGGCAGGTCGGAGGGAGAGGCGGCTCGCCTGGACGGGCTCAAAACAGGGGTCTCGGGCGGGGGGAAGGCAGGCCCGGGGGGCAACCCCGCGGCGGAGGCGCGGTCCCCGCCCGGGGGGCTGGACACGACCTGGGCCGTATACGATTTCCATCACACATAAATAGACTCTGAAAATATTTCACGGCGAGACAGGTTTGTGAGATGGGAAGACTAGACGAGATAGACATGAAGATCCTCGGGGCGCTCCACCGCGACGCCTCGATCTCTATCCCGAAGCTGAGCAAGGACCTCGGCCTCAACCTCTCAGTGACATACAGCCGGATAAAGCGGCTGATCAGGAGGGGGATAATCCAGCGGTACACCCTCGAGATCAACGAGGCGAAGCTCGGCCTCCCCGCGGGGGTGGTCGTGGGCCTCAACCTCGACCCGAAGCAGAGGGAGCAGGCGATCGGGGAGCTGATGAAGCTCCAGCAGGCCAGGGAGCTCACCGAGGTGACGGGGAGGTTCGACGCCTTCCTCGCGCTGAGGGGCAGGACGATAGAGGAGCTCCACAAGACCATCGCGGACGTGATAGGGAGGATCCCGGGTGTGACCCACTCGGAGACGTTCGTGGAGGTCTCCGAGAGGGAGCCCGAGCTGAGCTACAACCTGACGCCCGCCCCGGAGATCAAGGCGTAGGCCGAGTCAGAGAGACGGCGGGGGAGTCGTTCGAGAGGGCTAGCGTGGGTCATAGATGGCACCGCGGTTGAAGAGGCGAGGGTTCTCCCCGTTCTGGTTCTCGGCCCTGAGCTCGGCGGGGCTCGCGGTCGCCGTCTGGGCTGTGACAGGGGTGGCGTTCCCGGGGAGCGTGGGCCAGATGCTCGGGCTGAGGCACGGCCCGGTCCTCATCTCGCTGGGGGTCTTCGGAGTGACCATGGCCCTCTGGTCGAGGTTCCACAGCTCCTGGAAAGAGGAGCTCGACCTCTAGCCCCGGACGTTGCTGAGTAGCGAGGCGCTCGACCCGGGCTTCACGACCGCGAACCCCTGCTTCACGAACGCCTCCGTGGTGGAGGGCTCGTGGGTCTCCAGGACGCACGGGAACCCGATCTCGGCCCCTATGAGGGAGGTCTCGCATCCCTCGCAGTCCATCTTCATAAAGTCGAACTGGAGCTGGAGGAGCCTCGGGGAGAAGGGCTCCTCGAAGACCTGGGCGTCCCAGCCGTTGCGCGAGGCGTTCGCGCGTAGCCTCTCCGCCCGCTCGTGGTCCATCTCGACGCAGAGGAACCTCGCGGCCCCGAGTTGCCTGTACAGCTCGACCGTCTCTCCCTCGCCCGCCCCCACGTCAAGGACGGTCTTCCCGCGGAAGTCGAACCCCGCGGGGGCGTAGCACTTGAGCCAGGTGCCCCACTCGTAGAGCATCATCCCCGCCCTGTCCCTGCTCATCTCCAGGGCGTCGAGCGGGGTGGATATCAGGACGAGGCCTGAGCCGGGGACCGCCTCCAGGCCCCACCTCCAGAACCTCCGGAGGACGGCCAGCACCGACAGGAGGCTCATCGAGTGGTCGAGGAGCTTGATTACTGGGAGCCGCCTCCGCCTCGATATGCCGAACCGAGGGACTATCACGGCTCTGGGTCGCGGCGGCCCGGTCTCCCTATAAGGTTGCACCGCGGCGGCGACGCAGGGGCCGCGCGCCGTCGAATGGGTTCTTAAGTACCTGGACGACGTGATGGGTGAAGATGGCGACCAAGGTGAGGGGGGCGGTCGGCTCTCTGGAAAGGGTCCTGCTTCCCCGGCTCAACAGCATCGACGGAGAGCTGAAAGCCATCAACACGAGGATCGACGAAGAGTCAAAGTCGACCGGTGCCAAGATAGACGGGCTGGGAGCGCGCATCGATGGGGAGCTGAAGGCGATAAACACGAGGATCGACGAAGAGTCAAAGTCGACCGGTGCCAAGATAGACGGGCTGGGCGCGAGGATAGATGGCCTAGGCGGGCGCATCGACGGCGAGCTGAAGGCGATAAACACGAGGATGGACAAGGAGTCAGAGGCGGCCGCCGCCAGGACAGAGGGGCTCGGGGGCCGGATCGACGGAGAGCTGAGGGCGGTCAACATCAGGATAGACTCGTTGGGGACGAGGCTCGACGAGATGGACAAGAGGGATGGCTCGCGCTTCGAGGCGGTGATGATCGAGCTGCGCTCCGTGTCGGAGAGGATCGGGCTTGTCAAGGACATGGAGAGGCTCAAGGTCGAGGTCGCCGAGCTCAAGGCGAAGGGCTCGGGAGCCTAGGGCTCCCTCGGGCCCCAGACCGACGATTTTATAGGCTCGGAGGAGGAGCGGGACAATCGTGGCAGACCCCTTCGTCGCGCTGGACCAGTTCGTGGCCCAGGGGAGGCTCAAGCCGGCCCTGGCTGCGAAGGTCAAGGCGAGGGGCAAGTACCTCGCAGGGGCGGTCGCCCGGGTCGAGAAGGCGACGGGGCTCAGGTATCCGCCGTACTACGTGGAGCCCACCCTCCCCGTCGCCGTGACCTCGGCAGAGTACGGGAGCGTCGGGGCGTTCTTCGCGAGGGTGATCCCCGCCTTTTTCGAGGGGAGGGTCTCGATAATCGTCCAGTTCACAGCCCCGCTCGTCCTCTACGGCGCCAAGGGCACCATCGAGGCGGTGGCCGCGCACGAGTTCACCCACTACGTCGACCTCGTGCGTCGCCTGAGCGGGATGAGCATAGTGAGCGAGGAGAGGGCGACCACACTCTTCGAGGCTGGCTACGCGGACGAAGAGAGGACCATCAGCCCGGCGAAGGTCTTCGCCAAGGACAAGCCCCTCGCGAGGCTCGTGGCCAAGAAGTTCACTCCCAATCTCACCGACCCGAAGCTCGACGAGAAGGCGAGCGGCTCATGGGTGGGCAAGGGCCTGCCCACCCGGAGGGTGAGCACCGAGGAGAACAACGTCAGGCTCGACATGGAGGCGGTCGCGAGGACGAGGTTCGATCCCTCGCTCCTCGAGAGGATAGCCGCGATGGAAGGCGCCAAGGCGAAGAGATGAGCGGTGGCCTTGGATTGACCCCGGGGCGGCTGGGGCCTGAGGAGGTCGAGCGGCTCATGGAGGTGGCCCACAAGGTGGTGGGCCCGGGCGGAAGGCCGGTCGCCGTCGCGGCCTACGGCTCGAAGGTCGCGGGGTACGCGAGGCCTGACTCCGACTACGACCTAATCGTGGTCGCCGACAAGTTCAAGGGACGCGTCCGCTACCGCTACGTCAACTCCCCGGTCACCGCGTCCGCCCTCGTCGTCGAGGCCAAGCTCCTCGAGAGGGACGCCGTCAAGGCCTACCTGGGCGAGTTCGTCTCCGGGAGGCTCCTGAACGTCTACGAGCCAGTCCTCAACCCCGACCTGATGCTCCACGCGGAGGTGGAGTCCAAGAAGCGGGTGCTCGCCGAGGAGATACTCGAGGTCGAGTCCCAGTACGGCGAGTTCGCCCAGGACCTTGTCATACCGCTCGAGTACTTCCTCTTCAACAAGCTCCACAAGAGGGCGCTCATCTACCCGCCAGCCCTCTACAGCTACATCAAGACGTACAGCTGCCCCTCGGCCCAGGAGAACAAGAGGTTCTCCCTCCGGGGGTTCGCGGAGGCGGCATCCTCGCTCCAGGCCAGCGGGGTCCTGAGGCTGGAGGAAAGGGACGGCGGCCTCCAGGTGAGGCTCCTGGGCGAGGGCTTGAAGGGGAGGGCGTTCGCGAGGCTCCTCTCCCTCTTCAACCTGACCACCCGCGGGGTAAGGCAGTACGCGGTCCACGGCTACGCGGGGAGGGTGGGGTTCAATGTCTTCAAGGACGAGGCGCTCTCGAAGGTGAAGAGGATGCAGGCCAAGGCCGACCCCCCCGAGGAGCTCGAGGAGCCGAAGAGCCTCCTGCGCCTCGAGGAGGGGGTGGCCCTCCCCAAGACCGACCAGATGGTGGAGAGGCTGGCCTCCCTCGCGGGGCTCGCCTCGTACAGGAAGACGGAGAAGACGCTGGGAGAGGTGTACTCGACGGCGAGGCTCGTGACCCTCAGGGGCCCGGACGGGGCAGAGGCGAGGTTCGTGCTCAAGCGCTTCGCCGACATCCGCTCGGTGAAGTGGGCGATACTCAACGTCTGGACCCCGGCCCACAAGTTCAGCACGTCCCCCCAGGCGAGGATGCACAGGGAGTACTACGCCTCGCTGGCGCTCAGGTCGAAGGGGGTGGCGGTCCCCAGGATACTCGGCGCCGTGCTCGACGAGAAGGCCCTGGTCAAGGAGTTTGTCGAGGGCAAGAGGCTCTCCGACGCGGTCCAGTCCATCCTCGATGGGAGGACGGAGGACGTGGCGGTGGTGGAGAGGTTCGGGGAGGCTGTGGCGGGCGTCCACAGGGCCGGGTTCGCCCTGGGCGACTCAAAGTCATCCAACGTCATCGTGGGCGGCGACGGGGCCCTCTACTTCACCGACCTGGAGCAGGCGACCGAGGGAGGAGACCAGGCGTGGGACGTCGCCACCTTCGTCTACTACCAGGCCAAGCTCTCCCTCAAGGAGGCCGGGATGAGGAAGGTCGCCGACGCGTTCCTCAAGGGATACAGGCGGGTCAACGGGGTGGAGAACATAGCCAGGGCGGGGGCGCAGAGGTACGTGGCCCCGTTCAGGCCGCTCACCGCCCCCGGGCTCCTGAAGACCGTGAGGGAATCCCTCGAGGTCAACTCGGCGCCGGGCGCGCCGTAGGCCCTGCCCTGCAGTCTGGGGCAGCCCACAGGCGGGAGGGGCCAATCCAGGGCCGCCGAGACGCCGGCCCCTACAGGAGCCTGGTTCGGCAGGGCGCTCTTCGGGGAGGTCGGGCGGTTAGGCGTTTGAACAGGGAGGAGCTTCTCAGCGATGGAAATCGCCCGCGGCCGGGCCCGGCCGCCTAGGCGACAGCCTGCGCCTTGGGTGCCGTGAAGGTGGTGTACCCGCAGTTGCCGCAGGAGAGCCTGTCCTTGTGCTCAGCCATGAAGTAGCCCTTGCCGCAGCGGGGGCACTCCTTCTTGAGCCTCTCGACGGCCTCGCCGCTGACCTTGTAGAGCTTCCAGACCTGGACGTTGGCGCGCGGCTTGCGCTCCTTGCGCACCTTCCGCACCTTGGGAGCCTCGGCGCCCTCCGCGGGCGGGGCTGCTGGTGGGGCTGCCGGTGCGGGTGTCGGCGGCGGCGGTGCCTTGGACATTACTTCTTCTTACCTGCCGCTTGCTGCTTCGCCTGGGCGGCGGCCTGCTCGGCCTTCTTCTTGGCCGCCTTCGCCGCCTCCCTCTCCTCCTTGGTCATCAGCCTCGTCTTGAGGTACGGGGGCGAGACCTTGGTCAGGTCGCCCTCCGAGTCGTACACCCTGAACGTCCCCCGCACGTCCCTCGAGCCGGAGCCGGACGATAGCTTCAGGAGGGCTATCCGGTTCTCCTCAACCTTCATGGACTGGGCGACCTCCTTCACGGCGTCCCTCCTGGAGATCTCTCCCGCCTTGTCGGCGAAGAGGACTTTGACGTCGGTCCTGCCTAGGAGCTTCGACTCCTTCTTATCGAGGATCTGCAACCGGGGTTTCTAGGCACCCCGCGCCGCAGGGTGATTAAAGGCGTTTCGGGAAGGGCGGCAGGCAACCCTGGCCGGAAGCCGCGAGCGGAGCGAGGGCCCGCCACCAGGAACTCGTCCAGCTGGCAGGCCGGTCAGTTGAGCGGCTCTGGTGGGCCTCGCCGGCTGCGACCCGCGCCCGAGCAGGGCCTTCCTCGACCCACCCCGCCTGCGCCAGGCCCTGACCTGCGCGACCTGCGGCGCGCGATCGGCGATGCGGGGCGGCCAGATAGCGAAGGGCCCGCCTGGCGAGACGCAGCGGAGATGGGGCCCGAGCCTACCTGACTATCTCTATGCCGTCCGGGCCTATCCTGAGCTGCGAGGGGAAGACGCCCCTTATCGCCGCTGCGCTGCGCGCGTCCTCCGCCCCCCTGAACATCACGAAGAGTACCACCGCCTTCTTCCCGCTGGCTATAGCGCCGGCCTCCTTGAGGAACTTGTAGCAGGTCTGGAACCCCGTGTAGATCACCATGTCGGAGACGCTGTCGAAGACCAGGGCGACCGGCTCCGTGCTCGACCCGAGCGTCCTCTCGAGCACCTCGAGGAGCACCCCGGCGTCGAAGAGCGGGATGTTGACCTCGTCGGTCCTCGTGGTGGAGGGCGCGATGTACCGCGCCGACTCGGACATGGTGTAGAGCCTCACCCCTGGCACAGTAGAGAGGAGGGTGTGGAGGCGGCTCCCCTTGGGGGAGACCACGAAGACGCCCCTCTTCTCGGCGAAGAAGTCCCTCACCACCTCGAGGACGCTCTCCTCGTAGGCCACGGATGTGTCCACCTCGACGAGGGCGAGCTGCCCGTCCTCGAGGGCCACCTGGCGCCCCTCCCTGGTGGTGGTCCTCTCCTCCTTGGCCGGGGTCCTCTCAGCCTCCGTGGCCACCGGGAGGACGAACCCCGCGAAGACCGCGGCCTTGCGGAAGTTCCTCGCCACGAGCCCGAAGAAGACGCTGAGGACGACGTACGCGACGGCGGTCACGTCCAGCCCGTAGTCGAAGAGCGACACCGACGAGACCAGGTAGATCGCCGTGCTGCCCGCGAACCCCGCAGCCAGCCCCAGCTGCGCCCGCCGCATCTGGGGGTTCTGGACGCGGACCGCCCCCAGCACGAGGAGGGTGACCGGGTAGGCGAGGAAGAAGAAGAAGAGCGCCCCGATGGTCGCCGCGAAGGTGGTGTCGTACGCCACCGCCTTGACCGTCCCCCCGGCAAAGTCGTGGGCGTTGACCGTGGAGAACGGCCTGAGGGCCGCGAGGTAGACCTCCGCCGCCAGCGTCCCGACGATGAACAGGGCGAACATGAGGAGGTGGAACGTGTGGGTCCTGAGGTCCTTGAAGACGAGCCTGTAGCTCGAGCCGTTCGGCCTGAGGTAACCGCCGACGGCCGCGGTCAGCAGGAGTATCGCCTCCACGAAACCGACCCCGAAGCTCAGGAGGGGATAGACGGACATGAGCGCGGGGCTCCCCGTTGCCACCCTGGCCATGTCCACCGCCATGAGGACGACTATCACCCCGTAGACGAGGATGAGGAAGTCGCGGACCAGCTGGTACGCGGTGAGCCGCTGCCTGTAGGTGTAGTACCCCGAGACCGCGGTTATCGCGAGGGCGACGAGGTACCCGGCGGCGTTGATGGCCAGGGAGCCCTCGGGGATCACGAAGACATCCCCGCGAGCGTCCTCCGCGCCCTCTCCTTCGCCTCCTCGTCGACCTCCACCGCGACCACCCCCTCGAGCGGCTGCCCGTAGAGGACCACCGCGCCCAGGGGCGCGTACAGCACCGCGGGTATCGCCAGGAGGTCCTCCTCTCCGTCGATAAGGACCATCGCCGGCTTCTCGCCGGCGAAGGCCCTCTTCATCGCGGCCATGGCCCCCCTGGTTATCCGCCCTGCCGGGTTCTTCGCCCTGTGGACGGCGCCGTGCGCTATGCGGGGGACGTCCCTGGCGCTCCTCCTCTCCATCCCGTCGACCACGTAGACGTCGGGCGAGCGCCCCGCGGCCTCCTGGAAGGTCTCGGTGACCCTGTCACCGACGGTGACCACGAGCCTGGCCTCGAGGATGAGCGAGATGAACTCGTCGCCGCGCACCTCGACCGCCGGGAAGAGGCGCCCGAGCGGCTTCTTTAGCCTCCTTCGGAGCGACGGAGTCAGGACATAGTCGGCGGCGGAGGGCTTTGGCGAGGTCCCCGCCGTCAAGGGCTCAGCTTACCTTGAGGGCGTATCGTCCAGGGACGGTTATCCCCAGGGTCTGGGCGACGTTAGAGCGCGCCACGTCGAGGACTATGATAAGGCCGGACCACTCCGAGCTGAGCTCGTTCGACTTGTCGTTCGGGCACGCCTTCTCGTGCGTCAGCATGTGGCACTTTCTGCACGCGAGCTCTCTGGCCATCTAGCTGGTCCCGACCTACGCCGCCCTGGCGGCGGCCTTTGCCTGCTTCTGGACCTTGGCGACCTCCTCGTCGACCCACTCGAGGGCGCCGAGGAAGGGCTGCCTGCAGGTGACCCCGATCTTGCCCATCGATATGCCGTGCCCGAGGCTCACCGCGGTGATCCTGACCCTCACCTTGCTCCCCACCTTGAGCGTCCTCTTGCTCTGGGAGGCGGTGATCACGCCAGACTTTACGTCGCTGGTGAGGTAGTCGTCCATTATCTGGCTGAGGTGGAGCAGCGCGTCGGTGGGGCCTATCCTCACGAACGCCCCAAAGTCGGTTATCTCGACTATCTCCCCCTCGACGATCTCCTGCTTCAGCGGGAAGAAGGAGAGGACCTGGAAGCGCACCTTGTGGTAGGTCGCGCCGTCGCCGGGGATTATCTTGCCTATCTTGTCGACCTTCACGTTGTTGACCAGCACGAGGTATCCGTTCTCGGGGCTGATGGTGCTCTCGTACTTTTGCTTCAGGAGCTCGAGCGCCACGTTCTCCAGAGAGCCACCGAAGCGGTCCGGGGGGACCCTGACCACGTCCTCAAGTTCGACCAGCTGAAACATGATATACCCTAGGTAGCGTCTCGCCCTTTCAGGAGCCTAATAAAAGATTTTTGCGAGGTCGGTTCCGTTTCTCCCGTCCCCGCCGCTCCTGCACGCGCGCCTGGCTTGCCTCTGCGCCCAGCGCAGATGCCAGGTATCACGCGTCCAAGAAGACGGGAGCCCGCCAGGTGGTCACCCTGGCCCTCGGTCCGGGCACGGCAGCCTGCGTCCTCGGCGCGCCCCCGGGCGCTTCGGCGCAGTGCTTCGGCGGCTGGAGCACCGTCGGCAGCCCGGCCGTCGTACAGCTCGGCGGGTACCATGCGATCCAGGCGTCCTTCAGGGACCCCGCCGGCCAGAACGGGACGCTCGTCGTGTTCTGTGCGGTCGACGACCTTGAGGGAGGGACGGTCGGGTGTTCCACCGCCACGAACACTGCCGGGGCGGGCGCCGACGGGACGGCATACCTCGCGCCCTTCGGGCTTCCCCCCAGGTGAGCACAAGGCCAGCATCTTCGGCACCCTGCCTGACGGCGCCGCCGTCAGCAACACTGTGACGATAGGTTTCACCGTGTGACAGAGCCGTTTCCACGGCGAAAACGCGGGCTAGTCGAGCGATACCCTGCCCTGTCTCAGGGTGACCAAGCCCCTGACCCTCGAGGCGCGCAGCCTCTCGGCGAGGTCTGAGTCGATGGTGGCCACCACAGCCCCCTCGCGGAGCGCGAAGGAGATTATCTCGTCGTCCGGGCTCCCGCCACCGTCGGGGGCCGAACCCAGCCGCCCCGCGCCCAGGAGCTCCAGGCCCAGGGCGGCGAACCTCCCCCTCTTGTCCCCCCGCCTGGCGAGGCCCTCGAGCTCCCTCCTCACCGAGGCGAGGACCACCGGGTCGAACCCCCCCAGCTTCTCGGTGATGTCCTCGGCCCACGGGGTGGGCCTCTCCATGACCGCGATGAGGAAGCTGCTGTCCAGGACGACCTTCGTCTTTCCGCCGTGGGCCGCGCTCAGCCTATCGGATGACGCCCGAGCCAATCAGGCGCCACCTCTCGGCGATCCTCCTGCTTATCGCGACGCGCCCCCCAGCCTCCGTGACCACCGGCTTCTTGAGGTCGAGCTCCGCGACCGACTCCCTCGCCGAGGTCACGGTCCCCAGGGTGGATGCCGTCCCGATGTTGAGCCTGAGCGTCTCGGTGGGCCGGAGCTTCTCCACCTTGATCAGCCCCGACGAGCCGACCGCCTGCTCGAAGAGCTGGAGGTCTATCGTGACGTGGGTCAGCGCGGGCTGGAGCGTCCCGGGCTTGCCCACGAGGTTCCCGACCAGGACGTCGCCCTTTGTGAGGCGCGGGTCGAGGTTCGTCCCGAGCGCGATCAGCCCCCCGGGGCCGACCCTGTCCGACATCCCCGCCCCCGTCCCCAGGCTCGCCACCTTGGTCAGGATGGGCGTGTACTTGCCGCTCCTCTCCTCCGCGACCCCGGGAGAAATCTCGATCTCGTCGCCGACCCGCACCTCCCCGCTGACGAGCGTCCCGCCGAGGACGCCGCCCACCAGCGACTTTACGTCGGCGCCGGGCCTGTTGACGTCGAAGCTCCTGAGCACCAGCATCTTGGGGTTTGCCGAGAGGTCGTGCTTGGGGGTGGGTATGTACTCCTCGAGCGCCTCTATCAGGGCGTCTATGTTGATCCGGTTCTGCGCGGAGACGGGTATTATGGGGGCGTCCGCCCCGACGGTGTTGGCCAGGAACTTCTTGATGGCGTCGTAGTTCTTCCTAGCCCCGTCGGTGTCGACCCGGTCTATCTTGTTCTGGACGACGACCATCTTCTTCATACCGAGCATCTGGAGCGCGAGGAGGTGCTCCCGCGTCTGGGGCATGGGGACCGGCTCGTTGGCCGTGATGACCAGTATCACCCCGTCCATGAGCGCGGCGCCGGCCAGCATGTTGGTCATGAGGCTCTCGTGGCCTGGGGCGTCGACGAAGCTCACCGCGCGGAGGAGCGTGGTCTCGCTCCCGCAGACAGGGCAGACCGGGGAGGTGGAATAGGCCTCCGGAGGCGGCGTGACCGGGCACCTGTAGAAGGCGGCGTCTGCGTATCCTACCTTGATCGTGATACCGCGCTTCAGCTCCTCGCTGTGCGCGCTCGCCCAGACCCCGGTTATCGCCTGCACTATCGAGGTGTTGTGGCAGATCGTCGCGCCCTTCCCTGCCACGAAATTGGCGTACCCCGGCACCGAGAGGTCGAAGACCAGGCCGTCGTAGTCCTCCTTGGCGACCGCCACGATCTCGTCGAAGGAGACCGAAGAGCTCGCGAGCCTCCTCAGCTGCTCGAGCCGCCCGAGGCAACGATTGAGCAACCCTCTGGTCTCCCCCCTCAGGAACAGGGCAACGGGGCGGAGCTCCTCGTTCGACCCCCTCCTGAGCACCCTCGTAACCTTCTTCCTGGTGGAGCCGGTCTCAGCCGCCAGCTCCTCCGGGGACAGACCGATGAGAGAGGCGTGCCTTCGCAGGGTCGGTCCGTCCGACCGCAGGGCCCCAAGCGACTGCTCGATGCGAGACAGGCGTCCGTCGAGCGTCCGGATCACCAGCAGGAGCTCGGACCTGGGCATCCTTCCATTTCGGAGCCCGTCCGCGTAGGCGCGGTACCAGGGAGGCTCGACGTCCCCGGGCGAGGGGCCCCTTCGCGTGCCCTCCCCGACGAGTCCAGCATCCCGCAGGAGCGACCGCAAGGACCCGACGTCTATCGGGATGCTCCGGTCTGCCTCCTCGCCCTCCCTCTCGATGGTCGAGAGGCAGGTGGTCAGCCGTCGCTGCGACTCGGGGTCATCGAAGCCTATCGAGGTCGCGAAGGCCTCCAGTTCCTGGCGGCCGGACACGGTGAGCCGGGAACGCGCCCTCGCGCCCCCGGTCGTCGGGCTCCGGCCCGCGCCGAACTTGGGGACGATCCCGAAGGAGTGGAGCAGGTAGCTGATTATCGTGACGCTGCGGTCGTCGAGCTGGGCGACGGCGATCTCCCCCTTTTCGTGGTCGAACTCCCCCTCGAGCGTGAAGAACCGCCTGAGGAACACGGCCTTGAGCCCTTGCGGCACCTTGCAGACCCAGTCCGCGATGCCGTGCACCGGTTCTTCGCCCGGGTTGAAGCCGAAGGCCACCCGCAGATAGTCCACGAACGCGCCGTTGTGGATGGCGTAGCGCCCCTCGGGGTAGGACTCTACGTCGAGCCCGAGCTTCCGCGTGCTGATGCTGAGGAACTCCCGCAGCATCGCCCCTTGGACGGTCTGCGTTACGTCGACCCGGTCCTTCGAGATGCGGCCCTTGGACCAGACGAAGGCGAACCACTTCATCACGTCTTCGTCGACCACCGGCACCGCCCTCACGAGCCGTATCCGCCTCCCCGACGGGCGGTCCCGCTCGGCGAGGAACTCGTTCGGCTTCAGGGACCTCTTCTTCGCGGCCTCGAGCACCCGCAGGACGCGCTCTCTTTGTTTGGCCGAGAACCGCCTGCCCGAGCGGATCCGCAGCGCGTACTCCGCGCTGTCGACCCCCGAGAGCCGGCAGAGCGCTGTAGTACCGAGCCCTGCGAGGATCCTCACCTTCTCTATCTCCGCGGTGGAGAGGGAGGTGAGGTCGGTGAAACCGTCGGTCCCCCTTCTGAGGGACTCGTAGTCCTCTGCGGAGACGGTGGCGTAGCTCTTCTTGAGCTCCTCCAGGGCGGGTAGGACGCTGAACCCCTCCTGCAGTGGGACCCTCACCATGAAGGCGGCGTAGTCGCCCTCCTCGATCTCTCGCGCCTTCATCCATTGCACTACGCCCCGCCTGTTGATGAGGAGCGGGTGCTCTGGGGTGACCTTCACCTCTCTTCCCGTCTTGCCACGGACCGTGAACATCGGCCCCCTGTACGGTTGGACGTAGAAGACGGAGCCGGACCGCACGGGCTGGAAGTCCGCGTCGATGCTGACCACCTCGTTGCCTTGGAACGCGTACACTTCGCCGCCGTCGACCCTGCTGGCGAGGACGCCGCTCGCCCTCACCTTCTGGAAGATCTGCTCTCCTGTGAGCGGCACGCCGTCGACGAGCACGTAGCTGTCCCAGCTGTTGCACTTGCCGCTGTCGACGTGGCCGGCAGTCCCTATGTTGCACTCGGGCTGCTTGGGGATCCGCCTGACCGCGGGCTCCTGCTGGGCTGTCGTGGACTGCTGTGCCATTAGAAACGGACTTTCGACGGCGCCCGCGCGTGTATTTTAAGCATGCTGGAGTCGGGGCTTCACCCCGGCCAGCAGCGCGAACTCGAGCCACTTCCAGCGGCAGTCGACGTCGGCGAACCCGGCCTGCTCGAGCCAACGGAGCTGCGTGCCGACGTCGACGAGCTTGTTAGACCTGTCTTCGTCCTCGGGGGTGCTCCCTATCGCCTCGAGGAAGGCGGCGTGCAGGGCCGGGGTGGGGGAGGAGACGTGCTCGAGGTTGCAGAAGACGCCCCCCGGCTCGAGGAGAGCGAATATCTCCCGGTAGAGGGCCCGCTTGCGCGCGTGGGCCAGGTGGTGGATGGCGAAGCTCGAGACGACGGCGTCGAACCTCCCCAGAGACCCGGGGAGAGGCGCCGCCATGTCGTGCCTCGCCACCTTCACCAGGGGGTCGTCGGCGAACCTCTTCGAGGCGGCGGCGAGCATCGCCTCCGAGTAGTCCAGGGCGACCCCTTCGGTCTCCGGCCTGTCGGCCCTCAAGAGGGCGAGGAGGCGGCCGTCCCCCGTCCCGAGGTCGAGGAGCCGCCTCGCGCGCGGCGGCACCAGCTCGAGGAGCGCCCGCTCCCCCTCGGTGCGGTGGGGGATCCTGTCAGCCCGGGCCAGATAGCCCAGGGCGTGGTCGGCGGACATCCATTCGTCTGCCTTTCGGAAGGGCTGGCCGGCACCGTGCATGTGTCCACGCGGACGCGAGACCTTCGGACCGCTACTCGACCTTGACGGCGTTGAGCTGGTAGATCTCGTCGTTGATTGAGCAGCCCCGGACGAGCTTCTTCCTCTTCTCCCCCGCGACGGCTTCCCTGAAGCCCACTCCCTTGGTCATGAGGACGTGCCTCTTCCCGCTGCCCAGGATGTCGGCGCGCATGGGGAACCCCGCCTTGTCGCTCCCGCCCGTGACCTTCACCTTGTAGCTCTGCCCTACCGCGCTGAGGTCGACCGTGTCGCCTAACCTCCTCCCCACGAAGAGCTGAGCCACGGAGTCCTTGGCCTCGAGGACCTCGGACTTGCCCGTCTTCGGGTCGGAGACCACTATCTTGAACGCTGCAGGCATGCCTTTGAAACCCACCCTTGGCCTCCATTAATAAGGAGATTGCGGCCGGCGCCCGTGGAAGATGGGCCATCGCCTCGCGTAGGGTCCAAGCCAGGGTAGAACGGCTCTTCCTCAGCCTGACACGGACATCCTGGAAGCGGGAGTGCTGGATCACCCTCGCACAGCCTCGCGGATGGAGACCGATCTTCTGCAGGTGACCGCCTCCGCGCCCGTCGCGCCTCTCTGCAGCCCTCGAACTTCTTCCCATCGTGGTCTCTAGCCAGCCGCCTTGGGATTCCATGCCTCAGGATGTTCGGAGAGAGCATTCTGAGCTTCTTCTCCGAAGCGGGATTCGATCTCGATGGCGACGTCTTTCGAAGCGGGGGCGCAGTCTAGAGGCCTGTATCGGAAGATCTGAGCTTCGATGCCGAAGGGAATCACACAGGTGATGGCGCGTCAGCAAACGGACGGCCGCAAACGATTATATCGGTGGGACTCATTCGACGAACTTATGAGAAAATATGGATTCGTAGGAAAAGATACACGGCCCGCTGACGCTTATGAGCACATAAAGTCGCTCCTGCAGAGCGAGGGGTTCAAGATTACCTCAGAGGAGAAGAGGGACAACTACTTGGACCTCCACGCCAGAAAGTCCAGCGCGGAGAGGATCATCATAGGGAGGGTGAGGGATGTCGACGCCCTCGTCGCTGGGAGTACAGGCAAGTTCGAGGTCCAGCTCCACGCAGGCGTGTGGGGCAGGGACCTGGCGGTGCCGGCGATAGAAGGGATCGCGACCCTCGGCGCCGCACCAGCGGTCGAGCTTCACTCGGCCCACGAGTTCGAAGAGAGGATCTGGGAGCAAATCGTCGCCAAGATCGACCCGTCGCTGAAGGTCTGCAAGCTGGACGGCATGCTCTTCAAGTCGCAGGACGAGCTCGACAAGCACCTGAAGACGATCCAGGAACAGCAGCAACAGGCCCAGAACAACATGATGAACCAGACGATGATGCTCGGCATGATGGGCGGGATGGGGATGTTCGGCATGGGCATGATGGGCGGCCTCTGGATCTGAGCCACGCGGGCCGGTTACACGCTCGAGGGGTCGGCCACCCGCAGGCGTCGAGTCATTCTCCCCCGTCTTAGGACCACCGAGGGCGGGGGTCATTCGCACTCCTGTCCCTGGCCTTGGGCCCGCGACTAGACGCCACTGCCAGACCGGCCACTCAGAAACGGATCACTCAGGCCGGAGGGTACCAACCGAGGTCGGGCGCGACGGCGCGGCAGGCACAGCGGGTGGGCTGCCGGACCGTGCTGACGGGACGTCGAAGATCGAGACCAGGGCGGCCGCCCGCGGGTCGGTGTGCGGAACCTAGAACCCGTAGAGCGCGTCCTTGGCGGAGCGTATCGCGACGATCTCTTCGAGGGCATCCCTGTCGTCGGGCCTAAGGCTGGCCGAGTACTTGCCGCGGAGCAGCTTCGCGTCGGCGCTCGTCGGTAGCGTGTAGAGGTCCTCGTCCTCCTTGACAGTCCTCCCGAGGGTCGGCCCCTTCACAGAGACGGCCACCTGCATCCCCTTCACAGCCTCGGGGATGCTCTTCCCGTTTTCCTGGATCTGCTCGAGCATCCCCACCTCCTCGCCCTTCTGGTTGATCAGGCGCGCCTTGGGCCTGAGCCTCCCGGCGAGCACCTCGACCCCGAAGACCGCCGGGTCGTTCCTCCTGAAGAAGTTCCCCTTCAGGGCCTTTATCTTCGCGGGCATCGTCACGCGCTGCAGGGCGTTCCTCTCGTCGTCCGCCCTCTTCTCCTCGGCCCACTTCACGTATCCCTCGACGGCGTCGTAGATCACCTCCGAGGAGATTATCTTCACGCCCTCCGCGCTCTCCTTCGCCTCCGGGAGAACCTTGACGTCGAACCCGATTATCACCCCGACGTACGGGTCGCGCTCGGCGACCGACTGGGCCTCGACTATCTCCGCCTTGGATATGTCCCCGATGTCGGCGAGCCTGACGGGTATGCCCCTCGCCTCGAGCATCTTGAGGAGCGCCTCGAGCCCCCCTATGCTCCCCGCCTTGACCACGACACCTACGTTGTCGCTCCTCCGCCTTAGGCGCCCCAGGTCCTTCTCGAGGTCGGCCTTTAGCGTGGCGAACTCCGCCTCGTCTGAGAAGGCCACCACGGCCGTGCCGGGTATCACCCCCTCGAGGTCAGGGCTGACGAGCTTCACCCCCGCCGCAGCGTAGACCTCCTCCACGGCGGTGAACTTGTCCCTCGGGTCGCGCATCTCGTCGAGGGGCTTGGGCATGAAGAGCGCCTTGACCTTCGACTCGGCCGCCCCGTCCCGTTTGACTATCACTATCCTGTCGCCCACGTGGAGCGTGCCGTCGGTCAGGATGACGTTGGCCGTCTGCCCCATCCCCACCTCCTCCTGGAGCTCGAGGACGATGCCCCTCGTGCGCCCGCCCACGCCTCCCGACCCCTGCGAGAGCTTGGTGGTGAGGAACTGCTGGGCGAGCCCTATGAGCACCGCGAGAAGCTCCGGTATCCCGACCGCCTGCCTCGCGGAGACCGGGACTATGGCGACCTGCTTCCTGAAGTCTGCGATCCTGTAGAAGGCCTCCGCCTGGAACCCCACCCTCGAGAGGGCCCCCGCGACGGTGTAGAGCCGCTCCTCGAGCTCGTCGTTCCACTCGGGGGGCTGCGACTTTAGCGTCGAGGTCAGGGATACGAACTTGCCGGCGGTGGGCGCCTCCTTCCTCCAGCCGCGGATCATGTCCACCTTGTTAAGGGCGACCAGGAAGGGGACCCTGCGCTCCTTGAGGATGCCTATGCTCTCGAGGGTCTGGTTCTCGAGGCCCTTCATGGCGTCGACCACGAGTATCGCGATGTCCGCCGCCGACCCTCCGCGCATCCTGAGGTTGGAGAAGATCTCGTGCCCCGGGGTGTCGATGACCAGGAGCCCGGGTATCCTCACCGCCCCTCCCGACTTTGTGAGCAGGGGGCCGCATATCGCCTCTAGCGTCTCGATGGGGAAGAAGCTCGCGCCTATCTCCTGGGTGATCCCGCCGGCCTCGCGGGCCTGGACGCCCGTCCCGCGGATCGAGTCAAGTAATGAGGTCTTTCCCGAGTCGACATGCCCCAGTACAACGACCACTGGCTGCCGGAGTTTTTGTTCGGACTGGGACATCTGAAATCCGCATTCGGGCGTCCGGCAGATTCCCTCCTAATTATCCCTTGCCTCGCCTGCGGGGGTCTTCAGGCCGCCTCCGTCGGCCTCGGCAGGGGCGGACCCGGCAGGCGCGGTCAGGCCGAATAGAGGACCGTCGTGGAGTTCGAGAGGGGCAGCCCCCCGGGGGTGATGGCGAAGACGGTCGCGTTGTACGCCCCCACCGGGAGCCCGACCGCGACGGTGAACGCATCCCCGTAGAGCCCGCGCGTCACGTTGACCGTGGCGGTCGAGTAGTAGACCATCTGCCCCGAGTTGTCCCTGAGGACCATTATCACGATGGCGAAGACAGAGGTGCCGAGGTTGTCGTGGAGGGTGGTGAGAAGGCCCGGCTCCCCGATGGTCACCTCCTTGGGGGGCGCGGTGAAGGTGAGCGCCCCCGTCCCGGCCACCACCGAGGCCTGAGCGGCCTGGGAGCAACACGCGACCAGCAACAGGGCCAGCGCGGCCCACCCCACCCCCCTCAACGCCCGTCGAGGGGGCTGGAGCCCGCTTTCAGGGTTTTGGTGCGCGGGCCATGGCTCACGCTGGGCTGGAAAAATAAAGGAGAAGGAGACTAGGAGCGGGTGCCCCTAGTTCCTTGGACCGATCTTCAGTGGACCTAGAGAGAAGCCGTACTCTTGCTGCTGAGCGAGGAAGGTGCTCTCCACGCCAGTGAGCATGACCATCGTCTTGACGCGTCCTTCGAGGGACGGGTCTACGCGGGCTCCCCAGACGATCCTGACTCTCGGAGGTAGCGACTTGGTTACAAGCTCGCCTGCCTTTGTGACCTCCTCCAGCGTCACGTCTGAGCCGCCTGTCACGTGGACGAGTACCCCTTGCGACTTGGTCACGTCTCTGATGTCGAGAAGCTGGCCCTCGATGGCCTGCCTGATCGCGACCTCCACCCTGTCGGACCCCTTCGCCTCGCCGACGCCGATCGCCGCCAGACCCTTGCGCTCGCATATGGCGCGGAGGTCAGCGTAGTCGATGTTGATGAGGCTGGCCGTGGTGATGGTCTCGGTGATGCCCTTTACGAACTGGCCTACCAGCTCGTTGGCAACGCCCAGCGCCTGCTGCAGCGGCAGGTCGCCTGCGACCTTGGACAGCTTGGTGTTGTCGATGGCGACGACGGTGTCACAGTACTGGCGAAGCACCTTGAGGGCGTTCTTCGCGTTGTCGTACCTGAACCTCTCCACCGCGAACGGCAAAGTCACTACGCCTATCACTAGGCGGCCTGCCTTGCGCAGTTCCTTGGAGAGGACCTCCGCCGCTCCGGTGCCAGTGCCTCCTCCGAGGCCCGCGCACAGGAAGATGATGTTGCTGTTCTGTGTTTCCTTGTAGAAGTCCTCGATGGACTCCCTTGTGGCTGCCGCACCGCGCTGCGGGTACCCTCCGGCACCCTGGCCGTGCGTGAGCTTCTCACCGATGAGGATCCTGCGATCCGCCTTGGTGATGCTCAGGTGTGCTGCGTCAGTGTTGGCGGCTATGAGTCTGCCGCCGGCGATGCCGCGCTCCTTTATCCAGGAGACTATGTTGCTTCCGGCTCCCCCGACGCCTATGACGGCGACGTTGGGCTTGGCCATCCGCATCACTGCTGCGATCTTCTCTGCTTCTAGAAAGTCCATTCCTTCATTGGATACTTCCATGTGCTGTGTTAGGGTAGAAAATTCCAATTAAGTCTTATGAATTCTGATAAGTTTACAAAGTCTGAACGCCGATTTACGAACTCTGAACGCAAACCGAACGCGATTAACAGACCCACTTGTTAAGTTAATTTGTCACAGCCCATTAATGCGCGGGGGCTCTGTTATCTTAGCAGGATGACGGTCCCCGCTCCCCCGACCATACTTGAATTTCTTGCAACGTGGGCGAAGGAGCAGCACATCATCAAGAGGAGCCGCATCCCCACGGAGAAGAAGATGCTCGCCGCGATAATGTGCTCGTCGGGGTACACCTCGAGGGACGCCTCCAAGATCCTCGGCGGGATATCCCACGTGGCCGTCCACGACGCCTTCAAGTCTGTGACCGCCGCGCTTCCGTCCCTGGTGAAGAAGAGGCGCCTCGTGAGCATAGAGGAGAACATGGTATACCTCAACCCGGAGACCCAGTCGGTAGTCTGGCTGGCGAGGGACGCCGACAGCGGGGAGATCCTCTCGTTCAAGTGCTCGGTCACGGGGGCGCTCCCCGACCAGAAGAGGTTCATCGACACGGTCCTGGCCTCGTGCACCGAGAGGCCGCTCCTCAGGGTGGGGCGAGGGCCCAACTTCCCAAAGTCCCTGACCTCCCTGGACCTATACTTCCAGATAGACACGACCCCGGTCAACCCGACCTTCAGGCAGAGGATAACCAGCTTCTTCCTGGGAGCCCCCGACGCGAGAGAGTAGGGCCCCCGGAGCCTCTAAAATCAGGCTGTAAAGATAACGTCAGGCCAGGCTGCGCGAGACGAGCTCCTTCCGCCGCCTGTGGGCGGGGCGGAGCGAGGACGACCTGAAGAACCTCACACGGGTGGACATGCCCTCTCAAGCACCATACCGATCGCCTTGGTCCTCTGGGTTGCCAGCTCCCCCTCGGTCCCGCACTTTGAGTAGCACGAGGAGGCCTTCTGGACGTAGCTCAGGGTCTGGGAGAGCTTCCGGGGGACGGGCGAGGTGTCCCCGGCGAGGGTCAGCTGCCCTGCCGTCTCGTACCAGAACCCAGCCTGGGCGTTGTCTCCCATCTTCTCATAGTCGCTCGCTATCCATTCGCAGACTCCGTCCCACTCAGACGATGCCTCGATGTCGTCGAGGATCCTCATGAGCGAGCTCACGGCGCTGCGGTAGTCGCCCGACTGCTCGAACGCGAAGGCCCTTGAGATGGTTCCCATTGCGAGGACGTGACTCCCCGGGAGCGGCTAAGATTCCGCGCCTCAACAATTTTGGACCAAGATGTCAGGATTTTCAGTCGGGGCGGCGAGCGCCCTTGCTCAGGCGAAGTAGGCCTTGCGCTCCCTCTCGAAGGACTCCTTCGAGTCGGAGGCGTGGATCGCGTTGTCGGTGAGCCCTATGGCGAGGTCGCCGCGGATGGTCCCGGGGGCGGCCTCCCAGCTCTTGGTGGCTCCCACCATCCTCCTGACGGTGGCTACGGCGTCCATCCCCTGTACGACGGCGCCGACGGTCATCCCCCCGGAGAACGAGGAGACGAGCTCCCCGAAGAACGGCCTCTCCCTGTGGACGGAGTAGAACTCCTCGGCCTTGGCCCTGGTCATCGTCTGGGACCTCACCTCGACCAGCGTCATCCCCCTCCTCTCGAACCTCGAGAGTATGTCCCCCACGAGTCCGCGGGCGACCGCGCCCGGCTTCACGACTATCAGCGTCCGCTCGTTCGCTTCTGGCTGTGACATTCGCTATCTTCCTATCTCGTAAGCTTGCCCCGTCGCGCCCACTTTAGCTTGCGTGGGTCCCTCTTGAGCTTGAGGTCGTTGGCCTTGCACTTGTTCGAGCAGAAGCTCCTCGAGCTCCCGTCGTTCATCACTAGGAGGATCCCCGTCCCTAGGTGGACGTCCTTGCCGCAAAAGTGGCATCGCTTCGGAGTATAAGACAAGTCACAAAGTCACCTTAGTCTTTCCTGGGTTCGGAATCGAGGCCTGGAGGGGTCTCCATATAAATATGCAGAGCCCGCCTCCACTTCCATGCAGGTCCGCGGCGCGGTGCTCGCGGGGAGCGTGGCC
This sequence comes from archaeon, assembly GCA_021848045.1. Classification (GTDB taxonomy): domain Archaea; phylum Thermoproteota; class Nitrososphaeria; order Nitrososphaerales; family Gagatemarchaeaceae; genus Gagatemarchaeum. The sequence goes on from JAJZNC010000051.1 coordinate 23,836, forward strand.
CTCGTGGCCCTGGTCACGTTCGCCGCGGGGACGGGGTTCGTGATGCTCAGCGCAGGCACGGCGTCCACGTCGACCACCACCGAGACGGTCACGTCGACCGCGTCCGGACGGGCGGTCACCACGACCGAGGTGACGACGGTCACCTCGAACGCGACGGTCTCGACGATAACGGAGGAGGTCGTGGTGTCTTCGATCATAACGGGCGAGTCGTGCATCTCCATCACCGCCACGCGCACGACCACGACCTACCTCGTCCCCGCGAACCAGACCGCCGACGCGCTCGACGTGATCACGACCACGACGACCACCCTCAGCAGCGCGTCGACGGTCTACCAGAACTCGACGGTGAACGGCCCCTGCGTCTGAGGCGCGGGAGGGACGGCCGGATAGGCCCCCGCGCGACGCGCTGCGGAGGCCCGACGACAGGGCGAGAAGAGCGGCGCGCGTGCATCCGGAGCGAAAGAATGCGGACGTTGAAGTGTTGGGAAGGATAGGCTAACGCATCGAGATTAGCGTATCTTCCTTGCCTCTCTTTCCGTGTCTCTCAGGAGGAGTATGTCCGCGAGCCTGACCGGGCCCTTCACGTTCCTGGTGAGGATCCTGCCCTTCTCCTTGCCCTCGAGTATCTTGACCCTGACCTGGGTTATCTCGCCGGCGACACCCGTGCGCCCGACTATCTGGACGACCTCGGCGGGTGTGACGGACTCTGCGCTCTCCCTGCTCAAGTGACGCTACGCCTTTGCTTCTGCGGACTGGGCTGCGCCCCTGACCCTGGCGAGCTCCTGCGTGACCTGGTCGAGGATGGCCTGTCCCTCGCCGGCCTCGGTGACCGCGGCGGCAGCCGTCGAGACCTCGATCCCGATCGCGGGGCCGATCTGGTCCTTTGACGCGACGAAGACGTACGGGATCTTCCTCTCGTCGCAGATTATGGGCAGGTGCGCCACCACCTCAGGCGGCTGGACGTCCTCGGCGATTATCACGAGCTTGGCCACCCCCCGCTCCACGGCCTTTGTGGTCTCGTTGGTGCCCTTCCTCACCTTGCCGGTCCTGGACGCCTGCCTCAGGACCTCGTATGCTGCCTCGGAGACCTCTTTCGGGGTCTCGAACTTTACAAAGTACGGCTTCGGGGTCATCTTCTCGAAAATCTCCCAGCCCGGGCAATTTCAGCGGATACTTAAGGCTTGAGCGCTGCGGCTGAGGTTCTGCCTCCGTTCGCCGGGCGGCCTTCGCCCTCAAAGCAGCCGAGGGCCCGAGGGTCGCTGCAGAGGCATCCGGGGACCTCGACCGACGTCACCTTCCCGGGGTCGGGGTCGTCCGCGACACCGGGGCGTCCG
>JAJZNC010000002.1 GCA_021848045.1 archaeon
TGCTTGCCGTTCTCACACGTGAGAAAGGGCTGCTCTGCTTAAAGTCGGCTCCGCTCATCACAGAGCCGAAGTTGTCGTCGAACAAACTGGGGGGCGAGATCGACGCGGCGAACGAGAAGGCGGCCGAGGTGTCGCTTGTCGTTGCGAAGCCGGCGGTCAAGTCCGTCAAGGGGTTCGAGCGCGACCTGATCACCCGCGCAGGCCATGCCATCGGGTGGGACCTGATGGTCGACGTCCAAAAGATCGCCGTCCTCGATACAATCAGGGCAAAGGCCAGCGCCGAACGGTCGGGCAGGTTCGTCTCGGTGGTCGCTTCGACGATCGCCACCGAGGACGACTTCCAGAGCCTTAGGGAGCAGCAGAACGCGCTGGAAGGGGCGGGGGTCACCATCGCTCCCAACGACGCCTCGGCGACAAGGCTCGCGGCACTGGCGGCCTCGAGAGGAAAGGGAGGCGGGTCATAGGTGCCCGAACCCCCCGAGCCGCTTTTCGGGCGCCCGCTCAAAACCATCAACATAGGCATCCCAACCGTCGCGGACGACCTCGAATCCCAGGGGGTGGAGGTGGTCAGGGTCGACTGTAAGCCCCTCGCTGGGGGCGACCTGAAGATGCTCGAGCTTCTGGACAAGCTTGGCTCCTGAGGGTGGGAGGACGAAGATCCTCGTGGCCCTGGGCGGCAACGCCATCCTCAAACGGGGCGAGGCGGGGACGGCGGAGGAGCAGCGGCTCGCGGTCAGCGAGGCCTGTGGGTACCTTGCACGGATGATAGAGCACGGGCATTCGCTGGTCGTCACCCACGGCAACGGGCCGCAGGTCGGGGACATCCTGCTCAAGGACGAGCTGGCGAAGGGGACACTTCCTCCGATGCCGCTCGACGTCTGCGGGGCGGAGTCTCAAGGGCAGATAGGGTACATGATCCAGCTTGCGCTGCGCAACGAGCTCAGCGCCAGGGGGCTCGAAGTCCGGGTGGCCACGGTTCTGACTGAGACGGTGGTCGACGGGGCGGACCCCGCGTTCGCGAACCCGACGAAGCCCGTAGGGCCCTTCTACACGGAAGCGGACGCGGCGGCCCTTCGTGAGAGCAAGGGCTGGCGCCTGGTCAACGACAGCGGAAGGGGGTACAGGAGAGTGGTGCCCTCGCCCGCCCCCCTCTCGATAGTGCAGGGACGGACCATCAGGGAGCTCGTCGACCTCGGGGTGGTCGTGATAGCGGCGGGGGGTGGAGGGGTCCCGGTGACGGCCGGGACAGGATCGAGAGGCGTCGAGGCGGTGATAGACAAAGACCTCGCGTCGGCCGTCCTCGCCGGGGTCGTCGGCTCCGAGGTCCTCATGATGCTGACCGACGTGGACGCGGTCTACGCCGACTTTCAGAGCCCCACGCGGCGGCCCATCGCCGGTCTGTCCGTAGGAGAGGCCAGGAGGCTGCTCGACTCCGGGCGGCTCCCACCGGGGAGCATGGGTCCCAAGGTCCAGAGCGCCGTCAACTTCCTCGAGTCCGGAGGCCGGCGCGCCGTGATCACCTCCCTCGAGAACGCCGAAGATGCGCTCGCCGGGACGGCGGGGACGACCATCCTGCCCTGACCTGATTCTCAAAACTGAGAATCAGGTCCGCGACTTTTATACGGCAACGAGCGCGAAAGCGCCATGGCTCGCAAGAAGGGAGCGAAAACGCCTGCGTCTGCGAAAAGGCGGCTCGCCGCAAGCTCGGCGATCCTCGTCTCGACCACCCTGCTCTTGCTGGGGCCGTTCGTCTCGCTTGCGCACGCCCAGACGCAGATGGTCACCGCCAGCCCTGGGTACATCAACCTCGGCATGAGCACATCGATCAGCGTGACCGCCCCCGCCGCGGGGCAATACACCGTGGTCGTGGCCAAGCCGAACGGCGCGTCGGCATCGCTCCCCTTCACCTTCGCGTCCGCGGGGCAGACCCAGAATGCCACCTTCGGTAACGCGACCTCGGGCTTCGGGTCCGCGGTCTCCTCCGTGGGCACCTACAACGTCTTCGTCGAGCAAGGCTCGCAGGTCGTCGGGACGACATCGTTCTACGCGACCGACAAGCTGGTGGTGACGATGGACATGGTTAACGGCGGCGACTGCACGTACGTCGGCGGGGTGACCAGGGGCGAGAAGATGTTCCCGAGGTTCAGCGTCTCCTACGCGTCCAACGGGCAGCCCCTCTCGAATGACACTGCCGGGATAAGCGTGAGCTTCACCGCGCCCAACAGCGCCGTAGCGACCGCCGCCTGGGACTCTGGAGCCCACCTCTTCGTGGGCAGGGTGCTCCCCAACTGGAACTACACCAGCGTCGGCGCCTGGAGCCCGACCGCCAACGTGACCACTGCCGCCGGGAACGTCGGCACCTTCGTCTACTCCGGGTCTCCCTTCCAGATAACGCCGGCGCAGCTCTCGACCGCGATCCAGCTGGTGGACGCCAAGACGGGGCAGGTCGTGACCAGCGTCTACAGCGGCGAGAACCTCACGATAAAGGCGACGATAACATATCCCACCAACGCCGAGCCGGTCACCGGCTTCGTCGGCCCCCTGGACACCGCGACAAGGGGAGGGGTGGTCAGCGCTCAGGTGGGCTACGGCTATTACAACGACTCGGCCCTGACCTTCGGCGGCGGCGCCAAGAGCCCGGGGACGCTGATCGCCACCATACCGATGGCCTACACGGGCGCGAACGGGACCTGGGCGGGCAGCTACGTCGCCGGCACACTCCCGACGCTGCCGGCGGGCGAACTCTTCCAGGTGGTGATAGCCTCCCACGACTCTGCCTCGCCTCCCAACACCGGGCTGGGCTCGCTCAGCGTGGGGCCATCCCTCGGAGCGCCCGGGGCGTCGTCGAGCAGCTCGACCACGACGTCGGCCCCCTCCACCAGCACCCTGACGACCACCGTGTCGCAGGTCACGCAGACGGTACCGACGGTCGCCTACGCGGGGATGGTCATCCTGTTAGCCCTTGGATTGATCATCGGCCTAGTGCTGAGGATGAGGAGATAGGGAGAGAAGAGCCTCGGGAGCCTCTGCTGCTTTGAGACTCGACGCCGCGACGGCCGCACTCTCGCTGGCATCCGCGACCCTGCTCCTCCTGTCCCCGACGGTAGCCCACTCGCAGCCCTCACAGATCGCGTCGCTCAGCGTCTCTCCCACAGCGGACGTGGTCGGCGCCACGGTCACCATCAGAGGGGCGGGCCTGCCCCCGAGCACCCAGCTCACCCTCGAGTGGAGGTCGGTGGACGCCGCCTGGGTGGTGCAGGCAATCCCGACGCCCCAGGTCACGGGCATAAAGACCACGCCCATCAGCGTGCTCCTGGGGTCGGCCGAGACCAACTCCTCGGGGTTCCTCTCCGCGAAAGTCCAGGTCCCCGCTGACTTTGGTGGCTCGCACTTCATCCAGGCGTTCCTCGCGAACGGCACCGCGCTGGCGCCCAAGGCCACATTCGTCGTGGAACCGTCTTTCCGCATCTCGCCCACGGCCGGCCCGGCCGGGACCCCCATCGAGGTGACCGCGACCGGGCTCGGGTATGGTCCCTACTCGACCAGCTACCACCTCTCCTGGGACAACATGTACGTCGGGTACATGACCGCACTCGGCACCCACGGGTCGACGAACTTCACCTTCTATGCTTCGGGGATCGCGGGCGTCCACTACGTGGCGGTCTACCAGGGGTACCCAGGCCCCCAGTACCTCAACCCGCAGCAGGGGCCTCCCTCCTCAGAGACGCAGTCGACCTTCCCGCCCTTCGTCCCGTTCTACGCGAACTTCACCGTCACGCCCCTCTTGGTAGCCCCTTCCTCCGCGGCTCATGCCGCAGGCGCGGGCCTGGCCCTCGGCGGCGGCGCCCTAGCCTCGATGGCGGTTCTGGGCGCGGTCGCAGGGGGGGCGGTCCTCCTGTCTGGGAGGGGCCCGGTCCAGCGGAAGGGGGCGTCGAGAGCCGCCCTGGTGGGCGTGCTGGTCGTGCTCGTCGCGGTAGCCGGGGTGGGGATCTACGCGACCGTGGTGAAGCCGCAGGCGTCCGCGAGCTCCTCCTCGCAGTCTCCGCAGCCGGTTACTTTCACGCCGGTGGCCACCGTGTATCGGCCCGAGATCGTCGTCCCGGTAAGCAACGCGACCTCGGGGCCGCGAATCAGCGTCACGCCGGACATCGCGAGTGTAGGGGAAAACGTCACCGTCAAGGGGCAGGGCTTCTCCCCAGGGGCGCAGCTGCCCATCACCTGGTCGACCCGGCAGGGAAACAACCTGATTGGCTACAAGCAGGTCTACAAGCCCCTCCGCAACGCCACGGCGGGGAGCGACGGCTCCTTCTCGTTCACGATGAAAGTCCCCGCTGACCTGGGGGGGATACACTACGTCTCTGCCGGCAACCTCACAGAGGACTCCAACGGGACACTCTTCATACAGAGGAGCGCGACCCTCAGCACGACGGAGGGCCCGCAGGGGACGGTCATCCAGGTCGTGATGCAGGGCGTCGGCTGGGACTTTAACACCAACATCGTCGCCGTAGACTACGACAACTCGTACATCGGCTACGGCTGCGGCTTCAACAGCGGAGGGAACGTCACGATAGCCATAGTCGCCTCTGGCTCACCCGGAGTCCAAACCATCGACGTCTATCCCTCCGTGTGGTGGGGGCCTTCTGACTACCAGAACCAGTCGATAATCGAGTACCGGTATCCACTCCTGACCCCCCAGGACCACCCGGAGCTGATGCCGTCGTTCCATTTCACCTTCCTCATGACCGCGGGTAACGCCACCCAGGCGCAGGCTACCGTGGGTGGCGGACTCCCGCTCATCGCCAGCCCCGAGGGGGCGAGCGCCCTCGCGGCGACCGGAGGGCTCGCCGCTCTCTACCTCTACAGGCAGGGCCTCGAGGCTGGGCGGGGGGTTCTGCCGGGGCGCGCGGAGTCGTGGTTCTAATGACTAGCACCGAAAGAGACGAAGAAACCAAGGAGGAGCAGAAAGCGGGGCCCTCGGCCCGGGAAACCGGCCGGAGGCGCTTCCTCAAGGTCGGGCTCACTGCCGGGCTCGTCCTGGTGGTCGTGGGGATCGCAGGGGTGGCGAGGTCGCTCATCTCGCCACCGAACCCGCCCCAGGCTCAGGAGGCGGCGGCGCCCCAGACAACCACGGTGACGGTCACCGTCGGAGGCTCCGGAGGGAACTCGACAGCTGGCGCATCGACGGCGAGCACCTCCACCTCGTCCTCACCGTTCCCGAGGCTGATGGTCGCGAACCTCAGCGACGTGTCAACTACCACGCCAGTCTACTTCAACTACCCGCTGCAGGAGGCGCCCAACATCCTGGTCAAGCTCGGGGTAGCGGCCCCCGGCGGCGTGGGACCGGACAATGACATCGTCGCCTTCAGCCAGGTCTGCCAGCACCTCGGGTGCATCTACGGCTTCGTCCCCGAAGGAGGCGCCCCTGCTTGCGACTCGTCCTACAAGGCGCCTGGACCCGAGGGGTACTGCTGCTGCCACGGGAGCATCTACGACCTGGCGAAGGCGGGGGCGGTGGTCGGTGGGCCGGCGCCCAGGCCGGTCCCCCAGGTGACCCTGGAGTTCGACTCTTCGTCCGGCAACATCTACGCCGTGGGGATGGGGCCTCCCACCATCTTCGGCCATGACACGGGCTCCAGCGACGTCCTGAACGACCTCCAGGGCGGGACGCTGGTGAGCTGATGGTGATAGAGATGTCAGAGACCACTAGGGTGCAGGAGGGCGGGACGGGCGCGGGCGACGAGCACGAGGGACGGCTCGCCAGGCTGGTCCAGTGGTTCGACGCCAGGCTGGGCCTCTCGTACGAGATGCTCCGGCCCGCTCCGGCGTACTCCATCAACCCGTTCTATTGGCTGGGCGCCCTCGCGGTGGTGGCGTTCGCGATCCAGGGCGTGACCGGGGTGATGCTGATGCTCTACTACATCCCGACGCCCAGCCAGGCCTTCAGCTCGACCCAGTTCATCTTCCAGCAGGTGAGCTACGGCTCGTTCCTCGAGACCGTCCACCTCTACACGGCCTACGCGATGATAATGCTCGCCTTCATGCACATGATGAGGGGGTACTTCGTCTCGGTCAACAAGAAGCCCCGAGAGATGATGTGGATAGTGGGGATGATGATGGGCTTCGTCACCCTCGGATTCGGGTTCACAGGATACCTCCTCCCGTGGACCATCGTCTCCAAGTCGGCCACTGACGTCGGTGTCGGGATGATAGACGCGATGCCGCAGCCCCTCGCGAACTTCCTTACCTTCCTGATGATAGGCCAGGGCTCGGGCCCCGAGGAGCTCCTCCGCTTCTACGACCTCCACGTGGTCGTACTTCCGGGGATCCTCCTCCTGCTCCTTGTGGGCAAGATGTACATGCTGGAGTCGCACGGAGTCTCCGAGCCCGTCGCCGGCCCGGTCCCGGTCTCTGCCAAGAAGAGCAGGCTGGTGCCCATCTTCCCCGACCTCTCGTTCTACCTGATAGAGCTCGCCTGCCTCTTCGGCGCGGCGATGCTCCTCATCTCCGTGGCCTTCCCGCTGAAGCTCGGCCCGGAGTACTCGGCAGCCCTGGCAGGGCAGACGGCGGCCCAGCCCGACTGGTACTTCCTATGGATCTACCAGATACTGAAGATAAGCGTCTTCGAGGGATCCGGGCTCACCGTAGCCCTGGGTCTGGTGTCGGTCGTATTCGTCGCCCTCATCCTCCTCCCGTTCATCGACAGGGGGTCGAACAGGCGGCTCGAGGGGAGGATGAAGTACGAGGCGGTCGGCCTTATCTTCGTAGCCGAAGTCGGTGTCCTCACGGCGTGGGGGTACCTGACCCCGGGCAAGATCATCCCCACCGAGCAGGCCGTCCTCGTCCTCGGGAGCACCGCCCTCCTGGTCGCCCTGGTGACCGTCGTGAGCTACAGGCTGATCTTCAGGAAGATCGCCACGGGAGCCCCCGCGGAGGGAGGCGGGCCGCCTTCCGCCTACAGGTCGAGGTCGTTCGACGTCGCCTCCCTGTGGACCGCGGCAAGCTTCGTGGTCGTGCTGACCCTCGGGACGTTCGGGATAAGCGGGCTTATCGGCTCCGCGGTCTCGCTCATCGTAGGAGGGTACGCCGCGGGGATGGCGTCGTCGCTTGCGGTAGCCACGGGCGAGCTGGCTCTAGCCGTGCTGGGGTCTGTGTATCTTCTCTACAGGCTAGACCTGGGCTCTGGGATGATACGGCGGCGCGTAAAGGCGTTCGAGGTGGGGTGGAAGCGATGACCCGAGGTGTCAGCGAGCTGAAGGAAGAGGTCGGCCTCCGGATAGTCGCCCTCCTGGTGGTCGTGGCCGCCGCAGCGGTCGCGGCGATCTGGACGCTGGACACCAAGAGCTCTGCCAGCCAGTCGGTCTTCGCGGTCTACCTGGCGATAGACCTGGTCTCGTTCGCGATGATCTCGTACGTCTACAGGGAGACCAAGGGCGGGGACGAGATTAGCAGGCTCCCCCTCCTCGCAGGCTGCGTCCTCCTGGTCATACTGGTCGCCGCGGGGTTCGCGGTCCTCTGATGAAGGACACAGCGCCCAGGCTCGTCCACGGCCGTTTCCAACGGTGAGAATCGTCTCACCCGATTAAAAGAACGCCCGCCCCCCGAACGCCGAGGTCCGAGCGTGGTGAGCGGCTCCGTTGTTACCCGGGGCGAGGCAGAGACGGAGGGGGCCCCGGCTGCCAGCGAGGCAGGCGGAGCCTGACCATCGAGCCTGGTCCGAGGGATTTGAGTTGCTTCCACCCCTGCAGCTCGGGGGGAACACGAGTTCGCTCGTCACCCTCGCCTACTTCGTCCTGCTTATCGTCTTCGTTGTCTTCGGACAGCAGCTGCAGTACTTGATCTCGATCGGGGGCGTGAGCCGCTCCCTGGTCCGCCTCGAGAGCGCGAAGGACGAGGCGGCGAGGAAGACAAGGGACGTGCTCGCCGGGGGAAGGCCGCCCGAGTCCGTCGAGAAGAGGCTCGCCAAGCTGATCGAGTACGTCACCATAATGCCCGAGACGCTCGACCCTGGCGGGGTGGTCCCCAAGATCGAGCTCGTCGTAAGGAGCAGCGACGTCAGGACCAGGGCAGAGGTCAAGGAGATGATGGGGGTGGACGACCCGGTAAGGGTCTCCGTAGGGCAGAACCTCGTCGAGGTCACAAGCTCGCTCACGATGATCTACAAGGTGGTGAGGCACTATTACCTCACGAGCAGGCGGACCCGCTCGTACTTCACCCTCGTGCAGCTCCAGGCGAGCCTCCCGCAGATCAGCGAGATGGCCGAGGCCCTGAGCAGGGCCGTGGACTCGATAGCGAAGGCCCAGCCGATAGGGGACGGGCTGGGGCCGCTCGCTGCTTCGAGGCTCTTCGCGGGCGTCCCTGGGGAGCGGGTGGCCAGGGACACGGTCCTCTCGAGGCGCGAGTTCAGGGGGAGGACGCTGTACGTCGTGAAGGCGGAGGGTCCTATGGGCTACGTGGGGGAGCCCGACGTCGCGATACGGAAGGTTGTGGAGGGGATGGGGGTCAGCCTCAGCGCAATAGTGATGGCCGACGCCGCGCTCAAGCTCGAGGGGGAGGATACGGGGGAGCTGGTGGAGGGGATGGGCGCCGCGATAGGGGGGATAGGGACCGAGAAGTTCAGGATCGAGGAGGTCGCGGCCAAGAACTCCATCCCGATATACGCCATCCTCGTCAAGGAGAGCCAGGCGGAGGCCCTCACCGTGATGAGGGAGGAGATAGCTGGTGCGGCTCAGTCTGTCCTCGACGCTCTGGCGGCCATAGTCGACGCGAAGACGAAGGAGGGCGACAGCTTGCTCTTCGCCGGGGTGGGGAACACGCTCGGGATAGGCCAGTGACCCGCGCGGTTGTCAGCCCGCTGGCAGTCGCGGGGCGCCCGACCGGGTCGGTCTCCCGCGAGACGGCCTAGCCAGAGGACGCGCAGACCGCGCTCTTGATGGACGCCGGGAGAGGGATTCGAACCCCCGAGACCCGAAGGTCACGGGCTTTCTCGCTTGAGCTCAAGGCCCGCGCATTTGGCCACTCTGCTATCCCGGCGGCGTCGACGCGAGGCCTTGACTTCTTATCCTTTGGCTCGAGCGAGCGGGGCGGCTGCCAACCGTTATTACCCGCCGCCTCGGGCTCGCGCCCCATGGCTTCCGAGACTCGCAGGGTGACGGTGCTTGGCGCCGGGCTGATGGGGCACGGGATCGCGCAGGTATGCGCGCAGGCCGCCGGCTACGACGTGACGCTCATCGATGTAAAGCAGGAGTTCCTTGACCGTGGCATGCTGATGATAAGGGAGAGCCTCGCCAAGTTCGTCGCCAAGGGCGCCCTCGACAAGGGAAAGGCGGAGGAAGTCCTCTCGCGGGTCCACCCGACGCTCGACCTCGCAGAGGCGGTCGGCCGCGCGCAGCTCGTGATCGAGGCGGCCACCGAGGACCCGAAACTCAAGCTCGAGCTCTACCGGAGGGTCTCCGAACACCTCGCCCCTGGGGCGACACTGGCCTCGAACACCTCGTCGATCAGCATCACCCTGCTCGCCTCCGCGACGAGGTCCCCCGAGAACGTCGCGGGGATGCACTTCTTCAACCCGCCCCAGCTGATGCCCCTCGTGGAGGTCGTCCGGGGGGCGAAGACCGCCGACTCCACGGTCGAGGTGGTGAGGGCCGCCGCAAAGGACATGGGGAAGGAGACAGTCCTCTGCAAGAAGGACTCCCCCGGTTTCATCGTGAACAGGGTCCTCGTCCAGGCCCTCAACGAGGCGACGCTCCTTGTCAGCGAAGGAGTGGCCGACCCCGAGGACATAGACAAGGCCGTGATGCTGGGCCTGAACTGGCCGATGGGCCCGCTGAAGCTCCTCGACTACATAGGGCTCGACACCGCCCTCGGGATCTCGAAGGTCTTCATGGATGAGTTCGAGGACTCGAAGTACCGCCCAAGCCCGCTGGTGAAGCAGATGGTGAGGGCGGGGCTCCTCGGGCGCAAGTCTGGGAGGGGGTTCTACGAGTGGGGGTCTCCCTCCTCGACCAAGGCTTCCTCCGGAAGATAGCGCGTCGCAGCCCGGCCCCTGCTAGGGGGCGAGCTTGTCCCTCATGTCCTTCGGGATCTCCCTCGCCTTCCCGTCCTCTCCGACCAGGACATGGACCGTGTGCCCGGTGCAGAGGACCTCGTTGTCGGGGAGCCTTCTGACCTCGTAGTCCACCTGGAGGCTCGACCTCCCGACCTTCGTGGTCCGGGCCTTCACAGCGACCTCGTCGTCGTACCTCGCAGAGGCCTTGTAGTCTGCGTGGGCCTGGACCACGGGCGAATGGAAGCCCCTCTCCCTCGCAACCACGCTGTAGGGGATACCGACCGCGCGGAACAGCTCCGTCCTGGCCACCTCGAACCACACGAAGTACTCCGCATAGTAGACCACCTGCATCGCGTCCGTCTCCGCGAACCGGGCCCTGAACCTCACCGTGTGCTCCGGCATCGCCGCGTCCGGGGTGGGGCTAGGCTTTTTTACGTTCTCGCCCGGCCTCTCCGGCATGGAGAACTACCAGACGATCTCCGTGGCGGTGGATGGGCCGGTCGCGACCGTCAGGCTCAACAGGCCAGACGCCCTCAACGCCCTGAACTCCGTCCTGGTCCGTGAGCTGGTCGGGGCCTTGGACGCCCTCGAGGCGGACGACTCGGTGAGGTGCGTGGTCCTGGCGGGTAGCGACAGGGCGTTCTGCGCCGGGGCGGACGTCAAGGAGATGTCCACCCTGTCCATGGACGACATCTCGAAGGCTGACCACCTCAGCCCCGTCTGGGAGAGGGCGGGGCGCTTCGAGAAGCCACTCGTGGCCGCCCTCAGCGGGTATGCGCTCGGAGGGGGGCTGGAGCTGGCCATGTGCTGCGACGTGATCGTCGCATCGGAGGGGACGAAGCTCGGGCAGCCCGAGATAAACATCGGGATAATCCCGGGAGGCGGAGGGACGCAGCGCCTCCCGCGGGCCGTGGGAAGGTACAGGGCTACAGAGATGATACTCACGGGGGCGATGGTCACGGCCGAGGAGGCGAAGTCGATGGGGCTCGTGAACAGGGTCGTCCCGCCCGGCAAGTACCTCGAGGAGGCGACGAAGATCGCCGTCGAGATAGCCTCCAAGTCCCCCGTCGCGGTGAGGGCCGCCAAGAAGGCGATCGCAGCGTCTCAGGAGGTGGGGCTCTCGCAGGGGCTCGAGTCGAACCTGATGCTCTTCTACGGCCTCTTCGCGACCGAGGACAAGAAGGAGGGCATGAGCGCCTTCCTCGAGAAGAGGAAGCCGAGCTTCAAGGGCAAATAGCACGCGAAGCCTAATCCTTATCCCGACAACCCTGGGCGACTCGGGCGTTGGTCACTTACAAGCGGGCGAACAGGCAGTACGTGGCCATGTCCCGCCGCGAGGTCTGGGCGTTCCTCGGGTCGCAGAGGCGGGTATACCTTGGCTTCTCGATGGACAGCGGCTACCCGCACGTCACGCCGATCTGGTTCGTTGTCAGAGGCGAAACGGTCTACATGCGCGCCCAGGACTACAAGGTGAAGGTCGGGCTGGCCGGGAAGGGCAAGGCCTGCGTCGTGATAGACGACGGGGACCGGTACCGGGAGCTCCGGGGAGTGGTCATGTGGGGCAGGTCGCGCCTCGTCACCGAGACGGGACTGATAGCCAAGCTCACCGAGGAGTTCGAGGAGAAGTACTCCGAACGTCAGTGGAAGGCCGCGGAGATGCCAAAGGAGTGGGTGAAGGAGAGGATGACAGAGAGGCGGGCGTTCATCGAGTTCGTCCCCGAGAAGGTGGACTCGTGGGACAACCGCAAGGTCTAGGGCGCAGCGCTACCTGGCGCTCCACACCTCGTCCTCGACCCGCTCTAGGGCGTTCGCGTACCGCGCCGCGTTGAACAGGTACGTCGAGAGCCTGTTCAGGTATGGGACCATCTCCGGGTTTATCCTCTCGGACCTGCCGAGGCTCACGACCCTCCTCTCGGCGCGCCTGCACACAGACCGGGCGAGGTGGAGCCTCGATGAGAGCTCGCCCCCTCCCGGGAGTATGAACCTGGTGAGCCTAGGGAGCCTCTTCTGCAGGGAGTCGACCGCCCGCTCAAGGCGCCGGGTGTCCTTCTTCCCTATCCTTGGGACGCGCGCCGCAGCACCTCCTGCCACGAACGATGTCGCGAGGTCGGCGCCCGCGGTGAAGAGCTCGCGCTGCACCATCTTCAGCTGGCCTGAGAGCCCCCTGTCATGGCAGGCCGAGAGCGCCACTCCGATGCAGCTGTTCAGCTCGTCTATCGTCCCGTAGGCCTCCACGCGCAGCGAGTCCTTCGGGACGCGGCCTTCTCCATAGAGGCTCGTCTCGCCCTTGTCCCCGCCACGAGTGTACAAAGTCGCGCTCGGACTTCACGCAGGCCATAAGGGTATTATGCCTTCGGTTCCCCATCTGCCATCAGCGAAGGAATCAGCTTCGTCCCGGTCGCGCTCGCAGGCGCACGGGTCGCGCAGAGGTGGGAGCCTCGACCTCCCCCATCAAGATACTTAGGCCTGGGGCCCGGACATTTTTCTCACCGAAGGAATATATCCTAATCTTTTCAAGACATCTGTCCTGAGGGATACCGACGCCACCAGGATCATCCAAGGATGAGCCTGCCCATCTCTTCACTCCGCAGGAGGCGATGCGCATGCTACCGGACGTCAAGGTGAAGCTCAAGGCGATAATGGAGAGGAAGAAGGTCGCCGACGACCTCCGCGACGAGATCGAGAGGTTCAGCCTGGTCGGCTTCGAGGTCCCCGAAGGGAAGCAGAAGACCGACCAGCTCGACACCATCGTCAAGGACCTCATGCAGAAGATACAGGAGCTCGAGGACACGGGGTTGAAGCTCCGTGACATCGACACGGGGCTGGTAGACTTTCCCGCGAAGCGGTTCGGGGATGTGGTCTACCTCTGCTGGAAGTACGGGGAGGCCGGGATTGAGTTCTGGCACACCCAGCACGAGGGCTTCGCCAGCAGGAAGCAGATCAACGCCCAGATAGTCTCGCCCTAGGCCCCGGCATGTTTTACTAGTCCTGCCGGCTCGTCTACGCCATTGCCACAAGAGCTCAGGGAAGGCGACAAGGCTCCGGACTTCTCGCTCCCGTCGTCGACGGGCAAGGACGTGAAGCTGAGCGAGCTTAGGGGGAAGAACGTCGTGCTCTACTTCTACCCGAAGGACGACACGCCGGGGTGCACCAAGGAGGCCTGCTCTTTCAGGGACAGCCTTCCAAAGTTCGGGGCAGTCGACGCGGTGGTCTTGGGCGTCAGCAGAGACTCCCTTGAGTCCCACGCCGAGTTCATCAAGAAGTACGGCCTCAACTTCGTGCTGGTCAGCGACGAAGGCCTCGAGGCGAACAAGCTCTACGGAACCTGGGTCGAGAAGGAGAACTACGGGAAAAAGTACTGGGGGACCGAGAGGTCGACCTTCGTGATCGGCAAGGACGGGAAGATAAAGAAGGTCTTCAGGAAGGTGAAGGTCGACGGCCACGAGCAAGAAGTGCTCGAGGCCCTCGCCTGAGCTCGAAGAAGGCGCTCTCGGACATTGGCGTCTGGCCTCGCGGGGGCAAAGGCTGGCGCCATCGGCGCGGCCTTCTTCGCCGCGGCGGCCGGGGCCTTCGACGCCGTCGTCCTCGAGGTCTTCAAGAGCTCCGTGATCGCGTCCATGGTCTCCGCCGGCGTCTGCACGGCGACACCCGAGTCGTGCTTCTCTACCCTGGTCGGGCTCGACGTCCTCCTCCTGGTCATCCTCCCAGTGGCAGTCTGCGGCCTCCTCTTCGGGACCCTGTACGGGATGTACTTTGAGTTCTTCCCGGGCGGAGGGTACACCTCGCGGGCGGCCGCTGTGGGGATGGTGATGCTCGTCGTGATACTCTTCTTCGGGCTCGGGGGGATAGCGGCGGACGCGACCCAGGGGCTGCTGGTCAGGCTCTTCGACCTCGTCGCCATGGTGGGGTACGTCCTGATCCTCGCCAGGTTCTACCGCAGGTACACCAGGGAGGTGAGGTTCGAGTCCTCCGGGGGGAGGGTCACGGTGGACCGCAAGGACTGGACCGGGAAGACCAAGACCCTGCGAATCCACTCCTCCCACAGCATCTCGGCCCCCAACGAGAAGGGCGCCTTCCACGCGTGGCTCGTCAGCGGCGGCGTCTCGGTGGCTGACCCCAAGAGCCTGGAGACCACGATCAAGGTCGACGGCGACGGCCTCCTGAAGCTGTCCTGAAAGTCCGCGCGCCTTCTAAAGCTTAATTGGCGCGCGAGGCCTCCCCGGACGAACCACATTGGTCCACGACCAGAAGGTGGCCGGCTACATCCACGACAACCAGGGCAGGTTCGTGAAGGACATCGTCAGGCTCGCCTCGCAGCCGAGCGTCTCCGCCAGAAAGGAGGGCATCGCGGAGTGCGCCGAGCTGGTGAGGTCGATGATAGAGGAGATCGGGGGCAAGACCAGGGTCCTTTCGCTGCCCGGGGCCGCCCCGCTCGTCTACGGCGAGCTGAGGTCGTCGAGGTCCAGCAAGACGGTCCTCTTCTACAACCACTACGACGTCCAGCCCGAGGTCCCGCTCGAGCTCTGGAAGTCCCCTCCCTTCAAGCCCGAGGTACGCGACGGGAGGCTCTACGGGCGAGGCGTCTCCGACGACAAGGGGGAGCTGGTCGCGAGGCTGAAGCTCATCGAGTCGTACGTCAAGGTCAACGGTGAGCCTCCGTGCAACGTAAAGTTCTGCTTCGAGGGCGAGGAGGAGGTGGGCAGCCCGTTCCTCGAGCAGTACGTAAGCAGCGAGCCCGACCTCTTCAGGTCAGACGCTGTGATATGGGAGTACGGGAAGATAGGCAGCGACGGCACCCCTGTCGTGGGGCTCGGGGTCAAGGGGATGATCTATCTGGAGCTGACCGTGAGGTCGCTCTCTCAGGACGCCCACAGCATGTACGCGGCGGCGCTCCCCAGCGCCGTCTGGAGGCTCGTCAGGCTCCTCAGCCTGATCAAGGACCCGCACGAGCGGATACTGATCCCCGGGTGGTACGACCGGGTCCAGGACCTCTCCGAGGACGAGCTGAAGCTCCTCGGGGAGCAGCCTTCCGAGGCCGAGGAGCTACTGGCGACCTACGGGAGCGGCTCGTTCGTCGCGGGGATGCCAGCGGCGCAGGCGAAGAAGGCGCTGGTCGCCCGTCCGACGGCGAACATCGCTGGGGTCTGGGCTGGCTGTGCGGGCCCGGGGAGCAAGACGGTCCTTCCTGCCGAGGCGCACTGCAAGATGGACTTTAGGCTCGTGCCGAACCAGGACCCGGAGGAGCTCTACGCCAAGCTGGTCGCCTACCTGAAGGCGAACGGGTACGGAGACGTCGAGATCTCAAGGGAGACCTCCGAGCCCGCCGCGCGCACGAGCTACAAGAGCGCGCTGGCCCAGGCTGCGATAAGGGGGGCGAAGGAGGTGTTCCAGAGGGAGCCTGCGGTCGAGATATCGAGCGCCGGCACCGGGCCGCTCTACGTCTTCACCAGGAGGTATGGGGTCGGAGGGCTTGACATCGGGATCTCCCCGGTCGACTCAGCGCTCCACTCGCCTAACGAGAACATCCGGCTCGACCTCCTCGAGAAGGGGATGCTCTGGCTGGGGAGGACGGTCGAGAACTTCCTTGAGGAATAAACGCTTATCTCGTCATCCGGTTGGCCTGTTGGAGTTCAACTAGATGATAGTCGGCGTCCCGAAAGAGACCGCCGCCCTCGAGAGGCGGGTCTCCCTCGTCCCGGAGACCGTCTCAAAGATAGGTGCAGGTGTGAGCGTGGTCGTCGAGAAAGGCGCAGGGGAAGGCGCCGGGTTCGCCGACTCGGACTACGCGGCCGCGGGCGCCACCCTCGCCGCTGACGCCAAGTCGCTGTACGGACAGGCCGACGTGATACTGAAGGTGGCCGCCCCGACCCTCGAGGAAGCCTCCGCGATGAAGGAGGGCGCCATAGTAATCTCGTTCCTTTATCCCCTGGCCAACATCGAGGCCGTCAAGAAGCTCGCGTCGCGCAAGGCGACCGCCTTCGCGATGGAGCTGATACCCAGGATCAGCCGCGCCCAGCCGATGGACGCGCTCTCGTCGCAGGCAAACCTGGCAGGCTACAAGGCGGTCATCCTCGCAGCCGACACCGTCCCGAAGCTCTTCCCTCTGATGATGACCGCGGCGGGGACGATCTCCCCTGCGAAGGTCTTCATCCTCGGTGCCGGGGTCGCGGGGCTCCAGGCGATAGCCACGGCCAAGCGGCTGGGTGCGCTGGTCGAGGCCTACGACGTCAGGTCCGTGGTCAAGGAGCAGGTGATGAGCCTCGGCGCCAAGTTCGCCGAGATGCCCGTCGAAGCCAAGGACGCCCAGGACTCCGGAGGCTACGCGAAGGCGATGGGCGAGGAGTTCACCAGGAAGCAGCAGGAGTTCCTCGCCCAGCGCGCCAAGGGCATGGACGTGGTGATAACCACCGCGCTGATCCCCAACCAGAGGGCGCCCATACTGATCACCGAGGACGCCGTGAAGGGGATGCGCCCGGGCTCCGTGGTAGTGGACCTCGCGGCCGAGGCGAAGGGCAACTGCGCGATAACCGAGCCAGGCAAGACGGTGGTGAAGTACGGCGTGACGATACACGGCCCGCTCAACCTCCCGTCGACCATGGCCCCGGAGGCCAGCCGGCTCTACTCGAAGAACATCACGGGGCTGCTCCAGCTGATGCTGAAGGAGGGCAAGCTGGTGGTGGACATCAAGGACGAGGTGGTCAAGGGGTCTATGGTGGTCAACGCGGGTCAGGTGGTCCACATCCCGACGCTCAAGGTCATCGACCCGGCAGCGGCGGCCGCGATGGCGCCCCCTCCTCCGCCTCCTGCGTCTCCTGCCCCGCCTCAAGGAGCGCCCAAGAGATGACCCTGATCTCGGTCCTCCAGGCCGCCAACGCGACCGCGGCACTCCCGTCCACCGCCAACATGCCGTCGACCAACGACCTGCTCATCGACCTGCTCGTCTTCATAATGGCCACGTTCCTCGGCGTCGGGCTGATCAGGGGCGTCACCAGGCTCCTCCACACCCCGCTGATGGCGCTCACGAACGCGATCTCGTCGGTCTCGATGATCGCGGCGCTCATAGTCATGAGCGAGAGCTCCAACACCACCATCCTCATTCTGACGACGGTCGGCGTGGCGCTCGCATCCACCAACGTCATCAGCGGCTTCCTGCTGGTGGAGAGGATCAACCGGCTCTTCAGGAAGAAGCCTGCCCCCAAGAAGGAGGGCCAAGCAAAGTGAGCGCCATCAACGCCAACGAACTGCTCGCCATGTACATCCTGGCGGTCGTGCTCTTCATCCTCGCGCTCAGGTTCATGAGCGACATAAAGTCGTCAAAGTACGGCAACTGGTCTGCCTCGCTGGGAATGCTCGTCGCCGTGGTGGCCACGCTCCTCGCATACACGATCCATCAGACCGACTACCTCGTCGGGGCCCTCGCTGTGGGCCTGATACTCGGCACGCCGATCGCGCTGAGGGTCCCGACCACCGCCCTGCCCCAGAGGACTGCCATGTCGCAGGCGTTCGGCTCGCTCGCTGTCGCGCTCGTTGGCGTAGCGGAGTATCACGTGGACCTCCCCCACGTCCCAGCGTTCACCATGGCCGTCCTCGCCACCGAGATGACGCTGGGCTTCCTTACGTTCGCAGGGAGTTGCATCGCGTTCGGCAAGCTGCAGGAGCTCATCCCGGGGCGCCCCTTCGTCTACCCCGGCAAGAACTTCGTGAGCCTCGCGATCCTCGCGGTGGCGATAGCCGCGGCGGTCTACCTCGTGGCCTTCCCCACCCAGGGGATCGCCCTGTACGTCCTGGCCGCGTTCGCGCTGATCTTCGGCTTCCTTCTCGTGATGGGGATCGGAGGGGCAGACATGCCCACGGTGATCGCGATCCTCAACTCCTACACGGGCATGTCGGCGGCGGCCCTCGGCTTTGTGCTCAACAACAAGATCCTTATCGTGGCGGGCTCGCTCGACGGCTCTTCGGGCTTCGTCCTCGCGGTGATCATGAGCCAGGCCATGAACCGCTCCTTCACCAACGTCCTCTTCGGAGGGGTCGGTGCGAAGAAGGTCGAGAAGGGCGCGGGCCCGACGGGCGCCAAGGAGGCTCGCCCCGTCCAGTCCTACTCGCCAGAGGACGTCGCGACAATCCTGGAGAACGCCACCAAGGTGGTGATTGTCCCAGGGTACGGCATGGCGGTGGCGCAGGCCCAGCACACGGTCAAGGAGCTGAGCGACATCCTCCAGGAGAAGGGGGTCGACGTGAAGTTCGGCATCCACCCGGTCGCAGGCCGAATGCCCGGCCACATGAACGTCCTGCTGGCGGAGGCCCAGGTCCCCTACGAGCAGCTCTGGGAGATGGAGCGCATCAACCCCGAGTTCCCGAACACCGACGTCGTGATAGTGGTCGGAGCCAACGACGTGACCAACCCGGCCGCCCGCACCAGACCCGAGTCGCCGCTCTACGGCATGCCGATAATGAACGTCGACAAGGCGAGGACGGTCATCTTCGTGAAGCGTTCGATGAACCCCGGCTTCTCCGGCGCAGACAACGAGCTCTTCTACCTCCCCAACACGTGGATGGTCTTCGGGGACGCGAAGAAGGTTCTCTCGGACTTGGTGGCCGACCTAAAGGCAGACTAGCTCTAGAGGGAAAGGCCCCTCTCCTCTATCACCTCCGTCCTCATCCAGGCGTACCTTATGCTCAGCGCGTACCTGAGGATGAAGGCGACGCCTATGCCGAAGAGGTTCGCGATCGCCGCTGTGAGGCGAAGGTCGGCTACACCCAAGTCGAGGACGGCGATGTTCACCACGAGGCCGACTATCATCAGGGCGTTGAAGGTCGCGAGCCTCCTCGACATCCGGCCGGACCTCCTGTCCTTGAATGTCCAGAGATCGTTCATGAAGAAGTTGGAGACTATCGAGAGCTCTATCGCGAGCGCGCTCGCGTAGAGGAGGTAGAGGCCGACGTCCTGCAGCGCCAGCAGGAGAGCCTCGTTCACCACGACCCCGATTCCCCCGACGACGATGAACTTCACGAACGAAGTCGAGTTAGTCCTCGTCAGCAGTCCCGCGCGGTTCGAAGCCACGGCCAACTTCACCTGCGGGCAAACGCCCCGAGGTAGTAGAGGACGTAGAGGATAGAGACTGCTGCGACCAGAAGCAGGCCGAGCTGGTCTGCGTACTTGGTGAACGAGCCGAGGGCGCTCTGCCACAGTGAGCCCGCGGAGTACCCGACGTAGATGAGTACGGCCGACCATGCCAGCGAACCCGCGACCGTCAGCGCCACGAACGGCCCGACCTTCATCCTAAGGAGTCCCGCGGGGATCGAGATGATCGACCTCACCCCGGGTATCAGCCTCCCCACGAAGATGCTCCATGCCCCCTTGGAGTCGACCCATCGCTCCCCGTCGTCGATCCGCCTCGCGGAGACCCCCAGCCTGCCCAGGATCCTGTACACGATCGGCCTCCCCAGCTTGAGGGCGAGGTAGTAGTCGACCACCGACCCCACCAACCCCGCAGTGGTGGCTACCAGGATGGCGAGGCCCAGGTTCATCTTGCCCAGGAAGACGAGGTAGCCGGCCAGCGGGAGGACCACCTCGCTCGGGATCGGGAACGCCGAGCTCTCAAGGGCCATCAGGACGAAGAGGCCGGCGTACCCGGTGTCGAGGTACGAGGTGAGGAGGGCCATCGAGAAGACCGACCCTGACGAGGCCGCAGCACCGACGCTCGACGAGAACGGTAGGGCGACGACGTCCGCCAGGGTGACCAGGGACAAGCCTAGAGCTACAACCGCCACGAGCGCAAGGTACCTGCTCCGGGGGACGACCGAGGAGGGACGCCCGGAGACCCCTGTTTCCCCCATGTTCTGGCCGTGCGCGGCTCTGGGCCTTATTAGGAGTTCTGTGGCTGGACCGGCCGCCCTCCCGGCCCGGACGCCGGAGCGAGGGCGCCTGCGGCAAACCGCCCCCTCTCAGACCTCGTGCGCATCAGCCCTGCCCATGAGGTACCCTCCGAGGGCAGTCCCGCTTATGAGGACCGGGTAGACCACGACCCTCTCCATGCCTCCCGCGCCGAGCCCAAGATACGTGCCGGTCACGTAAAGGGCGGTAGCGACGAGCGTGACCACCCCGGCCATGGCAGAGAAGGCCGAGTACGGCGGCTTGGCGACCTTGTAGACGAGGATCGCCTGGATCCCGCCCGCGACGAACGTCAAGCCCGAGAAGAAGACGTGCGCCTCCCCGTAGCTCTCGTTGAACACCCCCACCCCCGCCGCCCCGAGCCCGGCGAGCGCCTCGAAGACCGGGAGCGCTCTGGACCCTGAGCCCTTCCAGAGATAGTACGATGCGGCAAGCAGCGCAAGCCCAAGAAGCACAATCGAGATGTCGAAGATCGACGAAGAGGGCTCCAAGAGCCTGCAGTCCCCTCCACTGCAGGTCGCTCCAAGGTCGCTGATGAAGTTGGAGGACACGTCGTATCCTGGATAGGTCACCTCTGCGACCACCAGGAAGAACACGAACTGGCCCGTCCCCAGGAAGATCGCCGTCCCTGCCGCCTTGATCGCCTTGGCGTCCATCCCCGTCCAGACCGGACGCTTGTTTAAAAATCTGGGCGGGCACTTTACAACCGGCTGTGCGGCGGCGCATTGGGACGCCCTCGGACCGCCTCTGGGGGCTTGGTGAAATCCCGGCCTTCTGAAGCCGCAAATTAGCACAGAGGTGGCAAAATGCGCCATAGATGCTAAACAGATGGCTGATTTGCAGTGAACGTGTAGAGCATATGTAAGCTTAACGCCACACAGACTTATATAATATGCAAGCAAAGCCTGTGTGAAGTGAACGAATCGAACACGCTGGCCGATGCGCTCCCCGTACGGTTGTCCAGGTCTCTGGTGGGAAGGGTCGCCCTCCCTCTCGCTTTGCTCATGGTCGTCCTCCTGGTACTGAGCGCCCACTCGGCCTTCGCGCAGGTCGCGAACTCTACCAGCACTACGTCGACCTACACGGCGCCGGCAAACCTCGCGACTTACCCGCCGGCCTCCGTCCCGTCTTGGCTCGACACAGGCAGCAACTCGTGGATGCTCACCGCGGCGACGTTCGTGGGCCTGCAGAGCCTCCCGGGGCTGGCGATTTTCTACGGCGGGCTCTCGAAGAAGCGCTTCCAGGTCAACACGATGATGATGGTCTTCTACGCCTTCGCGGCGGTTCTGGTGACCTTCATGGTGGCCGGGTACCAGTTCGGGTTCGGCACGGGCATCGCCCTCAAGATAGGCAAGTACGCCATACTCGGGATCCCGGGGCCTGCATGGAGCGGGATATTCCAGGCCGGGCAGGCGATAATAGGCCCAGGACAGGCCGCGGTGAACGTCCCGACCTCGACGATAATCTTCTTCCAGATAGTCTTCGCCTGCATCACGCCTGCGCTCTTCGTAGGCGCCGTGATGGAGAGGATGAGCTTCAAGGCGTGGATGCTGTTCGTCCCTCTCTGGTCGTTCTTCGTCTACAGCCCGCTCGCCTACTGGCTCTTCGCCGGCGGGTGGCTAAACCAGATGGGCATCGTCGACTTCTCTGGCGGATACGTGATCCACCTCTCAGCGGGGACTGCGGCCCTGGCCGCGGCGATAGCCGTGGGACCTAGGCTCGTCAAGGACAGGAACGTGAGGCCCAGCAGCCTTGGCTACGTGATGATAGGCGCGGGGATCATCTGGCTAGGGTGGAACGGCTTCAACGGCGGCGACCCCTACGGGGCGACGGTCGACGCAGCCATAGCGGTGCTGAACACCCAGCTCGCGGCCGCGGCCAGCGTCATGGCGTGGATACTCATGGACTACAAGTTCCTGGGCAAACCCACCAGCGTGGGCGTGGCGACTGCGTGCATCACGGGGCTGGTCGCGATCACCCCCGCGGCCGGCTACGTCGATGGCTACGGCGCGCTGATCATAGGGATAGCTGCAGGGACCATCCCGTGGCTCTCCCTCACCTACCTGTCGCCCAGGCTGAAGATCCGCGGGCAGACGATCGACGACGCGATGGGCGTCTTCCCCGCCCACGGCATCGCGGGGATCACAGGAGGCCTCCTGACGGGGATACTCGCAGACCCCCTGGTGACCAAGTACGTCGACCCGGGGCTCACGGGCCTCGCCTATGGAAACCCTATGCAGTTCGCCCTCCAGATCTTCGGGGCGGCGTGGGTCCTTGTCTACGTCTTCGTCGTCACCTTCGTCATGCTCAAGGTGATCGGCAAGGTGACCCCGCTCCAGTACCCGCAGTCCGTCCTCGAGTCGGGCGACCCGGTGATGCACGGGGAGATCGAGTACACCGACCTCCCACCCACCGTGGTGATGCCGACCCAGTCGGCCGCTCCCCCCAAGGAAGAGGGCAAGCCGAAGTAGCAGGCCGCTGAGGGGGGTGGTTGGCATCGGGGTCGGAGGCGGGCGTGGTGGCGTGCGGGGGCGTCGCCCCTCGCCGCTGACCGTACGGGAGGCGGGTCTCCCCGGTCCCGCCCTCGCGAGGGCCTTCCTGGTGGTGGGGCTGGCGCTCCCCGTCGCGACCGGGGCGCTCTCGGTGCTCTACGCGCAGGTCGGCCTGATCGGGAGTGTGGAGGTCCATCCTTGGGACGACATACTCTCGGCGCTCTTCCTCCTCGGGCTCTTCGTCACCCCAGAGTCGATCTGCGTCTACCTCTTCCAGCGCGGGGTGGTCCGGAGCTTCATGGCGAGGCTCTGCTTCGTCGTGATGGTTGTCTTCCTCTACGCCGACTACGTCTTCTTGCCTGCGTCAGTCTACACCTTCCTTCCGGAGGCCGCGGGGACGCTCCTCTGGGCGGTCTGGCCGCCCCTCGCCGCGGTGGCTGTCGGGTACGCGGTGGGCTGGGTCGAGTCCAAGCAGGCCACGGGTCCGGTTGCGGGTGGCTCCCGGGAGGCCTCCGGGGTCGAGCGCTTCCGTAATTCCTAAATATTGTTAGAAAGAAACTTCCCTCGTGAACTCGAGCAACCTACAGCCCTACAAGCTCGTCAACCTGGGAAGGCAGCTGAAGACGCCGGTCCTCGTCCGCGTGGACATCAACCTTCCGGCCTCGAAGGGCGAGATAGAGGAAGACGCCCTCAGGATGCGTGTCTACGGGCACGTGCTCGAGATGTACTCCGACTACGCGGGGCTGGTCGTCATGAGCCATCAGGGCAGGAAGGGCGGCGACGACTTCACGTCGTTCGCGCCGCACGCCGAGACCCTGAACAAGCTCCTGCCAAAGGACATGACGGTGGAGTTCGTCTCTCACGAGAAGGTCTTCACGGCCGAGACCAAGAAGAAGATCAAGGGTCTGAAGAGGAGGCAGATCATCCTGCTCGACAACATGAGGTACTTCGAGGAGGAGAAGAAGTGGGACGTCGACAATAACAACTACGTCCCGTTCTTCAAGTCCGCGGGCATCCAGAGCTGCGTCAACGACTCGATACCCACATGGCACAGGGAGGACTCGTCGCTGATGTGCCTCCCCTACATAGGAAAGACGTGGATAGGCCTGAGGTCGTCGTACGAGCTCAGAATACTCCAAGAGGTGATCAACAGCAAGGACGCAAAGGCCCTCGTCATGGGCGGAGCCAAGCTCCAGAAGGTCAACGACCTGATGAAGATCGCAAAGACCGGGGTCGACATATTCACAGGCGGCCTCCCCGGCCAGCTGCTGGCCAAGTCGAAGGGGCACGACCTGGGCGAGGCAAACAACGCGTTCCTGGCGAAGAAGTTCAGCGCGGAGGACATGGCGGAGGCGAAGAAGCTCGACGCGACGCTAAAGTCGGGCAAGGCAGACACCGGGGTCAAGCACCCGGTCGACTTCGTGGTGGTCGACCCGCAAGGCGAGAGGAAGAACGTCAGGCTGGAAGACCTCCCCAAGACCAAGGGTGAGATCCGAGACATCGGACCGGAGACGCTCGACTGGTACGCCAACCTCCTGGGTGAGAAGCCGCTCAGGATCCGCGCGGGTCCCCTCGGGGTCTACGAGAAGGGCTTCCAGAACGGGCTGGAGCTCACCAAGCGCATAAGCGGAGACGGTCTGATATTCCTTGGCGGTGACACGTCGCAGGAGCTGAACGCCGCTGGCCTCTTAGGCCACATCGAGGACTCTGGCGGGAGGATCTGCATCAGCGGGGGGTCGTTCCTGCACGGGTGGGCGGGGGGTCACTTTCCCGCAATCGACTCTCTCCTGAGCCTTCAGGCTCCCCTCGTCCTTGACTAGGGGTCGGGCGCCGCAGGGTCGCCTACCCTCTCGTGGGGCATCGCCCATGGCGGCCTATTGGGCGTAGACCTGCTGTGGGAGGCGACCGAGCGAGTGAGCACGGGAGTGCCTCGCCATGTGGATGTAGCAGTAGGCGTCGCCGCATATGTGGCACTCGAAGTGATATCCCAGGCGAAGCCTCCCCCCGCAGTACTGGCAGAAGGTCTCCCTGTCAACCTGGGCGTGCGCCGTCCCGCTCATCTCCGAGCCCACACTCTCAAGGCCAGCCACCCTGCGAAGGGAGCCTGGAGTATATGGGTTCTCGAAATAGTCTATATCACACACTATGGCGTATTGTGCCACAATACGGCTACTTGGGCCAGGCCTTCAGGGTCTCGAGTATCATCTTCGCCCTCTCCCCCCTGTAGTACTTCATCACGAGCTTGGTGAACTGCAGCGGCCTATTCGCGTAGAGCACCCGGAGCTCTCGGGCCAGCTGCTCGTCTGACATTATCCCCGCCAACCTGCTATCGCGACCTCTGGGCGGCGGAGACAGTTAAACCCAGGCACAGGCCTGCTTCCAGCCCTGCCAGAAACGCATTAATCTGGGCGTCCCCCCGTTC
>JAJZNC010000059.1 GCA_021848045.1 archaeon
TCCGTGTCGAAGGAGTATATCTCGCGGAGCCGATTCCTCCTCATCACGACGTGCGCGATCGCGTCATTGAAGCCGACGCGCAGTCATCGCGTGAGACGGCGTCGACCACGAGATTCTCGTTGAGCGCTAGCGACCGCAAGATGTCGAGCGAGGCTCTAGCCTCAAGGTTGCCTTCGAGCACGTTCGCTATCTCCGAGAGGTGCACCGTCGAGGTCATCGCAGCCTCTCCTGCGTTCACCCTCGAGACTATCTTCTTCGCATCTTCCTTCAGCCTTCTCTCCGAATCTGAAAGCGCGCGTCTGGGCTTTCTTTAGGAACGCATGGATGAAGACGTTACTGTCGACGAACCTCATCGGCACGCCTCCAGAGTTCGCGCCTCACCGAGTGCCAGTCAGACAGGTCGCTCTTCACGTCGACATCGACGGAATCGAAGAACTTTGTTAACTCGGGGGGCATCGGCTCTATCTCTATCGAGCTCTCCTTCAACCTCATCACCACCCTGTCGCCCTTCAAGACCTTCCTCCATCTCTTCGGGATGATCAAGCGCCCCTGCTCGTCCAGCCGCTTTACCTCCACATCGCTCAACTCGTGCAGTAATCAGTGACTAGCACCACGATATATGAATGCCACCATGATTTCGGAGAGATGGTTGTAGGACCAAGAGGTATCCCCCTGGTTCCACAGAAGTTATAACATTGTGATGTCATAATATTTAATAAGTTATAGCATTACGATGTGATAACATGGAGTTGGAAGAGCTCAGCCGCTTCAACGGCTGGTGGACTCTCGGTCACGTGAGAGCGGCCCTTCTTCAGCGATACAAGCGCAAGCTCTACGGAAGCATAGCCAGGTACCTCGAGAGGAGGCAGGCATTCCTGATCTGGGGGATGAGGAGGGTCGGCAAGACGGTCCTTGTGTTCC
Organism: archaeon; assembly: GCA_021848045.1. Classification (GTDB taxonomy): domain Archaea; phylum Thermoproteota; class Nitrososphaeria; order Nitrososphaerales; family Gagatemarchaeaceae; genus Gagatemarchaeum. The sequence goes on from JAJZNC010000059.1 coordinate 922, forward strand.
AGCTCATCGACGAGCTGCTGAGGTCTGGTGTCGATCCAAGACATGTCCTGTATTTCTCCTTCGAGGAGACACCAACCCCAGACGTGCGGGACGTCCTGGAGACCTACCAGAGGGAGGTCTTGCACTCTGCGCTCGATACGACTGAGGACAGAATCTATGTCTTCTTCGACGAGATTCAAAAGGGAAGGGATTGGGAGAACAGGATCAAGGTGGCTTACGACCTGTATCCGAACGTCAAGTTCGTCCTGACAGGTTCAGCCTCGGTGTCGCTGAGCAAAAAATCAAAGGAGAGCCTGGCGGGGAGGATGATGACCTTCCTTCTCGAACCGCTCTCCTTCGAGGAGTTTCTCGAACTCTCGGGGAAGGACGTCGCCGAGATACTGAAGAGCCCGGCTCTCTGGGATCGCGAGATGGAGCCTCTGCTCCACAGATACATGACCAGCGGTTCCTTCCCTGAGCTGGTGGGGGAAGATGACGAGGAGTACGCGAGGAACTACATCATGAACAACGTGGTCGAGAGGGTGCTCTACAGGGACATTCCGCAGGAGTTCGGGCTGAGAGACGTTGAGCTGCTAAAGTCCCTCATGTACATCTTCGCAAAGAATCCGGGTGCGATAGTGAACTTCGCAGAGCTATCCAAGAACCTTGGGAGAGACCAGAGGACCATCTCCAACTATGTCGAGTACCTGGAGTACGGGCTGCTGATCCGGCTGGTCCACAACTACCGAGGAAGCCCGCTGGCGAGCGCGAGGAAGCTGAAGAAGGCCTACCTGGGCACCCCTAACATCGCTCTGGCATTCGGCCCACCTCAGTTCACGGCGACCCCGAGGCTCCTGGAGAACCTCGTCCTGATGAGGACGGGGGCGAGGTTCTTCTACAGAAACTCGTTCGAGGTCGACTTTGTCCTGGTCAACGACGACGAAACTTTGACAGCGATCGAGGTGAAGGAGGGTTCTGGAAGGGGTCTCGAGCAGCTCAAGCGCTTCTCGAAGCACTTTCCCGAAAGGGTGGCAAGGTCCATACTTGTGACAGGGGCGGGAGGCGCCCACCGGACGCCCACCTCCACGACCGAACGGGTCTCAGTTGTGCCCATGTGGGAGTTCCTGGTCATCACATAGAGCCCTGGCTCGAGAACCGTGGCGAACGTAGGTCGGGGCGCTCCCGGGGGTTCGTCACCCCACCACGAGCGGGGCGCCCTGCCTCTCGGCCACCAGGCCTTGCCCGGGGGGGGGGGGTCTGCCGCACCGGGGGGCGCGTGAGACCGCAGTGCACCAAAATTATGTTTTTATATAATTATGCTGCATCGGGGAACCATGTCCGGCATCCCGCTGGCCGTGAGGCTCAAGAAGCGCTCCCAGCGGACGCTCGCTCTCGCGCAGGACCTGGCGGTCATGGAGGTCTTCGACGCCTTCCCCGGCTCGATACTACACGGGGGGACGGCCATCTGGCGCTGCTACGGTGGCCAGAGGTTCTCAGAGGACGTCGACTTCTATTTTCCTCGGCTGGCTCAGCGCGACCTTGAGCGCCTCGCCGCGGCGCTCTCTGCCAAGGGCCTCTCTCCGTCCAAGGCGAAGGTCACCCAAGCGAGCGTCTTCGCCAAGTTCCACTACGCGGGAGAGGCCCTGAGCATAGAGGGCCTGGTCGGCTCGACGGCGGGGCGGGAGGCGGTCCCCCGCCAATACGAGATGCTGGACGGCGCCCGGATGCTCGTTGGAACGCTGGCTCCCGAGGGGCTGCTCGTGGAGAAGGCCGCGGCCTACCTGTCCCGGGCCAAGGTCAGGGACCTCTACGACGTCTTCTTCCTCGCGACCACCACGGGCCCGGGAACGGCGCACGCGAGGGAGCGGGTGTCCGAACTCCTGTCGACCTTCCGTCCACCCGTCGACGAGCGGCAGCTGAGGTCCCTCGTGATCTCCGGGGTGGCCCCTTCTGTCAAGGCGATGACCGAGGCGCTTCGTGCTTGGGCAGGGTAGTCCACCTCGGCAAGGTAGACCGGTTCATCCGGAGCACCCCTGCGTTCAGGTCGCGGGACATCGAGCTCCTCGTCGGAAGCCGCGGCTACGCCCTCCTCCTCCTCCACAACCTCGAGAAGGCGGGGAGGGTCACGAGGGTCACCAAGGGGTGGTACAGCGTCCACGACGACCCGACCTTCGCCGTCTTCGCGTTCAAGCCCGCCTACCTCGGCCTCCAGGAGGCCCTGAGCATCCGCGGCCTCTGGGAGCAGGAGACGAACGTCGTCCTAGTCACGTCGGCCAGGCCCAAGCCGGGGACGCGGGTCGTCATGGGGGGCTCGAACCTCGTGGTCCACCGCATCGCGAGCAGTCGGTTCTTCGGCTACGACTACCTCAGCTACCACGGCGCGCACGTGCCAGTCTCCGACCTGGAGAAGACGTTCATCGACCTTCTTTACTTCCGCGAGAGCCCCGGGAGGGACGTCCTGAAGACCCTGGGGAGGAGGGTGGACCGGGAGAGGCTCCGCTCGTACCTGAGCCACTACCCCGCGGCGTTCGCTAGGCGCGTCATCGACTCCGTGTGAGCGCTCGCCCCGACCCGGGATCTGGGACGCTGCGTTCGCGCCCGAGGACATCTGATATCCTCGATAAACAAATATACATGCGATATCACAGATAAACCTGGCATGGACGTCCTCGTGCGCAACTTCGACCCTGAGCTATACAGGCGCCTGAAGGCCAGGGCGGCCGCGAAGGGAGAGAAGGTAGGCGAGGCGCTGGGCGAGGCGACGGAGTACCTGCTCTCGGCTCACGAGGTCACCACAGAGAACGACGCGAACAACGCCGCCTACTCGGCCGCCAAGCGCGAGCTCTCGAGGAAGTTCCCAGGTCACTACGTCGTGTTCTGCGAAGGGTCGTTCAGGGGCGCTTCCAAGGACATCGACGGGGCGGCCGAGATCGTCAGGGCGGCGGGCAGGCCCAAGGCGCTCGTGATGAAGATGGGCGAAGAC
>JAJZNC010000021.1 GCA_021848045.1 archaeon
CGAGGCAAGGAGCATCCCCGCGACGTACGCCCTGTACGTGATGCGCAGCCCGGCCTTGGAGAGCTCCGGCCCGAGGTCGGCGAAGTACCTCTCGAACCGCCCCAGGTAGGGCTCCATCAGGATGTACGAGGCGCCCCAGAACCCCCCGCCCCTGCCAGGCTTCTGCTGGGTCACGCCTTGAGCCCCTCCAGCTCGGCCTTGGCCTTGTTTATCACGGCGTACGGCCCTGCGTAGAACTCCCTCACCATGTTGGAGACCTCGGTGTGGGTCCTGATGTTCTTCGCGACCAGCCAGTCGAGGAACGTCCTCCTCCCGTCGATCTCCCTGCGTATCTCCTCTGGCCGTGTGCCGAACCTCTGGGTGATCTTGTCGAAGAGCTTGCTCCTCCCCGTGAAGGAGAACTTGTCCAGGACCGGGTCCCACTTGAACGCGTCGTTGAGTATTATCTCGTCGCTCCGCGCGTCGTGCCCCACCACCTCGGTCACCGCCACCACCCTCCGGACCGACCTGTCGCCCATGCGCAGCTTGAGCTGCATCACTATGCAGTCGAGGGTCGTGCCGACCAGCGACCTCGGGATGTTCATGGGCTCCGTGGTCAGCCTGTTGATGACCGCCTCGACCGAGTCCGCGTGGATCGTCCCGAGGCCGCCGTGGCCGGTGGCGATCGACTGCATCAACGTGAACGCCTCCTCCCCCCTCACCTCCCCGACGATGAGCACGTCCGGCCTCTGCCTGAGCGAGGCCTTTAGGAGGTCGAACATCGTGATCTCGCCCGCTGTCCCGACGCCCCTCGTCACCGACTGGATCCAGTTCTCGTGGGGGAGGTTCAGCTCGGGGGTGTTGTGGCAGAGAAGGTTGTTGGCGATGAAGCGTCCGGTCTCCGGTACGCTGAGGTCGTAGACCTCCTCCTCCCTGTCTTCAATGGTGACCGCCACGACGCGGTCGAAATAGTACCCGCCCTGAGCGAGGTCGAACCCCCTGCATCGCCGGTACTCGGGCCTTGCCCGTCCCAGGTCCAGGAGGGCCTGGCGCTCCACGGCCCCCCGTCTCAGCCCCGCGCGCAGCCTCCTGCCCAGGGCAGTCCGGGCGACCCCGGGGAGCTGCTCCAGTATCTCGCCGGCGAGGAGGCGGTTGAGGGGGATCGGGTCGACGGAGCGCTCCCGCGCCTCCCCCGGCTCCCTCGCGTCCCCGAAGCCGACCCTCTCCTTGAACCTGGCCACCTGGGCTGCCCCGGCGATCCTGCCGCGGAACGTCCCGACCCCGCCGCGGCCCCGGGCACTCCGCTTCGAGCCCACCACGAGGTAGACCCCGAACCTGAGCAGGAGCGTCTGCAGGTCTAGGAGGAGGGCGCGAGAGGCAGAGTCGACCTCGATCTTGCCCGCGCCGACCGAGCCGGCTCCAGTGAAGAATCCGCGCAGAAGCGACACGAGGGTCGCCTCGTCAGAGCTGAAGAAGAGGTCTGGGACCCGCCTCGGGGAGCCGTCGCCCTTGAGACCGAGGACCGACTCGAAGTACACCCTCAGCGGCTCGGACTCGATGAGCGGGGAGGCCTCGCCGCGCTGGCGGGAAAGGCTCAGCCCCAGCTCCCTCGCGATCGCCCCCACCCGCACCTCCTCGGCCGAGAAGCCCACCGCGCCGTCCCCATAGAAGCCGTGGGTGAGCCAGAGCCCAGCTAGGAAGGCGACCCCCTCGCTCAGGGGAATCTGTGACTGGAAGGAAGAAAGGCTCGCCTCCCCGCGGGCCCTGAGCCCCGCGAGGAGCAAGCCGTTACCGTTGTCCCGGCCGCGGCCCTCGGACCAGCGGGAGGGTTCCACGCTGCCGTGCTCGAGGTCGTGGCGGGCGGCCTCGTGCGGATACGCCCGGGGGGCCGCCACGAAGGAACCCGGGACCAGCGCCCCAGCGAGGACCCCTCCGACCGTCCCGTCGTCGCTCAGGGAGAAGAGGGAGTGGTCGGCGGTCACCGTGATGCTCCTGCCCGTCCCGGTGGTGACGGAGACGAACCGCTTGCGGACCCTGTGGCGGATGAGGGCGGTGCACTCGCTCCACAGCGTTCTCCCGGACGCATCGCTCGTCAGCACCTGGAGGCCGTCCACCCTGGCGAGCTCATGCCCTCGGTCACCGACCGTCCTGCTCCTGAGCAGCGACTCGTCGATGTAGTCCCCTATCGCCACCTTGCGGACTTGCTCGCCCTCCTTCACCAGGATCTCGGCGTCGCGCGTGACCGAGTCCTCGACCGATACTATCTTCTCCCCAGGCTCGATGAACATCGAGAGCGCGTTCAGGCTGGTCGTGTTGTGCAAGAACACCCCTCCCGACCCGCCCACGAAGTTCTCCGCCCCGGGCACCTCCAGGTCGTACACGAACTCCCCGCGGTGGTCGACCTTGGAGACCTCCGCGACCTCGTCCCAGAAGATGTCTGAACGTGCGAGGGCTGAGAGCATCTGCGCGGGCGAACCCCGGGCCCCCGTCCCGCCGACGAAGGTGAGCAGCGCGCCCTGCCCCGTCGCCCCGCCTGTCGTCTGCGACATCTGCGGCAGCCGGTCGCGCCCCGCCTCGCCCTCCGCCAGGACCGCCTCTCTGAGCATGGCCTGCCGCCCCTCGTCGAGGAACCCTATTCTCTCCTCGAACCGCGCCAGGTTCGGCTCTCCGTTGACCGTAACCATGTGACATGCCCGTCCTTCGGCCGCCTTCGGCGCCGTGCGAGCGACGATCCCGAATCGCAGGAGCGCGTACTGGAGCTGGTGGGCCATCTCCTCGCCCTCGGTCGGGACCTCGATAGCGGGGCCCACCGAGGAGCCCAACGTGAAGTAGCCCCTGAGGAACTCTGCCAGGGTCTCGTTGCCCCCCTCCATGATGAACCGGGGGATCCTCGTGCCTCCCGAGCCCGCCGCTCCTCCGATCAGGGCGGCGACGACGCTCTTCACCAGGACGGAGTCCGAGCCCTCGCCCAGCTCGCTCCTTGCCCCGAATGCCCCGATCCCCGAGGCCACGACGTCCTTCCTGGTCTCGGCCTCGGGCTGGAGCGGCTGCAGGCCCTCCGCGGCCCGGTAGCCGAGGAACCGCGCGAGAGCCCTGGTCGCCGCGAGCGAACCCGGGAGCTTGAACGAGGCGTCGCCCTTGGCCCGGAGCGTCAGGGACGACGGGTCGACGGGTACCCGGGCGGCCTCGGTGAGCGCTCCGAACCCCCCGACCGGCGCGACCAGGGACCCTCTCTCGACCCCCTCCCTGACAGAGCCGGCCCTCATCCCGAGCAGCCTCGCGGCCTCTGGCAGGCCGAGCCTTTCGACCGCGAGTCCGACCCCCTCTGCAGCGTTCTCGACGCAGACATCGCTCTCTGCGCCCCGAAGCAGCTCCAGCAGGTCGATCTCCGCCTCCGCGGGGGACGCGTCGGGGAGGGTCCTCGGGACGGCGACGAACATGCCCGCCCCCAGCCTCGATGCGGGGAACGGGGAGACGCGGCCATCCACCAGGGTGAACAAGGAGTGGTCGCCCGTCGCCTCGACCACCCTCCCGGACCTCGTGCGTACCCTGAAGGTAGCCTTCGGCGCCGAGTGGCGCACCACCGACTTTACCGCGTGGCGCCCGACCCGCAGGTCGCGACCGAACGCCGCGGTCTCGACCCCTTCGCACGATATCGTCTCGTAGCCCCCCTCCCTCGACGCTTCGCCTGACCTCGCCAGAGCGTCGTAGAGGCTCCCTATGGAGACGAGCGAGCCGCGACCGTCCATGTACACCCAGACCTTCTCGTGGTACGGAATGCTCTTCCCGGACGCGGTGCCGCCCGCGACCAGGAGCGCGAGCTTCTTCTCTATCAGATACCATAGATAGGCCGCCACCTCGGAGCTCATCGTGCCGTAGCGGATGAGGTCGACGATGGTGAGCGGGTCGACCCTGAACTTGCGTATCGTGAAGGTGCTCCCCTTCTGGGTCACCTCCTTCCCGTAGGTGAGGTGGATCCTGCTCCCGTCGGCGAGGGAGGCGTCCACGATCGGCTCGGCGAGGGAGACGTGCTTCCCGGCGGAGTAGGCGAGCTTCGAGACGTATGTGTCCAGCTCCTCGTCCGTCTCGAAGAGTATGTTCGTGGGGATCGACTCGTAGTCGCGGTACCATATGTAGATGGGGATCCCCGAGCCGTCGCAGCTGATGTCCTCGATGAGCTTGTCCCTCATCAGCGGCTCGATCTTGCCGAGGTGGATGTAGTCGCGCGTGAGGTAGTAGAGCATCTTCGTCATGGTGGCTGCAGGGATCTTGTACCCGTACTTCTTCACGAGGTCCTTCACCTTGCCCGAGAGGTAGGCCTCGGCCTTCTCCGTGCTCTCGATGCTCCGGAGGTCGACGTCGAGCTCGTCTATGAGGAGCTTCTTGAGCTCGGCCAGGCGCGCCCTCTCCTGCTCAGAGAGGGTCGGCTCGATGACCGTGTAGGTGTATCCCTCCCGTCCCTCTTCCTTGGTCACCGCCGCGTAGACGTTGAGGGGGTAGCCCTCGAGCTGGACGACGTCGACGAAGGGCTTCGCCTCGGGGTTCTCCGCTAGCTGGAGGTCTGCCACCCTGAGCCCCTCCTTCCCGGCCTGCTTTGCCTCGGGCTTCCTCCCTGCGAGGTACCTGGATAGCACCTCCGGGGTGTACCTCCAGAGCCAGTAGGCGTAGGCCGACGCGGTCGCGACCAGCCCTGCGCCGAGGAGCGCGCCGGCGGTGAGCGGCGAGAGGCGGGCGGTGACTATCAGGAACTCGGAGAAGGGGAGCGCATAGCGGGCGCCGTCGAACGCGTTCAAGACCTCCACTACGAGGTAGCCGATGAAGAGATCGGCGACGACCACTACGGCGAGCTGTAGGAGCCAGCCCCTGGCGGTCTTCAAGGGTTTTACGGCGAGTTTTCCATTTTACTATTTAAAAGAGTGTGTAACTTTGGGGCGGACAGACCGCCGGGTGTACAACTTGTTCAGCCCCGTTATATCGCGACCGCGCCCCTCTCGCACCGATGGCTGAGCACCTCGAGACTTTTACCATAGACGCGAGGCGCAGCGACGTCAGGGACCTCTGCGTGAAGTACCTCACGGGGTTCAGGTACTCCTTCCTGCGCGAGGATGACCAGTCGCTGGTCTTCGAGAAGGGCTCGAAGAGGAAGAACTTCTACACGTTCTCGTTCGAGGAGGCCTACAAGAAGGTCAAGGTCTCGGTGGTCGGGAGCGACAAGGTCCCGGTGACCACCGTCTCCATACTCTTCACGCTGCCTTTCCTGAGGCTCCGGAGCCACGAGATCGAGGGGATAAGGTCCCTCACAAAGTCGCTCCAGGAGTTCATAATGATCACCGTCGGCTACGTGACGACCTGAGCGGCTACGCCGCCGTTATCTCCTTCCTGAGCCTCGACGCCGCGGCCACGGGGTCTGCCCCGTCGATCAGGACCACCCCAACAAGGGCCGCGAGCCTGTCGAGCTCGTCCCCGCTGAAGGGCGCGGCTATCACGACGAGGGGGGGCGACTTTACCTCTATCCCCTTCATTATCGCGGATATCATCGCATCCCTCGCGGAGGCCTCGTCGTTGCCCATCACCACGTCCACCGCGAACCCCCTCGCGCCCGAGGCCAGGAGCGCGGAGACCTCGTACTCTGCGCCTGACTCTCCTCTGACCCTGCCTGGCGACTCCACCTTCCAGCCCTCGAGGGGGAGCGAGGCCTTCAGGATGTCCACCATGGCCCTCGCCCTCTCCTCGGCCCTCCTGCCCGTCCTCAGCTCCCCCAGCCTCTCCTTCGCGCCGGTGCTGGCCTGGAATGCCTTCTCGAACATCGGGAGCATCGTGGCCGCGTAGTCGCCGCTGTCGGTCCAGATGGCCACGTCCTTCTCGTTCTTCCTCCCCACGACGTCGTCGAGCACGATGGAGGCGAGCACCTGCCCCCCGTCGGCGAAGAGCATCCTGCTCCTCCCGAACTCGTCCGAGTGCCTCAGCTCCCCCGCCTTCATCACGGCCTCCGCGGCCTCGGTCGTCTGGTGGTCGCAGACGGTTATCACCCGGGCCCTGGCTCCGCGCCTCTTCGCCTCCCTGAGCGCGTCCGAGAGCCCGAGGAGGTGGAGCTGGATGAGGTCGTTCCTGGTGAGGACCATGTCGAGGGACGCGCCGGCCGCCTCCACCATCCTGAGCATCTGGCCGTAGATCTGCTCGCGGCCCTGGACCATCCTGAAGCTGTACTCGTCGCGCTGCTTCGAGGGGGAGAAGAGCGACCTCCCGAGCGAGACCACCTCTGCCCGCCCCTTCTCCATCTCCTCGAGCCTCTTCACCTGGCGGTCCATCATCGCTGCCACCACCTGCTCGATCGGCTCCGCTGTGTACTTCACCGGGTTGCCGGGGGTGGCGACGACCGAGCCCGAGTCGGCGAGCCTCTTCGTCGTCCTGTACGCCTCCATCCTGGTGATCTGGACGGCCTTTGCGATCTCGCCCGCGCTCTGCTGCCCGTTGGCGAGGAGGCTGAGGTAGACGAGGGACTCCCTCTCCGAGAGCCCGTACTGCATCAGGAGCCTCTGAGCCCGCTCGTCCAACTGCGCCTGAAACTGCGCGTCCGGTTGATAAGTCTTGGACCCTCGCCTCAGGGAGACGGCGCCTCGTCTCCGTAGGCCTCCGACGAGCCCCCCTCGGCCTCCCTGGTTCGCCTCCTTATCGTGCGCCTGATGAAGAGGGCGGCCGCAGCGACCACCGCGACCACGACGAGGACGGGGACCAGCGTGCCGACCAGCCCCAGGCCGCCTCCGGGGCCGGTCGCCCGGCCGACCGCGACCGTGGTCGTGGCGCTCTGGCTCCCGAGGAGCGGGCTCTCAACGGTGGCGGTGACGATCGCCACCCCTGCCTGGGAGGACGAGAAGGTGGCGCTGAACCCGCCCTGGGAGTCGGTGACCCCCTGGGCTGCCCCGAGGGTGCCCGCCGTGGTCGAGAGGGTGACCGCGGCCCCCGGCACGGGGACCCCGAGGACGCGGACGTCCAGGGTGAGCACCGCCGTCTGCCCGACCGAGACGAGCCCTGGCGAGCTGCTCAGGGAGAGCTCTACCGGGAGGGGCGCCTCCGAGAGGGTCGCGCTCCCAGCTTCGAGCCCCTGGGCGGAGGCCGCGAGGCTCGAGCGGCCCGCGCCAGACGAGTTGAGCAGTGCCCAGGCATAGTCCGAGCCCGCGGGGACCTGGAGGTCGAACGGCTGGACCACGCTCGTGTTAGAGCTCGAGACGGAGACCGCAGTGTCGGCGAGCGCCGTGGCCGGGTATCCGCCAGGACCCTGGACCTGGACGGCGATGAGGGCCTCCGGGCCGGACAGCCCGACGGTGCCGTTGGAGGGCGCGACGTAGACTCCGAGCTGCGAGGGAGGGAGCCTGGAAGTGGCGAGCCTCGCCGACGCGGTGAGCCCCAGGGCGCTCGCGCTGATCGAGGCGTTCCCCGGCGACCGCGAGGTGACGTACGCCACCGCGTACCCCTGCCCCGCGGGGATCGTCACGCGCGGCGTCACCGAGGCCACCCCCGGGTCCCCGCTGGCGAGCTGGACGACCGTGGCCGAGGGCGCCACGGCGGGCACCCCCGAGGGGCCCTCGAGGGCGACCTCCACGGCCGAGTAGTTCCCGCCGTCCGCGGGGACGGGAGCGAGGAGCGGCTCGACCAGGAGCTCTGCAGGGGCGGCCCCGTACGTCTGTGCCGAGGCCGTGGCGGGGCGGAAGTTCTGGGCCAGGGCGGTTATCGAGGTGTCCCCGGGGGTGTAGGTGGCCGTGAACGCGGCCACTGCGAAGCCGCCGCCGGGGGGTATCGTGACCGTCCCTGCCACCTGCCCGACGGTGGAGTTGGAGGAGGAGAGGGTGACCGTCACGCCCGAGGAGGTCACCGCAGGGTCCCCCGCCGCGTCCGTGACGGCGACGAAGACCGAGCCGTAGGAGCCGGCGTCCGCGGGCACCGGGCCGGGGGCGACGGTCAGCTCGAGGCTCGTAGGCTGCGCGGGCGCGACCACCTGGACCGCCTGGAAGGCGGACGCCAGCCCGGGCGCGGAGGCCGCGAGGTCGGCGGTCCCCGTGGCGGGACCCGACGAGAGCGAGTCGACCGCGAAGATCTGCCCGGGGGAGATCGTCGCCGTCTGGCCCGTCGCGACCAGGCTCGTGTTGGAGGACGATATCGCGACGGTCACCGCGGAGGGCGCCGGGACGGGCTGCCCCTGGAGGTCTGTTAGCGCCACCAGGAGCCTCCCCGTGGTGGAGGTCGGGAGAGGGTCGGGCTGCGCGAATATCGCGATCGCGGTGGGGGCGTCGCCCGCGACGTCCACCTGCGCGCTTGCCGACCCCAGCACCTGCGATGTGGCCTGGATCGAGGCCACGCCGGGCGAGAGCCCCACCTCGTAGTACGTCGACGCAAGGAAGGACCCGGCCGCCAGGGTCAGGGAGGGGAACGGCAGGGTCAGCGTAGCCGGGTCGGACGAGGCGAGGGAGACCGCCACTTCGGCAGTCGGCCTCGCGGGCAGGCCCTGGGCGTCGAGTGCCTCGACGATGACCACGCCCCCTCCGGACGACCCGGCGAGCAGCGACCCGGGGACGGGTATTACGGCGAGCTGGGAGGCCACCCCGCCCGGCGTGACCGTGGTCACGGTGACCGAGCTCGAGTTGAGCCCGGCAGCCGCAGCGTAGACGGTGTCCGCCCCGGGCGAGGACGTCGTGGTGAAGTTCGCGACCGCGAAGGAACGCCCGGGCTCGATGGTCACCTGGGGCGAGACCGCCCCCACCGACGGCTGGCGCGAGACGAGCGAGACCACGGTGGCGTTGACCGCGATCGAGGGAGCCCCTCCGGGCCCTTCGAGCGAGACCACCAGCGCCGGATAGCTCCCGCCGCCGACCGGGAGCGCCGGAGGGACGGCCGAGATCGAGAGCGACGAGGCGAGGGAGGGCGCCTGCGAGGACGAGGCCGAGGTCGCCCCGGCCAGGGGTGAGGGTATGTACGAGAGCCCGATCAGGAGCAGGGCGAGGAGCAAGATAGGGCCCGCCCTCCAGGTAGGATTCACGCCGCCCTCCGCCTCGCTTTGCGTATTTAGGGCGATGTCTCCCTCACCTTCGGGGAGCGGCGCCTGGACCAGCGGAGCCCCAGGAACGCGCCCGTGGTCGCCCCGACCGCGAGGACGACCACCGTGAAGAGGGAGGCGACGCTGAACGGGACCCTCGCCTCGAGGGCGGAGCCCCCGCCGGACGTGGCCGCCACGTGCGCCCCGAGCCCGAGGCTGGAGACGGTCGCGGTGTACGTCCCGAGCGGGACCAGCCCCGCGTCGAAGGCACCCATCGAGTCTGTCGTGCCGTTGACCACGGTCCCGTTCGCGAGGGTCATCGAGACCTGTGCCCCCGAGACAGGGAGCCCGAAGAGGTCGACCGCCCGGAGGGACGCGTCGTAGACCATGGTCGCGATCGTGAGGTTCCTCGGCGCGGCCCCGACAGTGTAGGCGGGGGCAGGGGTGGGCCCCACGTTGGCCCCCTCCCAGACGACCCCGAGCACCCTGAACGCGGTGCCGTTGGGGAGCCACTCGGAGGTCCCCTGGAGGACGACCGTGGCGTTGCCCACGCCGAGCTCGACCTCGCTGGGCGTTATCGGCGTACCGGGCCCGCTCACGAACTGGAAGGCCACCAGGTACTGGGGGGAGCCGGAGAACGCGAGCGAGAGCGGCCGGGTGACGTTCAGGGCGGGGGCGGTGAAGGTGGCTGACGCGGAGGGAGCTACGGCCACCGGCGGGCCCCCGTCCAGGGAGTAGGCGTATAGGGCATCCCTCACTCCGGGCTCGGAGGAGTTCCAGGCCCTGGACACCGTGACGGCCACGGTCGAGCCCGAGTCGAAGTACGAGTCGTTCGTCTGGGAGGGCGGCGAGCTCGTGTATGAGGGCGGTCCGGTCACGGTGACCAGGTACTGCAGCACAGACGCGATGGCGACCGTGTGCGGCTGCCCCATCGTGAGCGAGACGGTGAAGTTCCCGGAGGAGCGGGTGACGCTCGTCCTGGCCCCTCCGTCGACCGAGTAGGAGACCGCGCTCTCCCTCGTCCCCGCGGAGGTCTGGTTCCAGGCGGAAGCGTAGACGGCCTTCACGGCTGTGCCCGCGTCATACCAGCCAGGAGAGTCCCCTGGGAGGGTGGAGTTGGTGAGCGAGAGAGGGGAGACCGGGGTCGAGACGAGGTGGAACTGCGCGACCGTCTGGGTCGTCACCGACTGGGGGGCGGATATCGCGGCGAGCGAGAGGACGTCGACCGGGGACGACGATAGAACAGGGACTGCCGCCCCCTGGTCGACCGAGTAGGAGACGAGCCGGCTCCCGGTGGCCGAGGTCCTCCCCCAGACCCCGTCGAGGGAGACCTCCACGGCGGTCCCCGCGTCGTACCAGTACTTGTCCTGCGGGACGGGCGTGGGGGTGATCGAGTAGAGCGAGGAGGCCGCCCCCGAGTCGAGCACCACCTGGTACTGGGCGACCACCTCGGTCGTCACCGAGACGGGGGCGGAGACGCTCGTGAGGTTGAGCACGGCGACCACGCCGGTGGACGCTGCGGCGACCTCCGGCCCCCCGTCGACGGAGTAGCCCGCGAGCCTCTCGCCCGTCCCCGCCGAGCGGTGCCACACCCCGTTCAGCAATAGGTCGAGGGGCGCCCCCGAGTCGTACCAGCCGGTGTCGAGCGGGATGGACGGGTTAGAGACGGTGGCGAGGGCGGACTGCGCGCCTGCGTCGATGGTGAGTTGGTACTGGACGACGGAGGTCGCGTTGATGAACTGCGGGGCGTCGAGAGCCTGGGTCGTTATGGTGACGCTCCCCGCCGTCGCCAACCTGTTGAGGGGCCCCGAGTCGAGCGTCCACGAGGACGTGCGCATCCCCGTCCCCGCCGACCGGGAGTACGCCCCTTGGAGAGTGACCGTCACCGCCGGGGAGCCGGCGTCGTACCAGAAGGTGTCCCCGGGGAACGTGGAGGGGGGCGATATCGAGGAGAAGGCCGCAAGGGCAGGCCCGTTGAGAGCCACCTCGAACTGCCGGACGCTCGTGGTGGTTATCGAGGCGGGCGAGTCGAGGGCGCTCGTGTTGAAGGCCAGGACGGGCCCCACGGTGTCGACGCTGACGGTCGGCTCGCCCGTGGACGAGATGGAGACTATCCTCTCCCCAACCCCGGAGTGGCGCCCCCACGCCCCCGTGAGCACGACCTGGACGGGCGTCCCCGCGTCGTACCAGGGGGAGTCGCCGGGAACGGTGGGTGGAGTGATGGAGCTGAGCCCGCCCGATGCTCCGGCGTCGAGGGCGACCTGGAACTGGACGACCGACTGGAACGAAATCGTGTGCGGCCCCTCGACAGGCATGGTCAGGGTGAGGAGGAGGGCGGGCTGCGAGATCGCGACGCTAGGGCCCGAGTCCAGGCTGTACGATACGGCCCTGTAGCCCATCCCCTGTGAGCGCCCGAACACCTCCGGGATGGCCACGGTGGCGCCGCTCCCCGCGTCGACCCACTCGGAGGGCGGCCCCTGCCCCACCACCGTGATGAGGTACTGCTGGCTGTAGCTCACGACGACGGTCCCCTGGGGCGCCGACATGGTCCCGTTGGGGGAGGCAGCGAACCACCTCTCGGTCGAGGAGGACTCCGGGAGCGTCGAGCCTGCCGTGTAGGTCGAGTTGGAGTCCGCCCAGAACGTCTCCGCCGAGGTCGCAAGCGAGAGGTGCTGGAGGTTCCCCCCTGCGGTGTAGACGAGGTCCGGCGCGCCGGAGGGCGTGAGCGGCGCCTGGCCCACCACCGCGTAGGCGAACGACTCCAGGTACTGGTGGAAGTAGGCGAAGTCGAGCACGCCCTGGGAGAGGACCGTCCCGGTGGTCGGGGCGTAGAGCTGCCACCTCTCGGTGCCGGGCGACTGGGTGCAGCAGACCGCCTCGGGGACGGTGTAGGTCGTGCCAGCGTCGACCCAGAGCGAGGCTGTGGAGTTCACCGCCTCCTTCGCGCCGAAGTACGAGTAGGAGAAGCTCGGCGCAGTGAGCCCCGCGATGCTCCCGCCCACGTATGAGAAGGAGACGTTGACCATGAACTGGTGGTAGTACGCGGGGGTGACGGAGATCGGGCCGTAGACGGTGCCGTTGTAGGTCATCGCGAGGACTGTCCCGGAGGAGGTCTGCACGCTCACCGTGCCGACCCACCTCTCCGAGCTGGAGCCCGCCAGGCTCGGTGAGAAGCTGTAGTTCGCCCCCGCGTCGAGCCAGGTCTGCTGGGTGGCAGTCGACAGGGGTACGGAAACGGGCTGCCCGAGCACCGCGCTCGAGAGGGTGGGCGGGGCAGGGCTGCCCCCTCCGACGACAGAGTAGCTCGACGAGACCAGGAACTCGTGGTTGTATGTCTCGGTCACCGTGCCCGCGGAGGAGACCGTCCCCGTCCCGGTCCCCACGAGGACCCACCTCTCGGTGGAGGAGGAGCCCGGGAGCTGGGTGGGGTAGGAGTAGCTCGTCCCGGCGTCCACCCAGACCTTGTCGGGAGCGACCGAGTCTACCTGGGAGCCCGAGGAGTAGTAGGCGACGCTCGGGCCCGTGAACCCGGTCGACCCGCGGGTGACGTTGTAGTTGAAGGTGAGCAGGTACTGGTGGTAGTACGAGAAGGAGACGGTGAGGGGCGAGGCTATCGTGCCCGAGATGTCGCTGCTCGCGGTCACCCACCGCTGGGTGGGCGTGGAGCCGTTGAGTATCGCCTGGACGCTCCACTGGCTCCCGGAGTCGGCCATGTACACCGTGGGGGTCCCCGTGAGCGGCACCACGACCTGCGAGCCCCCGCTCAAGTAGGTGAGCAGGTCGGCGACCCCCGGCGCCGTCCCGCCCACGACTGAGTAGCTCGCGGTCAGGGCGACCTGCGACTGGGCCTGGGCTTGGGGGGAGGAGGGGAGGGCGACCAGCGCCAGGACGACCGCGGCGGCGGCGAGCGCCAGGGGGGTGGCCGCCTGCCGGCCCCTCAAGGCAGACCCTCCGCTACTAGTGGGGGCATCTTGGACGACCTCGGGCCTCGCAGGGGGCCTCAAATATTTAGAAAGTGTATACTAGATTCATCATACTTTTATGGGCCTGGAGCCTGTTCCGCCCGTCGCCTCGGGGGCCGGCCCTTGTCAGCCCTGCTTGGTGACGCGAAGCCCCGATGTGTCGTAGGTGTGGTGGGCGGAGTAGAGGTTCCTTATCAGGTTCAACACCTTCTCGTCGTGGGCCTTTGAGAGGACGATCGAGAGCGAGACGACGTCGCCCTGGCTCACGATCTCGTTCATCTGCCGCAGGAACTTGTACGTCTCCTGGAAGCCCGAGTCGAGGACCATCGACGAGATGTTGTCGAAGATGATCGCCTTTGTCTTTTCCGGGGCGGTAGAGACCGCCTCGTCTATGACGTTGAGCAGGACGGAGTGGTCGTTCCGTGGGACCATCACCTCGAGAGCGGAGGCGGCAGGCTTCGGGTAGGAGACGTCGGAGAAGATGAAGAACCTGAGCCCGGCCACGTCGCGAAGGAGCAGGTAGACTGGGCTACCCCTCGATGTGAGGACGAAGACCACCCGGCCCGCGGCGGCCATGTCATGGGCGAACTCTTTTATCGCGCGCTCGTAGTTGGCAGAGGGGTCCGCCTCCAGCAGCGTCGAACCCTTGTAGACGACCACGTGACGCCTTCCGCGCGTCCCACCGTTAATATCCCTTGTGATGGCGGGGCTCAGGCCCAGCCCTTCTCCGCCGCGAGCACCGACACGGCCAGGAAGGCGCCCCCAAGGGCCGACAAAAGTCGCGGCCAGCGCGTACACCCCGGCATCCGGATTCCGGTCGCAGCATGACCAACCCGGGCGCCTTCCTGCGGAGGGCGGCTGATGCTTCAAGACGCTCAGGGACGGGAGCTATCGTGGTTAGTAACGTGGTCCTGCATAGTGCGGTAATATCACGCCCCGGCCAAATGGGCGATGAACAGTCTCTTCGTGCACAGGCTGATCAAGGCGTTCCCGTTCGCGATGACGGCGTTCACCGTGCTGATGCTGATGCACGGGTTCAACGTCAACGGGTTCGGGTTCGGAGGCCATGGGGCGTACGGCGCCCACTTCACCCACAGCAGTGGGGATCCTGGAGGTCCCGGCGAGCCGAACTTCCAGATGCTCCACAACGGTGGAGACCCAGGTGGACCCGGGGAGCCTAACTAGGCCCCCGCTCTCCCTATTTTCATCCTCTGCGGCACGACCGCCGCCAGCGCGGCCTTTTTGTTGAAGAACCAGCCCTTCTCGTCGTCGAAGTTCTCGTACGGGATGGTATACCTGGTGGTGGTCGAGAGGTCGACCGTCCAGCTCTTCCAGTCCTCCACCACTTCGCTCAGGCTCTCGTTTAGGTACTGCAGGGAGTCCACGAAGTAGGGTGCGGGTACCGCCGAGTGTACCTGATAGTAGCCGTCCTTGCGGCCCGCCTCGAACCAGGCGAACGGGAAGTTGTTGAAGACCATGCGGAGCTTCGAGATCGTCTGGCGCGTGACCCCGTCGAACTCCTGCACGAGCCCGACCGCCTTTGTCAGGTTCCGGGAGGAGACAGGTATCCAGTTGACGTGTCCCGACCCAGCGATGGCCGAGACGTGCTTCCTATAGTGCCAGCGCACCGTCCTCTCGTTGAGGCCCAGCTTCCTGGCGATCTCGGCGATGTTCCTCCACGAGTCCAGCTCCAGCTCCTTTATGATCAGCGTGTCCATGGAGTCGATGTCAGGCGTCGCAGACGGTTCGTCGTCCTTCGCCGGTGCAGGCGGTGCCTCCCGAGCCTTCCTCACCTTGTCCCAGTCGATCGACCACTGGCCGGTAGCGAAGTCGTAGAAGCGGCTCTTCAGCTCCAGGTGGCGAGACCATTCCAGCGGGCGGACCTGGTAGTCCGACAGGACGCCGCCCTCGACCAGGGCGTCCAGGAACGAGGTGAACTCGTCAGTGAGCGGCACGGGGACGCAGAAGAACGCCAGGTTCCTCCTCTCCACGACCGCCTCGCTCCAGTATGTGAGGAACGCGTTCGATGAGAGCCCCTTTAGAATGCTGGGCGCAGACTCGCGGGCGGCCTTGGTGAGCCTTGCGTTCACGAAGCAGCGCTCCAGTCCCAGGGGGCCCAGGTTCACCGGCGTCCTGATGTTGAGCCCCATGTTCGGGAACCTCCTCTTCACGTTGTACCGTATCGTCTCCGTGGGCATCTTGGTCATCCTCGCCAGGAGCGAGACGTTCTGGATGCCGACCCTGTTTACAGCCTCGATCAGAGTGCTGATGTCTTTGGTCATCGCTATCTTCCTGCGGCCATTCTATTGGCTAATAAGCCTATTATCCTTTGTGAGAACATCTCGCCCGGTCTTTATGCGTTTCAGCAACGGACTCGGCCGGCGGCGTACCGTTGCCTGGGCTGCGGGCGAGCCCGCATCGCCTCGGCGAGGTTTTGTCGCACCTCGGAAGCGGCGGGCTCCTGCTCCTTCCTCGTTATGACCAGCCTGAGCTTGACGTTCTCCTCCGAGACCGTGATGACCTGCTTGGTCACGCCGCTTTCATCCTTGTGAGGAGTGGATGGCCGATTTAAACAATATCAGTGATTACACGGACATATTTGCAAATTTTCATGTGGTCCCTGAATATAGATTCACCCTTCATCTCGCATGGAGCCAAACAGTGAAGAAAGCAAAGACTTATCAAGAGGTTACCGTTTACACGGCGGCCTGTGAGTCCGGTCGTGAATACGGTAATGTCCGCGGACATCGAGAGGCTCGTGCGCAAGTACAGGAGGAGCGTGGTGAACTCACTGCTCGAATATCTGGTCCTCACCTACCTTGAGGGCACGACGATGTGCGGGTACGACATCATAACGCTGCTCCACGAGAGGTTCCACACCCTACTGAGCCCCGGCCAGGTCTATCCCGTCATCGACTACATGGCGGAGAACGGCCTGATCTCGAAGCGCAGAGAGGGGCGTGCGGTGATGCTCTCGTCCACCCCCCTGGGCGAGTCGCTACTCAGGGCGTGGAGGGAGGAGTTCTCCCTGATCCAGATGCAGCTCAAGAACATCGCCGCCTGCGAGATACAAGCAGTCACCGGCCGATAGGGTTGCCGCCAGGGTTAGCGTATCCATGAAAAGGCATAGCTTTATTAGTGTATACTCTATCTCCTGCACCAAAGGCGAGAGTTGAGAATGGCACAGGGATGGATAGTCCACAGGCTGCGCTCCTCTTTCCTCCGCGAGAACATGACCCTGCTGGTCCTGCGGCTCCTAGCCGAGGGAGACAGGGGCGAATGGGAGGTCCTGAGCGCCCTGGACTCGCGCTACGGCCTCACCCCCACCGCCAAGGAGTTCAGGAAGCTCTGCGAGACGCTCGTGGGTGGCGGCTATGCCACGCTGGAGCGCGCTGGAAGGTCCAAGGCGCTCTCCATCACCAAGGGAGGCGCGGTGC
Source organism: archaeon (assembly GCA_021848045.1). GTDB lineage: Archaea > Thermoproteota > Nitrososphaeria > Nitrososphaerales > Gagatemarchaeaceae > Gagatemarchaeum. The sequence continues at coordinate 16,407 of JAJZNC010000021.1, forward strand.
TCCTGCGCCGCCTCGAGGAGGAGTACGCGGCTGTGGTCTCGGGGTCCGGCCCGTCGCCAGGCCCACTGCCAAGGTGAGCGGCACGCTCAGCTGATCTTGTACCTGGTCGCCGCCTTTACGATCATGAATATCACAAAGGCCACTATCACGAAGGTGAGCACGTTGTTCGCAAAGTCGCCTACGCCGAAGGGGCCCACCATGTAGGTGTTGATGTTCGAGCCGCGAGGGAGGGCGTAGGAGACGACCGGGAGGATGAGGTCGCTCACGAGGGCCTTCACCACGTTGCCCAGGTAGATGCCGATGATGAAGGCCACGGCCATTCCAAGGACCTTGTACTCGGAGAGGAATGCCTTGAACTCCTGGCTAAGGCCCTTCGGGGCGGGCGGAGGAGGGGGAGGAGGCGCCTGGGTGAGGAGCTCGCGGATCTTCCTGAGCTCCGACAGGACCTCGTCGTTGGACTGCAAGGGTCTTGTGGCGTCCTCTTCGCCCGGCCCAGATATAACGTCTTCCGTGGACATCTCGCAAGGGCCCTGGCCTGCAGGGCCCACTCTCGCGGCGTCGGTCGGGATTGAGGGCTGCGCCCGTCTAGCGCATGATTTCCATCCGGTGCGTCGGATAGATGAGCCCCTCCGCGTTGCCGGTCGGCTCCATGAAGACCGACTCCACCTCGCGGAACCTCCTCAGGAGGCTGAGGCCGTTGTCGGTGGGGGTCACCACGACGCCCGAGGGAGTCTCCTTGCTCTCGAGGATCCCCTTCTTCTCCATAGAATCGAGCGCGTCGTTGAGGACGGTCCAGGCGAGGTTCGCCTTGTACATGATCCTCGTGCGCTTCATCTCCCTCTCCTCCGCCACTACCTTCATGATGTCCATGAAGACTTCGAGCTTAGACCTTCGAATCATCGCAAAGCTCACTCGGCGGGCCGCGTTAGATATCCTTCTTAGGGCTCTCGGCAGGGTCCCCCGGCCCGGCTTTATGGAATTCGGCAAGAATCGGGGGTCAGGGGGAGGCGGGGGCGCGGGGGCGGGCGCCCAGAAACCGGGCGCAAAGGGGCGTTTTCATCGTGGGCATTCTCACCGGCAGGCCATCCGCGGAATTGACCCATTTGCCGGCCCGTGTTCTCTCGGCAGGATAGACGCGGGTATCCGAGAGCTTATACCGCCAGCTTGAACAGCCATCGTTCCGAGGGGTCGTCGGGCATGCGGGGAGGTCTGTCTTCGCTTTGAGAAGGGCAACGTACGCTGTGTCGGCACTCCTGTTCCTCGCCGTGGTCGCCCTAACGGGATTGGCCGGCGCATCGGCGGTTTCGGGCACCACCACCACGATAACCGGTTGCACGCCGTCGAACTCGCCAAGCGCCGGTCAGACCATCTCGTGCTCGGCCACTGTGAGCGGGTCTTCGCCGACGGGCACCCTGACGTGGACCACCTCGGGGCAGGGGGCGTTCACCCCCTCGAACGGCCAGTGCACCCTGGTGAGCGGGTCGTGCTCCATCTCCTACACGCCGACCTCGACGACCGCGACCACGCTCACGGCCACATACTCAGGCGATTCATCGAACAACCCGAGCGTCTCCAGCCCCTTCGCGATAACCGTCCAGCTGGCATCACCGACGCTAACCCTTTCCTGCTCTCCCTCGACGGTCGTCGCGGGGCTCAGCACGACCTGCACAGCCCAGATCGTCAACGGGGCACCGGTCGACGGGACGCAGGTGACCTTCTCCAGCGGCGGCGGCACCGGGACCGTCTCATTCCCGAACGGGTCGACCTGCCACCTCGCCTCTGGCGTCTGCAGCCTGGTGATCGCCGCCACGGGTGCGGGGAGCGCCACGGTCAAGGCGTCCTACCCGGGCGACGCCAACGACAACCCGGCCTCCGGGACGACCACAGTGACGATAACAAAGGCGGCGGCCATTACCACCGTGGTCTGCAGCCCTGCGAGCGTCATCGCGGGCGACACCACGAGCTGCACAGCGACGGTCAAGGGCTACTCCCCGACGGGCACCGTGACCTGGTCGAGCAGCGATCCCAACGGGGTCTTCTCTGCCTCCTCGAACCCGTGCACCCTGACGACGCAGAGTTCCACCACGGCCACCTGCCAGGTCACCTACACCGCCCAGTCCTCGGCTACGATATCCGGCTCCTACTCGGGCGACGGGAACAACGGCCCCAGCGTGGGGACCTTCGCGATAACCGCCACGGTCAACGAGCAGATCCAGATCACGGTGGCTGACTCAGGGCCGGCGGCGACGCTGTCGCTCTCCGGGTGCTCCGTCTCCCCGACCACCATCCTGGCCGACGGCCAACCACAGCCGTTCTCGGCCACTTCCGGTTGCTCCGGCATAGCCGTCACCCTCCCGCCTCCTCAGGCGACCGCAAGGTACCTCACCTCCAATGGGCAGAGCTCGCTGACGATCGGGGCGTGCTCCTCCAACTCGTGCCAGACATTCGCCGCCACCATCTACTACCAGGTGCTCAACACGTACCAGGCGTCCCCCCAGAGCCCCGCGGTGTGGAGCACCTCCGGCTCCATCTACGTCAACGGCACCGCCCTGGGCACCTCTGGGACCGAGCTCTGCGGCATCACCGTCTCCACTGGCTCGGGCCAGTTCTCCTGCATCGGGTGGTCAGACTACGGGACGCAGGCCACCATGGGCGCGCTCCCTGTCAGCGCGACCCAGCGCTGGGCCACGGGCTCGAGCGCCTACTCCGACACCTCAGGCGGGAACGTCCACACGTCGGGCTACTACCTGCAGATACTCGAGTACTTCCAGTACAGCCTCGTCGGGTCGACCACTGGGCCAAGCGCCCCGAGCCTGACCTACACGGCGTTCGGTGCCCCTGCCGCCCTCCCCCTGGTTGGGTCGACGTCGACGGTCTGGCTGGACTCGGGAACCGGCTGGAAGGTGCCCGTCGACCTCTCCGGCTCGACAGCGACGGAGCGATGGCAGAGCCTGATTTCCACCGGCGCGGCCACGGCCGGGCAGAACGTCTCGCTCACCTACTACCACCAGTACTTCGTGAGCTTCTCGTACCAGGTCACCGGAGGGGGGAGCGGCTACACCCCGCCCACGGTCTCGTTCACCACCTTCGGCTCGCCCTCCAGCGGCAACCAGACCTGGGTGGACGCGGGGTCCGCGTACGCGTTCACCGACCCGCTCCCCGGCTCGACCTCCACAATGAGGTGGGAGAGCCCCGCCGGCGCCGGGGTGGTGTCAGGGGCGGGGACGACCACGGCGGTCTTCTACCACCAGTTCGCATTCGCCCTCAACTTCACGGTGGTCGACGGCGGCTCGTTCAGCAGCCCGTCGCTGAGCTACGTCTCCACGGGGGCGGGGGCGTCCGCCCCCGTCAACGCCACCGTGGGCACGCTCTGGCTCGACTCGGGGTCGAGCTGGTCCATGGCAGGCCTCCTCCCCAGCTCCACCCCCACGGAGCGGTGGGTCACCGACCAGGCCGCCACCGGGACGGTCTCAGGCCCCCTCTCGGAGGAGTTCACCTACTACCACCAGTACCTGGCGGTCATCGGCTACAGCGTCGAGGGCACGGGGGGCTCCCCCCCGGTCCCGAGCCTGAACTTCTCGGCGCTCGGCGAGGCGCAGGGCTCCGATCTCAACAGGACGGCGAGCCCGCTCTGGGTCGACGCCGCCTCCACGTGGACCGTCCCACAGACCCTCCCCGGGGTCCAGGGCGAGAGGTGGCTGGCCAACGTGACGGGCCCGGCCCAGGCGACCGCGCCGTTCACGGTCGACGTGCAGTACACCCACCAGTTCTACGTCGAGGTCGCCGCCAGCAGCCTCGCCGGCGGGTCGGTCGGGACCCCCGACCAGTGGAACGACCAGGGGGCGACCGTCCTGCTGAGCGCCACGGCAGCCCCCCAGTGGAAGCTGGCGTACTGGAGCGGCGGGACGCCGTTCTCCTACAACGGGACGACAGCCCTCCCGACCCTCACGGTCGCCGGGCCCGCCAACGAGACGGCGGTCTTCTACCCCAGCCTCACGATAGCCTCGGGCGACCAGGGGTCGGTGGCCTACTCATTCGGGTCGATATCGGGGACAGTCCCGGCCGGCTCGAACGCCACCCTGTACCCGCCCCCCGGCAAGAACGTCACCCTCACCGCCCAGCCAGACACGGTCTCGATCATGTTCTCAGGGTGGTCTGGCGCGCTGGCGAACAGCCACATCCAGTCCAGCCTCGCGGTCAACTCCCCCAGCCTGGTCAGGGCGAGCTTCGGCACCGACTACAAGGACATCAGGACGTTCGTCATCGCGACCCTGGCCGTGCTCATCGGGGCGGCCTACGTCTTCGTGGCCAGGCGCGGGTACTCGCCAAGGAAGGCCAAGGCCTAGCGCGAGTCCGAGAGCCTGCGGAGGCTCTCTGCCAGCGCCGGGTTCGAGGCGCTCTCGCAGCAGTACGCGAGGAGCCTGAGCTGCCGCCTCACCTCCTCGTCCACCTCCCCCCTCAGCCTCGCCAGCTCCGCCTTGCCCTTGTTCGAGATGACATACCTCCTCACGGTTCCCCCCCTCTTGGGGAGCTCGACCACGTACTCGCCCTTCCTGAGCTCCTCGAGAATGAAGTAGATCGAGCCGGGGCCCGGCCTCCACACCCCGCCGCTGGCCTTGCGTATCTCGGCCTGGAGCTCCGCCCCCGATAGCGACGAGCCCGAGAAGAGCTGGAGGGAGACCAGCTTCAAGAGGCCCCGGGGGGCGCTGATCGCCACAGGCCCACTCTCCCTGAGGGTTTGCTTATATGCGCTGGCCTGGACCGGGGATTCGCCCGGCTTGGCCCACCACTGCATCTCCCACGTGAAGGACGTGGACGGCCTCTCCTCGGCGGCGCTCGTCCTCGCGGCCAAGGGAGGGACCTTCAGGCTCACAGACTACGACGACGTGATGCGGGAGCTGCAGGCCGTCCCCCGGTCGGCGACGGGGCTTACGATATGCGACCTCGGGACCAACGCCTCCAACTTCCCAGAGTTCGTCGCGGCCCTCGCCGGCCTCGCGGAGAGGATGCCCGTCACGTACATCGACCACCACTTCCTGGCGGAGGACGCGAAGCGGCAGATAGCGCAGGCGGGGGTCGACCTCCGGCACGACGTCGCGGAGTGCGCCTCGATGCTCACGTACCTCACCTACAAGGGCGCGCTCCCCGAGGCGGCGCGCCTGCTGGCCCTCTACGGCGCGGTCACCGACTACATGGACGCGAGCCCGGCGGCGGGCGCGATGATGGAGACCTTCGACAGGCAGTTCGTGCTCCTGGAGGCCACCGCCCTAGCCTTCGCCCTCGCGAAGAACGGGAAGGACTACTCGTACGCGGAGATGCTGGTCGAGGAGCTCTCGAAGATGAAGGCCCCTCACACGATAGACGACGTAGGGCCCCAGGCAGTCGCCCAGGCGGAGGTTGTCAGGCTCCTCGCAGACGAGGTGAGGGCGAAGGGGACCAGGATGAACCGACTGGCGTACATGGCGACCACCGAGAGCTCGACCGGGAACGTCGCCAAGCTCCTGCTGGGGGCGTTCGGCGTCCCGGTGGGGGTGGCGTACAAGGTGAAGCCGACGGGGAACGCCGAGTTCAGCCTGAGGTCCACGTCGGAGGGCGGGGTGCACCTCGGGAAGGAGATAGGGGCGATCGCCCAGCGGCACGGAGGGAGCGGCGGAGGCCACGAGAGGGCCGCGGGCTGCTCCGTCCCCGTCCGGGAGGTCGAGGGGCTCCTGAATGACCTCGACGCCAGGCTCTCAGCTGGCTAGCTCAGTCGCCGGAGCCGTGGGCCTCGGCTATCTTGTCGGAGACCTTCCTCAGCAGCAGGGACAGCTCCGCCATCTCGGCCCGCGTCAGGACCGAGAGCGACCTCTTGACGAACTCACGGTGCAGGTCCTCGCCCCTCGCGAGGGCGTCCGAGCCCTTCGGGGTGACCGCGATGAGGACCTCCCGCCTGTCCCGGGCGTTCCGGACCCTCTCGACGAGCCCCCGCTCCTCCATCTTGTCCACGACCCCGGTTATAGCCGGCTGGGAGAGCATCGTCGCGGGGCAGAACCTGTTCATCGGGGTGGACCCCTCCGCCTTTAGGACCTTGAGTATGCGCAGCTCTGCCGGGCTGAGGTCGGCGGCGAGGAGGTTCTTCTCGGCGCCCCGCTGGAGCCTCTTCCAGGCGTCTATCGTCGAACGCCAGAGCTCGAGCTGGTCGGTGCGTCCTGCCTGCCTGCCCTTCCTCGCGGTCGGGGACGACGAGGCGACCACGTGATCACCCTTCCAGCCCGGCGTCCTCGACCCCCGGAGCCTGCTTGGACGGCTTGGGGACGGTCACGAGCTGCGGCTCCGCCTGCCTCACCGGCTCGGAGGCCTCCGCCCGCGGCGCAGGCCTCTTCTTGATCCCGAACCAGCAGGCGGCGGCCGCGATGGCGGACATCGTCGCTGCGATGTAGAAGGCGTCGTGCAGGGCGGACATGAAGGCCGGAGCTATCGCGGTCGGGAAGAAGGTGAGCCCCGTGAGCTGCGACTGCGCGGCAGCCGGGAGCGCCGCCATCGTCTGTGGGGAGACG
>JAJZNC010000004.1 GCA_021848045.1 archaeon
TTCTTCCCGGTCTAGGCGAGCCTCGCCCGGCCACCGAGAGGTCGTCGAGGGGTGGGTCGCGCGGCGAGCGACGCCGCCCGGGCGGCCGGGGCTGCTGACCTGGGAAGGTGAGGCACTACCCCTCCAGGCTCGCCCTCGCCAGTACGAGGGCCGCTGCGAAGTAGCACCCGCGCTACCTAGTCGCCCGCGCTTTCGCATATCTTTATCAGACACGTAGCCCAGATTTGATGCATGGACGGGCTCGAGAAGCTGGTCATCATTGGGTCTGGGCCGGCGGGGCTGACCGCGGCGATCTACGGTGCGAGGGCCAACCTCGACCCGGTCATGTACATGGGGAGCGTCCCGCTGGGGCAGCTCATGCTCACCAGCGAGGTTGAGAACTACCCGGGCTTCCCTGACCCGGTCCTAGGTCCAGAGCTCATGGACCGGATGAGGGGGCAGGCGGAGAGGCTTGGCGCGAGGATGATCCAGGAGGACGTCGTCGAGGTGGACTTCCGGAGGTACCCGCTCGAGCTGAAGACCTCGGGCGGGGCGACGGTCAGGGCGCTCGCCGTGATAGTCGCGACAGGGGCGACGCCGCGGCGCCTCAACCTCGAGTCTGAGAGGAGGTTCATGGGCAAGGGGGTCTCCAACTGCGCCGTCTGCGACGGGTTCTTCTTCAGGGGCAAGAGGGTGGCCGTGGTCGGCGGCGGAGACACCGCGATGGAGGAGGCCACCTACCTCTCGAAGATAGCCTCCTCTGTCCGGGTCATCCACAGGGGCGCAGAGCTCAGGGCTTCGGCGGCCCTCCAGAAGGAGGCGAAAGACGACCCGAAGATCGAGTTCTCGTGGAACTCCGTCGTGACAGACGTCCTCGGGAACGGCAAGGTCGACGGCGTCGCGCTGAGGGACGTCAAGACGGGCCAGGACAGCAAGCTCCAGGTGGAGGGCGTCTTCGTGGCCATCGGGTACGAGCCGAACACGGGGGTCTTCAAGGGCCAGCTCGAGCTCGAGCCCAACGGCTACCTCAAGGTAACCAACGAGACCGAGACCAACGTCCCGGGGGTCTTCGCCGCAGGCGACGTCCGTGACTACCGCTACCGGCAGGCCGTGACCGCGGCGGCAGACGGCTGCAAGGCGGTCCTCGACGCGGACAAGTTCATCAGGGAGCGCGCGAAGCAGGTCGCCCGGTGAGGACGGCGGCTCCTTCCCAACAGGATTTATATCAAAGGTGCCCGCCGCGGGCTCAGGTCTGAGAGTCCTTGTCGCAGGATAACACCGACATCAGGGGCCAGGTAGAGGCGAGCCGCGGCCCCCAGAAGAACCTCGAGCTGCTGATCCCCGGGCTGAGGAACTACAGGAAGCTCGACGACCTCAGGGTCGCGGACGACATGCTCCGCAACCAGGTCGCGGACAAGCTCCTCGCCGCCAAGTCGAACCTGGAGGGTCTGAGGAAGCAGATGGCCACCGCGGGGGACTACTCCAACCTGACCAGCGTCGGCTCACTGATCTCGCAGCTACAGCAGGTGGCCGGCGAGGTGAGGCACGCGGAGCAGGGGTACTCGGGGTGGGTCGCTAGCATCACGATCGACCAGAGCCGCCTCGACCAGCTCTACGACAACGACTATGACTTTGTAGCGTCGGCCTTCGCCCTCGTCTCTTCCACGGTCCCGCCCAACCTCGCCTACGACCCCGCGACCCCCGCCTCGGTGATGGCGCCCCTCGCCAGGGTGGGGGCGGCGATCTCCGACTTTAAGCAAAAGTGGGGCGTGAGGATGGAAGCGGTAAAGGGTATATTGGTGAAGCCGGGACCGTAGGAGAGAACCGGGCATGGTAAGTCTATTCGGGAAGAAGTCTGCCGGCGGCGGAGGCTCGATACCCGCCACGGGAGGGAGCGTGATGGGCTCCATGACGATTGCCTGGGATGACCAGTTCAAGGCGGGCAACGTCATGTGGAAGGTGCCGAGGAACATCAGGCTCAACGACAACATCGTCGTCCGGGAGGACGAGATCGCCGTCTTCTACAGGGACGGGAAGGTGCTGACGTACTTCGACCAGCCGAACAGGTACGCGCTGACCGACTTCAACGCCCCCGTAGTCGGGAAACTCCTAAAGTTCTTCACAGGGGTCGTCCAGGATGCGGAGGTCTACTACCTCCAGAAGAGGTTCATGGACGGCAAGTTCGGGAGCACGCAGCCGTACACGTTCACGGACCCCACCTTCGGGATAGTGAGCCTGAGGGCCTTCGGCGAGTACAGGTGGAGGGTCTCCTCCCCTGAGAACTTCATCAACCAGTTCGTGGGGACGTTCAGCGCCGAGACGTCCGCGGACGTCGAGGACAGGCTCAAGGAGCAGATGGTGATCCTCGTCTACAACGCCCTCGGCAAGATGAAGGCCCAGGGCCTGAAGGTCACAGACCTGGCCGGGAACCTCACAAACATGGAGCAGGTGGTCCTCTCGACCGCGCCCGACAACTTCGGGCAGTACGGGGTCGAGATCAACAAGATCTCGGGGCTCACGATAAGCCTCCCGGACGAGGTGCAAAAGGCGATCGACACCAGGTCGCAGATGCAGGTGCTCGGGGTGAACTACCTCCAGTACCAGGCAGGCCAGGCGATGACCGACGCGGCCAAGAACACCTCGGGGGTCGCGGGGGTTGGCGCCGGGCTCGGCGTCGGACTCGGGGCCGGCGTCGGCGTCGGCGGGGCGTTCGGCCAGGCAATGATGGGCGGGATGGGGGGCATGGGACAGGGTGGCACGAGGTCCTGCCCGAGCTGCGGCTCCCTGGTCCCGATGAGCAGCGCGTTCTGCCCCAACTGCGGGGCGACGATGTCCGCCCCCCAGGCGCAGCCGGCAAAGCCGGGGCAGGCGGCCGGCCCCAAGTTCTGCCCCAACTGCGGCGCCGCCCTCGCCGGCGGCCCCAAGTTCTGCCCCAACTGCGGGGCGAAGGTGTAGGCGCATGTACTGCCCAAAGTGCGGGACGGAGCTCCCCGACGGCGCCGCCTTCTGCTACAAGTGCGGGGCCAGCGTCTCCCAGGCGGGCGCGGGCCAGCAGGCTGCCCAGCCCCAACAGCCGGGCGCCCGCGTGATAGCCCCCGCCGGTACGACCGTCCTAAAGTGCCCGAGCTGCGGGGCGCCGATATCGCCCAAGTTCGGCGAGATGGTGATCACCTGCGAGTACTGCGGGGCCAGCGTCACCCTGGGCAACGAGGGCTGGAAGGACATCCAGAAGCACACGATGCTCCCTCTCAGGTTCACAAAGGACCAGGTCACCGCCACCATCCACGACATCATGGACAAGGGGGTCTTCAGGCACCATCTCCAGGAGGAGTCGACCCTCGAGGAGATGAACGCGACATTCATCCCGTACTGGATAGTCCCCGTCTCGGCTAGGACCACCGTAGTCGCGGTCGACGAGGTCCAGCAGCTCGGCCAGGCCGCCACGACGGCGGCGCTCATGGGCATCGTCCTCGGAGGGATGGGGGGCGGCTTCGGGGGGAGGAGGTCGTTCGAGACGGCGGGGCTGCTCGGGGCCGGCGGGTCCAGCCTGCTGTCGCGCCTGGGGAGGGGCGCCCTCGGGCTGGGACTCCCGAGGACGATGATGTTCGGCATGGGGATGGGAATGGGGGGAGGCGCCACCAAGACGTACCAGCTCGACCAGAGCTACAACTTCCCGGTGGTCGCCATGCACGACCTGACAGAGTACCAGCCCCGGGACTACACGTTCGCCCTGAGCCAGAGGGTCCTCTTCGACGTCTCGAAGATCGACAAGGGGATCAAGGTGCTCAACGGAGACATCAGCGAGGACGTGGCCAAGGCCCAGGCCAAGACCCTCGTCGACCAGCTCCAGTCGCAAAAGGCCCACCAGCAGCACAGGATGATCCAGCAGATACGGACCGACATGGACGTCTCCGACGGGGAGCTCCTCCACGTGCCGGTGTGGTTCGCGCGCTACGACCACAAGGGGAAGAAGTACATCTTCGTCCTCGACGGGAACTCGGGCGCGCCGATCAACAGCATCGGGGCCTAGGCAGAGGCCCTGTACCGGCGGAGGGCGAGGGCCGCCGCCCCGAGCACCGCGGCCAGGGTCAATGGGAGGGAGGCGGCCGCCGGGAACTCCGGAGCCGCCGAGGTCGACCCCGAGGTCGGGGCGAAGTAGACGTAGTCCACGTTCGAGGAGCCCGCCTGCTGGCTGCTGACCCCGCCCACGCAGTAGATGCCGTTGAGGGCAACGCAGGAGCTGGTGTCTATCGGGACCGGGTAGGGCGCCCCCGGCGTCCACGCGCCCACCCCTGACGGGGAGAGGGCGGCGTAGTAGGCGTCCCGACTGCTCAGGCCGTTGATGTCGAAGCCGCCCACGCAGTAGACGTACCCGGAGTTCTCGGCGCAGGAGGGGGCGGCCAGGGCTGCGGGGTACCGCGCGCCCGTCGACCACGCGCCTATCCCCGACGATGTGAGGGGGGCGAAGTAGACGTCGCTGATCGGGGTGTTCTCGTTCCCGTTGCTGTCGACCTCTCCCGCCACGCAGTAGACGTACCCGGCCGAGGCCACGCACGACTCGCTGTCCACCGCCCTGGGGTACGGGGTGGTGGCGCTCCAGTGCCCCAGCCCGGGGGAGGCGAGCGCGGCATAGTACGATGCGTCGACCTCCACGCCGTCGGCGTCGAAGCCGCCCACGCAGTAGACGTAGCCGCCGTACGCCACGCAGGACGCCGCCGCGGTGGGCTCGGGGTAGCTGGGCCCGGCCGACCATGCCCCCACCGCCCCCGATGGCGAGACGCTCGCGTAGTAGACGTCGCCGAGCACCGCCGTGCTGTCCTCGCCTCCCACGCAGTAGATGGCCGGGGTGGACACCACGCACGACTCGCTGTCCACCGCGGTCGGGTACGGCGTCCCCGGCTCCCACGCGCCCACCCCCGTCCCGTTCGCGACGGCGTAGTTGACGCCCGCGTACGAGTTGAGGTTCGGGTCGGAGCCCCCGACGCAGTAGACGCGCTGATACAGGGGGGCGCAGCTGATCCCCGCGAGACCGGCGGGGTACGCGGCCTCGGGGGACCACCCGCCCAGAGGCTCCGCCTGGGCGAGGCCCGCCGCCGATGCGCCAAGCAGGAGCACGCATGCCAGGGCCAGGGAGGCGCGCCCGGAGGGGCTCAACGCCTCCTCGTCACCTCGCCCCTCGCTTTAGGCTTGGCGGCGGAGCCTGTATACCACGAGGGTCTCGTAGAAGAGCCTCCTCTCGGCCGCCCGCTCGACCTCCAGGCCGGCCGAACGGCAGCGCGCCTCGAAGGCGCCGAGGTCGCCCTCGCCCGAGAGGAGCACCATGACCTGCCCGCCGGGGGCCAGGACCCTCAGGGCCTCCTCGAGGAACCGCGCCGGGACCTCGACCCCGCCCTCCCCTCCGTCGACGGCCGTGTCCGAGACCCCGTCGGAAGGGACGTAGGGCGGGTTGAAGAAGACCAGGTCGAACGACGCCTCTCTGAAGCAGGCAGCCCTGTCCGCCAGGACCAGGTCTACCCCCGGCGCCCTCGAGAGCCTGGCCTCGTCCAGGGGCATCACGTCGGTCGCCGCCGCTGTCTCGAAGCGCCGGGCGAGGCTGGAGACGACGGCCCCCGTCCCGAATCCTATCTCCAGGCACGCACCTCCAGAGCAGCCCAGGAGCGCGTCCCTGAGCAGGTAGGTGTCCTCGGCCGGAAGGTACCTCCCGCCCCTGGGCGGCCCCACGACCTCCACCGCGCGACCTATTCCTGGAGGTCTCTGCCTACCATCACCTTGTACTCTTCGGGCGTGAGGACCTGGGTCACGTTCTGCGTCTGGTAGAAGTAGGCCGGCGCGCCGTCCGGGCCGTTCCCCGGCCTGCCGTCAGGCCCTATCATCCTGAAGACCTTGACCATCACGGGCTTCACCCCGAGGACGGTCCCGTCGTCCAAAGAGTAGTAGCAGTACGTCTCCTGCAGGGGCTTGAACCCCACGAGCTTCCCCTTGGGCTGCCCCCCTTCTTGTGCCATGCCTCTGGGGGCTGATTGGCCGCGATAAAAGGGGAGGGGCTCACAGCCTCTTGAGCAGCCTGGCCGCCCCGGAGCTGAACTGCGCGGCCTTCTTGGGGGCCGCCGCGAGCTCCTCCGGGATGCCCAGCCTGACCGCCGCCGCCCTCAGGACCGCCTTGCGCTCTCCGCCTCTCACCTTGAGGTCGAAGGGGATGCCCGCCGCGAACGAGCTTATGTCCGCGTCCGCGTACGGGAACCTCACCTCGCACCAGCGGGAGCAGGCGGCCTCGTCCCTCAGGAACGCCCGTCGGGCGCAGGCCACGGCGTCGGACCTCATCATCGCCTCGGCGGACGCCGAGCCGCGCTCCCTCGCCTCGACCGCGTACTTCATGTACCCGCCGAAGAGCTCGTCGGCCAGCTGCCCGAGGACGATCAGCCTGGCTCCTGCCCGGCCGGCCAGCTCGCTGGCGGCGGCGTAGACGCACCACAGCGCCCTGTCCATCGTAGTGGCCTCGCCCGGGGGAAGTCGGGCGGCCATGGCCCGAGCCAGGTCTTCCTCTCCTATGACCTTCCTCTCCAGGGGGAGTCCGAGCAGACGCGCCGCCCTCTCGGACTGCCCCTCGTCCCTGGAGCCCGGGGCGAACGCGGAGCAGAGGACCACCTCGGCGTCCCTCGCAGCCAGGTGGGCCATGATCGAGCTGTCCAGCCCTCCGGAGAACGCGACGGCCACCTTCGAGTGGCCCGCCACCCTGGCGCTCACCGAGCGCTCAAGGAGGGACGCGAGCTCGCGAGCCGCTTCGTCGAGCGAGGGGGCACCGCCCTCGACCGCGCCCGCCTGACCCGGCAATGGTCCCGCAGGGACTAGAGATGCCCCCTCTGGCAGGAGCCGGTAGTCGCTCGCGACCGAGCCCGACGACGGCCCTCCGTCCACCGCCCACAGCCCCCGCGTCCCGAGGGGGTCCCTCTCCGCGTAGAGCCTCGCCCCGCGCGCGCCGACCAAGGAGTACTCGCCCCTCCTGCTGCCCTCTGCGAACCCGTGGACCAGGGGCAGCCCGCTCCCGCCGAGCGAGTAGGCCAGGGCGACGGCCCCGCGGAGAGCCTCTCCTCCCCCGAGGGCCGCCGACCCGTCGACCGTCAAGACCTCGCACGCGTACCGGCTCACCCGGAGGGCAGCCTCGCGCGCCATCGCCGATGCCCCCGCCCCCATGTAGAGGGCGAAGCCGTTGGTGCGCATCAGGCGGCCTCTTCCTTGATCCTCTGGGCGATGGTGGGACCGATCTTGTCGACGAGCGCCAGCTTCTCCGCCGGGGCGTCGCGGACGGCCTTGACCGTCTTGTAGCCGGAGCTGTACAGCGCCCGCGCCCTGGCCCTGCCGACGCCCTTGAGCCTGGTCAGCTCCACGAGCTCCTGCCTGACCCCCTTCTCGACCCTCCTCCTGAGGAACCCCGCCTCCTTGATCACCTCCTGCCTGCCGTAGAGCCTGGCGAGCTCGCAGAGGCAGTAGAGAAGCCAGTCCGCGCTGTCGACCGCCCTGTGGAGGTCCCCGGGCTCGGCCCCCAGCCTCTCGAGGATGTCGTCCTCCTTCCGCTCGTCTATCCAGGAGTCGATGACCATCACTGTCCTCATCTCCTGGAGTGCCTCCTCGTACTCCAGGAACGACGTCCGTCCGCCTCCCGGGGGGGAGACCGACCCCCTGTTCCTCTCCAGGAACTCGTAGGCCTGCGCGTAGTACTTCTCCCTCAGGGGGAACCTGGGCTCGAAGTCCGGGCTCTTCGCGACCAGGTGTAGGAGCCTCACCGTGTGGTCCGGGCCCGGCTCGAACCCTCCCATGTTCTTCTTGAAGAGCACCCCGGTGATGGGGTCGATGTAGAGGGTGGAGACCCTCTTCCCGAACCCTGTCGCGTGGAACTTGCCCCCCTTCTCGACCACGAGCTGCTCCGCGAAGAGGTACCCGAGCGCGGAGTCGAGGTGCCTGGCCACGCTCTCCCTCCCCGCCTGCGCTGCGAGGAGCGTCTTCGAGAAGATCGCGTCGACCTCCTCCCTCGAGATCCCCATCCTGCTCGCTATCACCGCTAGCAGGTGGATGCGCATCCCCCTCTCCCCGCCGAGCCTCGACTCGATGGGCTCGGGGCTCGACTCGACGTAGTGGCGGACCGCGTCCTCGGCGCCCAGCGCGGGGGGCGGCACTATCACCGCCTCGCCGAACTCGTCGTACTGCGGCCTCCCTGCCCTGCCCGCCATCTGCCTGTACTCCATCACCGAGATGGGCGAGCTCATCCCCCTCTCCCCGTCGTATCTCGTGAGGTCTGCGACGACCACGCGCCTCGCGGGGAGGTTGATCCCCGCGGCCAGTGTCGGGGTGCTCGCCAGGAGCTTCACGGCCCGCTCCCGGTATGCGTCCTCGACCAGCTTCCGGTGCTCGTGGGGGAGCCCCGCGTGGTGGAACGCGGCGCCCTTCGAGACCACGTCGGCGAGGAGCCTGCTCAGGCTCGTCTCCTCTCCCGACTCGCGTATCCTCCTGGCCGCGTCCGCGCAGGCCCTCCTCTCCGCCTCGCCCAGGTGCCTGGAGGTGAGCTCCGAGGCCTTCGCAGCGAGGCTGACCGCCCTCCTCCTCGTCGACGCGAATATGAGAGACTGCCCGCCCCTCGCGATCGAGTCGACCGCGACGTCGATCGCCCCGCCGTAGCTCGACCTCACGGTCTCTATCTCCCCCTGGAGGTCTGCGAACCAGACCCTCCCCCTGTCGTAGACGCCCTCGCGGAGCGGCACCGGGCGCCAGGTCAGCTCCACCAGCTCCGAGCGGAGCCACCTGGCGACCTCCTCCGCGTTGCTCACGGTCGCTGAGAGCGAGAGGAGCTGGGCGTCGACCCCGCTGTGGATGACCCTCGTGAGTATCATCTCCAGCGTCGGCCCCCTGTCGCCGCTCCCCGCCAGGTGGACCTCGTCGGAGACGAAGAGGCCCACGTCGGCAAGCCAGGACACGCCGTGCCTGAGGAGCGAGTCGAACTTCTCGTTGGTCAGCACGAGCAGGTCGTACGCCTTGAGCGCCTCCCCGGAGGAGTCGAAGTCTCCGGTCGAGATCACGCAGCTCACCCCGAACCCCTCGAGGAGCCCCTTGAACTCGGCATACTTCTCCGAGGCGAGCGCCCTGAGGGGGCTGAGGTAGACGACCTTCCTCTTCTGCACGACTATCCGCTTGAACGCCGCGAGCGCGGCGATCAGGGTCTTTCCGGAGGCGGTCGGGCTCGCCACGAGGAGGTTCTTCCCGTCCAGGAGCCCGGACTCCACAGCCGCCGCCTGCGGGGGGAAGAGCTCCACGAACCCCCGTCCCTCGAGGAACGACGTGAACTCCACGGGGAGCGGGAGGTCCTTCACCTTCGTTCCGGCCGACCTCCCCTACGCCTGTACTCTTCTGAGGAACCCGGGCTTCGACTCGAAGATTATTCCTTCCTTGGTTATCTTCTGGATGAGCTTGTCGACCTCGTCCTCGTTGGCGAACTTGTTGGTCTTCATGAGCTCCTGCCTGAAGACCTTGGCCTCGATGGGCTTCCTCTCCGGGCCCTCGAGGGCCCTCAGCGTGTCCATCAGCGTCGCCAGCTTCCCCCTCTCGCCGGCGGGCTGGCCGAGGAGTATCCCAAAGTCTGCCTTGGTCTTTGTCTCCGTGTCGGTGAGGACGTCCTCCACCATCTTTTCCATCAGCGATATCGCGGTGAGGGCGTCCTCCTCGGTGACATCCTCCCTGAGCATGAGCCTGGCCTTTGCGCTCGCGAGCCTGATTATCCCCTCGAGCGTCCTGGGGGTCGCCCCGATTGACCCCTCGGACGTGTTCCTCCTCAGCTGGAGGTAGTACTCCTTGATCCGGTTCTCGGCCTCCATGGTGAGCACCGGGGAGTAGTTCTTGGCGAACGCCACGTACTTCTTCAGGAGCTCGAACTGTATCGGAGGCGACTCCACGTAGGTCTTCTTCCTGTGTACGTCGAGTATGTGGGTCGCCAGCTTCTCGTCCTGGCCGGGGACGGGCGTGTCCCTGAGCACGAAGATGAGGTCGAACCTCGTGAGAAGCGGGATCGGGAGGTTGATGTTGTCGATGAGGTTCTGGTAGGGGTCGTACTTGCCGAGGATCGGGTTTGTCGCGGCGAGGATCGCGGTCCTCGCGTTGAGCGTCGCGTAGATCCCTCCCTTCGCTATGGTTATCGTGTTGTGGAGCACCACCCCGGACGACACGAAGTTGTGCGTTGGCTCGACGGTGACGTCGTAGACCCAGTCCGTCTTCAGGGCGCCCTCGTTGGCCTCCTCTTCGACGGAGTCGACCCTGAGGAACCGGATGCCCATGAGCCCCCTGACGAACCCCGTGCTCTCTCTGACCGCCTCGACCCTCCTGGAGAGCGCCCCCCTGACCTTCGCTCCCAGCTGCGCGGCGACCTCCGCGCTGCACCTCCCAGACTCGAGGCGCGAGATGGCCGACCTCGCCAGCCCGGACTCGCGGGCCAGCCTGCTCTGCGACCACCCGGAGGCGATGCGGAGCGACCGCGGGTCGGCGACCCCGCGGACGGCGGCCTCGATCTGCCCGCACCGCTCCTCGAGGCGCGCGAGGTGGCGCGAGACGGTGGCCTTCGTGGCCCCGTGCCCGGCCCCCAGGTGGCGGTTGAACGAGCCGTCGTGCCTCGTGCCCGTCTCGCGGAGCGACCCCGCCAGCAGCCGCAGGACGGCGGTCGGGAGGACGTCGTGGCCGCGGTCGTGGCGCTCGCCCCGCCTCGCCAGCCCCTCGATCCTGGCGCGCCGGGGGTCGGCCGAATCGACCACCACGTCGAGGAACCTTCCCAGCGAGTCACCGCAGACGTAGACCTTGAACGAGCGGTTCGACCTGGCGACCCTGATCCTGGAGGCGACGCCGAGCTTGAGAAGCAGGTCCTGGTAGTCCTCGGCGAGCCCCCCGGAGGCAGCCCGGTAGCACGCCGCGCCGCCCTCCACGCCGCCTGCTCCGAGGTACGCGGAGGCCAGGAACTCCCTGATGTGCGCCACGGAGGCTCCAAGGATCTTCGCGGGCGCCCTCCTGCTCCTCGCCTCGCCCACCGTCTCGGGGAAGTTCAGGGAGAGCCATCTCAGGAACGTCCTGGACGAGGACCCCAGGCCGGCCCTCCCTGACCCGAACTCGTCCCGCAGGAGCACGGCGATGTCCTCCGATGCGCGGGCGTCCAGGCCTGCGAGGTCGACCTCCCCGACGCCTCCCCTGGCAAAGTCCCCCCCGGACGCCAGGTGCCCGAGGACCCTCGCCGTCCAGAGCGTCAGCGTCTGCGGCTGCGCTACCGGACTAGCAATCTCCGACGGAGAGGCCGGGGCAAGCGCGACCGGGGCGGACGAGTTCGGGATGGAGACGGGGCCGGGGACGAAAGCGCCCGGGCGGAGCCTCTCTGCGGGGGTCGTCGAGATCCCGTCCCCCTGGAAGACGAACATGGGGTGCTCGGGGGTCACGAGCACGGACCTCCCGTTGGAGAACCTTACCCTTACGAACCTGTCGGGGGCCTTGTGCCTGCTCAGCCTCGAGACCTTGGTCTTCTCGACCGTCCCGTCGTCGAGGTCGGCCGAGAAGACGCGCTGACGGAGGTCGACGGCCACGACCTCGCAGTCCTTCCCCGATACCACATCCGAGGGGTGGCTGCGGATCGCCTCCTCGACGTACTCCCCGATCCTCACCTTCCCTCCCTCGAGCAAGACCTCGCAAGACGGGTGGTACGACTGCTGTTCCATCTGCTCGTGCAGGGCGCTCCTGTCCTCGGGCTTCATCTTGTCGAACTCGTCGATGCAGTTGTGGCTGAAGACGCCGTCCGCGACGTAGTTGTGGTCCGTCTTCATCATGAGGTCGTAGACGTATCCCTCGTAGCGCTCCCGTGAGACCGTGACGACCTCGTCCAGGAAGTAGTCCCTCTCGCCGGCCCTCCTTGAGACGACGCTGAGCGCCTGTCCCCGTCCGCTCGCGTACCCGTAGAGAGCGGAGACGGCGCCCGCCCCGGACGCAGGCGCGTACTCCTCTGACGGCCCGGAGGAGACCCCGCCGGGCGGCCTTTCGCGAACCCCCCCGGCCTCCTCATCGCTCGGAGGCGGCAGCCTGGAGATCTTGACCGAGCGGCTCGAAAGCGCCTGCTTCAGCCTCAGGCCGTCTCCACGGGTGCCGATCACGATCGCCCCCGCGCCGCCACCGACCCCGCGGGACGATCCCGCGACGCCGAACCTTCTCAGCGCGAGAAGCAGGTTGAGGCTCGCCCGCTCGTTCCTCGCCGCCCCGAAGACTGCGTCCCAGGCCCCCGACCCCTCCTTCGAGGAGAGCCCCGCACAGCCGCGTCCGTCCGAGTCGGCGACCCCCGCGAGGAAGGCCTTCAGCACCTCATCAGGCAGGGAGAGGAGGTTGCCCAGGTCGTCGGCCGTGAGCCGGGCGTAGACGTGCCCGAAGACCCGCCTGCCCGCCGCCCCGCCGATGATCGGAGGCGTGGCTCGCGTCTCCAGGGCGCTGGCCGTCGACCGCCCCTGCTCACTTGTGGAGAGAGGCCCGAAGCACAGCGACCAGTACCGCCTGAATCGCCCGATCGACGCAGGGTGCGCCGGGGGCCGGGTCGCCCCGCCCCGGGCACCGCCGTCGAGCCCGTCTCCGTAGACAAAGCCGCAGACGTACC
Source organism: archaeon (assembly GCA_021848045.1). Taxonomy (GTDB): domain Archaea; phylum Thermoproteota; class Nitrososphaeria; order Nitrososphaerales; family Gagatemarchaeaceae; genus Gagatemarchaeum. The sequence goes on from JAJZNC010000004.1 coordinate 12,632, forward strand.
CCATCTCAGGGGTGACCGTCGCAGCCTCGACAGGCGACCCTTCGTAGGAGTGGGGCTCCTCCCTCCACGCTCCCTCCTCGCCCAACGCGTCGACCATCGTCTTGAGCTCCGACAGGGTCGGTCGCAGGCTGCCCCTCAGGTAGTCCGGGATCCTCGAGACGCCGAGCTGAGCGGCCGCGCCCGCCCCCGAGCCGTACTTCGCCTCCAGCTTCGCCCTGAGCCGCGACCTCTCCGCCGCCGTCAGCGAGACCTCGCAGCCATCGGGAAGAAGGTCCCAAATGTATGGCCCGTCGACCCTCCCGCAGGGGATCCGGAGGGGGGCGGCAACGGAGTCGCCCGGAGCGAACCTCGACGCCTCCCTCCACTCCATCGTCTTCCCGTCAAGGAACAGGTGGTCCGGGGTGACAACGGCGGAGAAGCCAGACCTCAGGCCGAGCCGCAGGATCTCCCCCGAGTGCAGCCGCCTCCTCAGCCTGGTGGAGACGGCGACCTTGGTCTTCAGGGAGCCGTCCTCCAGGGAGACCACCTCCCCCCCGAGCTCCGCTATCTCGTCCCTTCCGCTCGGGCTCTCGAAGCGGATGAAGTGCAGCGTCTCCGCGAGCCCTCCCAGCCTGACAGACCTCCCGTCGAGGAGGACCGAGCTGTCCGGGTGGAGGCACGCGATGCCCTGGTCGGCCAGTACGACGACCCCCGCCTCCAGCATGAGCGTGTTCTTCTCGCGGATCACCGCGGCGGAGAGCCCCGCCGCCGTCGACCCCCTCCCCGAGGCGAACATCCCTCTGGGTGCGACCTGGGCCGCGAACTTTAGCATCTCTGACTTGGCCACGCCGGGGTCTCCTACCAGGAAGACGTTGATGTCGCCCCTCAGCTTTGTCCCGTCGGGCAGCGCGGTGGTCGGCCCGCCAACCAGGAGGAGGAGTATCGCCTCCTTGACGCGGTCGTGCCCGAGGATGCCCGGGGCCATCGACCGGATCAGCTTCTGGTACGCGTCCGGCCCCGAGGCGATGCTCTTGATTATCGCCTCGTCCTCCTTGGTGATCTGGACCTGGCTGGGCTCCTTGCTGACCAGCTCGATGTAGTTGGCGTCTATCTTGGAGCGGAACGACCTGCTCCTGGGCGTGCCGAATGAAAAGTCCGGCTCCGCTCGGACGACCCCCGTCATCACCGCCCTGTCGCCCGGCCTCGCGGTGTTGACGATGTCGCCCTCCACGTCGATGTCGAAGAACCGGGGGAGCTGCCCGGGAGGCAGCTCCTCGGGGAGCTCCTGCACCCTGAGGATCTGGCTGTCGATGAAGGTGCTGTCCTTCTGGTCGAGCTCGAGGTTCCTTGTCTCGTCGCACCCCTCGCACTTCACCGGCTTCTTGATGCTCGGCCCCTCCTGGATGACGCGGGTGGTGTGGCCGTCCGGGCAGACGAACGCCGCGTCCACGAGGAGCGGTCTGAGCTCCGACGTCCTGATCACCATCCCTGCGAACGCTATCATCTTGTCGAGGTGGGACGTGTCGACCTTCCTCAGCGCGACCCTGTCCGTGATCCCCCGCGTCCTTATCATGAGGTTCTTCCTGATCTCCCCGGCGTAGGCGGGGTTCTCCGTGCTGAGCACCTCGAAGGTGGCCGACTTGAACTCCTTCAGCGCCCTGTCGGGGTCGTTCAGGAGGCTCTCGGCTAGGTCGGTGTCGTAGTGTATGAGGTCCTCGTAGTCTAGGACCATCGACTTCCTCCCCGCCGCCGCCATCTGGCCCAGGGAGACCTGGTACTTGCGCTCGCCCGATTTGTCCTCGAAGCCCCGGAGGAAGTCCTCGAACCTCTCGGAGAGCCCCCGCGTTAAGACCGCCATCGCTCCACCCTTCGTCTCCCTAGGGCTCCCCGAGGATGGCCTTCTTCCATCCTGCGGATATCTCGCTTGCCACGGAGAAGAAGGCGCTCTCCTCCGGGGTTATCCTGTCTGCTATCGTCTTGATGCTCGCGGAGGAGCTCATCGAGAGGAGCTTGCTGAGCCTCCTCCCGACGAGGTCGTAGCTCGTGTTCCTGAGCTTCTCGTAGTCCTCTCGCCTGTACTTGCCGCTCTCGACCCCTTGCCTGACCGCTGCGAGCCTTCGCCTCATCCTGATGTAGAAGCTGGGGTCGAGCGGGGAGAGCTGGAGGGATGCGATGATCTTCTCCCTGGTGAGCGCCTTGAATATCTCGACCTCGAAGGCCTCTTCCTGGAGGTCTGCCAGGTCGAGCGCCACCAGCTCCTCAGCCACCCACCGGGGCATCTCCACCCTCTCGCCCTCCTTCGACCTTGCCAGGACGAGGTCGCCGACCTCCATCCCCTCGATGGCAGACCGCATGGTCACCCTCACCGGGGAGAGCAAGAACTCCCTCTCCCTCTGCTCGAAGATCTTCGATACCTCGGCTCCAGGGTCCTCCAAGAGGGTCTCCAACAACTCCTTTTCTTCGGGGACTCGCAAAGTGCTAGCTCCGGATAATTAAGTGTATACGCCGCTGGGCTATACCTCTGACCACTCGCCCGCCTTCCTCCGGAGGGCCGTGCGATACGCGAGCCAGCCGGCAGCGTTGTCCTCCAGGGCCAGGCCGACGCTCTTGAAGACCGTGACCTCCGAGGCGGAGCGCCTCCCCTTGCTCCTCCCGGTGACCAGCTCGCACATGTCGCCCTTGATCACGTCCCTCGGGACGACACCCTCGACCATCGGGATCAGGATGTCGCCCGCCTCTTCCATGGCGGCCTCCCGTGAGTCGACGTAGACGGAAGCCCTGGAGACTAGGGAGGAGTCGAGCTCGCGAGCGTCTGGCCTGTACGAACCGATCGCTATCACGTGGGTGCCGTCGCCCACGTCTGCTCCGTCGAAGACCGGCGTGGCCGACGAAGTGGCGGCGACGACGACGTCGCTCCCCCTCACGCAGGCCGACGCAGAGTCCACTGCCCGCGCCTCGAGCCCGAGCGAGCGGGCGCACTCCCTGGCGAGGGCCTTGCTCCGGGCAGCCCGCCTGGAGTACGCCTTCACCTTCCCTATGCCTGGGGTCGCAGTCGCGACCCCCCTCACCTGCTGGAACGCCTGGCCGCCGGCCCCCACTATCCCAAGCGTCTTCGAGTCCCTCCTGGCGAGGTACCTGCACGAGAGCCCCGAGACCGCCCCGGTCCTGATCGCGGTGAGCGTCGTCCCCTCGAGGAGCGCCCTCGCCTCGCCGGTCTCCCCGTCCAGCAGGAGCACGACCGCGGTCACGGAGGGCGTCCTCCCCCTGTTCTTGGGGAATATGCTCACGACCTTGACGCTCCCCTCCTCTCCGTTCCTCCTGGCGATCGATGGCATCACGAGGACGTCCCCCCTGGGCGCCTCGAGCCTCGTCCTGAGCGGCGACCTGAACCTCCCCCTGGCCTGGAGGGAGAACGCCCGCGACATCTCCTCGATGCACGCGTCCATCGGGCAGGCAGAGGAGACTGCCTCGGCGTCGAGCGTGAGGATCCTCACAGCGTCTCGGGCTCCCGGCCCGGGGGGCTCCTTTCTTTCTCTTTCGCTCTCCAGCGGCTCTGCACGGATATATACTCAGGGACCGCCCGCGGGGTCGAGCTTGTCCTTCGATGGCCTGATGTGGGTCGAGAAGTACCGCCCGCGCAAGATCGACGACCTCGTCAACCAGGACGAGGTCAAGGAGCGCCTCAAGCCCCTCCTGGAGAACAAGAGAGAGCTGCCGCACCTGCTCTTCGCCGGCCCCCCCGGGTCTGGAAAGACGACCGCCGCGATGATAATCGCGAGGGAGCTCCTCGGCGAGTACTACGCAGACTCGACCCTCTCGCTCAACGCGAGCGACGAGAGGGGGATCGACATCGTGCGCGAGCGGATCAAGAAGTTCGCCAGCTATCTCGACAGGAACGAGAGCATACCGTTCCGGCTCGTGATCCTGGACGAGGCGGACGAGACGACCTCGGACGCGCAGACCGCCCTTCGCAGGATAATGGAGGAGACCTCGAGGCACACCCGCTTCATACTGATATGCAACTACTCGACCAACATAATCGAGCCCATCCAGAGCAGGTGCGCCATATTCAGGTTCAAGAAGATAGGCCAGAGGGAGGTTGTGGCGCGCCTCGAGAGGATCGCCAAGGACGAGGGGGTCCGCGCTGGGCCGGGCGTCCTCGAAGCGGTCGCGGCCGCGTGCGACGGAGACCTCAGGCAGGGGATCAACCTCCTCCAGGCCGCCTCGGCGGGGGGCGGGGAGGTCACCATCGAGAAGGTCAACGCCGCCACCGGGAGGACCGCCAAGGAGAGGGCCACCGAGATAGTCCGGCTCGCGATGGGCGGGGACTTCGGCTCCGCCAGGCTCAAGCTCGTCGAGTTCACCCGGGTCTACGGGATCCCGGAGTCTGACTTCCTCCGCTTCGCCAACGAGGAGATCGCCAAGGGCGAGGGGGAGGAGGCGGCGCGGGCGATCAGGGTTCTGGCGGAGTACGACTATCGCCTCGCGGTGGGGGCGAACCCCGAGGTCCAGCTCACGGCCCTGCTGGCGGAGCTTGCGGCCCTCCACAAGCGCGGCGGGAAGGCCTAGATGGACCTCTCTCAGCCGCGCGGCATCCGCGACATCGGGCCCGACGAGTTCGACCTGCACCTGAAGATAAGGAGGGCGTTCGAGGACGTCGCCCGCGCGTACAACTTTCGGCTGATGGAGCCCGGCCCGCTCGAGAGCCTCGCGATCCTCAGGGCCAAGAGCGGGGCGCAGGTCGACGAGCAGATCTACGCCTTCAAGGACAAGGGGGGCCGGGACCTCGGTCTGAGGTTCGACCTGACCGTTGGGATGACGCGCGGGGTCTCGTCGAACAAGGGGGTGAAGCCCCCGATCAAGCTCGCCTCGTACGGCGGGGTGTGGCGATACGACGAGCCGCAGCACGCCAGGTACCGCTGGTTCTACCAGTGGGACGTGGAGATATTCGGGGACAACGGCGTGGAGTCTGACGCAGAGGTGATGGACCTCTGCTACAACCTCTTCAAGAAGGTCGGCCTCCAGGACTTCTCCCTCGAGATAGGTGACCGCCGCGTCGTAGAGGAGTACGTCAGGAAGTCGATGGGCGTCGCCTCCGACGAGAAGGCGCTGGAGATGATGAGGGCGCTCGACAAGGTCCAGAAGAAGACGGAGGAGGAGCTGGTCGAGGAGTACTCGGGGAAGGGCGTCGGGAGGGAGGCGCTGTCGGAGCTCCTGCGCTTCGGCAGGACGAGGGGGCCGCCTGACGCTGTCTGCGCGCGCCTGGACGAGCTCGGGCTCTCGAGCGCGGGAGGCCTCGCCTCGCTGCGCGACTCCCTGAGGTCTCGCGGGATACAGGGCGCGGAGTACAACCTGAGCATCGTGAGGGGCCTGGACTACTACACGGGCATCGTGTTCGAGGTGGTCGACAGGAGGCGCCCCGACCTGGGCTCCCTCTGCGGAGGCGGGAGGTACGACGCGCTCCCGAAGCTCTTCGGGCGGCCGGACCTCCCCGCGACCGGGGCTGCCGGAGGGGTCGAGCGGATCGCCCTCTCCCTCGGAGGCGGCGCGGCCGCGGACACAGAGTCGGTCTATGTGGCGTACACCGAGCCCGCCCTTGCAGACAAGTCCCTCCAGATGGTCTCGGCGCTCAGGGGGGCGGGGATAAGGAGCGAGCTGGGCGCCCGGGGGAGGAGCCTGGGGAAGCAGCTGGAGGACGCGAGCTCGAGGAGGTTCTCGTGGGTGGCCATCGTCGGGAGGAGGGAGCTCGAGTCAGGGCAGCTCGTCCTGAGGAACATGAGGACCAGGGAGGAGGAGAAGGTTCCCGTGGACGGGCTCGTCGCCAGGTTCGAGCGCTGAGGGCGCTAGCCGAGCCTCTTCGGGGGGGACCTCGCGCAGAGGAGGACTGCCATCCCCTCCTCGACCGTGGTCAGGAACGGGACCTGCAGCTCGACCGCCTTGCGGCGGACCTTGTAGAGGTCCCTCCTCGTCTTGTTGAGGTTGGTGCTGAGGGAGATGACGAGGGCGGCCTTCCCGCTGCCAACCATCTCGAGCATCTCGTCCACCGTGGCGGCCCTGGCCGCCCCCCCGAGCGAGGCGGCGGTCTCCGGGTTGGACACGAAATCTATCCCGGCGCTCTTGAACCCCTCGAGCATCGACCTGGCGCCTGATGTGTCGGAGCTCTCGTCGGCGAGGATTATCCCCGCGTCGCCCTTGGAGGGGATCCTCAGCCCCGACGCGATGAGCGCCCTGCTCATCGCCTCGGAGAGGGTCGCCCCGAAGCAGGCCACCTCGCCGGTCGACCGCATCTCTACGCCTATCGTGGGGTCTGCCCCCTCCATCTGCATGAACGAGAACTGGGGCGCCTTCACAGCGAACTGCTCCGGCTCAGCGACGTCCCCCATCCCAGCAAGTGACCCTCCGAGTATCACGGAGGCGGCGAGCTTGATGAGGTTGGCCCCCGTGGCCTTCGAGACGAACGGGAGCGACCTCGATGCCCTGAGGTTGCACTCGATGACCTGGACGTCGTCCTTGACCACCAGGTACTGGATGTTGAAGGGCCCCCTGACCCCGAGCTCCTTCGCGATCGCCCGCGTGTACGCCCTTATCTTGTCCTTGGCCTCCCCGGAGACCGAGACCGTCGGTATCGTCATTATCGCGTCCCCCGAGTGGACCCCTGCCTTCTGGACGTGCTCCATGATGGCGCCGATCACGGTGGTCTCGCCGTCAGAGACGGCGTCCACCTCCACCTCCTTGGCGTCCTCGAAGAACTTGCTTATCGTGACCGGGTAGTTCGGGTTGACCTCGGCAGCCTTTGCGAGGAAGCTCTCGAGCTCCCTGCTCCCCCAGATCACCCTCATGGCAGAGCCGCTCAGGACGTGCGACGGCCTCACTATCACCGGGTACCCTACCCTGTCGCAGAACTGGCGCGCCTGCTTCATCGACCTGAAGCTCCCCCACGCCGGCTGGGGGATGCCTATCTTGTCGAGGAGGAAGGCGAACCTCTCCCTGTCCTCCGCCCTCTCTATCGAGTCGGCGCTTGTCCCCATGACCCTCACCCCCTTCTTGTCCAGCTCGAGGGCCAGGTCGTTCGGGGTCTGGCCGCCGACGCAGAGCACCGCGCCGAGCGGCTTCTCCCTCTCGTAGATCGAGAGGACCCTCTCCGCCGTGAGCTCCTCGAAGTAGAGCCGGTCGCTCATGTCAAAGTCCGTGGAGACGGTCTCGGGGTTGCAGTTGACCACCACGACCTCGTCCACCTTCCCGCTCTCCTTGAGGGCCCAGGCCATGTTCATCGTCCCCCAGTCGAACTCCACGGAGCTGCCTATCCTGTAGGGACCGGCTCCCAGCACCATCACCTTCCTCTTCTCGCTCGGCTTCGCCTCGTCGGCGGACGCGCTGTAAGTGACGTAGAGGTAGTTCGTCCTGGCGGGCCACTCCGCGGCCAGGGTGTCTATCGCCTTCACCTTCGGGGTTATCCCCATCCTCTCGCGCATCGCCCGGACATCGTCCTCGTCGATGTCGACCGCGTTGGCCACCTGCTTGTCGGAGAACCCCAGCCGCTTGGCCTCGCTGAGCACCTCGGGGTCGCGGTCGACCCCCTCCCTTCCGCTCGTCTCCACCCTGCGGTAGGCGTCGACTATGTTCTTGAGCTTCGAGACGAACCACGGGTCGATGACGCTCAGCCTGGAGACCTCCTCCTCGGGGATGCCGACCATGAGCGCCTCTACCACGTCGAAGATTATCTGGTCTGTCGGGTTGCGGAGCCTCTTCTTCAGCACCTCGAGGTCGTCCTCCTCGACCAGCCTGCGTATCACACCGTCGTACCTTATGTTGAGCATCCTCGACGCCTTCTGGACGGCCTCCTCGAAGCCGCGCCCGATCGCCATCACCTCCCCTATGGACTTCATCGCCGTCCCTATCCCCCTCGAGGCGCCCTCGAACTTCTTGGTGTCCCACCTGGGCATCTTGAGGACGCAGTAGTCCAGGGACGGCTCGAACATGGCGGTGGTCACGCCGGTGACCTTGTTCTTCAGCTCGGTGAGCGAGTACCCGAGGCAGATCTTGGCGGCGATGTACGCGATGGGGTAGCCCGTGGCCTTGGAGGCCAGGGCAGACGACCTAGAGAGGCGGGCGTTGATCTCTATCGCGCGGTACGTCTCCGACCTGGGCTCGAGGGCGAACTGCATGTTGCACTCCCCGACTATCCCGCACCTCCTGGCAGACTTCAGGGCGAGCGAGCGCAGCATGTGGTACTCCCTGTTGGTGATGGTCTGGGATGGCGCGACCACGATGTTGTCGCCGGTGTGCACCCTCATGCTCAGGACGTTCTCCATGTTGCAGACGATCTGCCCGTTGTCGTCGGCGTCGCGCATGACCTCGTACTCGATCTGCTTCCAGTGGCCGATGTACTCCTCGATCAGGACCTGGTGGGCCATGCTCAGGTTCAGCCCCCTCTGGACTATCTCGTCGAGCTCTCTGGCGTTGTGGGCGACGCCGCCGCCCCTCCCTCCCAGCGTGTAGGCCACCCTCATTATCACGGGGTAGCCGAGCTCCTTCACCACCGAGCGTGCCTCGTCGACGGAGTAGGCCGGCTTGCTCCTGGGGCAGGCAACCCCGATCTCGGTCATCGTGTCCTTGAAGAGCTGCCGGTCCTCGGTGATCTCGATCCCCTTGACCTGGGTGCCCAGGACCTTGACGCCGTACTTCGAGAGGACCCCTGCCCTCGAGATGGCGACCCCGCAGTTGAGCGCCGTCTGGCCCCCGAACCCGAGGAGTATCGCGTCCGGCCTCTCTTTCTCGATGATCTGGGTCACAAAGTCCGGGTTGACGGGCAGGAAGTGGATCTTGTCCGCCATCCTCGCGTCGGTCTGGATCGTCGCGATGTTCGGGTTGACGAGGATCGAGCGTATACCCTCCTCCCTCAAGGCCTTTAGGCATTGGCTACCGGAGTAGTCGAACTTGCGGCCGCCTTTTCAGCGGCTCTCGCCTGCTTCTCCGATCTTTATTGCCCCGCTCCCCAGTACAAGCGCACTCTTCACGCTTTCATGCTTCGAACTCTCTCACCCGCCGCGCTCTTCTTCTGAGCTAGCATCATCTCTGCGAACCTGTCGAAGACGAACTCCGTGTCGTACGGCCCCGGTGCTGCCTCGGGGTGGAACTGGACGGCGATCGCGGGCTTGCTCACGTGGAAGAGCCCCTCGACGCTCCTGTCGTCCCCGTTGACGAACCACGGCTTCAGCTCCGTCTTCGAAAGCGACTCCGGGTCGACCGCGTAGCCGTGGTTCTGGCTGGTGACGTACCCCCTTCCAGACGTGGTCTCGACCACGGGCTTGTTCTGGCCGCGGTGCCCGTACTTCAGCTTGTACGTCTCCCCGCCCTGAGACATCCCGAGCACCTGCTCGCCGAGGCATATCCCCAGGACAGGCACCCCCGAGTCGACGAGCCTCGAAGTGGCCTTCACGGTCTCGGCGCACAGGCGCGGGTCTCCCGGGCCGTTGCTCACTATCACCCCGGCCGGGTCGTGCTTCATGATCTCCGCGTAGGGCGAGTCGAACGGCACCCTCACCACGGAGTAGCCCCTCCCGAGCATGTTCCTGATTATGCTCTCCTTCACCCCGCAGTCCACGACCACCATCTTCTTGTCCGATATCCCGTACGCCGCCGGCCTGCTCACGGAGACCTGCTTCACGTAGTCGACCGAGTCGTAGCGGGCAGACCTCTCCAGGAGCCTCTTGAGCTCCCTCCTGCTCGGGGGCTCGCGGCCCGTCGCCAGCGCGCACATCATCACTCCCCGCTCCCTGATGGTGGTCACCAGGGCGCGAGTGTCAACGCCCTCTATGCCTGGGACGCCCTGGTCCTCCATCCATCGGGAGAGCGTCTGGACGGACGCCCAGTGGCTCGGCCTGGCGCAGTGCTCCTGGACTACTATGCCCGTCACCTTGACGCTCGCCGACTCGAAATAGCGGGGGAGGCCGAAGACGTCCTTCTCCTCCATGCTCGGGACTCCGTAGTTCCCGATGAGGGGGTAGGTGAAGCAGAGCACCTGGCCGGAGTACGAGGGGTCGGTCATCGACTCGGGATAGCCGACCATCCCCGTGTTGAACACGAGCTCGCCTACCACGGTCGCCTCCGCGCCGAATCCCGTTCCGAGGAGGAGCGTCCCGTCCTCAAGAAGGAGAAAGGCGGGCCTGCTCCCCTCTGGTTTTTCCATCACGTCTCTTAAGGAAGAAAAGTTCCGGTTGTTCCTTTTTTAAAGGCTTTGACCAGATTCGGGGCAACATCCGGATTTCGTGGCCGATTACCAGTTTCAAGCCTGGCCGTTCGTCTCGATCCGCTTCCTCTCCTCTGTGATAAGGTCGGTCAGCGAGGTGAAGGCCTTCCCGACCTCCTTCATCCTGACCACGATGATGGTGTCGGTGTGGCAGCTGACGGTGTCCTCGATGTTGACGTGCCTCCTTGCTATCTGGTTGTAGAAGTTGATCAGGCAGCCTGGGGTGTTGGTGATCTCCTGCGGGCTCTGGACGATTATCGCCGCGTAGTCGTCCCCCTCCTCCAGGACCGCGGAGTCGGAGAGCCTGCTCCTGACTTTCTTGTGCAGCTTCTGGTCGAAGATGAGCGTGATGTTCGAGATGCTCTCCGAGACGTGGAGGAAGTCCTGCTGGTGGCTCGCAAGGAGGGAGCTCACCACGTCGAGGGTCTTCCTGGTCTTCTCGACGGAGATCTTGGACACGTTGGTCCTGACGTTCACGACGCTGTCGGCGATGATGGCCCTGATCTCCGCCGACGCTGGGGAGTACGTCCCCTTGAGCCTCTTGAGCGAGGTGATTATGCTCTCTACGTTGACCTCCTTCCCGAGGCGCTCCTTGAGCCTTGGCTGGAGCATCCTCGCTATGGCGCTTATGTTCGCGTAGTCCCTCGCCAGCGCGTCCTGCACGGAAAGGTCGTAGCTGATCTCGTCCCTGACTGCCGCGATTATGGCGCCCGGGCTGACCGATTTCGTGTCAGGACCCCTCTGATTTGGGACGCTGCTGGCCAAAATCTATAAAAGGATTTCAGCGAGGGTCCGGAACTCTCTCGTTGAAGCAGAAGATAGTGTTGGCCTACTCGGGAGGCCTGGACACTTCGGTCTCGATAAAGTGGCTCCAGGAGAAGTACGGGGCCGACGTCGTCACGCTGACGCTCAACCTCGGCCAGAAGGAGGACTTCAAGGAGATCGAGGAACGCGCGTACTCGACGGGGGCGGTCAAGCACTTCCAGATGGACGCGCGGGAGGAGTTCGCCAAGGGCTACGTCTTCCCCTCGATAAAGGCCAACGGGATGTACCAGGGCAGGTACCCTCTCGCGACCGCCCTCGGGCGCCCGCTCATCGCCACCAAGCTCGTCGAGGTGGCCGAGAGCGAAGGGGCGCACGCGGTCGCCCACGGTTGCACCGGGAAGGGCAACGACCAGGTACGGATGGACGTCACCGTGCGCTCGCTGAACCCGTCGATCAGGGTGATCGCCCCCGTGAGGGAGTGGAACATGAGCCGCGACGCTGAGATCGTCTACGCCCGGAAGCACGGGATCAACATCAAGCCCAAAAAGTCGGTCTTCAGCACCGACCAGAACCTCTGGGGTCGCTCGATAGAGAGCGGGCCGCTCGAGGACCCGGACACCGAGCCCCCGCCGGAGGCGTTCGAATGGGTCTCCGCGGTCGACGCGTCGCCCGACTCCCCCGGATACCTGACGATAGGGTTCGAGGCAGGCCTACCCGTATCGCTCGACGGGAGGAAGCTGGACGGCGTCGAACTGATACGGAGGGTCAACGAGTTCGCGGGCAAGCACGCCTACGGGATAGTCGACCACATCGAGGACAGGCTGGTCGGGATAAAGTCCAGGGAGGTCTACGAGTGCCCGGGGGCGCTCGCGATTATCGAGGCGCACCGCGACCTCGAGCAGCTGGTCCTCACGAGGACGGAGCTGGCCTTCAAGGCCGCCGTCGAGCGCGAGTGGTCGTGGCTGGTCTACTCGGGGCTCTGGATGGAGCCGCTCCGTTTCGACCTGGACGCCTTCATCGGGGAGACCCAGAAGAGGGCAGACGGCGAGGTGAGGCTAAAGTTCCACAAGGGCGGGATGCGGATAGTCGGGCGCTCGTCCCCGAACTCGCTGTACCGTTTGAAGCTCTCCACATACTCGAAGGAGTCGACCTTCGACCAGAACTCGGCGGTCGGCTTCATCGAGCTGTGGGGGCTGCAGTCGAGGACCGCCGCGAGCGCCGCGGCCTCGAAGACCCGTGGGAGGACACAACGTGAACAACATACTGAGAGGAAGCAGAATCAGGCGGTCAAGTAAGGAAGCCAACGACTTCACCTCGTCGGTCGGCTTCGACGGCCCGCTCAGCGGGCACGTGGTGAAGATCAACATGGCCCACATGGTCTCCCTCGTAAAGTCCGGGGAGGTGGGCCAGAAGGAGGGGGCGGCGTGCCTCGCCTTCCTCTCGGGCCTCCCGACCAAGATGGACCTCGACCCGTCGACCGAGGACGTCCACCACTGGCTGGAGCAGAAGGCGATAGCCTCGGTCGGGATCGACGCCGCAGGATACCTGAACCTAGGCAAGAGCCGGAACGACCAGGTCGCGACGGCCCTGAGGATGGAGGTCAGGGAGAGGGTCATAGGGATCGTCGGGCGCGCGAAGCGTCTGGAGGCGTCGCTGCTGAAGGTGATGGCCCGGTACGGGAACCTCCCGCTCCCCGGGTACACTCACCTCCAGCGCGCTCAGCCGACCACCGTCTTCCATCACATGCAGTCTCACTTCGAGGCAGTCGAGGAGGACGTCGAGCGGCTGACGCAGCTCTACGCCAGGGTCAACCTCTCTCCGATGGGGGCCGCGGCCTTCGCCGGGACATCGGTGAAGGTCGACAGGGCGGCCGTCGCCTCGCTCCTGGGCTTCGACGGGCTCGTGGGGAACTCGATGTTCGCGGTCTCGTCGAGAGGGTTCCTCCTGGAGACCGTCTCGGTACTCGAGCTGCTGATGGTCGACCTGAGCAAGATGGCAGAGGAGCTCGTGCTGTGGAGCTCGACCGAGTTCGGCTTCGTGGAGCTCGGGGACGAGTACTCCGCCACGAGCAGCATCATGCCCCAGAAGAAGAACCCCGTGGTGGCCGAGACCATCAGGGCCAAGTGCGGCTCCGTGATAGGCGAGGCGACCGCGGCCTTCTCGATAGCGAAGGCTCTTCCCAACGCCTACAACCTCGACCTCCAGGAGATGACCCCGCACCTCTGGCGCGCGCTCGACGACACGGCTTCCTCCGTCTCGCTGATGGCCGCGATGCTCGCCTCCGTCAGGTTCGACCCAGCCCGCCTCAACGAGACGGTGGGGGAGGGGATGTCAACCGCGACCGAGCTGGCGAACGAGCTCGTCCGCGCCCACGGCGTAAGCTTCCGCGGGGCCCACCAGATCGTGGGTGAGCTCGTCCGCTCGGCCGTCGAGGACGGGACGACCCTCGAGGGGTCGGCGGAGGCCCGCCTCGCCGAGGTGAGCGAAAGGGTGACGGGTCGCGCGATAAAGATTGATAAAGCGCGCCTGCGAGCGGTCCTCGATGCACTCAAAACCCTGACGCTTGTCGGGAGCTCCGGCGGCGCCAACCCGAAGTTCGCCGCCCGGCAGATGGTGCAGGACAAGAAAGAAATAGAGAAACTCAGCGATTGGCTCGAAGAGAAAGAGAACAAACTCAATGAATCTACGAAAAGTCTTCGCGGCGAAGTCCGCTCGTGCATGAGACGAGAGGTGAGAAGCTAGCTGAAGACAAAGTGCGAGGAGTGTGACGCAGACGTCAACGTACCCGACGACGCCATCGTCGGGGAGATAGTGAAGTGCAAGGAGTGCGGCTCCGACTACGAGGTCGAGTCGATATCCAAGGCGGGCGTCAAGCTCAAGCCGGCGGAGGTCGCCGAGGAAGACTGGGGCGAGTAGGGTTTGAAGCTCTCGATAACCTTCGACAGGCTGCGCCTCGAAGAGAAGGAGCTCAAGAGCGAGGCAGAGAAGGCCGGGTGCACCACCGAGCTGATCGACGTCAGGAAGCTCGCCTTCAACGTCACCGGGAAGAGGGTCTGGAACGGGTTCGGGGACGTCGTCCTCCAGCGGTGCATCAGCTACTACCGATCGGCCTTCCTCACGAGGATCCTTGAGAACTTCGGGCTGAATGTGATCAACACGACGAAGGTCTCAGAGGCCTGCGGCAACAAGCTGGTCACCTCGATGCTCCTGGCCAAGGCCGGCGTCCCCACGCCGAAGACCTACGTGGCCCTCTCCTCGGAGTCTGTCTTCGAGACGGCCAAGAAGGTGGGCTACCCGGTCGTGGTCAAGCCGTTCACGGGGAGCTGGGGGAGGATGGTCGACATCGCGAAGGAGCCGCAGACCCTCGGGACGATAGTGGAGTACCGCGAGTCGATGCAGAACCCGGTGGAGCACATGTACTACCTCCAGGAGTACGTCAAGAGGCCCCCGCGCGACATCCGGCTGATAGTCGCAGGCGACGAGGTGATAGCCTCGGTCTACAGGAACGCCCCAACGGGCGAGTGGCGGACCAACGTGGCGAGGGGCGGGACCACGACGGCGTTCAAGCTCAACAAGGCGATCGAAGAGGTGACGCTCAGGGCCGCGCGAGCGGTGGGCGGAGGGATCCTCGGGGTCGACGCCATGGAGACCGAGGACGGCAGGTACACCGTCCACGAGGTCAACAACACCGTGGAGTTCAAGGGGGCCCAGGCCTCGACCGAGCACAGGATAGCCAGGAAGATAGTCGAGTACGTGATGAAGGAGGCCAAGCGCTAGTGGTGCGGGTCGGCGTCCTCGGCGCCTCCGGATACGCAGGCGGGGAGCTGCTCCGCCTCCTCCTGGCCCACGGCAAGGCGGAGCTAGCGTTCGCGAGCTCCAGGCGGTACGCCGGGGAGTACCTCTTCAGGGTCCACCCAAACCTGAGGGGGGTCACCGAAATGCAGTTCGTCGGCAACGACATCTCGAAGGTCTCCGGGGGCGCCGACCTCATCTTCACCGCCCTCCCGCACGGCCAGTCGATGAAGTTCCTCCCGGACCTCATAAAGACGGGGGTGAAGGTGGTAGACCTCAGCGCCGACTTCCGGCTGAAGGACCCGGCAGACTACGAGACCTGGTACGGGCTCAAACACCCGGCGCCGGACTGGCTCGACAAGTTCGTCTACGCCGTCCCCGAGCTCAACAAGGACGAGATCAAGGCGGCCAGCCTCAGCGCCTCGCCCGGCTGCATGGCTATAGCCTCGATCCTCGCGCTCGCCCCGCTCTTCAAGCAGAAGGAGGTGAAGATAGACAAGGACCACGTGGTGGTGGACGCGAAGATAGCGTCCTCTGGCGCGGGAGGCAAGCCTTCGCTGGCCACGCACTTCTCCGAGCGGTACGGCGTCGTGCGCCCCTACAAGCCGGTCGGCCACAGGCACAGCGGGGAGATCGAGCAGGTGATGAGCGGGCTCTGCGGCTCGAAGGTGACCGTCTCGATGTCGGCGCACGCGATAAACATGGTCAGGGGCATACTCTCCACCTGCCACGTCTTCTACGAGGGGGATGTCCAGAACTCCGGCGTCTGGAAGATGTACAGGTCGCTCTACGGGGGCCAGCCGTTCGTCAGGATGGTGAAGGACAAGCAAGGGCCGTTCAGGCTGCCAGACCCGAAGGTGGTCGTGGGGTCGAACTTCTGCGACGTGGGCTTCGAGATCGACGCGAGGGGCCACCGGATAGTCGCCCTGGGGGCGATCGACAACCTCCTGAAGGGGGCGGCGGGGAACGCGGTCCAGGTGATGAACCTGATGATGGGGTTCGACGAGAGGGAGGGGATAGCCGCGGCGCCCCTCCACCCGGTGTAGGGGCATGAGGACGGTAGTGAAGCTTGGAGGGGACATCGTGAAGGGCGAGGTCCCTGCCGAGTTCATGGCCGACCTGAAGAGGCTCCTCCAGACGAGCCAGGTGGTCCTCGTCCACGGAGGCGGCGACGTCGTGACAGAGGTCGCCACCAAGCTGGGCAAGGAGCAGCGCTTCGTGGTCTCGCCGGACGGCATGAAGAGCAGGTACACCGACCGGGCCACCGTCGAGATCTTCACGATGGTGATGTGCGGGATGATAGCCAAGAAGCTGGTCGAGCTCCTCGAGAGGGACGGGATCACCGCGGTCTCGCTCTCCGGCCTCGACGGCGGGGTCCTCCGCGCCACCCGCAAGAAGAAGCTGCTGATAGTCGACGAGCGGGGGCGCAAGGTCGCCATCGAGGGAGGGTACACGGGCAAGATGCAGTCGGCCGGTGGGCCGGTCATCGAGGCGCTGCTCGAGAAGGGGGTCGTCCCCGTCATATCGCCGGTGGCGATGGGGGAGGAGGCCGAGCCGCTCAACGTCGACTCGGACAGGGCCGCCGCCTTCATGGCGATGGGCATCAGGGCAGACTCGGTGCTCTTCCTCACCGACGTCAAGGGCTTCCTCATGGACGGCAAGGTAGTCGAGAAGCTCACGCCGGAGGGCGCCAGGGCGCTGCTCCCGAAGACGGGGTTCGGGATGCAGAAGAAGGTCCTGGCCGGCGTGGAGGCGATAGAGGCGGGCGTCGGCGAGGCGATAATAGCGTCGGGCTTCGGCCCCGCGCCGCTCACCAGCGCGCTCGGGCACCAGGGCTGCACCGTCATGTCGAGGGGGGCGTGAGGCGGTCCTGGCGACCGGGGGGAGGCGGCTGGACGTGATCGCGACGGAGGACGCCCACGGCCCGCACACATACCAAAAGTTCCCGATCGCGATAGTGCGGGGCAAGGGAGCCCTCGTCTGGGACGACAAGGGGAGGGAGTACATCGACAGCATGGGAGGCTATGGAGTCGCCATCGTCGGCCACTCAAACCCCGCCGTCGTCGCTGCGATAAGGCGGCAGGCGGAGAAGCTGATAATCTGCCACGGCTCGCTGTACAACGACGCCCGGGCGGAGTTCCTCGATACCCTCGCGAGGTACTCGCCCAGGGGGCTGGACGCAGCATTCCTCTCCAACAGCGGGGCGGAGGCGGTCGAGGTCGCGCTCAAGCTCGCCCGAAAGGTGACCGGAAGGAAGGGGCTCGTGGCGATGCAGGGGGCGTACCACGGCAAGACCGCCGGGGCCCTCTCAGCCACCTGGAGCAAGAAGTACAAGGAGCCGTTCGAGCCGCTCCTCGAGGGGGTCAGGCACGTCGCCCTGGGCGACCTCGCCGCCGTCGAGCGAGAGGTTGACGACGACGTCGGGGCTGTCATAGTGGAGCCTATCCAGGGGGAGGGCGGGATCATGCTCCCCCCAGACGGCTTCTTCAAGGGGGTCAGGGAGATCTGCGACAAGAAGGGCGTGCTGCTCATCGCCGACGAGATCCAGACGGGGCTCGGCCGCACCGGGAAGCTCTGGGCGATGGAGAACTGGGGGGTCGTCCCCGACGTGATGACCCTCGCCAAGGGCCTGGCCGGAGGCGTGCCCATAGGTGCTACCGTGACGACTGCGGAGATACTCAACTCGCTCAAGAAGGGCGAGCAGACGAGCACCTTCGGGGGCAACCCGCTCGCCTGCGCCGCTGGGACGGCGACCCTCAACCACATCGTGAAGAACGACCTCCCCGGAAAGGCGAAGGCGAAGGGGAGGGTGTACCTGGACAGGCTCAAGAAGATGGGGGCGGAGCACTTCCTCACGAGGGAGGCGAGGGGGATGGGGCTGATGCTCGCGTACGAGATGAGGGTCGACATGCCAGACGTCCTCAACGACTCGATAAGGCGCGGCGTCATATTCACGTACTCCGGGCGCACGATAATCCGGATGCTCCCGCCCCTCGTCATCACCGACGCCCAGATCGCAACGGCCGTGAGGCTGCTCGGGGACGCGGTGGGCGCGGAGGAGGCGAAGCGGTCTCACGCTTCGGGCGGCGGTGCGCTTGGACGAGACTGACGGGCTCATACTGAAGGCCCTCCGGGATGACGCCAGGCTCCCCTTCGTAGAGATAGCAGGGAGGGTGGGCCTCTCGGAGGCCGCCGTCCGCAGGAGGGTCGCGAACCTCGTGCAGGCGGGGACGATAAAGAAGTTCACCGTCGTCGTAGAAGAGGACAAGGAGTCGACGAGCGCGATAACGTACGTCTCGGTCTCCCCTTCCCACCCGACCTCGGAGGTCAGCAAGAAGCTCGAGTCGATCCCGGGGGTCGAGTCGATCTACGAGACGACCGGCTCGTACGACATCGCGGCCATAATCAAGGGCGCTAACATCGAGGAGGTGAACAGGTCCGTGGAGGAGATACGCAGGATCGGCGGGGTCCTCAAGACCGAGACGACCATCATCCTGCGGACCATACGATGAGCTTGAAGGGGTTATCATTAAATAGAGTCTCCAGTCGAGCGGTCGAATGGACCCGGAGGTGAGTCGCTGACGAACTGCGAAGAGTGCGATGCACAGCTCACGATCCCTGGCGACGCGATCAACGGCGAGATAGTCGCATGCAAGGACTGCGGGACGTCCTACGAGGTGAAGAAGGACGAGTCCTCCGGGCTGGTCACGCTAAAGCCTGCCGACAAAGAGCAAGAGGACTGGGGCGAGTAGCCGCTTTGGCTTCGCTCGCTCTCCTGTACGACGTCATTAGGTGGGAAGAGAAGGCCCTCTCCATAGCCGCGGACAAGAGGGGCGTCGGGCTCGCCATGGTCGACTCGCGCGAGATGTCGCTGGCCGTGAAGCGCGGCGGCAAGTCGGGCGTCGGCGAGAGGACGGTCCTCCAGAGGTGTGTCAGCCACTACCGGAACCTCTACTCCACCGCCCTCCTTGAGAACCTTGGCCACACGGTGGTCAACTCGTTCGAGACCGCCCTGACCTCCAGCGACAAGCTCCTCGGGAGCATCGCCCTCTCAAAGGCCGGCGTGCCCACCCCGGAGACCCTGGTGGCGTTCACCGAGGAGGGCGCCGCGAAGGCGGCCGAGGAGCTGGGCTACCCCGCCGTCCTGAAGCCGGTCGTCGGGAGCTGGGGGCGGCTCTCCGTGAAGCTGAAGGACAGGGACTTCCTCCGGGCGGTCATAGAGGACAGGGAGTACATGCACCCGAGCTACCACGTCTACTACCTGCAGGAGTACGTGAAGCGCCCCCCGCGGGACATCCGGACATTCGTCCTGGGCGGGAGGACCATCGCCGCGATCTACCGCGTCTCCGGGGACGACTGGAGGACCAACACCGCGAGGGGGAGCAAGGCGGAGCCCTGCAAGGTAACCAACGAGATAGACGACATATCGGTGAGGGCTGCGAAGGCGGTCGGGGGGGTCTTCGTCGGCGTCGACCTCATGGAGTCGCCCTCGGGCCTCGTCTGCCACGAGGTGAACAACACCACCGAGTTCAAGAACACCGTCCCCGCCACCGGCATCGACATCCCTGGGCTGGCGATCGAGTACCTCGCCTCCCTCGACAAGCGATGACCTCGATGAGACCGGCCGTCGACCCGGCGGTAAGGCTCCTCCTGGACGCCCTCGGGACCTACTCGGTCTCCACGAAGGAGGAGCGACTCTCGAAGCTCCTCAGGGCGCGTATGAAGGAGCGGGGGTTCAAGGGCGTCCGGACGGACAAGGCGGGGAACGCGATCGGCGAGGTCGGGAGCGGGCGCCCGCACGTCCTGCTCTGCGGGCACATGGACACCGTCCCGGGCTTCATCAAGCCGAGGGTCGTGGGGGACCGGGTCTACGGCCGAGGGGCCTCGGACGCAAAGTCCCCGATGTGCGCGATGCTCTCCGCGGTGAGCCGGGGAGCCGTCCCCGAGGGGATGAAGGTCACCATGGCCTGCGTGACCAGGGAGGAGGGAGACAGCCTCGGGGTCGAGACGCTAATAGCGGCAGGGGGGGACTACGACTACGCGGTCTTCGGCGAGCCCGCCGGCGCCGCGCGGATAACCGTCGGGTACAGGGGGAGGACCGCCGCCAGGGTCTCCGTGAAGACCCACGGGGGGCACGCGTCCTCCTCGTGGGCGCACCCGAGCGCGGTGGACGAGTCCCTCGCGATAATGTCCCTCATCAAGGAGTACGAGGCCAAGAACACCGTGGTGGGCGACCATTTCAGGTCGCTCAGCGCCTCGCTGACGGTGATAAGGGGAGGGGGGTACTCGAACGTCGTCCCGAAGAAGTGCGACATGACCTTCGACGTCCGGATCCCTCCTGGCAGGACCTCGGCCGGGGTCAAGGATGACCTCGCCGCGATCGTGGGAGGCTACGCGCGGATGAAGGGGGGGCTCGAGGCGGCCGTCGAGTTCGAAGGCTCGACCGAGGCCTACGACGCCCCGTTGGACTCGGTCGTGGTGAGGGGCTTCCAGCGCTCCATCCTGAAGACCCTGAACACCAGGCCTGTCCTGACCCACAAGACCGGGACCGGCGACATGAACACGCTCGCGGAGAGGATGAAGATCCCCTGCCTCACCTACGGGCCCGCCGACTCCAACCTCGGCCACACCGAGATGGAGTTCGTCGAGATCCCAGACTACCTCGGCTCGATCCGGGTGATCTCTGGGGCGCTCCTCGAGATCAAGGGGCTCCACTCGAGGGCCGGCTGAGGCTAGCTCTCCACCCTGTACTTCATCCTGGACTTGGCCAGCGCCGAGACCAGGGTCTTCGTGTGCTGCGCGTTCTGGGTCTCCAGGTTGAATATCACCTCCGCCTTGCCGATCGGGACGCCCTCTCCCACCCTGTCGTGCTCGATGCTGATGACGTGCGCCCTCGACCCGGCAACCACGTCCATGATGTCCCTCAAGGCGGTGGGCTTGTCGGAGATGAGGATCCTCACCCTGACCAGCCTGCGCTGCTTCTCGAGCACCTTCGTCACTATCTGGTCGAGCAGGTACATGTCTATGTTCCCGCCGCTGACCACCGCGGCGGTCCTCGTCCCCCTCGCCTTCACCAGCCCTGCCATGCAGGCGGCCACGCTGGCGGCCCCTGCGGGCTCCGCGACGAGCTTCATCCTCTCCAGCATGAAGAAGATCGCGCCCGCGATGTCCGCGTCGGAGACCAGGACGACGTCGTCCACGTGCTTCCTGATCAGTTTGTAGGTTAGCTTCCCGGGCTGCTTGACCGCTATCCCGTCCGCGATCGTCTCCTGCGTCTTGTACGGGACCATCTTCGCCGTCTTGAACGCCATGTACATGCTGGGGAATGCCTCCGACTGCACCCCGACGACCTTGACGGAGGGCTTGATGCTCTTGGCCGCCACGGCGACGCCGGAGATGAGCCCCCCGCCCCCGATCGCCACGACGAGGCTCTCCAGGTCGGGGACCGCGCTCATCATCTCAAGGCCCACGGTCCCCTGCCCGGCAACCACCAGGGGGTCGTCGAACGCGTGGATCAGTGTCGCCTCCTCCTTCCTGACTATCTCGCGGGCCATCTCGAGGGCGTCCTCGAAGTTGGCCCCGTGGAGGACCACCCTCGCCCCGTACCCCTTCGTCGCGTCGATCTTCGCGGGGGACGCGCCCTCGGGCATCACGATGGTCGACCTCACGCCCAGCAGGGTCGCGGCGAGGGCCACACCCTGCGCGTGGTTCCCCGCGGAGGCGGCCACCACGCCCCGCTTCCTCTCAGAGTCCGCGAGGGAGTAGATCTTGTAGTAGGCTCCGCGCATCTTGAACGACCCCGAGCGCTGGAGGTTCTCCGTCTTCAGGTAGAGGTCCATCCCGGTCTGCTCGCTCAGCGTCCTCGAATGGTCGAGCGGGGTGACGCGCGTGACGCCCTTCAGCACCGAGGCAGCCTTCTCTATCTCCCCTAGGGTCACCTCCTGGTCTTCCATGTCACTCCGCCTCCGCGGCGGCCCTCGGGCCCTCCTCCCACCCGAACGGGTCCCCGAGGCTCCACCTCTCGTCGCCGTACTTCGCTTCGAGCAGCTCCTCCGCCAGCCGACGCTCGCGCTCGTCTGGCCTCCCCCTTGCGATTGTCAACTTCGTCTCGTCAGCGAGAGTCTTCACGAAGGTGCGAATAAACGAATCTGCCGCCACGAGCGAGTTCGCGGTGCGCACGTCGCGGCTCCTGGCGTACCGCCTCTCGAGCTTCTCGGGCGAGGGGGTGGTGAGCGCCTTCACCCTCGCGAGGTCCGCGGAGACGAGGAGCGTCCCGTGGCACACGAGCCCGTTCCTTGAGACGTAGGCGGCCATCCCAGATATCTTCCCTTCCACCGTCACGAGGCTGTTGGGCGGGTCGAGCCTGGCGTCCACCCCGCACGCACCGAGCGAGGAGAGGACGGGGGCGGACGCCCTCCTGAATATCGCGCGGGGGCTCGACTCGTACCTGAGCGCCCCCGAGACCATCTTCCTCGAGACGAAGAGCGACCAGTTGAGGTTGCCCGGGCCGTTGTAGACCGCCCCTCCCGCGGTGAACCTCCTGACGACGGGGACCCCCTCGGCCTCGCACCGCGCGAGGTCAGTCTCGAACCGGGCCACCTGGGCGCGGCCGATTATCACCGACTCCCTGTTCTCCCAGATCCTGGCTACGAACGACTCGTTACTGAGGAAGATCGCCTCCTCGAGGGCTAGGTTCGCCGCGGGGTCGTCCTCCCCGCCTCGCCCTGCGGGAAGGATGACCCTCCCCTCGCCCTCGCCAGCCTGGCCCAACTCCGCTTGCGGAGCCGTCCCGGGGGAGTGAAAAGCCTTTGGCCGGGGCCGCCGGCGAGCACCTTCATAAAGGCCAGGGGGAGGGTCCCGACAGCCTTGGTCGCCAGGAGGGCCCCGCGGTCGGGGTTCAGGTTCCTCTCGAAAATCGCCCTGGCGGACATCGCCTTCGTGGCCAGGGGCGACTCGCTCGGGTCGCTCTTCGAGTCCGCGGCGAGGGCGCTCACCGAGGTCATGGTCGACCGGAGGACGGTGGTGGGGCGGGTCCACCGGGAGCTCGATGTCTCCTCACCCTCTGTCGACCGGCTCCTCTACGACTTCCTCACCGAGCTGATCGTCCTCAAGGACGTAGAGTCGCTCCTCTTCAAGGAGTTCCGCGTGGAGGTGGCCACCGGCAGGGGGTTCCGCCTGACCTGCGAGATGGACGGGGAGGCGATCGACAGGGAGAGGCACGCCCTGAGGAACGACGTGAAGGCGGTCACGATGCACATGTTCGGGGTCAAGAAGGCGGGGCCTCGCTGGGTGGCAACCGTCGTCCTCGACATCTGACCGCACAACCCTTAAGACCGATAGGCGGGCGCGGGCGCCCGAGTCGCTCACCGCAAGTTGACAGAAGTAAAGAACGCCAAGCAGGTCTCTGACGTCGTCTGGGAGATACCGGAGTCGTTCAAGCCGGGGATGAACGTCCCTGCCCGGATCTACGCCACGAAGAAGCTCCTCGAGGCGATGGACAACGGCGTGATAGAGCAGGTCACCAACGTGGCCTCCCTCCCGGGGATAGTGAATTGCTCCTACGCGATGGCGGACGCGCACTGGGGCTACGGGTTCCCCATCGGCGGCGTCGCAGCCTTCGACCTCGAAAAGGGCGTCATCTCGCCTGGCGGCATCGGGTTTGACATCAACTGCGGGATGCGCCTCATAAGGACCAACCTGCGCTACTCTGAGGTAAGGCCGAGGATAAAGGAGCTCGTAGACCTGCTGTTCAGGCTCATCCCCACCGGGGTCGGCGTCAAGGGGTTCGTCAGGCTCAGCCAGCCCCAGTTCGAGGACGTCATGAGGTGGGGCGTGAAGTGGTGCGCCGAGAACGACTACGGCTGGGAGGACGACGTCGACAAGGTCGAGGAGGGAGGCTACATCAAGGGGGCAGACCCGTCCAAGGTGAGCCAGCAGGCCTCGAGCCGGGGCATCAACCAGCTCGGGACCCTGGGCTCCGGCAACCACTACTGCGAGGTACAGGTGGTCGACCCGGCCAGGTTCTTCGATGCGGAGGTGGGGAAGCGCTTCGGCCTGGTCCACGACGACCAGGTGGTGGTGATGGTGCACTGCGGGAGCAGGGGGTTTGGGCACCAGGTGGGCTCCGACTACCTCCGGGTCTTCGACGGGGCTATGAAGAAGTACGGCATCACGGTCAGGGACAGGGAGCTTGCGTGCGCCCCCTTCGCCTCAAAGGAGGGCGGCGACTACTACGGGGCGATGGTCTGTGCCGCGAACATGGCTTTCGCGAACAGGCAGGTCATCGTGATGAGGATCCGCGAGGCCTTCAAGCAGGTCTTCCACAAGGACCCTGAGGCCCTTGACATGCACATAGTCTACGACGTCTGCCACAACATCGCAAAGGTGGAGCGGCACAAGGTCGGGAAGTCGTCCAGGGACGTCCTCGTCCACAGGAAGGGGGCGACCCGGAGCTTCGGTCCCGGCCACCCGGACGTCCCGGCGGTCTACCGGGAGCTGGGGCAGCCCGTGATAATCGGAGGCTCGATGGAGACGGGGTCGTACCTCCTCCTGGGGACCAAGAAGGCCATGGAGGAGACCTTCGGCTCCACCGCCCACGGCTCCGGGCGGACGATGTCCCGGACCGCCGCGAAGAGGCAGGTGAGCGGGGCGGAGCTCCAGAGGAGCATGGAGAAGCGCGGCATATACGTGAAGGCGGCCACCATGGAGGGCCTCGCGGAGGAGGCGGGGATGGCCTACAAGGACATCTCGGAGGTCGTCGAGACGATGCACCAGGCGGGCATCTCCCTGAAGGTCGCCGCGCTCCGCCCGATCGGGAACATAAAGGGCTGAGCTGGGCTCAGCCGATGTAGCCTGGCTTCCTCTCTTCCTGGGGGACCCGCGCACCTTCGGCGCCCTGCTCGGTCATCATCTGGACCTGGTTGAATACCTGCTGGGCCTCCTTCGCGCTCTCCTCGATGGACTCCATGTCGACCTCCATCTCCAGGATCCTGGCCAGCGAGCCGAGCACGGCGTGCGATGCGGCTGGGTCCAGCAGGTACCCGGAGGTCTCGCCGAGGAGCGACATGCCGTCCATCCCCATGAGCCCCGCCAGCCCGACGACCAGCCCGTTCATCCCGCTTATCCCCCCCTCCCGCATCAGGTGGACCCCGTTCGCGGAGAGGGCGAGGGCGGCCCTCGCCGAGGTCGCCGCGCCGAAGACCCTCCTCTCCTTCACGAACGCGCCCGTGACGTACGCGGCGAGGGAGAAGACGGCCTTGACGCCCAGCCGCTTCGCCTCCACGAGGACCGCTTCGGCGAGCTCGTACTCCCCTTCCGACGTGGACGGCTGGGAGTCGGCGGTGAAGACGATGAGGTCTGCCCTCTGGCCCGTCCTCGCATGGAAGAGCTCCCCCCTTGACCTCTGGGCTATCCCCTCGTCGCCTATGCTGACGTTCGGGGGGAACGAAGACGAGTAGACCTCGGCGAACTTCTCCGCCTTGAATGTGGTAACCAGGTAGTCAGCGGCGAGCTTGCCCACGAACCCGCTGCCAGGGAGCCCGCAGACCATTACGGGGTTGGCGGGCGAAGGGGCCGAGAGCGCCCGCAACTGGAGCCTCGGTAGGGCGGGCGCCCCGGACAACCTCGGTCAGCCCTCTTGAGCGCTCATCTTGAGCTTGTCCTTGAGGTCCACGAACCTTCCCTTGTCCTGGACCTTGATGGTGGTCCTGAGGGAGAACCTCAGCCCCACGTTCCTGAAGAGCTGGTAGAGCTCGCCGCCGGAGATCCTCTCCCTCATCCCGTTCCTCTTCAGGAGCGCGGCGAGCTGCCCCACTATCATCTCCGTCTGGCGGGGATACGCCTGGTACGCCGCCTCGAGGACCTCGTCCCCCCGGTCGTAGAGCGCCTCCAGAAGCACCTCCTTGTCGGACCTTTGGGGCTTGGGGGTCGAGGAGAGCGCGGAAGCGGCGGACGCCCTCTCCGCCCGGCGCTTGAGCTCCGCTAGCTTGCGGGCGTTTATCATCTCCAGCTCGGAGTCCTCGTCCAAGGCAGGAAGACGGCCCTTTGTAGGCCTAAATACTTTTGCGGGCGCCTGTGTGGTGAAGCTGGCCTCTACGGCTGCGTGATCTTGATGCACTGGGTCGGGCACGAAGTCTCGCACGCCATGCAGTAGATGCAGTCCTTCTCCCTCACCGGGTCTGACTTGTCTGACCTGTACTGCGTCCACTCTGGTGAGTTCGCGGCCAGGATCTTGTCCTTGCCCGAGCCTGACTGGCCGGGGTTGAGGGCCCACTCGTAGACGAAGACCGGGCATACGTCCATGCAGACCCCGTCCGCGCTGCAGGCGTCCCAGTCGACCGCCGTGTTGGTGCCGTGAATACCATGAGATGTTGGAAGGGGCTTGCCTTCGCCGTCCGTCCGATGCGCCCCGCTTGCCCTGACCTTGTGGCCGTTGTGCTCTCCGGTGACCGGATACTCTTCCGCCTTTGAGAGGAAGGCCTGGTCGATGGGCTTTGTCTTGTAGCCTAGCTCACGCGTCATTGTTGCGAATCATGCTTGCCCGGCGTCCACGTTATAAATCTGTTCTCAGGTCTGGGCGTTTAGGGCCTTGTACGACCCGTCGGGGCTGATCTTGTAGACGGTGAGGGGCCTGATGACGAATATCCCGACCTCCATCACGCCCGGGATGGACTTTAGCTGGACCTCGAGCTTCGCAGGGTCTTCGATGGGGTCGAAGAGCGCGTCGAAGAGCATGTTCCCGTTCTCCGAGTAGGCGGGGTACCCCCTCGCGTCGAGGCGGATCTTGACGTCCTTGCTCCCCTTCCTCTTGAGCATGGCCGTCGCGGTCTCCCTCGCGAACTGGCTCACCTCGACGGGGACGCGGTAGCCGCCCATCCCGAGCCTCTCCACGAACTTCTTCTCGTCGGCCACTATGGCGGAGTCCCTCGCGCTGCCCAGGAGGACCTTCTCCTTGAGGAGGGCCCCTCCGCCGCCCTTGATCAGGTTGAGCCGGCTGTCCACCTGGTCAGCCCCGTCCACCACCTTGACGATCTCCGGGCTGGTGAGCGGCCCGACCCTGACCTTCAATTCTTGGGCGACCGCCTGGATCTGCAGGGACGTCGGGACCCAGGTGGCCTCCACGCCCTTCTCGCGCATCGCCTTCACCATCGAGGGAAGGAGCCTCGCCACGGTGGAGCCGCTCCCCAGGCCCACCGTGTCGCCGTCCCTGATCCCCTGCGCTAGTTCCCTTCCTAGCCTCTCGGTGTTGGCCGACTGGTCCGTCAGGTCGACTCGGGCTCCTTCCTGGAGTCTATCTGCTCGAGCCTCTCGAGCGCCTCCATGACCTCGTCGCGGATCGCCTTGACCCTCCGCTCCCCCTCGGTGTCGTCCCTCTTCGGGGCCTTGCGCTCTACCGCCTTTTCGAGGTCGTCCGCCTGCGACGCCCCCCCGGCGACGGCCGCGACCGCGGGGGCGGACTTGGGCTTGGAGCTCTGGGGCTCCGCCCTGGGCTGCGGCTGCGAGGCTCCGAGCCTCTCCTTCGCCTGGTCAAGCCTGCCCTCGATGTTCTGGATCTTCTCCCTGAAGAGCGTCATCAACTCGTCCCGAAGGCCCTCGAGCTCGCCCACCTCAACGAGGAGCTCCTTGTCCGTGATCTTGGCCTCCAGGTCGTGTATCTGGGAGCTGTATCTCTTGGCGATCATCTCCCTCTCATCCCGCGTGATCTTCCCCTCGTTCTCGGCCTCGTAGACCTTCGTGAGCGCCCCCGAGAGGAGGTCCCTCTCCAAGAGCAGGGTCCTCATCTCCTTCCTAGACCTGTCAAGCTCATCGGCTGTCACGGTCTTCTTGCGGAGCCTCCCGCTCTCGTCCCGCTCGGCCACCTGCACCTTCACGGCCCTCCGTCTCGGGTAGAACGACGCGTAGGAGATCCCTAGACCGGCGGCCCCTCCCGCCGC
Source organism: archaeon (assembly GCA_021848045.1). Classification (GTDB taxonomy): domain Archaea; phylum Thermoproteota; class Nitrososphaeria; order Nitrososphaerales; family Gagatemarchaeaceae; genus Gagatemarchaeum. The sequence goes on from JAJZNC010000004.1 coordinate 40,349, forward strand.
CACGCCGATGATCAGGGTGGTAGGGTCGAAGGACATCTGCGCGGGACTCTCGCGCCGGGGATATTAACGTTAGCCGGCGCTCGCCGAAAAGCGCTAATAGGGGGCTCGGGCCACGCGCCATCGACGATGAGGTAAACGCCGTCCCAGTCAGAGGCCCAGATAAGCTCCGGGCCAGATGATGAGCTCGCGACAAAGCTGAGTCTCCAATTCCCTTCGCCCCGGGGGTCTTGGACAGGCGCACCGTGCGGCCCAAGAGGGGCCGGAGCGGTGCGCGCCAGGGGGGTGGTCCTACCCTGCCGGGGGCGGGCCGGCCCGCGAACGCGTCCTCCCAGGAACCTTTTCAAGGCGCTCCGCCCGGGTGAGCGCAAATGCTCGTGATCAAGGGCGTCAAGGTGCACGGTGACACTCACAAGGTGCTAAAGGCGATCAAGGAGAGGAACCGGAGCAAGAGCATGGACGAGGTGATCCGGTCGTTGATCCGGGGCGCCACCGGGAAGAGCGTCGAGGAGTACTCCTCGGTCAAGGACAACGCCCGGCTCTCCTCCTTCGCCGAGTGACCCTCCCAGACGCAAGACAGAAATAAACAACCGGGGATGCCAGGGCCCAGATGGCAAAGTTCAGCGGGATCGTCGAGAAGAGGCTCCTCACAGTCACAGAGAAGGAGAACGAGCTGACCCTGGTCTTCGAGGACAACAGGTTCCTCTTCGTCACCGTGAAGGACGGGAAGCTCCAGTCTGAGAGCGTCCCAGAGTAGACCGGCCGCTACGCCGAGATCGATTCTTCCCGGAAGCCCTGCCTGTCCAGGGTGAGGATGTCTATCCCGTTGCCGCTCATCGTGTCCCTGGCGATCGACGCCTTTATCGAGGAGACGGTGAGCTCCCTGGCTTCCTTCTCGGAGAGCCCGGGCGCGTAGCCGGCCTCGAGGACGCCCGTGGCCATCTCCGCTCCCGTCCCCACCGACGCGTACTCGTCCGTTATCAGGCTCCCGAGCGGGTCGAGGACCCAGACCTTCGGCTTCTGGTCGACCCCGCCCAGTATCACCTGGGTGAGCAGCGGGGAGAACCTCCTCTCGAACATGATCACCGATGTGAGCTTGGCCACGGCGGCGGCGCTGAGCTGCCTCTTGGCCTCGAGCTCCTTGAGCTTCGAGTAGACCCCAACCTCCTTGACGAGGTTCTGCATGTCGGCGACCATCCCCGCGCAGACCGCGCCCACGTTGTCCGTCATCCTGAACACCTTCCGCCCCTTCTTGCTGATCACGTAGTTGGCCAGCGTGATCCTCCTCTCCGCCCCGAGGACAACCCCGTCCTTGTAGGCGACTCCGACGGCCGTGGCGCCAGGGATGTACGCGTCAAAAGACATTGGCTAATGCTACCGATTGGTCGCCGCCCGCCCGGTGTTATTAGCTATTTTGCTCGCGCCGGGCGTATCCTGAGGAGCGCTGCCCCGTCCCTCTCCTCCACGGAGTGCTCCGCCGAGGTGAACTGGTTGGCGACGTGAAGGCTGGTCCTCAGGTGCTCGCTCACGTAGGGTATGAGGAGGGCGGAGGGCTCGGCGGACAGACAGAGGATCGGGGCGAGCATGTCCGCCAGGTGATGGTCGACCCTCGCGGTCGATGCGAAGCTGGCGAGGAAGCCCCTCGCGGCCTCCCTCCCGACCGTCTCAGCGGGCTTCCCCTTCGCGCCGATGGAGTCGCCTCCAAGGTAGCAGCCGTCGCGCACGTACGAGACCAGGATGGAGCTCCCCGGCGAGGCCGAGTCCTCGAGCGAGACTTCCCTCTTCGCAACACCGACGCCTCCCTCGCGCAGCGCGGCGGCGGCGGACTCCGCCTGCCTCTCGGCGACCCTCACGGGCAGGCTCCCGCACCTGCTGACCACGGAGGCGTCCCCTCCCTGCGCCTCGCCCCTCCCCGAGGCGAGCTGGAGAGGCTCCACCCCCCGGCACGCGTCGATGTGGGCTAGCGCCCTCCCGCCGCCGTTGGGGTAGTAGCCCCGCCTCTTCACCTCGAAGGCGAAGGAGACCCCGACGCGCTTCATCGCGGGCGCGACCACCGACCCAAGATAGTCTGAAGTGGGGCTCCAGGGGACGTCGGTCCCGCCCACCAGCTCCAGGTCGTACGACCTCCCCATGAGCGAGACCGCGGGTATCACCGCCTGCAGGACCAGCGGGATGCTCGCGGCCGTCCCTAGGTCGAAGGAGGAGCGGCTCCCCCCGACCTTCCCGGGGCGGAACGTCAGCTCCGTCGAGCCCACCGCGGCTCCCTCGACCTCCGCGGAACAGATCTCTGCGAGGATCCCTATCGTCGCCGAGTGCTGCGGACGGAGCCCGGGGACCCTCCTCCCTGCCCTGATCCTCGTGACGCGGATGGGGACCCCGAGGGCCATCGAGAAGCCGACCGCCTCCCTGAGGATCTGCCCCCCTCCTTCTCCGAACGAGCCGTCCACCTCGACCAGCCTGCCGTTCGCTCTGGTGGTTATGTCGGCGAAGAAAGGTGAAAACCGCTTAAATAGTCACCGAAGACCCGCAAGCAAGAGGAACTTGACCGTCGGCGTCTTCGTGGGGAGGTTCCAGCCTTTCCACAACGGGCACCTTGAGGCGGTCCGCTACGCCCTGAGGAAGGTCGACTACCTATACGTGGTGATAGGGAGCTCCCAGAAGGACCACGAGCGAGACAACCCTTTCACCGCCGGCGAGCGGATCGCCATGATAAAGGCCGCTCTGGACCACGGCGACGTTGACCCAAAGAGGTGGATGGCGATCCCCATCGCCGACACCGACTCTCACGCGCTTTGGCCCGCCATATTGAGGGCGACCGTCCCCCCGTTCGACATCGTCTTCAGCAACGACGGGCTGACCACCCGCCTCCTCAAGGAGAACGGGGTGAAGGTGGAGGCGGTGAAGTACCTCGAGAGGTCGAGCTACTCGGCGACCAACGTGAGGAACAGGATCTTGGAGATGAAAGAGTGGGAGAAGCTGGTCCCGGAGCCGGTAGCCTCAATGGTTAAGAGCATAGGCGGGGTGGAGAGGGTCCGAAGCATGATTCACAAAGACCTTGAAGGAGAGGCCTGACGGGTTGCCCATGAACGTCTCCGCTCGCAGGAAGCTCCTGATGCTCCCCGGTCCCACGAACGTCTCGGACAGGGTGATGCAGGCGATGATGAGGCCGATGGTCAACCACAGGTCTCCAGAGTTCGTCGAGGTGGTCAACGGCATAACCGAGAAGGGCCGGTACCTCTTCCAGACGAAGCAGAACGTGGTCACGATAAGCTCGTCGGGCACCGGCGGCATCGAGGCGGTCGCGGACGCCCTGGTCAGGCCGGGGGACGGCGTGGTCGTCCCGGTATTCGGGGAATTCAGCCAGCGCCTCGCCGAGGCTGTCGAGATTGCCGGGGGGAAGGTAGCCAGGGTGACCGCCGAGCAGGGGCGGATCCCGAAGCTCGAGGAGATACAGGACGCAATCTCCAAGACGAAGAACCTGAAGGCCGTCTACACCGTCCACAACGAGACCAGCACTGGCTGCGCTATCCCGTACATCAGGGAGCTCGCCAAGGCCGCCCACGAGAAGGACGCATTCCTGGTGGTCGACGGAGTCTCGAGCATAGGGGGGTACTCGGTCCCGCTGGACGCGTGGGGCGTGGACATGTGCATCACCGGGAGCCAAAAGTGCATCGCCGCCCCGCCAGGCCTGGTGCTCATAGCGTTCAACAACAGGGTAGCAGAGTTCGTCAAGAAGACCCCTCCGATCACCCGGTACTTCGACCTCCAAAAGTGCATGGAGTTCCTCGAGCGCGGATACACGCCCTTCACCCCCGCGGAGTCGCTGTTCTACGCGCTGGACGAGGCGCTCGCGGTGCTGCTCGAGGAGACCCTCGAGAAGAGGGTGGCCAGGCACGTGCGTTGCGCGAGCGAGCTCTACGAAGCGGTGGAGGCCATGGGCCTGGAGACATTCGCGGACAGGGCCTGCAGGTCCAACACGATCATCACCGTAAAGTGCCCGAAGGGGGTCGACGACGACCGGTTCAAGGACACCATGAGCGAGGACCACGACGTGGCGATAACCGGGGGCCTGGGGCCGCTAAAGGGGAAGATACTCAGGATAGGCTCGATGGGCAACGTCACGAGCGCGGACGTGAGGACGACCGTGGACGCGATGACCAAGACCTTCGCCAAGCTCGGGCATCCGGTCAGGGAGCCGGCCTCCGCCACCGTGCGCGAACGGTAAGCACTAAGCATTTAAACTGACCGGGGCGACGGGGGCTTTGTACTAGATGGCATTCAGCAAAGGGACTCTCGTCTACGTCAACTATACGGCAAAGGTCAAGGATACCGGCGACCCCATCGAGACGACGATGGAGGAGGAGGCGAAGAAGCTGAACATCTACGACTCCGAACGGAGGTACGAGCCGCGCCTCGTCTCCGTCGGCGAGGACTGGGTCCTGAAGGGCCTGGACGAGGAGATCTCGAAGATGGACGTCGGCGAGAAGAAGACCGCCGAGCTCGCTCCGGACCGCGCCTGGGGCGGCAGGGACCCGACGCTCCTGCGCATGGTGCCGCTCCGCAAGTTCGGGGAGAAGGCAGACGAGCTCCGGGTCGGGGACGAGGTCGAGATCGACAACCGCGTCGCGGTGGTGCGGTTCATCGGCTCCGGGCGGGCGCAGGTCGACTTCAACCACAGGCTCGCGGGCAAGACCCTGGTCTACGACATCGAGCTGGTCAGGAAGGTCGAGCCGGGCGAGGACACGATACGCTCGCTGATGAAGCGGAGGTTCCCGGGCGAGGGTGAGAAGCTCCAGTTCACGCAGAGCGAGGGCGAGGTCGCGGTCTCCGTACCGGACGAGGCGCTCCTCGTCGAGGGGCTCCAGTTCATAAAGCGGGGCATCGCCAACGACGTGCTCCACTTCGTCCCAGAGGTGAAGAAGGTCACCTTCAGCGAGGTCTACTCCAGGAAGGAGGAGAAGAAGACGGAGGCTGCCCAGCCGGCGGCCGAGGCCGCGCCTGCGGCCGAGGAGAAGGCCGAGCAGACCGCCTGAGCCTTCGCCTTCATATCACGCCAGTCCTCTTCGCCAGCTCGCCCGCCGAGGCGCGGTCCAGCCTGACCTTGGAGAGGATCGTGTACCGCTCCGGCCTCATCGAAGGGGCGTCCACGAGCGCCCTCTTTACCTCCTCGTCAGAGACCCCGATCTCCGCAGCCGCGGTGGGGGCCCTCACGTCCTTGAGCGCCGACCTCACCCGCTCCCAGTCGAGCCCGTGGAGGGCGGCCATCATGATCGTCCCGATCCCGCACTGCTCCCCGTGGAGCCCCTTGCCAGGGGCGATCGAGTCCAGAGCGTGGCTGAACAGGTGCTCGGAGCCGCTGCAGGGGCGGCTGCTCCCGGCGATGCCGGCGGCCACGCCCGCGCTTATCAGGCCCTCCACGAGGGCGCGAGCCGAGTCAGAGTCGAAGGCGCCTATCCTCTTGGAGGCGTCGAGGAAGACCTGGGCGCTCATCCTCGCCAAGCTCGCGGCGTAGCCCCCGTAGTACTCGCCCGCCTCCGTGCTCGCGAGCTCCCAGTCCTTCACCGCCGTGAGCTTGGAGACCAGGTCCCCGCACCCCGCAGCCTCCAGCCTCCTCGGGGCGGAGGCGATGACCTCGATGTCGGCGAGGATCCCGACCGGGGGCTTGGCGCGCTCCGAGTGGTGCGTTCCGCTCCCCGAGATTGACGCGAAGGGGCTCGCTATCCCGTCGTGGGAGGCGCTCGTGGGGACCGAGAAGAAGGGAAGGCTCGCCCTGAACGCGGCGAGCTTCCCGACGTCCACGCTCTTGCCTCCCCCGATCCCGATTATGCAGTAGGCGCCTTCGGCCGCCCTCATCACCCGCTCCACGTTCTCGATGTCGGACGAGGTGACTACGACCCACTCTGCCGGGGCCCCTATGGACCTGCCGACCACGTCCTCGAGCCTCTCCTGGACGTTCGCCCCCGAGGCGATCACCGCCGACCTCTCCAGCGGGAACTCCACAAAGTCGCCGAGCTCGCCCAGTATCCCCTCTCCGATCCTTATCCGCCTGGGGAACTCCATCGTGTGGGCGCCCAGGGGCATCGGGTCTGCGGCAGGACCGCGGGGATAAAAGCTTCGCAGACTCGCCCGAAGCTCGAGGCCAGGCAAAGGTTAATTAAGCGACGCGGGTCCACCGTCGCCAGTCCTCTCCGGGGGACGTTCTGCATGCATATCATGTCACAGATTCGATAGAGAGAGAATAGAGTTTGAGCGCAACCTCACAGAAGATTCCAGAGCAGGCCAGGTACCACGGCACGACCACGGCTGGCATCGTCTGCAGCGACGGGGTCGTCCTGGCCACTGACACGAGGGTCACGGCGGGCGGCTACATCGCGCACAAGAGGGGGAAGAAGCTGATCCAGATCGACAGGCACCTGGCGGTCACGATATCGGGAGGGGTCGCCGACGCCCAGAACGTGGTGGACAGCCTGAGGTACTACGCGAACTCCTACCGCATCGAGAAGGGGATGCCGATCCCCGTAAAGTCCGCGGCCAGGATAGTCTCGAACATCCTGTTCGGCTCCCGCTACTACCCCTACGTGGCGATATTCATCATCGGCGGGTACGACTCCTCCGGGGGGTCGATCTACAACGTCGACCTCTTCGGCTCCTCCATACAGGAGACGGTCACCTCGACCGGGTCAGGCTCCCCGGTGGCGCTCGGGGTCCTTGAGCAGGGCTTCCAAGAGGGGATGAGCGTGGCCAAGGCGGTCCCGCTCGCGGCGAACGCGATAATCGCCGCCATGAGGCGGAACGTCTACACGGGCGACAACTTCGACATCGCGGTGATCGACAAGTCGGGCTTCAAGGAGGTCTCAGAGCAGGAGAAGGGTAAGCTCCTGGCTCAGTTCGCGGGACGCAGTTAGGGTTTGGCGCAAAAGGCTAACCACGTAAGCCTCATGGGTACGATTCTAAACAGTATCCCAGCGGAGGCTCAGATAACAAGGATCGAGTACGAGGGCCCTCGGATCGCGCTCTACACCAAGAACCCAAAGTACCTCCACCAGAACAACTACATCATCTCCGAGATCGTCAACACCGTCAAGAAGCGCGTCGTCACGAGGACGGAAAAGTCGATCCGCAAGCAGGAGCAGGACGCAAAGGCGATCCTCGAGAAGACCCTCCCGGTGGAGGCGGGGGTCACCAACATGTTCTTCGACGACGCGACGGGGGAGGTCACCGTCGAGGCCAACAACCCGCGTGTCCTCTCGGCCGACGTCGGCTACGACCTGGGGGACCTGATGGGGCAGACGGGCTGGAAGGTCAAGGTGAGAAAGGCCCCGCACATAGCCTCCTCGGCCATCCAGACCGTCTACTACGCGCTGAGGGCCGGTAGCGACGAGAGGGAGCGGTTCTACAGGGAGCTCGGGGAGACGATATTCAGGCCCCGCTACATCCAGGCAGAGCAGGTCACGATAAAGTGCCTGGGGGCCGGGCGAGAGGTTGGGCGGTCTTGCTGGCTCGTCGAGACTTCGGAGAGCAAGGTCATCATGGACGCGGGGATCTCCCCCGGCGCAAAGAACAGCTGGGACGCCTACCCCAGGCTCGACTGGGCGGACGTCCACCTGAACGAGATAGACGCCGTGGTGCTTAGCCACGCCCACCTCGACCACATGGGCTTCCTACCGGCGCTCTACAAGTTCGGGTACGACGGGCCGGTGTACTGCAGCGAGCCGACCCTGCCCCTCATGACGCTCCTCCAGAACGACTTCATCAAGATCGCGCAGATCGAGGGGGGGCGGATCCTCTACGACCAGAAGGACGTCCGCGACCTCATACAGCACACCATCACCCTCCAGTACGGCACGGTCACGGACATCTCGCCCGACATCAAGCTGGTCCTGAACAACGCGGGGCACATCCTCGGCTCAGCGACCGTCCACCTTCACATAGGGGAGGGGGTCCACAACATCGTCTACACCGGCGACTACAAGGCCGGCCGGACCCAGCTCTTCGACGCCGCAAGCTGGAACTTCCCGAGGGTCGAGACCCTCATCACCGAAGCGACCTACGGCAACAAGGAGGACATCATGCCGCCCCGCGGCGAGGTCGAGATGAACTTCGTCAACACGATAAACGGCACCCTGGCGAACGGCGGGAAGGTCCTCATCCCGATACCCGCAGTCGGGCGCGCCCAGGAGATAATCCTGGTCATCGACCACTACATGAGGAACAAGGTCCTCACGGAGGCGCCGGTCTTCCTCGAGGGGATGATCTCGGAGGCCACGGCGATCCACGTCTCCTACGCCGACTACCTCTCGCGCGAGGTGAGGAGCAAGATCCTCGAGCAGGGGGTAAACCCGTTCGTGAGCGAGTACTTCACCTCGATAGAGCACCCGTCGGGGAGGGACGAGGCCCTGCGTGAGGGGCCCGCGATCATCATGGCCACCTCAGGCATGCTGGAGGGCGGCCCGGTCCTCCAGTACTTCGACCACATCGCGCCCTCGGAGAAGAACATGATACTCTTCGTCTCGTACCAGGTCCAGGGGACGCTCGGCAGGCGCGTGCTCGACGGGACGAACCAGGCGAGCCTGATGGGCGACAACGGGAAGATCAAGATCGTCGACGTGAGGGCCCGCACGGGCAAGGTGGAGGGCTTCAGCGGGCACAGCGACTACAACGAGATCATCAGGTTCATAGGCCGGATGCGACCCAAGCTCCAGCAGGTCATCGTCCAGCACGCGGACCCAAGGAAGATCGACAACCTGGCCCACTCGATCCAGCGGATCTACAGGGTGCCCGTCCTGAGGCCGGCCGTGCAAGAAGCCGTCCGCGTGTTCTAGCCTGACAGAGAGCCGCGCCAGATCCTTACGCCCGGGGGTGTGATCACGATCCTCTCCTCCCCCAGCCTGGCGATGTCTCCGCCTATCGACGTGGCGAACTCGTACAGCTGCTCGACCACGCTCTTGAGGTCCTCGACGCTCTTCTGCGCCAGAGGGGTGACGCGGAGGATCACGATGGTCCTCTTCGCCACGTCGTCCTGTATGGCATGGAGCTCTTCTGCGCTCCGGAGCTGTAGGGCCTTCAGGAGCATCCCGCCCTCCTGAGCGGCCTCCTCTCCTGGCTCCTCCGTGGTTAAGCCTGATTCCAAGCCTGTCTAATCACACCCGAAGATATTGTCCCCGCTTTTAAACATAAATGCAGTATATAGGGCGAGGGGTCAAATTGTTCTGTACGCGTCCCAGAGCCTGTCCCCCGCGTGGTGGATGTTCTTCACGCAGTTCCCCTTCTTCAGCTCCGCCATCTGGGCGCTCGGGACGGTGGTCCTCCCGACCGCGGCCGCCCTCCCCTTCTTCTCCTCCCTGACGACCACCAGCCGCCCCGCGTCCCCCCAGTCGTCGTACTTTGAGATCCCTGGGCGCATGACGTCTGCCCCCTTGATTATGTACTTCAGCGCCCCCTCGTCGATCGTGACCGAGGGGAAGAGCCCGGCCGCCTCGGACGACCCGACGAACGGGATGTACCCGCCGTCCGCGCTTACGAACACGAACCTGCCGTCTATTATCACGAACTTGGACTCCCCGTCAGGCTCGAGTATCTCCACCTGGGCGGAGCGAGGAACCTCCATGTGGACGCCCGTCGACCTCTCGACCTCGGCGATGAGCTCCCTGGAGTCGTGCTTGGAGACGACCTGCCTCTTCAACGGCTTGGGGGTGTCCGGCACATCAATTTAATAAAGCCAGTCGGGGACGCCCGCTCTCAATGTCCGCGGACATGGCGATCAGGGTGCTCGAGACTAGCCTCGGGAAGGTTGTACTCATCAAGCTGAAGGGCGGCAAGGTGATACGCGGATCGCTGCAGGGGTTCGACCAGCACATGAACCTCTCCCTGGAAAGGGCGGAGGAGGTCTCCGCAGACGGCAAGCCCACCTCGCTCGGGACGCTCATCGTCAGGGGAGACAACATCATCATGATCTCCCCCCCTCCGGGCTGAGCCCGAGCCGGCGGGGACTCGCGAAACGATAAATAGAGTCCCGGCCCGTTTTGGGCCTCGATGACGGGCCTCCCCGCGATAGGGTTTTCGCCCGAGCACGAGGAGCTTCGCTCGTGGGCCCGGGACTTTGCCAAGCGGGAGGTGGCCCCAGTGGCCGAGAAGATGGACAGGACCGACGAGTACCCCCGCGAGCTCGCTAGGAAGATGGGCGAACACGGCCTCCTGGGGATAGGGACCCCCAAGGAGTACGGCGGGCTCGGCCTCGACATCGTCTCCTCGGTGGTGGTGGCGGAGGAGATAGCCAAGGTGAGCCTCTCGGCGGGGCTGATCATCGGCGTCCAGAACGGGCTGGTCGGCTACCCGATATCCCAGTTCGGGACCCCGGAGCAGAAGGAGAAGTATCTCCCGAGGCTGGCCAGCGGGGAGCTCGTCGGCTCGTACGGGCTCACGGAGCCGGGCGCGGGCTCGGACGCCGCGAACATCCAGACTAGGGCAGAGAAGGCGCCCGACGGGTCGTACAAGATAACCGGGTCGAAGATGTGGATCTCGCAGGGGCTGCTGGCCGACGCGGTCGTCCTCTTCACGAGGACTGGGAGCCCCGACGACGGCGCCGCCGGGATAACCGCCTTCCTGGTAGACAGGGGGACGCCCGGGTTCAGGGTGGGGGGCAAGCTCGAGGTGATAGGGATGCGGGGGACCGGGACCGCGGAGCTGGTCTTCGACGGCTGCGAGGTGCCCGGCTCGAGCATGCTCGGCTCTCTCGGAGACGGCTTCCTGATCGCGATGTCCGTCCTCAACCAGGGGAGGATAGGCGCGGCGGCCGCCGCGGTCGGGGTGGCGAGCGCGGCGCTGGAGGCGTCCATCGAGTACTCGAAGAAGCGTTCTCTCTTCGGCAGGCCGCTCGGGAAGTTCGAGTCGATCCGCTTCATGATGGCGGACATGGCGACGAGGATCGAGGCCGCCAGGCTCCTCACCTACCGGGCGGCCTACCTCAGGGACAGGGGAGACGAGTTCGTGAAGGAGGCGTCCATGGCCAAGGTCTTCTCCACGGAGACCGCCGTATGGGCCGCCGAGAGGGCGATACAGATCCACGGGGGCATCGGCCTGAGCAAGCTCCTCCCTCTGGAGCGGTACCTCAGGGACGCCAAGATACTTGACATCGTGGAGGGGACGTCGGAGGTCCAGAGATGGATACTCTCAAGGGAGATACTCCAGGACTGAGATGGTTTGAGGGGCGTCGCGGTCGTGGGGATCGGCCACTCGAAGTTCGGGAGGCGGACGGACGTCGGGGTCGCCGAGCTCGCCTTCGAGTCGGTGAAGCGCGCGATGGACGACTGCGGGGTCGACCGGAAGGAGATCGGGAGCGTCACGCTCGGGAGCGCTGGCGGCTGGTACGAGGAGCCGCTTCCGGCCGTCCTGGTCAACGAGTACGCGGGCTTCGAGGACGTGGGGACGATGCGCGTGGAGGCGGCGTGCGCGAGCGGCAGCGCAGCGGTCAGGAGCGCCTACCTCAGCGTGGCGAGCGGCGAGGCCGAGGTGGCCATGGCGGTCGGGGTCGAGAAGATGACGGAGGTGGACACCCTCACCTCGGTGGAGCTGATGGGTCGCTCCGGCTCCTACCTGTGGGAGTTCGAGAACTACGGGATGACCTTCCCCGCCTACTACGCGCTCTACGCGGTCGCCCACATGGGGCGGTACGGCACGACCGAGGAGGACATGTCGAGGGTCGCCGTCAAGGCCCACCACTACGGCGCGATGAACCCGCTCGCGCAGTTCCAGAAGGAGATCACCCTCGAGAAGGCGCTCTCCTCCCAGGTGGTCTCGTGGCCCCTCAAGCTCTACGACGCCTGCCCGATAAGCGACGGCTCGGCCGCCGTCGTCCTCGCGAGCGAGGACGCCGCGAGGAGGCTCACCGACACCCCGGTGTGGATAAGGGGGATCGGGTTCTCCTCGGACTCGGCCAACATGAGCAGGAGGTCCGACTACGTCGGCCTCAGGGCGACCGCGGACGCCTCGAGGAAGGCCTACGCCGCGGCGAAGATCGGCCCGCGGGACGTCGACGTCGCGACCTGCCACGACTGCTTCACGATAGCGGAGCTGATGGCCTACGAGGACCTGGGGTTCTGCGCCAAGGGCGAGGGGCCGAAGCTGGTCAGGGACGGGCAGACGGAGGTGGGCGGGAGGATCCCGGTCAACCTGGACGGCGGCCTGAAGGCGAAGGGGCACCCCATCGGTGCGACCGGTGTCTCGATGGTCGTCGAGGTCTCGAAGCAGCTGAGGGGGGAGGCGGACAGGGGCAGGCAGGCGCAGATAAGGAACGGGGTGGGCCTGGTCCACAACGTCGGAGGGACCGGCCACTACTGCTACGTCACGGTCCTCTCGAGGTCGAGATAGACGCCGGACGACCCGTCCCCGCCGACCCTCCGCTCAAAGCGGAGCCTGACCCTGAGGTTCAACGTCCCGGTCTCGAAGACCAGCCGGTTCTGGGATGCCCTCAGGGAGGGGAGGTTCGCGACCACGAGGTGCGCCGACTGCGGGCGGCTCACTTTCCCTCCGCAGGCGGACTGCCCCGGGTGCCTGGGCTCGAACGTCACTTGGGTCGACCTCTCGAAGGAGGCGGAGCTGGTCACCTTCACCTACGTCCAGGTCACGCCGACCAGCTTCGCCGACCACGACCCATACGTGGTCGCGATAGGGAGGATGACGGAGGGTGTGAACGTCCTCGCCTGGGTGGAGGGGGCTGACCCCACCAAGCTGAGGCCCGGGACCCGGCTCCGGGTGGAGGCGAGGAACGACCCCGAGGGCCTGCCCTACTACGTCTTCGTGCCCGCCTAGAACTCCACGGGGATGGAGCGCATGACCCTGACTATGGCAAGGAACCTGTCCTTGTACATGAGGATCTTCGTGATGGAGCCCTTGAACTTCAGGAGCCCCTTTAGGACGGCCGCCTGGAGGTCGACCTCCCCCTTTGCGACCTTGGTCCAGGTGTCGTAGGACCCCTCGAACGAGAACTCGGCCTGCGCCGCAGGCTCCGACTGGGAGATGGTCGTCATCCCCTCCTCCACCCTGAGCAGGTACGCCGCTGCCTCCGGCTGGCCTGTGGAGGTGAGCTTGACGCTCGTCCTCAACGCCTTTGTGTCCTCCTGCCACTTTGGGTCGTTCGAGAGCCCGACCTGGATCTGAGCGAAGAACTCCGCCGAGAAGAACTTGACCATCCCGGCCCGACTATCCTGCGACGGCTTTTTTGAGCTTACCTATGGAGCCGGACGTGAGGGTCGACCTGAGGCTCACGCCTCCCGCCTTCGTCTGGAGGGCGGCCATCACCATCGGGAGGTCGACGTTGTCTGTCCTGACTATCAGGGCCCTCTCGAACCAGACCGCCTTCCTCGCCATCGTGGGGGAGATCTTGGCGATCCTGTGCGTCAGCTCTCTCTTCGCCTCGTCGTCGATCGCCGTCTCGCTCGAGAGCAGGAGGTACCTCTTGTGGCGCGGCCCTCTCAACCGGTGGGCACCTCGAGGAGCCTCGAATAGAACCTCGCGGGGTCTCCCTTCATCAGGTGGGCGCGGGGCTTGACCCTCACGCGCACCGGGTCGGAGGGGGCGAGGACCGCGTCCCCCCTCGCCACCACGGCCTGCTTGCTCAGCCTGATGTAGAGCGCGTTGTGCTCGTCCAGGGAGGCGCCCAGGTCGCCGAGGACCGCCCGCCTCTCCTCCTGCGACATCCGCGAGACGATCATGGCCAGCGCGGCCGAGGCCTCCTCGCCCACGGCACGGAGCCTGACCCACACTATCTTGTTCCCAAAGTGCCCCTCTGCCTCCTGGCGCTCCTCCTGGAGCTGGGCTCCGAGCAGGGAAACGAGCGCGGCCCTGATCCTCTCCTCGTCCTCGGTCATGTACACGAAGTACGAGACCTCGAGCGACTGGACCTCGGAGCTCAACGCGTGCAGTGAGGTGGAATACGTTTATCAAAGTCTCGGAGCGCCGAAGGGGACAGGACGGTAACAAATGCGCGGCAACCTCAGGGTCCTTGGCATCGAGAGCACCGCCCACACCTTCTCGGCCTCGGTGGTCGGCGAGCGGGAGGGCGTCATCACGAACGCGAAGGACGTCTACCTCCCTCCGGAGGGAAGCGGGATACACCCCGCCGAGGCGGCCGACCATCACCTCTCCGTGGCCGCCAGGGTGGTGCGCGAAGCGCTGGACGAGGCCGGAGCGCAGGGCTTGGATGACGTCGACGCGGTCGCCTACTCGATGGGGCCCGGCCTCGGGCCGTGCCTCCGCGTGGGCGCGGTCACCGCGAGGGCGCTCTCGCTCGCCTCGGGCAAGCCCCTGGTCGCGGTCAACCACGCGGTGGGGCACATCGAGCTCGGGTGCCTCCTCACGGGGGCCAGGGCGCCGCTGGTCCTCCTTATCTCCGGCGGGCACACGATGGTACTGGCCCATTCCAACGGCGTCTGGAGGGTCCTGGGGGAGACGCTCGACCTCACGCTCGGGCAGCTCCTCGACCAGATAGGGCGGCACGTGGGGTTCGCTTCGCCGTGCGGCAGGAGGATAGAGGAGGCCGCTGCACGGTCGAGCAGGTACCTGAGGCTCCCCTACACCGTGAAGGGTAACGACGTCTCGTTCTCAGGGGTCTTGACGGCAGCGAAGAGGCTGGTCGACGGCGGGGCGCCTCCGGAGGACGTCTTCTACTCCGTCCAGGAGACGGCCTTTGCGATCACGACGGAGGTGACCGAGCGGGCGCTCGCGTTCACCGGGGCGAGGGAGCTCCTCGTGGTGGGCGGGGTGGCCGCCAACAGGAGGCTCTCGGAAATGCTCCGGAAGATGGCGGAGAGGCACGAGGCGTCGGTGATGGTGGTGCCGCCCCAGTTCAGCGGGGACTGCGGGGCGCAGATAGCGTGGACGGGGCTCCTGGCGTACAGGGCGGGGGAGTCGCTCGCCGGCGTCGCCGAGAGCGTGGTGAGACAGTCCTGGCGCCTAGACACGGTAAGGACGCCCTGGAGGGCGTGAGCGCAGGTAGTCCCGGGTGGAGCTGATCTACCGCGGCGCGGAGGCGGACGTCTTCAAGGGGGGGTGGTGCGACCGGCCGGCCGTCTACAAGGTGCGCAAGCCCCTGACCTACAGGCTCCCCGAGCTAGACGGGCTCATCAGGAGCCAGCGCACGTCCCACGAGGCCCAGATAATCCACCAGTCAAGGGGGGCCGGGGTCCCGGCGCCATGGCTCTACTACGTCTCCCCCGAGGAGGCGCTCCTCGTGATGGAGTTTGTCGAGGGAGAGCGGCTCAAGACCGTACTCATGGACCCCGCGATGACAGGGCGCAGGGCGCGAGAGCTCGGGGCGGAGTTCGGGCGCGACATCGCCAGACTGCACGCCGCGGGGATAATGCACGGAGACCTGACCACGTCCAACGTCATCGTAGGAGGGGGCCGCCTAACGCTCATCGACTTCGGGCTGGCGATCAGGTCTCAGAGGCTCGAGGACCAGGCGGTCGACCTCCGCCTGATCAAGGAGACGGTCACGGGGGCGCACAACGGGGTCTCCAAGCCCTTCATGCGGTCGCTCCTCGCCGGCTACTCCGAGGTCCTGGGAGGCACCAGGACGGCGGCAGCGGCGAGGAAGCTCGCGGAGATAGAGCGGAGGGGGAGGTATGCCCGGGTCGAGTAGCCGGGCTCGTCCTGTCCTCTTCGCCACCTCGAACAGGGGCAAGCTCGAGGAGGCGCGGGAGGTGCTGGGCCGGTTCGGGATCCAGGTCGAGCAGTTCGACGGCAAGGGGATCGAGATCCAGGCCGACACCACCGGAGAGGTGGCCGCCTTCGCGTCCAGGGGGGCTGCCAGGGCGGCCCGGAGGCCGGTCCTGGTCGAGGATGCCGGCCTCTTCGTCGACGCCCTCGGCGGGTTCCCGGGGCCGTACTCGGCCTACGTCTTCAAGACGATAGGGGTCGGCGGCCTCGTCAGGCTCCTCGAGGGCGAGAGCTCCCGGGCTGCGGTCTTCGTGAGCTCGCTCGCCTACTGCGAGCCGTCCGGAGACCCGACGACCTTCGAGGGGACCGCGAGGGGGACGATAGCCGAACGGCCCAGGGGGGGCGGAGGGTTCGGCTTCGACCCGGTCTTCGTCCCGAGAGGCGGCGCCAGGACGTTCGGTGAGCTCACCCTGGAGCAGAAGGGCGCCGTCTCCCACAGGGCGGACTCGATGAAGAAGTTCGCCCGCTGGTATCTATCGAGGGGATAGCCTTCCCGGCCGGGAATGGTTTTAAACCGGGGGAAATCGAGTCGCACCGGTTCCATTGGCGAGGATACACTCCCACCGGCACGGCAAGAGCCACCAGACCCGGCCCACGAGCAAGCGGGCCCCGAACTGGCTCACCTACAGCGCGGACGACGTCACCGCCATGGTGGTCAAGCTGGCGAAGGAGGGCGTCCCCCCGAGCGCCATAGGGGTGAGGCTCAGGGACGAGTACGGGATACCGCTGGTGAAGCCCATCGTGGGTAGGTCGGTGATGGAGATCTTGAGGGAGAACAAGCTCTCTCCGGCGATTCCCGAGGACCTGCAGAACATGCTCGACTCCGCGAGGAGGGTGCAGTCCCACCTCGCCGCGTTCAAGGCGGACCGGAAGAACGTCCGCTCGCTAGAGCTGATAGAGGCGAAGATCTACCGCCTTTCAAAGTACTACAAGGAGATAGGCGTCCTCCCGCAGGACTTCAAGTACAGCGCGGTAGTGGCCCAGCTGAGCTGAGATACGGGGTGGGGTCTCCGGGTGGTAGCGAGCGAGGCTGCTACGACACCAGACCGACTGTCTGACCAGGGGGCTCTCTTCGAGCGCGCGCGTGACGAGGCCCGGCACCTGCTGGACCTCTCCCGGAAGGGGGCGCGCGTCCTCGTCGTCACCCACATCGACGCGGACGGGCTCTCGAGCGGCTCGATAGCCTTCTCGGCCCTGGCCAGGAAGGGGGTGGCGGTCTCGGTGAGGGCCATACCCGACCTCGACCTGAAGGCGATAGAGAGGCTCAGGGCGGACAAGTTCGACTTCTACCTATTCACCGACCTGGGTTCGGGCCTCCTCGGAGAGCTCTCGAAGGCGTTCGGGGAGCGGTTCGCCGTCCTCGACCACCACCAGGTCCCCGAGGCGGACCTCCGCCACCCGCGGCTGATCAACGCATGGAACTTCGGGTACGACGGCGGGGTCGAGGCGTGCTCGTCCACGATGGCGTACGCCTTCGCAATGGCGCTCGACGACTGGGAGAACGCGGACCTCTCCCAGCTCGCGATCGTCGGGGCGCTCGGAGACAGGCAGGACAAGGGCGAGGGGCGGATGCTCACCGGGCTGAACAAGGTCGCGCTCGATGACGCCGTCTCCAGGGGCCTCGTCTCGGCCACCAACGACCTCCTCTTCTTCGGGAGGGAGACCCGGCCGGTCCACGAGGCGGTCGCGATGAGCTACACCCCGTTCATCCAGGGCCTCTCCGGGGCCAAGGACGCCGCCCTGGCCGCCCTCACCACCTCGGGGCTCAGGCTCAAGGAGGGGGGGAGGTGGCGCACCCTCGGCGAGCTCTCGAACGAGGAGAAGCAGAAGGTCGTCGAGGTCGTCTCCGGGTTCATCGCCTCGGCCGGGCACGGGGCGGACGTCCTGAAGGACCTCCTCGGGACGGTCTACACGTTCGTCTTCGAGGACCCTCTCACCCCGCTCCGCGACGCGCGCGAGTTCTCGAGCGTCCTCAACGCGTGCGGAAGGATGGACAGGGCGGACCTCGGCGTCTCGATCTGCATAGGCGACCGCGAGTCAGCGCTCAGCTCCGCCCTCTCCCTGATGGCGGAGTACAGGAGCAAGCTGAACAAGGCGCTCCAGAGGCTCCAGCAGGAGGAGGACAAGGTGGCAACCCAGGGGAACGTGATGGTCGTCATGGGGGAGGAGTTCATCGAGGAGAGGATGACCGGCTCGGTCTCGTCCCTCCTTGCCTCCTCGGACAGGTTCCGCGACAAGCTGGTCCTCGTCCGGGCGCGCTCGGGCGAGTCCGACCTGAAGTTCTCGTCGAGGATAGGGGACTCCTTCCCGGGGAAGGTGAACCTAGGCGAGGTGATGCGGGCGGCCGCGGAGAGCGTCGGGGGCGTGGGCGGGGGCCACAGCATGGCAGCCGGCGCGAAGGTCCCCTTCGCGAGGCGCGACGAATTCACCAGGCTCGTGGTAGAGCGGGTGGCTGCCGGGTGACGGGGCGCAGGCGGGCCGGCTCGGTGAGCCTCCTGCTCGAGATCGAGTGCCGGGACGGGGAGGTGGCTTCCGCGCTCGACGCCGCGCTGATGCCCGACAACCGCTACTTCCCGAAGGACCAGAGGTTCAGCGCCTCCAGGAGAGGAAGGCGCCTGACATTCAGGGTCGACTCTCCCCGGCTCCGCCCCGCCGTGAGCACGGTGGAGAGCATCATCGCGGACGCGAAGCTCTTCGGAGAGGTCTGGTCACAGGCGAGCAGGCGATGACCGTCCCGGGGGCACCTGCAACGATTATCTCCAGGGGCTGCGAGGGTCGGCCAAGGGTCCAGTGGTAGCCAAGACTTGCTCGACGTGAAGCTGCTGAGGGAGAGGCCTGAGGTCATCCGGGACGACCTGAAGAAGCGCGGCTGGCTGGACAAGCTCCCGCTGGTGGACGAGGCCGCCGCGGCCGACTCCGAGTGGCGCCAGACGAAGAAGAGGGTCGACGACCTCCGCCACGCGCAGAACAAGCTCACGACGGAGGTCGCCGCCCTGAAGAAGGCCGGCAAGGACGCGAGCGAGAAGCTGGCCGAGGTGAAGGGGGTCCCGGACGAGATCGCCAGGCTGGACAAGAGGGCAGACGAGCTCCAGTCGCGCGTCCGGGAGGTGCTCATGTCGCTGCCCAACATACTCCACGCTTCCGTGCCGGTCGGGCCTGACGAGGGCGGCAACGTCACGGTCAGGACCTGGGGGGAGCCGCGGAAGTTCGACTTTTCCCCCAAGGACCACCAAGACCTCCTCGTCGGGCTCGGCCTCCTCGACGTCGAGAGGGCCGCGAAGATATCCGGGGCGCGGTTCTTCTTCCTGAAGGGGGACGCGATGAGGCTCGAGCAGTCCATCATGAGGTACGCGGTTGACTTCCTCTCCAAGAGGGGCTTCACGGCGGTCGGCCCTCCTCTCATGATGCGCAGGGACGCCTACGCGGGGGTGGTCGACCTCGCGGACTTTGGGCCGGTGATATACAAGCTCGAGGGGGACGACCTCTACCTCATCGCCACCTCCGAGCACCCCCTGGTCTCCATGCACATGGACGAGATCCTCCCGGGGGGCTCGCTCCCGATAAGGTACTGCGGCTTCAGCCCGAACTTCCGGGCGGAGGCGGGAGCCCACGGGAAGGACACCAAGGGGATCTTCAGGACCCACCAGTTCTACAAGGTCGAGCAGGTGGTCTTCGCGAGGCCCGAGGAGAGCTGGGCCATCCACGAGGAGCTCATCGGCAACGCCGAGGCGATCTTCCAGAGCCTGGGCCTGCACTACCGGGTCGTGAACATATGCACGGGCGACATCGGGACCGTCGCCGCGAAGAAGTACGACCTCGAGGCCTGGATGCCCGTGCAGGAGCGGTTCCGGGAGATGGTCTCCTGCAGCAACTGCACCGACTACCAGGCCAGGCGGCTGATGATCCGGTACCGGGAGAAGCCCGGCTCGGAGCCCTTCCTCCTCCATACGCTCAACTCCACCGCGGTGACCACCAGGGCGCTCGTGGCGATAGTGGAGAACTTCCAGCAGAGGGACGGGTCCATCGCGATCCCAAAGCCGCTCGTGCCCTACATGGGCGGGCTCGAGATAATATCATAGTCGCATTTTTAAGCCAGAGAAATCAGGGCGGCACCGAAAGTTGCCGAAGAAGGTCACGGGGAAGGTCAGAGACAAGTGGAAGCTGAAGCAGTGGGTCACCGTCCTCGCCTCCCCCTCGTTCGGTAACGCCCCCATCGGCAAGGTGCCCATCACGGACGTCGAGAGGCCGGCCGGGCGCGTCGTCGAGACCACGCTCTACGACATCCTGAAACAGGACCCGCAGCACTATAGCTTCAAGCTCTACTTCCAGATCGACAAGGTCGACGGCGAGACCGCTTACACGATACTAAAGGGGCACGAGTTCTCCAGGGAGTACCTCCGCAGCCTGATAAGGAGGGGCTCCTCGATGTCGGACTTCATCAAGGACTACAAGACCAAGGACGGCTACGTCGTCAGGGTCTACACGATCGCCCTCTCTCAGGGGAGGATGAACTCCTCGAAGAAGCACGAGATACGGATGATAGTCGACAAGATAATGGAGGAGAGGGCCGCGTCGCTGACGTACGACCAGTTCGTCCAGGAGACGGTCCTCCAGAAGCTCGCCTCAGACGTCTACAACGAGGCCAAGAAGGTCACGAGGCTCAGGCACGTCGGCGTGAGGAAGGCCAAGCTCATCTCCAGGCCACAGCCAGGCCAGGTCGAGCAGGTCGAGGTCCTAGCCGCGCCTGCCGCTTGAAACAATCTTGAGGACGTCCCTGTCCCTGAGGGTGTAGTCCGCGCCCAGCCTCATCTTGCTCCTCGCGTCGACCGCGTAGAGGAAAGTCGCGGCGAGGTCGCTGTGGATCTTCCTCGCGAGGTCGAGAGCCGTCGACCCGCCGCTCATCACGTAGGCGTCCGGGAGGACGTCGCCGTCCTTGTTGGTGAGCTTCGTCTCGTCCTCGACCGGGTAGACCACCACCGCCTTGAGGAGCCCGAAGTAAGCCTGGTCGATGGCCTGCTGCACCCCGGTGCTCCCGTATACGTCCAGCACCCTCTCCTTCACGAGCTGGAGTGCCCTCTCCTGGGCCTGCGAGATCCCCTCCTTTGTGACCTTGAACGAAGGGTCGCCGGGGGTGTACGACACGACCCCCGCCTCCGCGGCCTTCCTCAGCAGGAGCTCGGCCTCTGCGGCGCAGGGCACCACCGTCCTCCCTCCCGCCTTGAGGGCGGGGATCTTCGCGGCGGCCGTCGGGAGGTCCGCCTTGTTCGCGGCGATGAGGCTGGGCTTGTTCCTCTCCCTGAGCTCCCTGACGAGGGCCTCGAGCGACCCGGCCGGCCAGCTCAGGGGCCTGTCGCCCTTCAGGTGGAGCCTGAGGAGCGCCTCGTCGACCATGGCCTCCGTGATCCCTATCCCCGTGAGCCTCTGGGCGAGCGGCGGGGCGACGCTGGTCTTGAGCTGCTCCGAGAGCTTCGAGGCCTTCTCCCAGTCGCGCTTGACGATCTCGAGGAGCCACAGGTCGACCTCTCTCTCGACCATCTCGACGTCCTTGGCAGGGTCCTGGCTCCCGGGCTCCGTCCTCTGGCCCTCCTGGTCGGTGGAGCCCGAGGCGTCCACCACGTGGACCACAGCGTCGGCCTGCATGATGTCCTCCAGGAACTGGTTGCCCAGCCCGCGCCCGCTAGAGGCGCCGGAGACCAGCCCCGCCACGTCGACCAGCTTCACCGGGATGAGCCTCACCCCCCCGGAGCAGACCGAGTTCCGCGGGTCGTCTTCGACGCCCATCTCCTGGTGGACGCACTTCGTCCTGAGGTAGGCCATCCCCACGTTCGGCTTGATGGTGGTGAAGGGGAAGTCTGCGATGGGGACGCTCTTCAGGGTCGCCGCTGCGAAGAACGTCGACTTGCCGACGTTCGGCTTGCCGAGTATCCCCACGATCACCGAGAGCCATCCTCCTGATCTGGGAGTCCCCTCCTCACGGCGAGGGTCGCATCGCTCGTCCCGCGGGGGTCGCCCGCCTCCCGCTGGCGCCACAGCGTGGCCGACCCCGAGGCTCCCATCTCGGAGAGGCTCCCCGGGGAGGGCTGATAAGTCGTCCCCGGGGGATGCGGGAGCCTCGCGAGGAGCCCTGGCCCGCCCCTGGAGGCGCTCACCCCACCGCCCAGGCCCCGGTCGTCCGGAGGCCCGCCGGAGGCGCCCGGCGCGCACCGGCCTGCGCAGCCGCCCGAGGCGACCCCCGAGCGGGGCCGATTCCGGGTCGCCTTCGCGTGAGGCTGGTCCACGCCCCGGATCCCCGGTTCCCGGTAGAAAGGCATGGCGAGACAAACCCTTTACGCCGGCCGGCCGCGCCAGCCACCATGCCGCGGGTGGCGGTCGTCGGGGGAGGCGCGGCCGGGGTCTTCGCCGCGCTCGCGGCCGCGCGGCTCGGCGCAGACGCGACCCTCTTCGAGTCCTCGCAGAGGGTCGGTGTCTCTAGGGCCCTGATGCCGCTGATGCTCTCGGATGGTAGGGGCGAGGATGGGCTCGTCCTCCCAGAGGCGAGGGAGCTCTCGGGCGCGGGGGTGGAGGTGAGGAAGGGCTTCGAGGTGGCCGCGGTGGCACGGAGGGAGGGGCTCCTGGAGGTGGTCCGCCGCTCGAACGGGGGAGAGAGGGCGCGCTTCGATTCGGTCGTGGTCTCCACCGGGACGGCGCCGTCAGTCCCGCAGGTCAGGGGCGCCTCGAAGCCGGGGGTCTTCGTCCTCAGGGGGCCCTCGGACTACCTCGCCCTCTCCGAGGGACTGGGCTCGATCGAGAGGGTGGCTGTCTGGGGGCCGGTCCTCCTCGGGTTGAAGGTGGGCGAGGCGCTCGCCCGCAGGGGAAGTTCGGTCTCGGTCTATTGCGGGGCGAGCGGGCTCGGCGGACAGCTCTCGGCGCCGGTCGCCGCGATGCTGCGCAGGTCGGCCATCGAGGGAGGGGCAGGGGCGCCTGCGCTCGTAGACGGGTCGATCGACTCGATCCTCGGCGTCGGGAGGGTCGAGGCGGTCGCCTCTGGCGGGGGGGTCTCCGCGTGCGACGCGGTCGTCCTTTTGCCGAATGGTGCCCCCTCCTACCCTGATGCCGGGTGCGCGAAGGGGCCGAACGGCGGCCTCCTCGTCGATAGCTCGATGGAGACCAGCGTCCCGGGGGTCTTCGCGGCGGGCGACTCGGCCGAGGTCAGGTTCAAGGCGGGGTCTGTGCCCGCGAGGCTCTTCTCCACGGCGAGGGTCGGCGGGGAGGTCGCCGGCGCCAACGCCTCCGGAGGGATGAGGACGGCCTCCTTCTCCTGGGCGATGGAGCAGACGGTCTTGGGGGTGGAGCTCTGCACAGCCGGCCTCAGCGAGGCGGAGGCCCGCTCCGTGGGGCTCGACCCTGCCACCGTCGAATGCGCGTTCCCGGGCGAGGGCAGCCCAGGCCAGACCCTGGTCTCCATGGTCTACGACAGGCCCACCCGGCTGGTCTGCGGACTCGAGCTGGCCGGCTGGCGGGCGTCGTCTCTCGCAGCCGCCGCATCCATGGTGGTGGGCCTAGGCCTGACCGCAGACCGGCTGGTGCACCTCGAGTCCCCCTACGCGCCGGGGCTCGCGCACGAGCGCTCTCCAATATCCTTAACAGCCCGACAAATCCCGGAGTTACAGGGCGCGTGACATGGCAAAACGCAGGGTGCTCGTGTGCGACCCGATGGACGTGGCGGGGCTCGGGCTCACCGACGCGTTCGAGGTCGATTATGCGCCCAAGATAACCAGGGACGAGCTCCTCGCGAGGGTGGAGGCCTACGACGCGCTCGTCGTCAGGAGCAGGACGAAGGTGGACGCGGAGGTCATCGCCAGGGGGGCCAGGCTCAAGGTGGTCGCCAGGTCGGGCAGCGGGCTGGACAACGTGGACGTCGGGGCTGCCAACGCGAGGGGGGTGGAGGTGGTCAGCAGCCCTGAGGCGCTGGTGGAGGCGGTCGCGGAGCTCGTGATCGGCCTGATGCTGACCCTGGCCAGGGGTATCCCGGCGGCCGACGCCACCCTGAAGGCGGGAGGGTGGGACAAGGAGCGCTTCGTAGGGGTCGAGCTGAAGGGCAAGACTTTGGGCATCGCGGGCTTCGGCCGGATAGGGCGCAGGGTGGCCGAGATAGCCCGCGTGATAGGGATGACCGTCGTGACCTACGACGTCGTCGACGTCCCTCAGGAGACCCTCGCCGCGCTGGGGTGCAGGATGGTCGACCTGGACACGCTCTTCGCGTCGTCCGACTTCATAACGCTCCACATCCCGCTCACCGCGGAGACGAGGCGGATGGTGGACGCGCGCAGGCTCTCCCTGATGAGGCGGACGGCCTTCGTCATCAACACCTCGCGGGGGGAGGTGGTGGACGAGACGGCCCTCGAGCAGGCGCTCAGGGACGGGACCATCGGGGGCGCCGCGCTGGACGTCTTCGAGACCGAGCCGCCAAGGTCGAAGATAGCGGCCGCGCCCAACATGATAGCCTCCCCTCACATGGCCGGCCAGACCAAGGACGCGCAGGCGAGCTCGGTCGCCATCGTCGGCGCCAAGCTCAACCAGTTCTTTTCCGGGCGCCTCCAGCAATAGAAAAGACTTAACTCACCGTCCCGAAGCGGGGCAACGTTCGCTTTGTACAGACAGGTGGGGGAGACTTGGCGCAAGGTCTTCAAGGAGAAGACCGGTGACATACGCCAGCGGGCGGTCCAGCTCAGGAAGGGGCCGACCATGGAGCGGGTCGAGAGGCCCTCGCGGCTGGACAAGGCCAGGATGTACGGCTACAAGGCGAAGGAGGGCGTGGTCGTGATAAGGATCCGCGTCGCCGCCGGCGGCATGAGGCGGCCGAGGCCGACCTCCGGGAGGAGGCCCAAGCACATGGGCGTCCTGAGGATGAAGTCCGACGAGCCCGTCAAGAAGGTCGCCGAGCGGCGGGTCAGGGAGAGGCACACCAACCTGAAGATGCTCGGGTCCTACGAGCTCTGGGTGGACGGCAAGCACAGGTGGTACGAGTGCATCATGGTCGACCCTTCGCACCCCGCGATAATGAAGGACTACGACTATAGGCGCAGGCTCGGCCTGGTCTCCTGATGTCAGAACCCCGCGGCGAGCGGGTCCTCGGGCTTTAGCACCTCCCTCAGGAGGACGGTCGCGTACTCGCCCTTCCCCAGCGAGAACTCGAGCACGAACCCCCCGCCCACGGCCTCGTACGACAGGTCTTTCGACAGGAGGGGCGCCGCCCTGAAGCCGCCCTCGCTGCTCACCTCCTCGGCCTCCTTCACGTAGAACGAGGAGGGGGGCGTCCCCTCCTCCTTGATCACCTCTGCCAGGAAGGCGTCGAGCCGCGAGCCGTAGTTCCTGTACGCATAGCCGACGATCTGGAGCAGCGGGACCGCCTCCGCCCCGGGGGGAGCCGCCTCCTTCACCCCGTGCACCCTGCCGGTCGAGAGGCCGCCCTCCTTCACGGCCGACCAGTTGTCCCCGGTGACCACGCGTGATATGTCCAGGCCAGAGGCCAGGGCCCTGCCCAGGGCCAGGTTGAACACGTACGCCTGGTACGAGTTGACCAGGAGGCGCCTGATGGGGACGGGTATCCTCCTTATGGCCCCGAGGTGGTCCCCGGGCTTGGCTGAAAGGTGCGAGGCCATCCTCCTCTCGATGTCCTGCCCCCTCGAGAGGAGGGGGATGGCCTGCGCATACCTCCCCTCTGCGCAGAGCCTCCTCGCCTCGCCTGCGTCTTGGTCGTCACCCTCCCTTGGCTCGGAGAGCAGCAGGGCGACCGCCTGGGCGAAGTCCCTCAGGACGATGGCGCGGCCGGCCCTCCTGTTCACGCCGCCCTTGAGCCCGAACCTCTGGTAGCCGAAGAAGTTCGCGACACGCCTCCCCCGGCACGCCTCGAAGCAGCCCTCGATCTCGGCGCTCAGGTCCTCCTCCGTCTCGACGAGTATCCGGAACCGGTTGCCCACCAGCATCCCCCGGGTGAGGGGCTTCGAGAACCCGACCAGCTCTCCCTCGAACCTGCTCCCGTGGAGCTCGGGAGGGGCCGACGCCCTGCTGCTCCTCGCGCTGATGTACTGGACGACCGTCGCGTTCTTGTCCTTCAGGCCGGCGTAGTTGGTCTCGCTCTTTATCATGGCGGCCATCTCCCTCGCGACGTGGGGGGTGTCGATCCCCGCCTTCGTGACCCTGTAGACGGGGACAAGGCCCGGGCCCCTGGTCTGCACGAGGCCCTCGAGCGATATCAGCTCCTGGACCCTGAAGCCGTCGTAGCTCGTGCGCAGGCGCCCCGCCCGGCGCGGCCCTCCGGTGGAGTATGCCGTGAGGCCCGACTCGACGTCCTTCGGGGGCGGCCGCGCGCTCAAAGGAGCTTCAGCTTGCCGGTCACCTTGTCGACCTCGCCCGAAGGCGCAGGCCCCACCCCCAGGCAGGTGGTCGTCCCGGGCTCGAGCTGGGTCAGGCCCCTGTCCTGGATGAGCGAGACGGGGAGCCCCAAGGCCCTGGCCTGCCTCTGGAGGTCGAGCAGCTCCTCCTCGCCCTCCACCTTCACGACGACCTTCGCCTGACCCTGCTCCCTCCAGGCGTCGTACCACCCCGGGTTCCTCCTCCGGGCACCCTCGGCGGCGTCGAGCGCGGCGTGCGCGACCTGGGCTGCCGTCTTGCCCTTGCCCATCTTGAGGTCCGACCTGACCACGATAACCTGTTTCACTTCGGCCAGACGGGAGCGCCTCCTGAATCGAAGGGTTATTACGCGCCGGGTTAAGGCTTGCCCCGACGCCGGACTCCGTCCCATGCTCGACTCCCCCGAACGCGCCTCCTCGCTGGCCTACGACGCGATCGTAGGCGGGGGGAGCGTCGCCGGCCTCTCCTTCGCCGCGGAGGCCTCGAGGAAGGGCCTGAGGGTGCTCGTCCTCGAGGAGGACAAGGAGGTGGGCGAGCCTGAGAAGTGCGACGGCCTGGTCAGCCTGAGGGAGCTCCGGAGGTACGCCATCCCCGAGGACGAGTGCATCCAGAGCCGGGTGACGAAGGGCGTCGTGTTCTCCCCGCTGGGGAGGAGCGCTGCCCTGGACGCGTCCCGCCTTGAGGTCGTCGTCATCGACCGTAGCGCCTTCGACGAGCAGCTCGCCAGGGCAGCAGAGGCGTCGGGCGCGGAGGTCGTGCTCGGGGCGAGGGTGACCGGCGTCGACGACGCGGATGGCGGCGTGAAGGTAAGGGCCGGCGGCCAGACCTACTCTGCCGGGTACTACGTCGACGCGACCGGGCCGACCGGCGTCATGAGGTTCAACAGGAGGGGGCTCGTCCCGACGGCCAAGTACGAGGTCGAGGGGGACTGGTTCACGGACGGGGTCGTGGAGGTCTATACCGACCAGGAGAAGTACCCTGGCTTCTTCGCCTGGGTCATCCCTCGGGGGGATGGGATCGCGAAGGTGGGGGCTGCCGGGTTCGGGATAAACGCCGTCCGGGCTCTGGAGGGCTTCCTGGCGACCCGCAGGTCGAAGATCGTGAGCAAGGTGGCCTGCACCATCTACGTGGGCGGCCCGATAGAGTCGTTCGTCTCGGGGCGGACTGTCTACGTCGGGGAGTCGGCCGGGCAGGTCAAGCCGACCACCGCGGGGGGGATCCCGAGCTCCATCGCGGGCGGGACGATCGCCGCCAGGTGGGTCTCCGAGTCCCTCCTCCGGAAGGACCCGTCGCTCCTCGCGCGCTACCAGGAGGAGTGGTCGGCGACCTACGGGAAGGAGTACCGGCTCATGACGCGACTGAGG
Source organism: archaeon (assembly GCA_021848045.1). Classification (GTDB taxonomy): domain Archaea; phylum Thermoproteota; class Nitrososphaeria; order Nitrososphaerales; family Gagatemarchaeaceae; genus Gagatemarchaeum. The sequence goes on from JAJZNC010000004.1 coordinate 67,816, forward strand.
CACATACACGAGAGCCTCTCGAACAAGGACCTCGAGAAGCTCGTCGCGACCCTGCAGCGCCCCAAGGTAGCCGCGAAGCTCGCCGCCGGCTCCTTCGACTTCCACGCCAGTGCGGCCCTCTCTGCCCTCGGAGTCAGGGGCGTCCTCCAGCTCGCGGGGGTGCTGGTCTCCTCGGAGGCGCGGCAGACGCTGGCCTCCCTGGCGAAGCAGAGAGAGGCCTGAGCTCGCGTCGCGCTTCGGAAGGTATAATTCATGCCCTCGGCGGGGCATCCTCTGATTGCCTCAAAGGTCCGTCTCCCTCCCGGTCTGCACGTCCTGCAACCGGCCGGTCATGCCCGGCGAGAAGGCGTCGAAGTTCCACTGCCCCAGCTGCCAGCAGGTGGCGGTCTGGCGGTGCGAAAAGTGCCGCAAGTTCTCGAGGAGGTACAAGTGCGTGAACTGCGGCTTCGAGGGACCCTGAGATGGCCGGGTCCTACCTGATCAGGGTGAAGGCGATGCCCTCCGGCCCGGAGGTGCCCGCCGACCAGCTCCTCTCAGCGATAAAGGGGGTCCTGGAGAAGGACATGGTGCTGAAGAGCAGCAAGGAGGACCCGATAGCGTTCGGGCTCTACGCGCTCATAGTCGACATCGTGACTCCGGAGGCCGAGGGGATGCCCGACAGGGTGGAGGCGGCTGTGGCCAAGGCGCCCATGGTCACCCAGTCGGAGGTCGTGGGCGTGAGCAGGATGTCGAGCCAGCTCAGGATCTGAGGCCGACTTCGAAGCTTTTATAACCGGGCGCCCGAAGTTCCTCCCCTCTGCAGGGATCTAGAAGCATAGAGGACAGTAGAGAGTTAGTTGAGGCCACCAATCAGATACGCATTGTACGAGCTCATCAAGGAGAAGAAGCACGCCACCGACGACGAGCTCCTCTCGGCGCTGGGCAAGTCCGGGGGCTACTCGATGAACGAGCTCAACAAGGCCCTCCTCGACCTCGAGATACAGGGCGTCATCACGGTCAGGTGGGCTGCCAAGGAGAAGCGGAGGGTGGAGTTCATGGAGACCGCTCCCTCCCCGGTGCGATACGGGGAGAGGTGAGGCCGTTCCTCGAAGGGGCGCCGCCTCGCGCCTCGCGCCGCCCCGGCGCTGACCGGGGGGCGTGACGCCCGACCTTTGGGAGTAGACCTCGGCGACGTCCTTCCCAGGCGGAAGGTCACCCTCGAGTCGCTCGGCAGCAAGAAGATAGCCATCGACGCCTACAACACCCTCTATCAGTTCCTGGCGATAATCAGGGGGGCCGACGGCAGCCACCTGAAGGACTCCCAGGGCAGGGTCACGAGCCACCTGAGCGGGCTCTTCTACAGGAACATCAACCTGATGGAGTTCGGGATAAAACTGGTCTTCGTCTTCGACGGGGCGCCTCCGGAGCTCAAGGCGGTGGAGATAGAGAGGCGGAGGAAGCAGCGCGACGAGGCCAAGCGCCAGTACGCGGCCGCCGTCGAGGCCGGCGACATGGCGAGCGCGAGGAAGTACGCGGAGGCCTCCACCACCCTCAGGCGCGACATGGTGGCCGAGTCCAAGCAGCTGCTCGACGCCATGGGCATCCCGTGGGTCGACGCGCCCTCCGAGGGGGAGGCGCAGGCAGCGGTGATGGCCAAGGAAGGGACGGTCGACGCGGTCGGGTCGCAGGACCACGACTCGCTCCTCTTCGGCGCGCCGCTCCTGGTGAGGAACATCACCATATCGGGGAGGAGGCGGCTCCCCAGCAAGAACGTCTTCGTGGAGGTGGAGCCTGAGACGATCAGCCTCGAGGAGACCCTGAGGGCGCTCGAGATGACCCGGGAGCAGCTCATAGACTTCGGGATCCTGATGGGGACGGACTTCGACCCCGACGGGTTCAAGGGGATCGGCCCGGTGAAGGGGATGAAGCTGCTCAAGACCTACCACTCCATCGACCGGATCGAGCCCTTGAGGGACGAGGTCGCGAAGATAGACTACGAGGCGATTCGGCGGATCTTCCTCGACCCGCCGGCGACCGCCGGCGTGAAGCCCTCCTGGGGCGAGTTCAAGCCGGCCGAGCTCAAGGCGTTCCTTGTGGACGAGCACTCGTTCTCTGCCGAAAGGGTGGACGCGGCGATAAAGCGCGTCGAGGCGCTCGAGAGCTCAAAGTCCGAGAGCCTGGAGAAGTGGTTCGGGTAGCCCTCAGTCCTGCGTGAGCCTGCGGAACTCGTCCGCAGACCTCGCCCTGAGCGCAGGGTTCCGCTCCTTCTCCTCCCCGAGGGTCCTGAACGGCGCCTCCCCGTAGTCGTGCCCCGGATAGACGACGGTCTCGTCTGGCAGGGCCATCAGGACGTCGTGCAGGCTCGCGAACAGCTCGTCGGGGGACCCGCCCGGGAGGTCTGTCCGCCCCCACGCGTCGACGAAGAGCGTGTCCCCCGTGAAGACGTTCTCTCCGTCGTAGTAGCAGACGCTGTCCTTCGTGTGGCCGGGGGTGTGCATCACCAGGACGTCCCTGCCGCCGATGCTCAGCGCGTCCCCGTCCGCCACCGAGACCTTGGGCTTGGCCTGGGAGCCTTCGAAGGCCACCGTGACGGCGCGCAGCTCGGCCGCCAGGCGGTCGATGGACCGCACGTGGTCGTAGTGCGCGTGGGTCGCGCAGACGTACTTCACCCTCATCTTCTCGCTCGACGCCACCCGCGTTATGGGCTCGGTCTCCCAGCCGGAGTCGACCGCGAGCGCCTCCCGGCTCCCCTCCTCCATCAGCAGGTACGCGAAGTTCTCCATCGGCCCTACCGGGATCTGGAAGACCCTCAACCCGCCGTGCCCTCCTCCCTGATGCCTATAGGCAAGACCACCAGCTCGCCGGTGTGCTCCTCCCTCCCCCTCAGCCCCGTCTTGGGGCGGTGCAGCGCGAGGGTCACATCCGCCACGACTGCAGGGTCGCTGACGGACCCAGTCTCCGGGTCTATCCCCGACGGAAGGTCGACGGCCACCCTCGCCCCCCTCGAGGCGTTGACCAAGGAGATCGCCGATGCGTAGGGCTCCCTCACTGGCCCAGCCCTGACCCCCGTCCCGAAGATGGCGGCCACGACCACGTCTGCCGAGGTGACCGCCTCCGAGGCCTCTGCGAGCGCCTCCGGGTCCTCGGCGACGCGCAGCCGGGCCCGGGTCCCGCCGAGCGCCTCCCAGCTCTCGCGCGCCTCCTCCGTCCGGATCGCGGCCGGCGCGACGAGCAGCACCACGGTTACGTCGAAGCGGGAGGAGAGGTGCCTCGCCGCGACGAGCCCGTCGCCCCCGTTGTTGCCGCCCCCACAGACGACGCAGACCTTTCTCGCCTCCGGATACCTGGCCTCGACGAACCGGGCGACCGCACTCCCCGCGTTCTCCATCAGGTCCTTCACCGAGAGCCCGTACCTCGCCGCCCCTGCCTCCAGCTCCTTCATGGCGTCGGGGGTGATGTACTCCAATGCAGGGCGTCCTCGATGCGGCGAATCAGGTTTATCAACCGTCCCGCCGTCGCGACCAACGACATGAGCCGAAGGGCTGGCGGGAAGGGAGTATCCCTCTCCCAGATGACCACCGTGAGGTTGATGATGCCGACCGACGGGAACGTCCAGGGGAACGTCTTCGGCGGCGCGATAATGCGGTACATGGACGAGGTCGCCGGGATAGTCGCCTTCCAGCACGCTCGCACGAACGTCGTCACCGCATCGATAGACCGGATGGACTTCTTCGCCCCCGTGTACGTGGGAAACCTCCTCATCCTCAAGGCGTCGGTGAACTACGTCGGGAGGACGTCCATGGAGGTGGGCGTGAGGATAGAGGCGGAGGACCCCCTGACCGGAGAGACCACGCACACCTGCTCCAGCTATCTGACCTTCGTGGCGATCGACGGCGACGGGCGACCCACCCCCATCAAGCCGGTGGTCCCGGCGACGCCAGACGAGAAGAGGCGGTTCGCCGAGGCCAGGCTGCGGAGGAATGCAAGGGAGGGCTCGCTCGCGCGGAGGAAGAAATCCGTTTGATACGCGGTTCAAAGAATATAGAGTCGCGGGGTGTTAACCTCGCCGTGGGAACCTACCCCCGATGAGCTTCTCAGACGTCCTTCGTCTGGCGGGCGTGGGGCAGAGAGACGCCGCGGCGATCCTCCTGAAGGAGGAGTTCGGGAAGCTCCAGTCCCCCGAGCAGAGGGTCAACCTGTGCAGGTGGATCGCGAGCTGCTTCGAGGGGCTCCGCGACTACGGGAGCGCGGCGGAGTGGTACGAGATGACCGGGCTGCTCTCGCTCGGAGAGACGAGCAGCGACGCCGCCAACGCCATACGCGCGCTCCCTGAGTACGAAAAGGCGCGCCAGTTCTACACCCTCTGCGAGGACGACGAGAAGGTCGAGCTCTGCGACTCGGTGATAGCGCAGCTCAAGGGATGCTTCGCCGGCTCGTAGCGCTACTTCGGACTTTCCTTGCCCATGGCGGCGCGCCTGTTCGCCATCTTGGTGTAGCAGGAGACGCAGATGAACTCCTCCTTGGTGCCTATCTTGAACGGCTTGGCTTCAGACTTTAGCTCTGCGTCGCAGAGGTAGCACTTCAGCTCCAGCTCGACCAACTCACCTGCGCGCCCGAAGCCGCCTCTTCTCCAGCCGACCCCTCCCCTTGAAGTGCCAAATCTCTGCGTCGGCGTTGAACGCCTCAGCCCATTTAACCAATTCCTTCGCCTCCTCGGCCTTGACCCTCGCCTTGCCGTTCTTCACCTGCACAAGCAGGGTCGCCCCGAGCTTGGCCGCGAAGACGTCGACCGGGCTGTGGGAGCCGGCGCTCCGCGCGACGACCCACCCGTCGTCCCTCAGGAGCTCCATCACCCTGTACTCGCGCGACCGCCCCCTCTCGTACTGTCGGTTCGGCAACTCCTGGAGACTCACCAGTGGCGGGAGGCCCCGCCCTCTCTCCTGCCCCCTTCGGGCGCTCCGTGTGCTGCCAGAGGAACAGAACGAGTGCCTCGCATGCCGAGGGTGTCTGCCACTCAGCCCTGGCGTCTTATCGCTTTCGATGGCGGGCTGCTCCCACGACCGGGCTCACGGTCGCCTTCCCGTCCGTCCGCGCGGCGCCTTCGGCGGGCGAAGGACATGCTTATGTCCGCCCCTGCCGCCGCCGGATGGGTTTGACGTCGGAGCCGAGGGTAGACCGGTCGCTCAAGGGGATAGAGAAGGAGATGCAGGGCGCCCTGGGAAGGAGGGAGCGGATCCTGAAGGAGACGCGGGACTGCATCGCCCTGTGCTCGAAGGCGATAATCCACATCCACACCGGCAAAGCAGGCGAGGCCCACGTCGAGATCGGGGACGCTGGGAAGGTCCTCGCGGGGCTCAGGGAGGAGGCAGGGACGGGGCCCCTCGCGAGGTACCTCGCCTCTCCCGAGGCCGAGTTCGTCGAGGCCTCGTCCGTGGAGGCAATCGTGCTCGGGAGGCCGATCCCGGGGATCAAGGACCTCGGGGTCTCGGGCGAGGGATACCTCATGGGCCTCCTCGACACGGTAGGGGAGGTGAAGCGCCTGCTCCTCGACGCGATAATGAGGTCGGAGATTGAAAAGGCAAGAAGATACTTCGAGCTCATGGAGGGGCTCTACTCAGCCCTCGCCCCCTTCGCGGCGTTCGACCACGTGGCGGGCGGGGTCCGTAGGAAGATCGACGTTGCGCGCATGCTCACAGAGGACGTCCGGGGGGTGATGGCGCAGGAGGCCAGGAGGACCGAGATGGTGTCCTCCATGCGAGAGCTCGAGGAGTCTCTGGGGCGGCGGGCCAAGAAGGGCGCGAGAGCCGCGCGCTGACCGCACGGCGGCCTACGGGGTGAGGTCGTCCTCGCCCAGGGCGGAGACCCTGGCGAAGGAGTCGTCCTCGTCGCTGGCGGAGAACCGTTTGACGAGGCCAGACGCGACCAGCCTCGCGCACGCCGCCTCCACGTCGTCGGGGTCCAGGTCTACCTTGTAGCGCTCCTCGACCTCCTCCTCAATGGTGAACAGCCCCTTCTGCTGCATGTCTCCGAGGACGACCATCACCTTGCCCTCGAGCGTCTCTCCCTTGGGTGCAGGGGGGAGCTTGACGAGGGACGCGCTCCCTGCCTTGAGCCTCTGGATCACTCCTGCCCAGTCGTCCAGGTTCTTCCTCCTCGAGCGCCCGGTCACCTGCTGCACGAATTCATCCTTCCGTGTATTCCCACCGTCGGTCCACGTCACCTCGAGCTTGGGCGCCAGGGCCTCCAGCTTGTGCCCCGAGGCCTTTGATATCACTGAGAGGGGTATCTCGACGCTCGCGGAGTCCATGACCATCGAGTCCAGCGCGTCCACGTCGGCGAAGTAGAGCCGCTTCGCGCTCCACTCCCCGATCGGGAGGGCGACCTCCTTCTCGTCCCCGTGGACGTAGACCAGCCTCCGGTCGGTGAGTATGAGGGTCCCCTCGGTCTCGCCGACCCCCACCGCAGCCTCGACCTCCTTCCGAAGACCCTGGGACCGGCGGATCACAGCCTGCTCCTGCGCTAGCATGACCTCCGGCCTGGAGCTTTCCCTTGACAAATTGAAGACGACCTGCGTCCGCCGCGCGAGCACAGGCTATTAAAGGAGATACGCCCGCCGCGGTTCTGTTCCATCTAGCGTTGTTCCCCCTCGGTTGTTCCGTTCTGGTTGGTAAGCGCCGCTCTAAGTAGCTCCGCCCATCCCTTCGGAGTAAGTCCTGCCGCTTGGCTCGGGGTCTGCCCTTCCAGCGCCATGTGGGGCTTTACGAAGTTGTAAGCGATTCTCTGCCCTTCCGCGAGCGGAGTCTGATAGGACTTCCATCCGCGCTGAACCTTGACGCGCTCGCGTAGAGTCCCGTTGAGGCGCTCTACGCGGTTGTTGTTTGCGTGAGGCTTGCCGACTCCCATCCGGGCGATGTGCTGAACCTGACCCTTGAACCCGAACTTGATGGGGTCGCGGTAAGAGTTCAAGCCATCAGTGAAGACCTTCTCTGGCAAGTTGTCGTGAGCGTTCTTGATGGCCTCCGCGAAGGCCCGCACCGCTCCATAGTCGTCTCTGTGCTTGCTGACCTTCGAGGCGAGTAGGAACCGTGTCTTCCTATCCATGACGTTCCAGAGGAAAGCCATGCCGTCTAGGTCGTATTGGTTGGTGTGGACTCCTCCCCTCATCTTGACGAATAGCTCATCCGCTTGCCATGTCTCGCTCAGTTGTGGAGCGAGGGAATTCACATACTCGCTAATCCTTGGGACGAAAGTCTGAATCCACCGATAGATTGTCGTCGCGCCGAGGGTCATCCCGAAGTTATCGTTCAGCGTCCGCGCGACCTTTCGGAGACTCATTCCCGAGAAGTAAAGGTCAAGTGTCAGCGTGACCATCTCGGGCGTGTAGTGGGTCCTCTTGAGAAGGCTAGGCGTGAACTTGTGGTCGCATCCCTTGCAATAGTAGGTCTGTTTCGCTCCGCTCGACCCGTATCGGATTACCTGAATCGACCCGCACCGGTCACACTGGACCGCGTCGTCTGCGAAGACCTTGGGCTTTGGCTTCTGCTCTAGCTCTACTTTCGCGGCGACCCAGAACCGGACCGCGTGGATGTGCTTGCAAGCTGAGATTGAGTCTGCACGTGTCTCAAAGTCCGGGCAGTTGCAAACCCAAGTCGCGCCGATTGCGCGGACTTCATACTTGACATCCTTCCTGCTCTGGGAGGGAACCACGAAGGAGCCGTCTAGGTTCTCGAAGATTCCTTCCTTCTTGCTCATGGCTAGGCCGCGTTCCACTCTTGCGTCAAAGTTGTTTGTTTCCATTCGCATCGCCCTATTGGGTATCAATAGGGTGCAATCGGGCGTATTTATCCCTATCGCCCAATATCGCCCAATAGGATTCCTTATATCCCGACTCTGCCTAGGGTCTGTCCATGATGAAGAAACTGAACATCTCGATAACCGAGGAGATGGAGAAGCGGCTAGAGCTAGAGCGGAAGAAACGCGCCCTCGACTCGATACCGGAGACAATTCGATACATCCTGAGCGACTATCTCGCCAAGTCCTGATTGAACGACTTTGGCAACACCTTTTGCTCGACTGAAGAAGCTCATAGACTACGGGCTTTCCTATTTCCTCATCGTTCTTTTTCTCGCCACATTCTTGAGGGTTGGACTCGCTTATCCGGATGCTTGGACGGTCGGCTTCACTGCCGTTGTCTCGTATGTCTTCTGTGACCTGATGCTCCACTTCTTCGTGATAGAGGAACGCGACGGGCATTACAGGCTCCCTCGCCTTCCAGTTTCCCTCGACGAACGGCACCGGCTGTATGTGGTCTTGGCATTCTTCATTCTCTTCGGCTCCCTCTCAGCGACGGCCGTGGCATACCTCACCTTGATTCCCTTCCAAGTTGCATCTGGTAATTCTTGGCGAGTCATAGTCCTTGGTGGCTCACTCACTGCTACTCTATCGGTTTATCTCGACCTGCGGCTAGTCTACCCATTGAGATTCCGTAAGCCATCCACGAACCCGCAATAGCACCCACCATTGTCCATAGGTTACCGAATGACAGCATACCACAAATGATGACGTAGCCAATTGAAGCCAGCACCACGACCCAGAAGTATTCAATATCCAAGTCCGAATGGTCTTCCATTCAGGCGGGCACCAAGGGCGATGACCAACCGTTCTGGAACAACCAGAGCGGAACAACCGCTGGCGGTGCAGAATCCCCGCCGCCATCCACGGACTTATATCCCGGCCGAGGGGCCGCGGGCGAGGCACCCGTGAGCGACATGGAGAAGGTGAAGCCGGTCCTGATACCGACGCTCGTGGAGCTGGTCAAGCTCAAGGCGCACGCAGGCTTCGTCCCGCTCTCGACCGAGGTGCTCTCGCAGAGGCTCGGGCAGAGCCAGCAGTCCGCCTCCCAGCACCTCCGGGAGCTCGAGTCGATGGGTTACGTCGAGAGGAGGCGCTCCGGGAAGGGATCGGAGGCCAGGCTGACGGCGCCTGGTCAGGAGGTCGTCCGCGCATACTACGCGAGCCTGAGGGCGGCGCTCGAGGCAGGCTCGAAGCGGACGATCGAGTTCACCGGGCGCGTCTTCAAGGGGCTCGGAGAGGGGGCGTACTACATCGGGCTCGAGGGCTACAAGACCCAGTTCGCGAAGGCGCTCGGCTTCCAGCCGTACCCCGGCACGCTGAACCTCAAGCTAGAGAGCCCCTCGGACGTCGAGCGGAAGAAGGAACTCAGGGGGTTCGACGGCCTCAGGATAGAGGGGTTCCAGCGCGACGGGAGGACGTACGGGGGCGCGAGGTGCTACCGCGCGGCGCTCGGAAAGAAGGGTCTCCCGGGCGCGGTCCTGGTGATCGACCGCACCCACTACGACGACAGCGTGATGGAGATCATCGCGCCGGACTACCTGCGCGACGCGCTGGCCCTCAATGACGGGGACCAGCTGCGGGTCAGCGCGTCGTT
>JAJZNC010000057.1 GCA_021848045.1 archaeon
CCGCAGGAGCAGTATGTTGAAGATCGTCTCTGCGTCAAGGTCGTCGATGCCCTTCCTGAACTCCCGGCCGGCCTCTGCGGCGTCCTCCTTCGGGCCGCTGAACTTCACGACCCGCGTAGCGTAGTCCCTGGCCATGTCGAAGAGCCGGGCGTTCTCGGCGGCGAGCCTCACCGCGAGCCTCTTGAGCCGGTGCACCCTCACGCCCTCTGCGGAGAGCGCGTGCTCGAGCTCGGTGTGCTCGTGTATCGCCTCGTCCATGCTGAACGCCCTCTCGTACAGGAACGAGAAGGGGGCCATAAGGCCGAAGAACATCTCGATCCCGGGCCTGTGGACGACCGCCTCTTCGAGGGGGCCCCACTCCGCCCTGACTTGTGACTCCACTATCTCGCCCCCTTCCCGACAATCCAGTCGAGGAGCGCCGCGGCGCTGGCGAGGAGGCCACCCAGCTCACCGGGGGTGAGGTAGGCCATCCCGAGGAGGCTCCTCACTGGGGGATGCCCTCTGTGCGGCAGCTGGCCCTGTACGCCCGGGCGAAGATAGCCAGGACGAAGACGGTCAGCGCGACGAGCCCCCAGAGCCCCATGTCCTTCCACAGGGCGGCTTTTAGGCCTTGGGTGCCAGAGGCTCCTGGGAGGTCCGTGTCACGCTCAAGTGTCACCGGCTCAGCGGGTGACCGTCGGGACCCGGTCGACCGGGTTGGCCCTTGGAACCGCTGCGCGGGGCTCGCGTGCCATCCCGTCGGGGCGAGCCACGCTCTGGTACGACAGGCGGAAGAGCATCTGCTGGAACTTTCCTGCGACGTCCTTGTTGAGCTCGACTGAGACGGAGGTCTCGGTCAGGTCAGAGGCGACCTCGACCCGCTTGAAGGAGCTCCTGAAGACGGTGTGCCTCTTCCCCTCCAACGTGACGACTATCCTCTCCGGGACGAGAAGCCCCTCCTGGAGGAGCTCGTGGGCCCGCCTGTAGCAGGTGCTGAGCGGGACTGCCTGCTCGAGGCTGATCTCCTGGACGGTCTTGCCCTCGTCGATGGTGGAGGCGAGTATCCTTCTGGAGAACTCGTCAGAGAGCGCCGTCACCGTCTCCTTGGCGAGGCGTCCTCGTAGGACTAGCGCTTCACCGTCGGTCCGCGGGTTTTCCCTCAGGTTTGTCAGCAGTGACATATCGCATCGGCGTAGATTCGCCTCGGATGCTATATGACGGAGGCGTACCGTTTGCAACAAGGTAGGCGGTCTGTGCTCGGCTGCGGCGAACTGCAACCGGGCCGGTTCCTTGACGGAAGGAGGCCAGAATGCCCTCGGAGCCGCTCAAAACGCGACAAAGCTATAATAACGCGCTCGGCGGAGTTCAATCAGGTCTTATTGAAGGAAAAGACGGTGACAATTTCCTTCCGGATTAGCGAATCCGCTTTCAAGGCCATTCAGGACGACGCGAAGAGGAACAACACGAGCCTGAACACCCTCGCCAACCAGCTATTCACAGCGTACGCCGACTACGACAGGTACCTGCAAAAGTTCCACATGATCAAGCTCTCCACCCCGACGCTGAAGCGGATCCTCAACGCCTCGACCCAGGAGGCGATCCAAGAGGCGGGGAGGAACGCGGGGAGCAACCTCCCCGAGAGCTTCATCCTCGCCAAGATGGGCGTGATCGACCTGACCAACGCGGTAGAGTACCTCAGGCTGATGGGAGCCTACGCCAGCCTCTTCGACTACACCGAGGTGACTCCTCCAGGGAAGCACTCGATCACCCTCACCCACGACCTCGGACCCAACGGGAGCGTCTTCCTGGCGAGCTACGCCGAGGCACTCTTCAAGGCGGCAGGGAAGAGCGTCAAGGTCAGCCAGTACTACAACGGGATCACGATAGAGCTCTAGTACGGGACCGCGTGTCCTTGCGCGACTTTAATTGCAGATGACTGCAGGGCGTACGTCCCCGTGATATAGCCAGGCGCGACAGATGCGTCCATGAGTATGGCGGCCAAGAGGCGCAACGTGCTCATCGTCACCGTCCGGCTGGAAGACATGGAGGCGGTCAAGAAGCGCGTATCCGACGTCGAAGGGGTCACGGACATCGCGTACAGCTACCTCACCCACAAGCTCCACGTGAAGTACGAGGGCGACGAGGTCAGGCTCCGCGAGATCCAGGAGCTGATCAAGAAGACCCTGGCAGACGTCGGCGACCGATGAGCCTTCAAGACGCCCCATTTCGGCGAGAGACCGAGTCGATGTCGTGCGGTCCTGCCCGAGCCCGAGAGGCGCGATGTTTTCAAAAGTGAAAATCGAGTCCCCGGTTTATTAGTGGCCGGCCCGCTCGTCGTGCTGCTCGGACGTTAGGACAGGGACCGAGGTCTCACACCTTCGTCAACCTCGGCCTCCTCTCCTTCTTCTACTCCTCGAGTGCCCTTCAATCGACCTTGAGGCAGCCCAGGCCTCGGCTGGTCAGCCGTGAACGTCACGGTGCATCCACGCCCCGCCGGGGTCAGCGTTGCCGGCCGCCACTCTTTGGATTCCGGACTGGGTCGCCGCCCTGCACCCCAGCCGCCGAGGGAGGCCGCCCAGGTCCCCCCAGTTCTCAGGATTGAGAACCGGCACCGGGCTTTAAGCGACGGGCGGCGAAAGACGATCCTCTTGAGCACCCACCGGCAGGAGACCCGTACGACCGGGCTGTCCGGTGAGGAGAAGGGCAAGGTAGCCCTCGCCTTCGTCGTGATACTGGCGGTCACCTCCATCGGCTTCGTTGCCTCGCTCGTGGTGGGGCGCGGCGCTGAAGTGCTGGCGGGGCTGGGGCTCGTCGCTTATGCCCTCGGCCTCAGGCACGCTGTGGATGCCGACCACGTAGCCGCCATCGACAACGCCACGCGTAAGCTCCTGCAGGAGGGGAGGCGGCCTCTGACGGTGGGCACGTGGTTCTCGCTGGGCCACTCCACCGTGGTCGTCGCGCTCATCGTCGCGTTCGTGGTCGCTGCGCGCGCCATAGCTTCTAGCGTCCCGACCCTCCAATCCGAGGGGGGCCTAGTTGGGACCCTGGTCTCCGGCGGGTTCCTCTGGCTCATCGGGCTCGCGAACTTCGCGATAGTGATCGGGATCTACAGGGCCTTCAAGAGGGTGCGGCGCGGCGAGCTCGACGAGGTGGGGCTCGACGCCGCGATGGAGAGGAGGGGGCCCATGAACCGCCTCGCCAACCGCCTCTTCAGGGTCGTCGACCGCCCCCGGCAGATGTACCCCATCGGGGTGCTCTTCGGCCTTGGGTTCGACACCGCCACGGAGGTCGCCTTGATAGCCATCAGCGTGGGCGCGGGGGTCTCGGAGACGGTCCCCGTATACTACGTCCTCGTCCTTCCCCTCATGTTCACCGCGGGGATGGTCATGGTGGACACCGCGGACGGTGTGGCGATGAGGATGGCATACGGCTGGGCGTTCCTCAACCCCCTGAGGAAGGTCTACTACAACCTCACCGTGACCGTTGTCTCGGTCCTTGTGGCCTGGGCGATCGGCTCCATGGAGTTGCTCCAGGTCATCTCCTCAGAGCTGGGCCTCTCGGGTGGAATCTGGAAGTGGCTTGGCGGCCTCGACTCGACCATGGGGTACTGGATAGTCGGGCTCTTCGTAGCGTCTTGGGCTGTCTCTATGGCGTACTGGAGGCTGGCGGGGATGGACCGGCGACCCCAGGGCACCGTGCGCGTCCGCGTATGACGCCCTACCGGTCGAGGGTCAGTCGCGGGCTTGGTTGACTGTCAGGGCGCAGCACGAAGACCAGGGCGAGCCGCCCACTCGATCGTGAAATGGGCACCCCTGGAGACCAGGGGTACGAACGGGACGCCTCCTCCGTTGTAGAAGCTCGAGAACCACTCGTAGAGCTGGAGCCTCATGTCCTGTATGTAGACCACCAGGCCCTCCAGGCCAATCACGCAAACGTTCAGGAAGGCGCCTATCGCGACCCCCGCCAGTCCGGCGGCGAGCACGTCGGCGGTCAGGGTCTCCAGCAGCGTGGTGGTTATCAGCAGGACTCCGAGCCTTATGTAGCTGAGGGTGTTCGTGAAGAACTCGAAGAGCTTGACCAGCGTGTCCAGGGCCCCCGCCCCCAGCCCGAGGGCGACCTTCCTCAAGCTTCGCAGGCTCACGCCCTCCACCGCCGGGTAGCCCAAGACCATAACGAGGGATGCGCACAGCACGAAGGGGAGCGACGCCCGGGCCGTCAGGGAGACCGGGACCTGCAACCCGAGGAGCTGGTCGAAGACGGGGGTCGGGGAGTCGCTCGTGAACAGGGTACCGAGGGCGAGACCCGTCCCGGCGACCGCGAAGCCCAGCGGGACTACGAACGTGTAGAGGACGGCGGTGGGGAGGCGGTTCAGGAATGCCCTGCGGTGGTCGCCCACCCGCTCGTCGTTCACGAAGGCGATGACGTAGCCGCTGGCCAGGTGGAAGGTCCCGACCACGACGGCCACCTCGAGCAAGAGCGGCACGTAGGAAAGCGTGAAGGAGGCGCTGAAGACAGGCGGGAGCGGGAAGAGGCTCGCCAGAGGGGACGTGAATGTGAGGCCGAAGGCCACCCCCCTTACGAGCCCCACGAGGGTGGTCGAGAGGCTCAACACGATGATCTGCTTGCCCCAGGAGCCGTATTGGGTCCCGTAGATCAGGTAGGCCCCGAAAACCGCCAGCGCAAGGCCGTGCCCGACGTCTCCGAACATCAGGCCGAAGAAGAGCGGGAACACGAGCGCAAGGATAGGGGTGGGGTCCACCTCTCCGTAGCGAGGGAGTCCGCGCATGAGGGTGAGGCTCTCGAAGAAGGAGACTACGCGGCGGTTCACCAGGAGCGAGGGGACGTATGGCTCGCCCTTGCCCTGGCCGTCTGGCTTGGACGGCTTCGCGGGGTCCTCCGAGACGAGCGCGCCGCCCAGCGCCGCCCGGAACGTCGCCAGTGACCTTGTGGGGACGTATCCCTTCAAGGCCACCGAACCGTCAGCCTGGGGGAGGACTAGGATCCTCTGGAGGTCCTCGAAGGCCATGAGCGCGGCCTCCTGCACGGCCAGCAGGACGCTCACCACGCCCTCGCGGTCGTGCTCCGTCGCGAAGATCTCGGCGTTGTCTTCGACGGTGCGGACGTAGCCGTCGAGCGAGTCCACGAGGTCGTTGAGGTCTCGCGCCTCGAACCTCTCGACCTCCTTGGCCAGAGGCTTGGCTCCGAACCCTCCCCGCAGAAGGAGGTCTCCCGCCCTTCCGTAGACCTCCTGCGCCTTGGACGCCAGGAGGAGGATGCCTATGTCCTGCTCCATCCCATTCTCCCTGATCGGGTGGAAGGTGCCGAACCGTACAATCCCCGCGAGGACCGCCCCGATGTCGGCCTTCGTTGCCTTGAGGGTGACCTTGGTGAGAGGCGCTACCGCCAATTCCTGAGGACCGCCTCAGCGCACCACTAGGACGGCGCAAGACGCGTACTCGACGAGCCCGCCGGCGACGCTTCCGACGAGCATCCTCCTCGACGGGGTCATCCCTCGGGTCCCGCTCACGATGAGGTCCACGCCCGAGGCCTCCGCGTACCCGAGTATCGCGTCGACCACCGAGTATGCGCCCACCACGACCTCGGTCTTGACCCCGACCCCGCACTGGGCGGCCACCGCCCTTACCTCGTTCGACCACTTCTTCGCCTCGCTCCGCGCCGACTCGTAGTAGCCGGCCAGCCCTCCCGGGAGGTCTGCCATCGGGACGCGCACGATCGTAAGGGCGACGAGCTGGGCGCCGTCCTGCTTTGCGATCCACGCGGCGCGCTCGGCTGCACGCAGCGACACCTCCGACCCGTCTACGGCCACGAGTATCTTCGAGAAGCCCTTAGCGCTCGTCAACCGAGTGATCCACCCCCTTTTCCCTGCTGGCGGGACCTAGCCCATCTTGAGGTACCTGTCGTTCCCTCTGGCATCCACCACGTGAACGGTGCATGCGAGGCAGAGGTCGAACGACCTTATCACGTACGCCGCCTGGCGGAGGTCGTCGTCCGTCCCCGCGCTTCCTATCGGGGTGCCCACGAGCGCGCCCTCGAGCGGCCCGCTCGGGGAGACGTTCCAGGTCGTCGGGGCTATCACCTGATAGTCGTCCACCTTCTGGTCCTTTATCCTCACCCAGTGGAAGAGCGACCCGCGCGGGGCCTCCCAGAGGCCGATCCCTTCGGCCTGGTCGGGGTTCTGATAGGAAGAGACGTAGGCCGGGGCGCCGACGTCCATCGCGTCCAGCCAGTGCTGCATGAGCCCTTGCTGAGGGACTCCGAGGGCGTCCAATACGTCCACCAGCGAGAGGTTGAGGTCCTGTCCAAGGACCTGGAGGTTCTTGGTCGTGTTGTTGGAGCCGTTGAGGATCACGAGCTCGAGGGCCCTCGCGACCATCCTGTCGAACACTGAGCCCTTTGGGTTCAGGGGGAGCCCCGGGACGGAGGAGACTATGCTGTTTATCACCTTCCCGAGGGCAGGATAGACCCCCGAGACGTACTCTCTGGCCAACGGGCCAGACTCGCAGACCTGCCCGTTGAACCTCGGCGACTTGGCCCAGCTGTAGGCCTGGGCGTTGGTCATGTCGGGGACTGGGGTCTGCTCCCCTATCACCGCCTCCGGCGAGGGCTGGTTGTACCACGAATGCGAGGTGTCCTCGGTGATCAGGGCCGGGTCGAAGGGGACGGGCGCGGTACCTGACGGGAAGATCGCCCCCCTCTTGACGAACAGCGGCATGCTGTCGGTGCCGCCCGAGGTGGTCGGGTCTGGGAAGTTGCCCATCGAGACGAAGCCCCCCGAGCCTGGACCGAGGGCGGCTAGCTGGACCGCGTTCGACGTGAAGTAGTTCCAGATAACGGGGGCGGCGATGTCGAGGATGGTCCTGAAGTTCGAGATCCTTGCGCTCGTCTGCGCGATGACCTCCGGCGTGGGCCTGACGGGGTTCCCCCCGGGGACCGAGCTCCTGGAGTGGGGAGCCTTCCCGCCCCAGAGGGTGATTATCTGGTTGGCGTAGGCCTGCGCGGGTATCACGACCACCCTCATGAGGTCGGCGTAGCTGTTCACCACCAGCGACTGGCTCAGCGCCTCGAGCAGGCCGTAGAGGTGGTAGTCCGGGCCGGCGAGCGCCAGGATGTGCGCCGCGTGCGAGTACGTCCAGTCGGCCGCTCCGATGATGTTCCGGCTGAGCACCGCGTTCGGCGGGAGGCTCGTCTTCTCGTTCGCGTAGCTGTTGACGTACTGGGTGATCCCCGCCGCGTTCTCGAGCGTCCTCACCCCCGCTATGTGGTGGTCGCTGTGGCAGACCCCGCAGACCGCCGAGAGGATGGGGGGGCAGTCGCGCGGGTCTCTGTGGAGGACGATGTTCTCGAACCCCCTGTAGAGGGCGGCGGTGTTCTTCGCGGAGCGGACGGATCCGTTCTCCACGTCCATCTCCACCCTGAGGTGGCCCTCGATCCTGGTCACCGGGTCGATGACGACGGTCGGCATCAGCCGGACACCTCCGGCTTGGCCCTCTCGAGCTCGAGAGGGTGCTGGTCCTTCATCTCCCGCTCAGACAGCGTGCCTGTCACGAATACTTTGTTCATCGGGAAGTCTCTCGGGCTCCAGTGGGCCTGGTAGAAGTGGAAGACGCCGAGGAAGAGGACTGCGAGCATGGCCTCGTCGGTGTGGAAGATGAACGGGACCCCTCCGAGGAAGGAGTACCCGAACATCCAGAGGAGGACGCCGGGGGCACCGAGTATTATCATCCCCCAGTATATCCCCCAGTAGTCGAACTTCTGGGCGTAGTCGTACTTGCCGTAGCTCGGCTCCGCCTTGCCCAGCCCCATCATGAACCTCAGGTTCTGGAGAAAGTCGCTGACGTCCTTCCTGCCCAGCATGATCGGGAGCGGCGCTGGCTCGCCGCGAGCCCTCCTCGCCAGGTACTGGGCCGTGTAGAAGGCGAAGTGGTAGACGACGAGCACCCCCAGCAGGAGGGCGGCGAGCAGGTGGATGTCGAAGTTTACGGCCTCGCCACCTATCGCGTCGATGAAGACGCGGCCCCACTGCTCGTAGTACAGAGAGGCGAACCCCGTGACCGCGAGGACCGCTGTGGTCGTGAAGAGCCAGACGTGCTGCACCCTCTGGTTGAGGTCGAACCTCTTGACCTTCGGCCCCTGCTCGACCCTGACCACCCCCCTCGCCGCCTTGCTGACGATGTCCAGGCCGTTGTGGGCGACGGCGAAGAGGATGAGGACGGTGATGAGCACCTGGAAGAAGAGGTTGGACAGGTAGGCCCAGTCGAGCCCGGCCGGGAAGCCTGCCAGGGTTCCGGGGCTGAAAGTGGTCGTGAGCATGGGTATCGTCACCAGCAGGACCAACCAGGAGAGGCAGAACCCGGAGACTATCGCGTAGACTATGATGCTGCCCGCGCTTCTCCTCGAGAACCCTCCCGTCAACCCGAACCACCAGAGGGCTCCGAGGCGGCCTGCTTCTCAGGCTCCTTCGCCTTCTTCGACTCGACGGCCAGGCCCACCGCCAGGCCGGCGCCTACGACCGCCGCTACCCCCCCGGCGAGCTCGAGGGTGGGGATGTCGACCCCGGGGAAGTGGGGCAGCGGTTCGAAGAAGCCCGTGGTGGGCGGGTCGGGGAAGCTCGGGTGCATGCAGCCGTAGCACATCGGACCCGCCTGTGTGCAGAATCCGAGCCCGCCGTTCCACTTGGTCTCGGCGCACGCCGACAGGGTTATCGGCCCCTTGCATCCGAGGTCCCAGAGGCACTCCGGGTCGTCGAAGCTGGTCGCGAACTGTCCAGAGTCATAGTAGCCTCTGCGTGGACAGCTCTCGTGGATGTACCTGCTGTAGAACGCCTTGGGCCGGCCGAGCTCGTCGAGGTCAGGCGAGAAGCCCTGGAGCACGGAGGAGAGAGTGATGAGGACCCAGTCCGGCTGTGCCGGGCAGCCCGCTATGTTCACCACCGGGTTCTTGGTGGCGACCCCTGCCGCCTTGAGCGCCTCCGTCACGGGGACTGCCCCGGTGAGCTGGCCCTTCGCGGCGGGGATCCCCCCGAAGGCCGAGCACTGCCCTACAGCGATCACCCAGGTGGCCTTGGCGGCCAGCTTCTGAAGGGCGGTGTAGCCGCTTACGGAGCTCCCGTTGTACTGGCCGACCCAGCAGTAGTCCCCCGGCGAGCCGCCCGGGGGGGCCCCCGTCTGGGGGGTGCCCTCGATCACCAACACGTCCACCGGGGCGTCGCCGAAGGCGGCGTTCATGAGCGGGACTGAGGAGGTCGCCTCGGTCGTGTAACCCGCGGTGACCCAGCCCGAGTCGCCCAGCTGGTAGTCGGGTGTCATGAAGGCGTCCCAGAAGTCGGCCGAGATCGCGAGGTTCTGCGCCGCCTCCACGAGGTCGGGGTTGGAGGCCTGGAGCATCGAGATCGTGCAACCCGAGTCCCCCGCCGCGTGCAGCCAGATCAGGTGGACCTTCCCGCCGTTCTGCTGGGCGACCTGGGCGAAGACCCGCTTGATGTCGGCCGCGTAGACGGTCGCCACCGCCCCCGCCCCCATGAAACTGCAGAGCTTTAGAAAGTCCCTTCGCGTGAGATCCAAGCGAGACCCGCTCGTGAGAGCGCGGCCCCGACCTAATAACACCGGGACTCGATTCTCAGGCTTGAGAACTGGGTCGAAGCCCCGCGGAGGCAGGGCGGCGCCAGACCAGGCCACCCGGGGGCGTCAAGGGTGGAGCAGTCCCCGTTGACGCGCCGACCGGGGCGCCAGGGCCTGGCCCGGCTCCGGGCCCGCCGCGAGGAGACCGGCCGCGCCGCCGAGCTCGGAAAATGGCTCGAGCCTCCTCCCGGTGTAGACCGCGGTGTCGTAGCTTCCGGCGAGCCTGCGGAGCCCGTGGACCGCCTCCTGGGCCAACCCGGATGCCAGCGTCCTGAGCAGCATGGCTCCGAACCTAGGACCTTCGCCCCCTGGCCAGTCCAGCTCGGTCTTGCTGAACAGAGAGTCGAAGTTGGCTGCCCTCACCTCCTCGTTGATCCTGGCGAGGGCGTCTCGCCTCTCCCTCTCCGGGAGGCGCATGACCCTCCGGACATCCTCCATCGCCTCCCTCGCGGCGACCTGGTGGCTCCTCACCTCCTCGTACGTCGCCCTGTCGACCAGGCCCCTCCTGAACTTGAGCTCGTTGAGCGCCGAGGTCACCTCGTAGCTGACAGAGAGGATCTCGTCTCTGGTAATGGCGTCGGTCTCGTAGGAGAGGATGAGGTTCCAGGCCGGCTGGAGGAGCGCGCGCCTGTGCTCTTCGACCGTCTTGTAGAAGCGGGTGTACCCGAGCTCCGGGTCCTCGAAGGCGGCGCTCCCGGGGTCGAGGAAGGGCCCCATCGGCGCCATGAAGAACTGGAGCCGGGGGTCCGCGTTGAAGCGATCCACCAGGTGCTCGCAGTAGGGCACTGTCGCAAGGACGTCCTCCCTGCTCTGGTGAGGGATGCCCACCATGAAGAAGAGGTCGAGCCTCCGGCACCCGTGGCCCAGCGCGCTCGCGATCGTCGCCTCCACCCTCTCGTTGGGTACGGGAAACTTCAGCGACCCCAGCTTGCGCAGCCTCTCGTCGGCGCTCTCGAGGGTGATCTCCAGGCTCCACTTCGGGACGCTCTCCTGGACCATCGTAAAGTAGTCGTCTCCGGCCGGGAAGAACGCCTCGAAGACGAGCTCGTTTGAGACCTTCTCCTTCTTGAGGAGGGAGAAGAAGCGCTTCGCCCGGTCGAGCCCGCCCATCCGGGGGTCGTGGACCATGACTATCGGCCCTCTCGAGAAGGCGTGGAAAGACCGTACGTCCGAGACGAGCTTCTCGGGCGACCGGAAGGCCGGGGAGGGGCGCCCACAGACGTCCCTGTAGGCCGACCTGGAGCCGCCGCACGTGGAGCAGTTCAGGGTGCACCCGCGCGAGTTCAGGAGCATCCCGGTAGGGTGGCCGAGCCACCTGAGGTATGGGACGAGGTCGGCGAGGCTGTGATACTTGAAGACGCTCTTCACGGCGTAGCGGTAGTCCGGGATGTCGACGTAGTCCAGGTCGGAAGGGATGAACGTCAGCGGGTTGACCGCGACCTCCCCGCCCGGCCTCTTCCACGTGAGGTTCTCGACCGAGTCCAACGGACGGCCGTCCCGGAGCGCGCTCAGGAGCTGCCGACAGGGCTCCTCGGTCGAGTCTCCCCGGAGCACGTAGTCGACGAACGGATACCTGATCAGCTCCTCGTGGTAGTAGCTCGAAGAGAGACCCCCGAGCAGGATCATGGACTCCGGGTGGAGCCGCTTGGTCAGCTCCGCGACTCCCAGCGCCCCGTTGGCGTGCGGGAGCCAGTGCAGGTCGACGCCGAAGACGGTCGAGTCCAGCCGCGCGAGCCTCCTCTCGACGTCGTAGGACGGGTCCTTCAGCATCCTGTAGGCGAGGTTGACCATCCGGACGTTGTAGTGGTTCTTCCCAAGATAGGAGGCGATGCTGGTCATCCCGGCGGGGTACATCTCGAACTGGTCGGTGGAAGGTATCGCGTCGGCCACGGGCCCCCGGAGGATGGTCTCCCTCCGGAAGTCGTATACCGAAGGGGCGTGGAGAAGGGTGAGGTCGGTATGGAAGACGTCCCTGAGCCCCAAGCGCTACATCAGCTCCTCGAGAGTCCAGCCGACCTCGCCCGACGGACCAGTAGCCGCCGCGAGCCTGGCCCGCGCTTCAGCCGAGTCAACCATCGCCCTCGACCTTGCCTGACCGGAGCCGTCGTCAATGGGTCGCGGTGGGAGCTCGGCCGCCTGAGGCTACCTTTCCGCGAGCTGCGGGGGCGTCCTTCTGAAGTAGGCCAGCGCGAATCCCGCGCCTCCCGCGAGGACGCCGATTCCCGTCACTATCAGCGCGACCCCCGCGGGGTCGATGAGGGGCGCGAGTATGGTCGTGTGGACGAGCCCTTCCGCCTCTGCGAGGCCGCCCTCGCTGGTCGGCATCAGCGCCCTCTCTCCGAAGTAGCCCCCGTACATCAGTATCCCGGCGGCCACTCCGGCCCCGACGTTCATGAAGACCAGGTGCACCCAGGCCAGCGCGTCGCTTAGCCGGCCCCGGAAAGGCTTCCCGAGGTTGATCGCGAAGTGATGGTAGAAGAGCGCGGTCACGGCGACCGCTATCACGCCCACCGCGATGTACATCACGTAGCCGACCAGGAACCAGGTGCCGGCGCTGCCGGATGCAATCACCTGCGAGACCGCGGGCGTGACCCACGGGTAGACGATCGGGACCGTGAGCGCGGTCACGATGGCCCCCTGGACTATGGCCGCGAAGATGAACCTGTTCGCCCACTTGCTGGTGGGCTCCGGTCTCGGACCCGCCCACTGCGGGCGGTCCTCCCTCTCTGCTTGCGTGGTCGTTGTCGCCAATCTGTAACTACCCCGACGCCAGACCATCGCGGGGCGCCTAATACACCCGTGAGACGATTCTCAAGGATGAGAAGCCGCGGTCGCCGCCGGCCTCATAGACGGACCCCCGCCCCGAGGCGGTCCATCTCCAGGCGCAGGTCGCGCTTGAACTCCGCCTCCTCCCTGCTGATCAGGCCGACGGCGCGCCCTGCGAATATGTCCACGTACGAGCCCTTCCTCGCCTCTACAAGGGAGGCGTCAACCGTGTCCACCGACCCCCTGTCGAGGAACCTGACCCTGGCCCTGTCGCCCTCGAGAGCGAGCACCTTCGCAGGCCTTGTGATGCACAATACGATCACGTGCCCCCGTGGGGTGCGGCTTGCCCTTCTGGCATTACCGGTTCACCAGACTGGAGGGCCCCCGCGATATAAGGCCCGGTGCTGATTCTCAGGTCTGAGAACCGCGGCGCGTGGCCGCCGAGCGACGTGGCCGGTCGCGCCCCCGTCCGAGCTCGTCCAGGACTGCCTGGACCGCGAGCGGAAGCGCGGCAGAGACCGACGGGGAGAGCCCCTCGCCGAGGCTCAGGTCCTCCGGCTCCACCCCGACGATGAAGACAGGACAGGCGAAGAGCTCGGCGTGGTTCGCGAGGTCCAGCATGTCGTACAGCTGCATCCCGTGAAGGTCCAGGACCCTTCCCAGGGCGCTCTCCGCGGGGTTGATGGAGTACCTGCTGACCGTCCCGGGCGGCCCTCCGCCCTTCAGCGCGTCGACCACGACCACCCTCGAGGCGCCTCCGAAGCTCAGCAAGGTCGAGAGGTCGAGCGCGTGGTAGTCCAGCACCTCGACGCCAGGACCTGCGCCGGTCCGCCTGAGCTCCCGGGCGACGAGGATGCCTATGGCGTCGTCCCTCATGTAGGGGTTGCCCAGCCCTATCACGACCGCCTTCCCGTCGAAGGAGTGGTCCCACAGAGGCGCCGTCTGCCCGACCTTCGATCCGGTCGACCTGCCGTCCATGCCAGGCGGTCGAGATGCGAGATGGGATTTTTCCCTTTCGGAGAGCCCCGGAACGGTTCAAATAACGAAGGGAGAACTCACACCGGGATGCACGAGATGGGCATCGCGGGGGGGATCGTCGAGTACTCCCTTTCGCTGGTCGACGAGAGGCGCGCCAGCAGGGTGACCGAGATATGGGTGGAGGTGGGCGAGCTGATGCAGGTCGATGTCGAGGCCTTGTCGGAGGCTCTCCGCACCCTCTTGTCCGGGCCGAAGCTGTCGGGGGCCAAGACGAACGTGAAGGTCAGGAGCGCCGCCTTCTCGTGCAGGAGGTGCGGAGAGGGATGGAAGATGGACGAGGTCAAGAAGCAGCTCGCGTCGGTCCCGTCGTCCCTCCTGGTCGAGGAGCCCGACAGCGACGAGGTCCCCCTCCACTTCCTGCCCTACCTCTACCCCGCCTTCGTCCACTGCCCGAAGTGCGGGAGCTCGGACGTCGCGGTGGCCGACGGTCAGGATGTCCAGTTGATGAGGGTCGTCCTGGAATGACGTGGTCGGCGCGAGGCTTCCCGTATCAGGAGCACGAGGCCAGGAGGAAGGTCGATCAGATCGGGAGCGTCGTGATGGTCGGGAGCGGGAAGGGCGGGGTGGGGAAGAGCTTCGTCGCGAGCGGGCTCGCCCTGTCGCTCGCGGGGATGGCACGCCGGACGGGGGTCCTCGACGTCGACATACACGGTGCGAGCCTTCCGAGCTACCTCCGCGTGAGGCCTCCGCTCAGGACGGGGAGGCGCGGGATCGAGCCGAAGAGGAGCGGAGGGGTGAAGGTCATGTCAGTGGCGCTGTTCACAGGCCAGAACCCCGTCCCGATGAGGGGGGACGCCAAGGAGAGCCTGATAACCCAGCTGGTAGCGCTCACCGACTGGGGTCCGCTCGACTACCTCGTGGTCGACCTCCCCCCCAGCATGGGGGACGAGCTGCTCTCCGCGTTCCGGCTGTTCGGGGGCAAGTCGAGGTTCTTGCTGGTCACGACTCCTTCACCCAACGCGCTGAGCGTCGTGGCGCGCCTAAGGAGGCTCATCGCGTCGGAGCGGATCCCTCTTGAGGGGGTAGTCCTGAACATGGCATACGCCTCCGAGAGGCGAGGGAGGTCCTATCCGTTCGGGGTCGCCGACGCCTCGTCGGTGAGGAAGATGCTGAGGGCGGACGTGATAGCCGAGCTCCCCCTTGAGCCGGCAGTGAACAGCGAGAGCCTCGTCGAGGTGCTGCGCAAGAGCAAGGAGACCTCGACGGCCTTCAAGGCGCTGGCCGACCGCGTGGTCCGCGGCCCGTGAAGCGGTGGAGCTCGAGCGGGCGCCTCGAAGGCGGCTCGGCCGCCCCTCAGCGGCGCGTCCGCCGGCGCTTCCGCCCTGGCTTCCGTTTGGCCGGCTTCTTGCGCGCCCTACGCCCCTTTGCCGGGGAGCCGGCCCCGCCCGTCTTCTCTGCCTCCCTATCCTCGATCCTCTCAGACTCCTGCGCCTCTGACTCTTCTTCGGTCTCGGCCTCGAGCGATTCGTCGTCCGCGTCCCCCTCCTCCACAGCCTCGACGTCAGGCTCGGCCTCCGCCTCCCGCTCCTCGACAACGGACTCTTCTTCGCTGCGGCTCGTCTGGCTCACCTCCAAAAGTCAGGCCAGGCCTGCTATTTGAACCAGGGCGGGCGCTCTGAGTTCCGACGGGGGGCGCCGGAGCGCGAGCCCTCCTCCCAGAGCGAGACTACCCTGGCCCCGTTTAGCCTCTCTGCGACGCACGGGTTGAGCCCGACCTCAACGGCGATGCGTCCGTCAGCGATCGTCAGTCCCAGGAAGGTTATCGTGCTCCTGTAGGTCGCACGCTTCTTTCCGCTCGGCGAGAGCGCCCTGCTCTCGACCACGATGAGGCCGCTCTTCACCATGCGCTCGACCATCTTGTAAGTCGAGCTGGCCGGGAGGCCGCGCTCCGCGGTCACCTCCTTGACCGTCTTGGCACGCCCCGTCACCGAGGAGAGCACCTTCAGCGAGTCGACGTCGGCAAGGCCACTCAGGAGCGCGTCTGCCCCCTCGCCCTCGACGAGCGCGAACCGGGGCCTGCCGGGCGCGGCGTCGTCCCGTTCCGTCGGGCGGCGCGACCCTCGAAGCGGAGGCAGGCTCCCGGGCGCCCCCGCCCGGCTCACCCTGAGGGGGCCCTCTACCCCGGTCGACCCGTACGAGGAGCCCTCTTTCTCCATGGAGGTCGCCCCTCTGGGTTCATGCCGAAGCTAAGAACATTGCCGTTCTCGCAGAGGGGCGTTCGACAGCCGGCGAACGTCGAGGCCAGCCCAGGCGCGGGCGGCGTCTTCATCCCCTCAGGAGGTCCCGCCGGGGCCTGGGCTCCCTCAGGAAGAGCGTCAACATGAGGGCGAGCGCGATCGGGACCATCGCGTCGAGCGCGACCGCCCGACCGACCCCGAACGCGAAGAGGGAGGCGGCTATCATCGGGGAGAAGATGGTCGCCACCGACTGCGTTGAAGTGCTCAGCCCGAGCGCGCTCCCGGTGGGGCCGCCGTTCTGTTGCGCCGACGACACCGCGGTGTCGCTCATCAGAGACTGGGTGACCGGGAAGATGGCGGCGTTGAAGAAGCCCATGGCGAGCGCCACGGCGAGCTCGAAGGTGAATCCGAGGGGGGCGAAGAAGAAGAGCGCGTAGGAGACGAGCGTGGCCAGGGTGACGAGCGTGAGTATCCGGTTCCTGCCGAGGTAGTCGGAGAACCCGCCTATCAGCACCTTCCCGAACCCCCCCGCGACGGTCACCAGCGCTGAGAGGAGGGCGGACGAGAGGACCGTGAAGTGCATGACCTTGTAGAAGTAGTACGGGAGGAAGACGACCTGCCACACCCCTGCCCAAGTGGCGAGCAGGGCGAAGGCCATTATGACGACCACCCCCCTGCGCCTCAAGAGGGAGAGGGCGTCCCGCCCGAGGACCACCCTCCCGGCGCCCCGACCCGCGGCCGCGAGCCTGTGCCGGAGCAAGAGCGCCCCCGCCAGCACAAGGAGACCCATGACAGGCGCCACGAAGAACGCCGGCCGCCAGCTCGAGGAGAGCGAGTAGGCGACCCCTCCGATGGAGAGCCCCGCGACGCTCCCCGCGTCGAACCCCACGTAGAATATCCCCAGGGCCAGCCCCTTCCTGCCCCTGAAGTGGTCAGCCACGCTGGCCATCGCCACCGGCCAGAACGCCCCCTCGCCCAGCCCGCTGACGAACCTGAACGCGAACGCCTCGCCGAAGCTGGTGGAGAGGCCGATGAGCCAAGTGAACGCCGTGAAGACGGCCACCCCCGCGATCATCACCGGCCACCGCCCGAGCCGGTCTGAGAGGAAGCCCGCCGCGAACACCACGCAGGTCACGCCTATGTACTGGGCGGCGCTCAGGAGCCCGACCTGCGGGCCGCTGAGCGAGAGGGCAGAGGACATCGGCGCGAGGACGGCCGAGAGGACGGTCCTGTCGGTGGCGTAGACCGCGTAGCCCAGCGTGAGAAGCGCCAGGAAGGAGGTCGAGCCCAGGAAGGAGAGCGACGAGGGCCCTCCTGTGACTCTTCCCTCGAGGGCCTCCGCTGCGAGGCGTCGGGCCCGGAGGTACAGGCGGGGCGGTGGGCGCATCTATCGTCCCTTCGCGGAGGCGAGGCCGTTGGCCGCCCCGATGTCCAGGGCTGTGTACCTCCTCAGGTTGGCGAGCTGGCGCGAGGAGAGCTTCTCGCTCGCGAAGTTCCAGTGGATGCTGACCCAGTCGCCCCCGCGGACGTCCGCGAACGACGGGATGAGCGGGTCGTAGTGGACCTCACGCCTCTCAGGAGGGGCGAGGGAGAGCCTCGCCTGGTCCATCGCCAGCCTGGGCCTCTCGACCACCAGCCCCGACCTCTTGACCTCGACGACCCTCCCCCAGGATATCCTGCAGGAGTCCATCAGCTCCAGCAGCTTGGCCTCGCTGCCGGACTTTACGCTCGACCGGGCCTGCATGCCGAGGACGTAGAACGTGTGGTGCGGCCTGGCCATGCTGCCAAGCCCCTTGAAGAGCGCCCTCATCTCCCGCCTGTGGGCGCCGTCGCCCTTTCCCGCTCCCTTCCTTGAGGGGAAGAGGTCCCGATAGGTGAACTCGTAGAACTCCGAGGTCGGGACCCCGTCCAAGAGCGGGTTGCCGATCCAGTAGGCCTCGGTGACCTCCCTGTCGAAGGGGCTCCGCCCCGTGGCCTTGGCGATCATCCGCACGAAGGGGTAGGCGGCCTCGAACCTCCTGAGGATGGAGTCCAGTGCGTCGTCGACCAGCGAGTCGTGGAGGTGTTCGAGGATCCGCCCGTTCTCGTCAGGGCCGCAGTAGCCCAGGCTGTTCGGGGCGAGGGCGTGCTTGGCGTGCAGGAGCTCGCCCTGCTCCTCTACCGTGAGCATCCCGGGGACGCGCCGACCGCCTCGACCCTCGGCCCCGGGGACCCTGTGCCGCGACCCTCGTCCGAGGGCGGGGCGCTCGGGGCGGGCGGGCGGCGGCCCTACGAGGCGGCCCGGCAACTCCGAAGCTTCGCTGGATGGGAGGACGCTCGGCACCCCGACGCACACACGGGCGGGCGGGCGACCGCTCAGGCTAAGAATAGCTCGACGATTCTCAGGGGTGAGAATCGTGTCCCCCGCTTTTAGGCTCCAGGCGCCGACGACGGGGCGAGGAAGATGTCTCTCCTAGACGACCCCCTCCAGCTGGTGATAGTGGGAGGGCTGATAGTGGTCTTCATCATGTGGGGGCCGAAGAAGATCCCCGAGCTCGCGAGGGCGCTCGGGCAGGCCAAGGGCGAGTTCGCCGCGGGAGCCGCCCAGAAGCCCGCCGGGTTGAGCGGCCTGGCGAGCACCTTCGCTTCCGTCTCGTCGCCTCCGCTCGCGGGCTCTGAACAGCTCCTCGAGACCGCCGAGAAGCTGGGGATCCCCACCCAGGGGAAGACCGCGCAGCAGATCTCGGACGCGATCGTCGACCGCGCGAACAGGACCGGCCAGTCTCCGGCGCGGGCGTAGCCGCTGCGGCCTCTCAAAGTTTAAGCCCCTTCCGGGGGCGTCTCGGCTCATGGCCGGAGCCGAAGAGCTGGTAGCCCTCCTCGAGAGCATGGGGAGGCGGGTCCTGGTAACCGAGGAGCTGGTAGACCTCGACAGGCTCGACCGCCCGAACGAGATCTACGTCCTCGAGATGCAGTCCTCGTCCACTGCGGCTGGAGGGAGGGGAGGGGGGATGGGCGACAGGCGGGTGGTCAAGGTGTACCACTACGCGTGCGGACGGGGGGAGTGCAGGAAGGTGGGCGAGTCGGAAGACGCCGAGAAGATCGAGGGCATCGACCTCCCGTACCACGCAACCGCGTTCCCGGTGGTGATGCCGGGAGGGGGCGAGAGGCTGGCCACCGGTGTGGTCGACAGGGAGCTCGCGGCCTCGTACAGGGCGACCCTGGGTCTCTAGGATTCTCTCCGCTTATAACTCGGTGGGGAGCAGAGGATTGCGCTTGAAGGTTCTCGTCACCGGGTCGCAGGGCTTCGTCGGCAGGCACGTGGTGGGGTACCTCGCGAGCCACGGGTTCGAGACGGTGACCACCGACGTGAGCTCGGGGGCGGACGTGGTCGGGAGCATGGTCGACGCCGCGTTCGTCAGGGAGACGCTCTCCCGCCTTGACTTCGACGCCGTGGTCCACCTCGCGGGGATAGCCGACCTGAAGAAGACCATGGAGGACCCGTACACGTGCTTCCAGGTCAACAGCTTCGCCACCCTGAACGCGCTCGAGATGGCCGCCAGAAAGGAGGTCAAGAGGTTCGTGTACGCGTCGTCGGCGAACGTCTACGGTGTACCTACGAAGAACCCGGTCTTCGAGGAGTCTCCGATGGACCCGCGGGTCCCCTACGACTACTCGAAGGTGGTCGGTGAGAACCTCGCCATGAGCTACCTCCGGACGAAGGGCGTCCCGGTCTCGATAACGCGGGCGTGGCTCCTCTTCGGCGAGTACGACCACCCCAACAGGGCGGTCCCGATCTTCATCCGCAAGTGCCTGAGGGGAGAGCCGATAGGGCTCTTCAACTCGGGGCAGGACGTCACCGCACCGTCCCACGCGGAGAACTACGGGAGGCTGGTAGCGGTGATACTCGAGAAGGAGGCGGCCGTGGGCAAGGCGTTCAACTTCGCGGGGACGGAGGTCCAGTCGATAAGGGACATGGCCGAGAGGATAAAGGGCCTGACCAGGTCGAGCTCCGAGCTCCAGATGCTCCCCCCGAGGTCCGCGGCCGAGGCGCAGCCCCAGGTGAGCTACCCGGCGACCGCGAGGATGAAGAAGGTGCTCGACTACCAGTACGAGCTGAGCCTCGACGAGGGCCTGAGGCGCACCATAGAGTGGGTAAGGAACCAGCCGGGCTAGACGCGCCTAGCTCGTGAGCGTCAGCTCGATCTTCACGTCTTCGGGGATCCTGAGCTTGGTTATCTGCTTCATCGTCCTGTCGTCAGGCTCGATGTCGAGGATCCTCCGATGGATCCTCAGCTGCCAGTGGTCGAACGTGTGGGTCCCCTCGCCGGTGGGCGCCTTCCTCGTCGTGATCTTCAGCCTCTTGGTGGGCAGAGGCTGCGGCCCCTTGCTCTTGACGCCGGTCTTCTCGGTGATCTCCTTGATCTCGCGGGCAAGCTGCTCCAGCTCGTAGAGGTTGGAGCTCGTGAGCTTGATCCTCGCGTACTGGGTCAATGCCGGTCCTTTCGACGGCGGCTGGGGCTGGATATTTAGATGTTTGGACTTGGATTTAAGGCTGCGAGCCCCTGCGCAACCAAGATATAGCAATCGCCCGTTCGACCCACCGATTGGCTTGGACAAGAACGAGAAGGCCGGTGAGGAGATCCTCGCGAGGCTCAAGCTCGACGTCAAGGCACTCACCCTTCTGTACGACTCCGACTCCGACCTCCGCCCCGTCATCGAAAAGTCCCTCCTGGAGTCTCACGAGGGTTACCTTGCCAGGTTCGTAGGGCTGCTCCAGTCGAAGCGCCCCCCCGAGGACGGCGGAAGCGTGCCGATGGCCCTGGGCGAGATCATCCTGGCCTCGTTCCTGACCGTGGTCGGGCTCGCCGCGTTCGTCCCGGTGATGGCGGGGCTGAGCACGCCCCAACAGTGGGCTAGCTACTTCTCCAGCCAGTTCTCGCACTCGACATCGGGCGGCCCGCTCTACTTCGGGATCCCGCTCCTCGACTTCGTGTTCTCAGGCCTGCTCCTCCTTGGCGCGTTCTACAGCCTGCGCAGGGCCGCGAAGAACCTGAAGGACGTCGGCCTGGGAGTCCAGCAGGGACGAAACTAGTGGCGCTCCCCAGACTGCGGGTCGGGGCACTCGTCGTCAAGGTCGCGGCGATGGTCGTCGGCCTGGGCGTAGCAGCGTTCGCCACGGGGTATCTCTACGACGAGGTGTCGTACATCTCGCAGGAGGGGGCGTCGACCCTGGGAGAGACCCTCGTCGCAGTCGCCGCCCTGAGCCTTGCCCTCACTGGGATCGCCCTCGTGGCCTCCCTGCCAGAGTCCCTGAGGATCAGGTTCAGGAGGCCCGCCAGGATCCACAGGACCGTGCCGGTGTACGGGTTCGGGACGGTGCTCGCCGTAGGTGTGGGGGCGACCCTGGGCTCGCCGCTCTTCGTGCTCATCCCGCAGAACATAGTCCAGTACGAGTTCGTCTCGGTGGGGTCTCTCGTGCTGGCTGCCCTGCTCTCGATAATGATGGCCAAGGTATACGCGAGTATGTACGCAGAGTCGCGCAGACGCGGCCTCGAGGCGGTTGGAGGGCCATCGTTCACGAGGGCAGCGGTGGGTGTGCGGAGCGTCAGGTACTTTGTGAGCAGGGTCTCCATGTGGGTGGCGAACACCGCGCTTGCGGCCTACTCCAAGATAGTGTTCCTCATCTTCGACTTCGACTACCTCCCGAACATCCTCAAGGGAGTCGGCGTGGTCGGAGAGACCCAGGTCGTGATACTCTACGCGATCGCCGTCTCCCTCATCGCGTGGACGGTGGTGGACTCGCTCTTCGAGGAGAGGCTCCTCCGCTTGACGGGCGTCCTCCAGGTGGTCCTCACGACCGCCCTGGTGATGATACTCATCTACCACAGCGCTCTCCTCGGAGCGACCGGTTCGTGGAACCTGTCAGGCCTTCTCAGGTACACGGGCGGGAGCAGCTGGCCTGTCGCGCTGGTCATCAACACAGGATACCTGTACCTTCTCTTCTTCGGCTTCCAGGAGATCCAGGCGCTGGAGCGCGACGCCAGGGAGTCTTCGCACGTCACTCTCGTCTCGTGGATAAGGAGGGGCTACACGCTTGGGAAGGACCACTACCTCGGCGTCGCGATGATCCTGACGGTGCTCATCGCCGCGGGGATAAACATCCTATACGGCCTGGCGGTCTTCGCCGCCCACCCGAGCGAGTCGGCGGTCATGCAGGCTCAGATCCCGGGACTGTACCTGGCGAAGGCCTACCTCGGCAGCTTCCAGGAGCTGCTCGTCAGCATCGCGTTCCTCATCGCGACCGTCACGACCTTCGTCCCCGCGTTCCTTGCCGCCACCCGCCACCTCCGGTCGCTCGGGGAGGACGGCTACATGCCGCGGTCCCTCGCGAACCTGTCATGGCTGTTCACGCTGGTCTCGATATTCCTCCTGGCCGTC
>JAJZNC010000019.1 GCA_021848045.1 archaeon
CATCGACGCGAGGAGCAGGGCTGGGGGCGAGGTCGAGGTCCTCATCAGGGTCAACCCAGAGGTGAGCGTCCAGGCGGAGCTGCGCTTCTCGATAAAGCACGGCAAGTTCGGCGTACCGCTCGACTCTGCCAACGAGGACAGCGCGATATCGCTCCTGAGGAAGATCCTCGCGACGAGCGGGCTGACCTTCGGGGGCTTCCACTTCCACCTGGGGAGCCAGATCGAGGACCCCTCGTGCTACTCGGTCGCCCTGGAGAAGCTCGAGACCTTCATCCTCGGGGCGCGGAGGGAGCTGGGGGAGTTCCCGGTGGGGACGATAGACATCGGGGGCGGCCTCCCGACGTCGTACGGCAAGAGCGTCCCTACCCCCGACGACTTCTCGGCGCAGATACTCGAGAGGCTCAACAGCCTGATAGAGAGCCTGGGCGCCAAGTTCACCCTGATCGTGGAGAGCGGGAGGTACCTCTCGGCGGAGTCGACGGTGATGGTCTCCAGGGTCGTCAACGTGAAAAAGTTCGACGACAAGAGGTACGTCTACGTCGACGCGGGGTACCACAACCTCCCGGACGCGGCTCTCCTGAAGCACGAGTACCCGGTGGAGGTCGTCCCCGGAGGGACGTCCTCTCCGAGGAAGACCATCCTCTCCGGGAGGCTCTGCGACGCGCTGGACATCTTCCCCACCTCGGGCAGGTCTAAGCTCGGGGGCGCGGAGCCCGGGAAGCTGGTGGTCTTCAGGGACGTCGGCGCGTACTCCTTCGTCATCGGCTCCCAGTTCCACTGCCAGCCAAAGCCGTTCATACTCATGCGCACCGCCCAGGGCGGCCACGTCGTCGTGCGCAAGGGGCAGGACCTGGACGAGCTCTTCGTCGAGGAAGGCGGGGCCCTCCCCGGCCCGCGCAGCCAGTGAAGCCCGCGCCTAGCTGGACGCCAGGACCTTGCTGAGGACCGCCCTGCCGGCCAGCATCCCCAGGGGGCCGCGCTTCGCGTCCCTCTCGGTGAACCTGCACGAGGTGGAGCCAGTGGCCCTCTTCCCGGTGACGAGGAGCGGGACAGGGTCGGCCGAGTGCATCTTCAGGACGCAGGGCGTCGCGTGGTCGCACGAGACCGCGATGGTCGGGCTCTCCGGGAGGAGGTCTGCCATCGGCGCGAAGAACTCCCTGTCGATCGCCTCTATGTTGGCGCGCTTGCCCTGGGCGTCCCCGTCGTGCCCGAACTCGTCGGGGCCCTTTATGTGCGCGTAGACCACCGTCCCCTCCTTCATCTCCCTCTCGAGGAGCCTCGCCTTGCCTGCGAGGTCAGCGGGGTCGCCGGCCTTGACCATCTTCATGCCGAGGAGCATGGCGATCCCCACCTCGGCGGGCATCTCGACGAGGGCCACCCCCTTGTAGCGGTGCTTCTCCTCGAACGATGGGAGCTTGGGGAGCGAGTCGCCCGCGTCCCTGAAGAGGAGCATGTTCGCGGGCTTCCTGCCGTCCCTCTTCCTCTCCTTGTTGACCTTGGCCTCGTCCAGGATCTTCATCGCCTGGGAGGCGAACGAGTTGACCAGCCTGGCCGCCAGGCGCGAAGACGCGCCGCTCCGCAGCGCCTTGCAGGACTGTATGGGCTCGACGTCCTTCGCCTCGCGCGCCGCCCCGAACCCCTTCAGCCTCACGTAGCCGGGGTCTGTGTTCGAGATCTCGGCCGAGAGGGGCTTGTCAGCGCGGATGACCAGCACCGCCCTGTGCCCGATCGTGCTCCTAAACTCGAACTCCGCGTCGGGGAGCCTGATCCTCTTGAGCTCCTCCTGGAGCGTCCTGGCGTCGTTCGCGGTCATGTCCCTCCCCGCGCGCCTGTCGACGATCTTTCCCCCTGACGTCGTCGCGAAGTTCGCGCGGATTGCGAGGTCGCCGTCGCGCACCTCTATCCCCGCGCCTATCGACTCCACCACCCCCCTCCCCGGATACCCCTTGTCGAAGGAGTACCCAAGCATGTTGAAGACCGCGATGTCGGACTCTGGGGATATCCCGCGCCCCACGGTCTGGACCCGCCCGAGTGTCCCCTGCAGCGCGATCCGGTCGAGGTTCGGGGTCGAGGCCGTCTCGAGAGGGGTGGAGCCGTTCATCGAAGGGACGGGCCTGTCGCTGCAGCCGTCTAGGAGGATGTAGCCGACCTTCTTCACTTCAGTTGTGCACCCGTAGGATTTCTTCCGTGCAACTGATCTACCTTGCCTTGGCCGCCGCCCCGACCCCGGATATAACCTTGCTTCGCGGCATCCGGCCCGGGAAGGCGCGGAGGTGCGGAGAGGTAATATATCGTTCCGGACCGGACACGTGTCACCGATGGCGGAGATAAGGAAGGACTACTTCACCGACAGGCTCTCCGTGGTCACGCTCGAGAGGGGAGCCCGCTCCCAGTTGAAGCACCAGTCCGACCATGGCAAGTGCCCCTACTGCCCCGGCAACGAGGAGATGACGCCGCCCGCCGACCTGGTCCTCGTGAAGATGGGCGAGACCCTCGTCAAGCAGACCGACTCGGAGGGGGATCCTGTGAGGGGGTGGGTGGTCAGGGTCTTCGCTGACAGGTTCCCCATCGTCGCCCCCGACGCGCCCCCGTCGTACGGAGAGGCGCCCCACTACAGCGAGCCCGCGGTCGGCTACCACTACGTGATGGTCGCCACCCCGAAGCACGAGGCCACCTTCGCCAAGATCGACACCGAACAGTGGACGAGCATACTCGCGACCCTGCAGGACAAGACCAGGTGGCTCTACGCCCAGCGCGGGGTCGGCTACGTGGCCGTCTTCATCAACCAGGGGAGGCTGGCTGGCGCGCTGGTCGACCACCCCCACATCCAGCTCGTCACCATCCCGCGGCTCCCGCCCGCCGTGGAGGCGGAGGCGGTGACCGTCCAGAGCTCCCTCAACGACCTGGGGGTCTGCCCGATGTGCCAGGTGGTCGCCTCGGAGACGGGAGGGCCGAGACAGGTGCTCTCGACGG
>JAJZNC010000060.1 GCA_021848045.1 archaeon
GGCCGCGCCGGTCACTGGCTGGGGGTCGTATCCGAGCCCGAAGCCACCCTGGCCGCTCTGGACGACCTCGCCTGTGGACGGGTTCAGGAAGACCCTCCCGAGGTCGGGCTGTGCGTGCGAAAAGTCGAACATGTTCAGTATCGAGCCGGCCATCGTGTCGTACGAGCTCGGGCCCAGGAGGCCCGGGCTGGTGGACGCGAGGTTCCAGTTGTACTCGATGAAGCTGACTATCCCGGTCTGGCTCGCGAGGGTGCTGTCGACGTAGTTCGACTTGGCGTATGGGGAGATGACGAGGATGGGGATGCGTGGGCCGTAGCCGCACCTGTCCTCGACACCCAGCGCGGGGGCGGCCGTCCCGCCGCAGGAGTTGCCGTTGAGCGCGTCATTGACGGGGTCGTTCGAGGGGTTTACGATCGGCGGCATCACGCTGTCGTACCAGCCGTCGGAGTCGTCCCAGTTGATGATTATCGCGGTGCTGCTCCATGTGGGGAGGCTCATGAGCTGGTCTATCGTGTTGACGAGCCAGGTCTGCTCGTCTAGAGGGTCGCTGTATCCGGCGTGGCCGTCCTGGTAGGCGGGCGCCTTCAGGTAGCTGACGGCGGGCAGGTTGCCGGAGTCGGCCGCGACCCAGAACGAGGAGAGGTCGTACTGGTGGTTGGCCTGGTCCGTGTACCCGATCATGGAGGGGGAGCTCGGCGGCAGGTGGTGGGGGTTCGCGGTGGACTGGAAGAACTGGAACGGCTCGTGGTGCGGGCTGTACGCGGAGATGACGCTCCCGCCCACGTTGGCGTTGGAGGATCCGCAGACCGCCTGGCCAGTCGACGTGTATCCTGTGGGGGTGAACCCACCCTGGAACCAGCCCCAGGTGACGCCGCCCGTGTTCAGGAGGTTCCCGATGTTCAGAGGAGCCCCGGGTCCAGTCACCATCCCGAGGGTGGTCGTCGAACCGTCTGTGGTGTACGAGCAGTCGTCGTAGACCGGGTCGTGGTCGTTTATTATCTGCCCGTTGACCAGCAGCGCTGGCACGTTGTCGGTGGTCGTCGCGGTCCCCTCAGGTCCCGTGTACGCCAGCGCAGGGCCACCGAGGCCGGAGACGACGTTGAGCGCCCCCGGCGTGGAGGGGCCGAAGGTCGTCCCGAACGAGTTGTCGCTCAGCGAGAAGCGCTGGGCGTAGTTCCAGAGAGCCGTGACGGTGTTCCCGTCGTAGTAGTCCATGACAATCCCGCTGCTGCCACAGCCGGTCTTACCCGGGAACATGTTCATCAGGCCGCCGTTCATCGCGGCCTGCTCGGCCGTGTAACCGTGGTTGTTGTCGCAGGTGACGGGCTGGGTGCGGTCGAGCCTGGCCGGGTTGTCAGAGGGGCTTCCTGTCACCTGGGCGTTGGGGTTGTCCGTGAGCAGAGGGCCTGAGAGGCCGTCCGCGGTGGGCGTCCCGGGCGCCGCGTTGAACTGAGGCTCGTTCGGCGCGTTGGTCGCCACAGGGTAGGTCGCGAAGTAGTGGTCGGTGGAGACGTTCTCCTGGAAGATGACCACGACGTGCTTTATCGGGGTCGCGGTCCCCCCACCGAGAGACCCAGGGCTTGCGTTGGCGGCGATGTTCGCGGTGAGCATCACCGCCAGCAGAAACAGTGGTGTGACGATTGACAGTTTTGTCCGTGCTTTCATCGTCCCGTTCTTTCGCGCGAGACTATTTCTCGCCTCTCGAAGTACTCTCCGTCGGAAGGTGCGCCGAAGGTGGGGCGACGTGGGCGCACGTCGCGCCAGTGCGGGCTCTGGTCCCGACGGGTTCGCTATAGCCGGGAAGGATTAAGTCTGGGCGGGACCTCCTCACGTCCCTTGCTCAAGGTGGTGCCGGACGAGTCCGCGCTCATCCACAGGGACGGGGGCTACGCCACCCTGCTCGTCTCAGACCTCCACCTCGGCCTCGAGAAGGAGATGGCCTCGAAGGGGTTCAGGATCCCCCCATACTCGCAGAAGATGCTCGACAGGATGAACGCGATGGCCGAGAAGAACAGCCTCAATCGCGTCATAGTGGTGGGGGACGTGAAGCACTCGATCGGGAAGGTCCAAGACATAGACTGGGGGATAGTACCGTGGTTCTTCGGGACGCTCCTCGACGTCTTCCAGTCGGTGGAGGTGGTCCCGGGCAATCACGACGGGATGCTGGGCACGCTGCTGCCTGGGCGCGTCAAGCTCCACTCCGTCGAGGGAACGGTGATCGGGGAGCGCCACAAGATAGGGGTAGCGCACGGCCACTCGTGGCCGTCCGAGGAGGTCATCTCCTCCAGGACCATAGTGATGGGACACTCGCACTTCAGGTACGAGATGAGGGACAGGTTCGGGTCGAGGCGGAAGGAGGCGGTCTGGCTCTTCGCGAGGTACGACGTCGCCGAGCTCCTTGCGAAGGCAGGGCACCCGCCCTCGAGGCGGGGAGAGGGGAGGCTCATCGTGATGCCCCCCTTCAACAACCTGGTCGGCGGCCAGGCGATAAACGCAAAGGGCGGCTTCGACTTCGGGCCGATCCTTTCCTCAGGTTCGGTGAGGGTGTCCGACGCTGACGTCTTCCTGCTCGACGGGACGCGGGTCGGCTAGCTATACGCCCGCGGCCTTCCTGACGCGCATCTCGAGGGCGGCCTCCTGCATGGTCCCTATCACGGCGTCTACCGGCCTGCCGTTCTTGAAGAGCATGAAGGTCGGTATCGACTGTACCTCGAACTTGGTAGCTATGCTGGGGTGCTCGTCAACGTTGAGCTTGCCGAAGTTGACGCTCGCCCCGAGCTTCCCCGCCAGGCGCTCGATCACCGGCTCCATCGTCCTGCACGGCCCGCACCACACGGCCCAAAAGTCGACGAGCGTAGCCTTCTTGCCCCCGACTGTCTCGTCGAAGTTCTCCTCTGTGAGCTCGACTACCTGGCCGTGGGCGTGGGACTGCTCAGAGACCATCTTCCTCGCCCTGTCGGCGAGAGCCTTGTTGAAATCTGAATCGGACAACGACTGGAAGCGGAGCGAAAAGCGTATTTTAGTTTATTCAAGCGAGTGCTTGAAGGTTGGACGTGAAGAGCTTTCTCGACTCGCTCTCTCCGAGGCTCTCCGCGGTTGCCTCCGCCGAGCTGGTGCCCGGTCGGAGCGCCAGCGTCGCCCTCGTATTCCGCGGCGCGCGGGACGCCGAGGAGATACTTCTGATCACGAGGGCTGAGAGACGCGGCGACCCCTGGTCCGGCCAGGTCGCCTTCCCCGGAGGGATGGTGGACGTGGGGGACCGGAGCTTCGAAGAGACGGCCAAGAGGGAGACGGCGGAGGAGGTGGGGCTCCAGCTCTCCGGAGGGAGGGCGAGCTTCAGAGGCTACCTGCGCGAGTTCAGGACCCACGCCAGGAACATCTCGGTGGTCCCGTCCGTCTTCAGGCTCATCGCGAGCCAGGAGACCAGGCCGAACGCGGAGGTCGCCTCGTGCCAGTGGGCGTCGCTGAGCGAGCTCGCCGAGGAGGCGAAGCGGCCCGCATACATGCCCCCCGGGCGCCCCGGCGAGGCCCCCTTCTCCTGCATTCGCCACGGAGGCCTGGTTATCTGGGGGCAGACAGAGAGGGTGCTTTCCGTGGTCCTGAGCGCCAGAGGCGCCGCCTCAAATCCCGAGCGCTAATCGGAGGCCCTTGTACCTGTTACGGATGGTGACCTCGGTCACCCCGGCGGCGTCGGCGATGTCGCGCTGGGTCATGTTCTCGCCCTCGAGGATGCACGCGACGTAGAGCGCGGAGGCGGATATCCCCATCGGGTCCTTGCCCGCAGAAATCCTCGCCTTTTCAGCCCTCATGAGGATCTCTCGGGCCTTTTTCTGGGTCTTGCCGCTCACGTTGGCCCTCGACGCGATCTTCGACATGCACTTCATGGGGTCGACGACAGGCATCTGGATGTCCATCTCCTTGAGCAGGAGTCGGTACGACCTCGCGAGGTCCTTCTTCTTGATGTAGCCGACGGCCGCCACGTCCTTGAGCGTTCTCGGGACCTCCCTGTCCCTGCACGCGGCGTAGAGCGAGGCCGCCAGGATCGCCGTGATCGACCGTCCTCTTACGAGGTTCCTGTCGAGGGCCTTTCTGTAGATGTAGGCCGCCCTCTCGGTGACCGCTTCGGAGACCGAGAGCTTCTCGGAGAGCATGCGGAGCTCGCTGAAGGCCTGCTTCAGGTTCCGGTCCTGGGACTCGTGGACCTGGCTCCTCCTGTCCCAGGTCCTCATCCGCTCGACGCTGGACTTCATCGCGCCGGTCAGCGCCCGTCCAGACGCGTCCTTGTTCTCGCCGCCGATTATCGTCGCGAGCCCCATGTCGTGGATGGCCAGAGAGGTGGGGAGCCCCGCCCTGCTCCTGTCGTCCTTCTCGTCTCCCGAGAACGACCTCCACTCCGGGCCTGTCTCTATGACGTTCTCCCGGACAACGAACCCGCAGCTGGTGCAGTACACCTCCCCCCGCGGGTTGTCCGTAACCATCTTTGCCTTGCCGCACCGGGGGCACCTGTCCGTCGTGCCCTCGAATCGTCTTTGCCGTCCGGGGTCTTTCGCGTAGGCGCTAGATATCTCGAATCACGTGTCTAGGAGCTGTAGTCCTAAGGTTCGAGAGTAGCCACCCTATTTAAGGAATTGAGCCTCAGGGCGTCGCCGCGGGCGAAGCGGGGGTCTACCTCTCGATGGACGAGGACCCAGAGCGCCGAGGTTCCTTCGGCCCCCGCCGATCCGGGAGCGATGGCGAAGATGCGAGTCTGAGCCACGGTAGGAAGGGGGCCGCACCTACCTCTAACGCGAGCACCACGAGGTCATCATCACGGCGGCTGTCGGCCTGCAGCGTCGAGCGGGAGGCAGACAGCGCCCGGCGGTCCCCGGGGCTACGACTTTGCAACCGCGTAGGGCGAGCTGTCGAGGACTCCGTTGAGCTTGTACGGGACCAGTATCAGGGTGGCCATCCCCGTGATGAAGAAGAGGCTGGATACGATGTCGGGGAGCCCCGTCTGGAGGTTCGCGATAACCCCCGGGGTCAGGAAGAGGTACGAGAGGAGCCCTAGCAGGAAGGCGGCGACCGGGAGCCAGCCGTAGAGCGCCGACCAGGTTTCAAGCACGGTCTCGCCGTCGATCCCCTGGCTGGTGAAGACCCCCACCTCGTAGCTCAGCGCCTCCTCGTTCGCGTCGATGAGGGCGTAGACGCCGAGCACGACGAATATGGAAGGGAGCGTCGCGAGAGCGACCAGGACGGCGGACGGGCCGAACGTGGGGGAGGTCGTTCCCGCTGCCTCCGCCGCCACCCAGGACGCATCGTCGAAGAAGGTCGCGAGGTACCCAGCGAAGAACATCGCGGCGCAGCCTACGAGCACGGTGGGGGCGTGGGACCTCAGCTCAAGCATCAAGAGACCCTCGACCCTCTGCTGCCTCTCCATCGCGCCTCACCCTGCCCTCCC
Source organism: archaeon (assembly GCA_021848045.1). Taxonomy (GTDB): domain Archaea; phylum Thermoproteota; class Nitrososphaeria; order Nitrososphaerales; family Gagatemarchaeaceae; genus Gagatemarchaeum. The sequence continues at coordinate 5,438 of JAJZNC010000060.1, forward strand.
GCCAGGACCCGCCTGGAAGCCCCTCCTGGAGAACCCTGAGGACGTGAGGAACGCGAGCCAAGCGACCAGGAGCGCACAGAAGATGGCGGCGAGCTCGACGGGAGGCAGGGCGTCGAGCCCGAGGTCCGCATCGACCGCGACCGTCAGTGCTGTCGCGCACGCCACCCACCCCAGCGGGCGGACGGAGTGGGTCCGGAGGAGGCGCAGGAAGGCGGACGCCGCAGGGAGGCCGTTCACCCTGTAGATGTCTACGTCCGCCGAGACCTTCGACCGGGTTATCATGAGGACCGCCCCGGCAAAGACGAGTCCGAGCCCGCCGGCCGCGTAGGCAAGCTCGGTTGAGGTCTGCCGCATCTGGGAGAGGACTCCGCCTTTGGCCAGGTCGTGCCTAGGGATCGCCTCGGCGAAGAAGTGAGTCGAGAGCTGCGAGAGCAGGACGAGGGTCACGAACCCGACGAATACGAGGGAGACAGCCCTTAGGGGCCTCCGCCTACGCGCCGATGCCGCTCACCCTTTTCCCCTCTGTCCTCACGAGCTCGCCGTCCTCCAAGAAGACAGTCCCGTCAACGCGGTCCAGTATCCGAAGGTCGTGCGTGGAGATGAGCACCGTCTTGCCGCGCGTTCTGCTCTCTTCGACGAGGATGTCGACCACCTCGAACCCGCGCCTGTGGTCGAGGTTGCCGGTCGGCTCGTCGGCGAGTATCACCGGGGCGTCGCCGACTATCCCGCGGGCGATCGCCGCCCGTAGCAGCTCTCCCCCTGAGAGCTCGGACGGCAGCCTGCCAGCCTTGTCCGAGAGGCCCACCATCGAGAGCGCGTCGATGATCCGTCTCGACTTGTCTGCCGAGCTGAGCTGGCGAGGGATGAGCGGCACCATCACGTTCTGGAAGACTGTCAGGTGGCCTATGAGGAAGAACTGCTGGAAGACCACCCCCACAGTCTGGTTCCTGAACCTCTGCAGATCGTCCTTCCCAAGGTCGGACGTCGCAACCCCAGCCACGCGGACCGACCCCTCGCTGGGGAAGTCGAGAGCCGCGGCCATGTTGAGCAGCGTGGTCTTCCCGCTCCCCGACGGGCCGACCACGGCCACTATCGCCCCCTTCTCGACCTTGAAGGACACCGCGTCGAGCGCCCTGACGGTCTCGGACTTCGTGGTGTAGGACTTTGTCACCGAGACGAACTCCACCGCCGGTGCGTCGCCCTGCGCGCTCACGCCGGGTTACTCTCCGCCGCCGCTCGTGGCCTCGGCTGCTGGGGGTTGTTCATGGGTCGGGCGGAGAGGCACTGCGTTCTCACTTACGAGAGATGTGCACACCCGCGAGATGCCGCACTTAAGGGTTCCAACTCCCGCGGAGACAGACGCGGGGAACCCAGGTCGAGAATCAGAAAAACAAAGGACCCTGGCGCCCGAAGGCGACCAGGATGGGTCCGAGCGTTGTGGAAGCCTACGCTCCCTGCTCGTCGCTGCTGCCTGAATCGGTGGTCGACTCGGAGGACCCGGAGCCCGCGCCGGTCACGACGTCTCCCGTCGCGAATCGGTCGGTCACTCGGGTGATCTTGATCCTTGCGCTCTGGCCCTGCTTCGCGCCTGCGACAAAGATGACGAACCCGTCGATCTTGGCGATTCCCTCACCGCGCCTGCTGGTGTCGGAGATACTAACGTCGTACTCCTTACCGACCTCAACGGGCTTCGGCTTGAAGGAGCTGCCAAATCCGCCGCTACCGCCGTAGCCTCCGCCTCTGCTACCGCCGTAGCCTCCTCTTCCGCCACTTCTGTTCCCATAACTCATCCATATTCACCCATCCTACTGCAAGTTCCTCAGTGAGGGCTCCGCCCGTGAATAGCTAATTAAACGTATGTGTGCGGGGTAGCGGTCCCGGTCTGGGCTCGAGAACGAGCCGAGGAGGAACGCCGAGCCATCCGGAGATACTTGTGGAGTGGGCCAGGGCGGATTTGAACCACCGACTCTCGCGGGGCTTGCGCCCGTTCGCTGTGTAAGAGCCTGACGGACGGTTGTCTGACGTCCTGGACCGAGCTAGACGACTGGCCCGTGAATTCCCCCCGGCCAGCCAGTAATAAGCGTTGGAGCCCGGCGGCCGCGATTGCTTATTACCACCCCTCGTGGCCCGACGGAGGACTGCCCAGGTGGTAAAGATCAGATTCGCTCTCGTGCCGACCGGCGACCTCACGACTCACGAGGAAGCCCAGCCAGACAGGGTGAAGCGCGTCTTCAAGCAGATAAGGTCCTCAAAGGTCGTGAAGAAGGCCATCGCGGTTGACGAGAGGTCCATGGTGGTCCTCGACGGCGTCCACAGGCTGAGCGCCCTGAGAGAGCTCGGCTGTGCGCGGGTCCCCGTCTGGCTCATCGACTACTCTGACGAGGACGTGGTGGTCTTCACCAAGGACAAGAAGGCGCACGTCCCCAAGGAGGACGTGGTGAGGGCGGCCGTCCGCGGGCCCAAGCTCCCTCCCAAGAGCACGAGACACATGGTGAGGAAGAAGGACGGCAGCCTGGTGCACATCTCCTCGCTCGAGAAGGACGTCTCTGTCCCTCTCTCGAACCTCATGTGACCTGGAATCCGCACCCCTCGAAGAGGACGGGAGGCGACCCTCGCCGCCTGCGCTGACAGGCAAGTAGGTCGACAACCCTTAAATACGATTCTCGGCCCGTGAAGCTCGAGTGGAGCAATTGGAAGGCGATTCAGTTCACGGGAGCTGGTCCGGTTCATCGCTAGCCTTCTGTCTCCGCGAGTGATCTCGTCTAGCCGCGGTCAGGGCTCAAGGATTTCTACCTCCCGACTGGTAAGTGGAGGGCGGTCACCTATTGGCTAGCAAGAAGCTGAAGCTGACGATTCCCAACGGCCACCTAGGCCAGAAGAGCACCGAGATATTCCAGAAGGCGTACTACAAGATATCCGGCCAGGACAGGAGCTACAGGCCAGGGTTCAGCGACGCCGACGTCGAGCTTAGGGTCCTCAGGCCCCAGGAGATACCCCTGTACGTCTCCGACGGCATCCTGGACGTCGGCATCACGGGCATCGACTGGATAACCGAGACGGCCGCGGACGTCGAGGAGGTCCTCGACCTGGAGTTCGGCGGGGTCAAGCTCGTCGGGGCCGCCCCAAAGTCCCAGCCGTACGACACTGTCAACGACCTGGCCGAGAGCTTCTGGAGCAAGGGCAAAGAGTTCCGGGTCTCCGCAGAGTACCTCAACGTGACGGCCGGGTACCTAAAGTCGCAGCCGGCCTACAAGAAGCGCTTCGGCGACAAGGACCCGATGATAATCACCCCGTGGTGGAGGAAGGGGGACAACCCGAAGGCTGCGGTCTACCTATCCTTCGGAGCGACGGAGGCCAAGCCACCGGAGATAGTGGACATGATCGTCGACGTGACAGAGACCGGCACGACCCTGGAACAGAATAACCTCAAGCAGATAGGGACGCTCATGAGGTCCACCGCCAGGCTCGTCGCCAACAAGGAGGCCATGAAAGACCCCTGGAAGAAGGAGAAGATCCTCGACCTCAAGATAATGCTGAGCGGCGTTGTGGAGGGCCAGAAGCGCCTGCACATATTCGTCAATGTGAAGGAGAAGAACCTCAGCAAGCTCCTGGCCGAACTGCCCGCCCTGAAGCGCCCGACGGTTAGCCCCCTCTCCGAGAAGGGCTGGTACGACGTCAACACGGTCATCAGCAAGAAGGACCTGCACGGGATGCTGCCCACCCTGAAGAGGCTCGCCCAGGGTCTCGTCATCCACGAGCCCCAGAACATCCTCTCCCTCGAGGAGTTCGGGAAAGGGGATGAGTAGAGAGCTACTCCCCCTGATCCGAGTGGACTCGAAGCTAAGAGCGAGGGAGGCCGCGGAGAGGATCAGGGCCAGGACAGAGATTCCCCCAGACGCCGTCAGGAGGGCGGAGAGCATCGTCCTCGGGGTGAGGGAGAGGGGCGACGCCGCGCTGCTGAGCTACTCGAAGGAGCTCGACGGGGTCGAGCTCTCGGAGGGCGGGCTCGCCGTCGGCAAGGACGAGGTGGAGAGGGCTGCGGAGAGGGTAGACCCCGGCCTGCTGGGTGCCATGCGGTTCTCCCTCGCAAGAATCAGGCGCACGCAGGGCCGGCTACTGGGCAGGCTGCCCTTCGCCTACGTCGCGAACGGCTACGTGGTGCGCTGCGTCGTCCACCCCCTAGAGTCAGTGGGGTGCTACGTCCCCGGGGGGAGGGCTTCGTACGCCAGCACGGTCCTGATGACGGCCGGCGTGGCGAAGCTCGCAGGGGTGAAGAGGGTGGTCGTCTGCACGCCCCCGGGCAAGGACGGCAGGGTCAGCGAGGCGATCCTCGCCGCAGCGAAGATCAGCGGGGTGGACGAGGTCTACAGGGTGGGGGGCGCTCAGTCCATCGCCGCGCTCGCCTACGGGACCGAGTCGATAGCGAAGGTCTCTAAGATTGTAGGGCCGGGAGGGGCGTATGTCTCGGCCGCCAAGAGGGCGGTCTCCTCCGACGTGCCGATAGAGTTCGTGGCGGGCCCGACGGAGATGGTGGTGGTCGCCGACTCGAAGGCCGACCCGAGGCTCGTGGCGTGGGACCTGATGGGCCAGGCCGAGCACGGGGGCGACTCGATCTGCGGGGTCGTGACGTGGGACAAGAAGCTTGCGGAGAAGGTAAGGGAGACGGTCGCCACCGTGTCGACGACCCTGGAGCGCCGCGACTTCGTCCGGGGTTGCCTGAGCCGAGGGTTCGCCGCCGTCTGCAAAGACCGCGACGTGGCGATAGAGCTGGTCAACGCCATCGCCCCGGAGCACCTCGAGCTCATGATTGAGGACGCGGGGAAGGTCGCCCGGTCGGTGGAGAACGCCGGGCTCGTACTAGCAGGACCCTACGCCCCGGCGGCCGCGAGCGACTACTCCATAGGAACGGACCACGTCCTACCTACCGGCGGCGGGGCGCGGCTAAGGGCAGGCCTCACCGCCCTTGACTTTGTGAAGGTAGGCTGGGTGGTCGAGGGAAGCAGACAGGGGCTGAAGGCGCTCCTCCCGTCGCTCAGGGAGCTGGCGACCGCCGAGGGCCTCCCAAACCACTTCCTCTCGGCGGAGTCGAGGTTCAGGAAGGAATGAAGCTCGAGAGCGCCGGCGGCCTGGAGTTCGGCAGCGACCGCGGGTATGTCAGGCCCTCCTCGAGTGGCGGCCTGGTGCTGAGGAGGGCGGCGGTGGGGGCCCTCTCGCGCGTCGACGCGGTTGCCTTCGACTGCGACGGCGTCCTGATTGACGCCCGCAAGTCCTACGACGAGACGATCAGGGTGGTGGTCGAGAGGATGGTCGAGGGGTTCTCGGGTACAGGCCTGACGCTCACGAAGGCCGCCCCCGCGCTGATCTCGATGGTGAGGAGGACGGGAGGGTTCAACAGCGACTGGGACACCAGCTACGCGCTCACCCTCTTCTCGGTCGTGGCCCTCGACGGCGAGCCGAAGTCCCGCGCGCGTGCCCTCGGCGCCCTGCGGGAGATCGCGTCGAGCTTCGGCTCCGCCCCCAGGGCAAGAGGGAAGGAGGCGGTCGACTCGTTCCTCGAGGAGCGGTTCCCCTCGCTCAAGGGGAGGCTGGACGGCGCCCGCGAGTACCTCGGCTATCCCACCGCCCCTCCCGAGGGGAGGCTTACCACGGCGTTCGACGAGCTCTACTTCGGTGGAGAGCTCTTCCGGAAGATCCACGGGTTCCCCGCGAGCAAGCCCCGTGCAAAGGGCCTGATAGAGCTCGAGCGCCCGCTGGTGAGCATCGGGACGCTCGACTCGCTCGTGAAGTCCCTCGGAGGGCACCGCCTTGCCCTGGTCACCGGGAGGCCGAGGGTGGGGACAGAGTACTCCCTGGGCGAGAAGGTCATGGGCTACTTCGACGGTCGCGCCTCGATGTTCATCGGGGACGCCGACATCGACCTGAGCCTGAGGCGCCGGTACGACGCGTACAGGAAGCCCAGCCCCGACGCCCTCGTGCGCGCCAAGGACACGCTCTCGTCGGAGACCATCCTGTACGTCGGGGACTCGGCGGAGGACCTCAGGATGGCCAAGGGCGCCAGGTCGAGGGGTCTCCGCGGATACCTTTTCGCGGGAGTCTACGAGACCTCGGCCATGAGGTCAGACCAGGCCAGGTTCTTCCGCAGGGAGGAGGCGGACATGGTCATCCAGAGCGTCAACCGGGTTCCGTCAGGGTTATTGCTCGCGAAGAACGGCGCGGGGGCACGACGATGAAGAGGAGAGCGGAAGTCAAGAGGAAGACCAAGGAGACGGACATCGAGGTCAGGGTCACGATAGAGGGGACGGGGGCGGCGCGAGCAAGGACGGGCGTGGGGTTCCTAGACCACATGCTCCACTCGCTCGCCACCCACAGCCTGATCGACGTGACCGTGGACGCCAAGGGCGACCTGGTGCACCACGTGGTTGAGGACGTGGCCACCGCCCTCGGGAGGGCGGTGGGCCAGGCCCTTGGGGACAGGACGGGGATACGCCGGTTTGGGGACGCCATGGTCCCCATGGACGACGCCCTGGCGCTCGCGGCGGTGGACCTCGTCAAGCGGCCATACTCGGTCGTGGACCTGAGGCTCGAGAGGGTGATGGTAGAGGACGCCCCGAGGGAGGACCTAGAGCACTTCTTCGGCTCCCTTGCCCAGGCCCTCGAGGCCACGGTCCACGTCAAGGTCCTTGAGGGGAGCAACGACCACCACAAGTTCGAGGCGGCCGTCAAGGCGTTCGCCCTTGCCCTGAGGGAGGCGGCCTCCCCGGACCCGAGGCGCGCCGGGAGCAAGGCCCCTCCATCGTCGAAAGGGTCGATGTGAGGGAGGACCTTTGCGGGTAGAGATATTCAACTACGGGGCAGGGAACCTCTTCAGCATCCAGGCCGCGCTAAAGAAGGAAGGGGTCCGGACCGCCCTGACGAGGGACGGGGGGGGCTTGGAGGAGGCCGACGCCATCGTCCTGCCGGGGGTAGGGAGCTTCAACCAGGCCGCGAACGCCCTGCCGATGGCGAGGATACGCGAGGCGGTCGAGTCAGGCAAGCCGCTCCTCGGGGTGTGCCTGGGGCTCCAGCTCTTCTTCTCGAGGAGCGAGGAGGGGGAGGGGGAAGGGTTGTCGCTCTTCCCGGGAGAGGTGAAGAGGTTCAGGTCGCCGGGGGTCAAGGTCCCCCAGATAGGGTGGAACACCCTGACCGTGAGGAGGGACTCCGAGCTCACCCAAGGGCTCGAGGGCGACGAGTGGGTATACTACGTGAACTCGTACTACCCCGCGACCAAGGGAAGGTGGGTCTCGGCGACCACGCGGTACGGGGTCGAGTTCCCAGCGGTGGTCAGCGAAAGGAACGTCCACGGGACGCAGTTCCACCCCGAAAAGTCGGGCGAGGCGGGCAGGGTCATGCTGCGCAACTTCCTGAGAACGGTGAAGAGGTGAGCGGTTGCTCGAGCTCTGGGCCGCGATAGACCTGCTCTCGGGGGCGGTCGTCACCCTCAAGCAGGGGAAGGAGGAGATGAAGACGAGCTGGAGGCTGGAGCCCACTGAGGTCGCGGAGCGGTGGGAGAGGGAGGGCGCCTACGGCCTCCACATCGTGGACCTCGACGCGGCGTTCGGGAAGGGCTCCAACCGCGACGTGGTCCTCCGGATCCTAGAGAGGGCGCGGATACCTGTCGAGGTCGGAGGCGGGGTGAGGTCGCGCTCGGCCGCCGAGGGCTGGCTCGAGGCAGGGGCCGAGAGGGTCATAGTCGGGACGCTGGCGTACAAGGAGCCGGAGACCCTCGCTTCGCTCCTGGCGGCGAGGGGCGCCGAGAGGATAGTCGTGGCATCGGACTACGCCGACGGGAAGGTGGTCACGAGCGGGTGGACGAGGAGCCAGGAGGTGGGTGTCCTCGAGGCCGCCAGGAGGCTGGAGGCAGCGGGGGTGGTGAACCTCCTGGCGACCGCTGTGGGGCGGGACGGGATGGCGCAGGGGCCGGACATAGCCACGCTGCAGGCACTGTGCGCGTCGAGCAGGAGGCTGAGGGTCCTCGCTTCGGGAGGTATCCGCGACGTCGACGACCTGGAGGACGCCGAGAGGGTCGGCGCGGCGGGTGCGGTGATTGGAAGGGCGCTCTACGACGGGGGGGTGAGGCTGGAGGAAGCGAGGTCGTCCCTAGGGGGCGGTCGGCGATGACCCTGGCCAAGCGGGTCGTGCCGTGCCTGGACGTGAAGGCCGGGAGGGTGGTCAAGGGGGTCAGGTTCGCGGGGCTCAGGGACGCAGGGGACCCGGTAGAGCTGTCGTCGCGCTATAGGGACGAGGGGGCTGACGAGGTGGTCTTCCTGGACGTGACGGCGAGCCTGGAGAAGAGGGCGACGATGCGCTCCCTGGTGCGGGGGGTCGCAGCCAGCCTGGACATCCCGTTCACGGTGGGCGGGGGGATAAGGAGCATGGCCGACGCGAGGCTCGCCTTGGCGAGCGGGGCGGACAAGGTCGCCGTGAACACCGCGGCTCTGCGCGACCCCCGGCTCATCACCAGGCTGGCGGACGTCTTCGGGTCGCAGTGCGTGGTCGTCGCGATCGACGCGAAGAGGACCGAGCGCGGGTACCGGGTCTTCAGCCACTCCGCCACGAGGGCGGTCGAGGTGGACGCGGTGGAGTGGGCGCAGAGGGCTGCCGAGCTGGGGGCGGGGGAGCTGCTCGTCACCTCGATAGACAGGGACGGGACCAGGAGCGGGTACGACGTGGAGCTCCTCAGGTCGGTCTCCAGCAGGGTCGGGGTGCCGGTGATAGCGAGCGGCGGAGCGGGCAGGCTGGAACACTTCCTGGAGGCGGTCGTCGGGGGAGGGTGCGACGCGGTGCTCGCGGCCTCCCTCTTCCACTACCGCGAGCTAACGGTGGGGCAGGTGAAAGATTATCTGGCGGCCAATGGAGTCGTGGTACGACCTTGAAGGCGTCCAAGATCGACGAGATCGACTTTGCAAAGGGGAACGGCCTGGTGCCGGTGGTTACACAGGAGGCGAAGACGGGGAAGGTGCTGATGCTCGCGTACGCCAACAGGGAGGCGGTCGAGGCGACGATGAAGACCAAGCTGGCGACGTACTGGAGCAGGAGCAGGAACGAGCTGTGGAAGAAGGGGGACACCTCCGGCCACATCCAGAAGGTGAGGCGTGTCCTCGTCGACTGCGACAACGACACGCTTCTCTACGTGGTCGACCAGACGGGACCGGCCTGCCACACCGGGAAGCACAGCTGCTTCTTCAGCAAGCTGGAGTGACGCGAAAGCCGCCCTGCGCTGCGTCGAGGCTCCGAGAATCGGATCGACGACTGCCAGGACGCTGACTGGCCCGGAAGGGACGCTCGAGCAGAGGTCGCGTCCAAGATGGGCCTAGGCGCGGGGAGTGGGATTCGAACCCACGAGTCCTTGCGGACAAAGGATTAGCAATCCTTCGCCCTACCAGGCTAGGCGACCCCCGCCCTCGGGGCATCGAACCTGGAGAGTCTCTTTATGTGTGTTGGGCCTCGGGGACCGATCCGGTCGTTCGACGGCTACGACGGCCGCCACGGACGGTCGGTCCGGAGCGGCTTCCGGCTCGCGAGGCTCTCCGCGGGCAGACCAGCGAGGGGTCGGCTCTGCGAGAGCGCGATCACAAGCGCGAGCGCCCTGCCGTCGAGCAGGCCGCCGAGAGGGCCGAGCGTCAGGGGCCCTCCGTCCTACCTGTACCAGGTTCATGCAGACTCTAAGGAAACGCTGGTTCGGGGCACGTTTGCAACGCTTTTATATCAAGTTCCCGCCCAACGTGACCCAGAGGAACTGGTTTCATTTGCAAATGAACAGGAGGAGGCACGCGATATCTCGGAACGTAAGCATCGGGGTCGTCCTGGTGATACTGGTCGTGGCGGTTGTGGCGGGGATAGCCCTCACGCAGAAGGGTTCCACGTCCACCACGAACTCGACGACGGGCAGCTCGAGCACGGGGACAGGCAGCGGGCAGGTCCCTTCGAGCATGACCTACGAGTCGGCTGAGACCATCCAGTACATCGACCCTGCAATCTCGTACTACTCGTACGACTACAACATCATGCAGAACGTCTACGAGCCCATCCTGTGGTACAACGGCGCCAACGCGACGGACGTGATCCCGTGGCTCGCGCAGAGCTACACCGGCAACGCGGCGGGCACTCAGTACCAGTTCACCCTGAGGAGCGGGATAAAGTTCGCTGACGGAGAGGCGCTGAACGCGTCCGCTGTCTGGTTCTCGATAAACAGGGCGCTGATCAACGACGGCAGCAGCCCGGTCTCGCACGGGACCCAGTCCGCGTGGCTCATCCAGCAGCTCTCGAACCAGACCCTCAGCACCTTCTTCAGCGGCGCCCAGACGTACGGGAACGCATACGTCCAGGACTGGCTGAACATGAACTTCATCCAGGTCACCGGGACCCTCACGTTCAACGTCAACGTGAACTTCCCGAACGTGGCCTTCCCGTACCTGTTCGCCAACCCGGTGGTCGACCCGGTCGCGCCGGGATACGTGGAGCAGCACGACCTGGCTCTGTGGAACGCATCGAGCGCGGGCTACACGCTCCCGTACCCGACCCTGAGCGGCAACTTCACAGAAAAGGCGATCCAGTACTTTGACGACCTCTCCGCGACCTGCAACTCCGGGTCAACGCGTGGTGGATGCGCGACGACCTACCTCGACGCCTCGACCGGAGGCTCGATGGCAGGGACGGGCCCATACACGATAACCAGCGACGACACCTCGACAAACACGATAACGCTCCAGGCCAGCCCCAACTACTGGGGCGGGCCTTACCAGTACATGACGCCCGCAGGGAACAAGATCGCTGCCCAGATCAAGACCGTGGTGTTCAAGTTCGTCCCTGACCAGACGACCAGGGAGATAGACCTCCAGAACGCGGCCAAGTCTGGCCAGGCGATGGCGATAGACCTGTCGAGCACCAACCTCTACGACCTGGCCAACAAGAGCGCCTGGCTCAGCTCGAACCAGCTCACGTCGACGATGCCAGGCGTAACGATGTACGGGCCATACTCGTTCCTCGGGGTGACGTTCGACCCGTTCTCCACGAACGTGACGAGCCCGCTCACGGGTTCGTACTACTCGTTCCAGCCCTTCGCTGACCAGAGGATCAGGCTGGCCTTCGCCGACGCGGTCAACATGACCCAAGAGTGGATCAGCAACGGCGACAAGGTCGGTCAGGTCGCACCCAACGTGATCCCGCCAGGGCTGCCCCCAGCGGGCGTCTACAACGCGAGCCTAGCCCCGAAGTACAGCTACAACCCTGACGCGGCGGCCCAGCTCCTCATACAGGCGATGCAGCACCCGGTGACCTCGTTCACCTTCACCAACGGGACGGCAGCCCCGCCTGGGCTGTTCAACAACACCTTCGGCTGCACGACGCTCAGCAGCTCCGGGACGTGCACCAACCCGGTGCCGCAGACGATCCAGCTCGCCTACGCGACGGGCGACACCATCGACGGGGCGATATTCAACGACCTCGCCGGCACCATCAACAACATCAGCTCCACATACAACATGGGGTTGACGGTCAGCGTCCAGCCGATACCCGCGGGACAGCTCCTCACGGACGCGCTGTCAGTCCCGAACCACCTCTACATGTACGCCTTCGGTTGGATTGACGACTACCCATGGGTCCTCGACTTCACGGGGAACATGCTGGCATACCCGGGGACTTACCCCGCGCCTGACGGGATGAACTACCCCGCCATGACGAACCTCTACCACGAGAGCCTCAACGCGAGCGCGTCGGGGAACCTGCCAGCCCTGGTCCAGTACAGCAACCAGATGAACGCGCTGTCGAACCAAGAGGTGATGTACCTCTGGACGTTCGACAACATCAACTGGGTGACCATGACATCGAACGTCCATGGCATGTACTGGAACTCCAACCTAGGGAGCGCGGCTGCTGACGGCGTAGGCCCGGAGTACTTCGCGACGCTGTACTAAGGGCCACGAGCCAGATGAAAGCGGGGCGCCGCCTTTGTTAGGCCCCCGCCAACCCTCATATATTCGGGAACGGCGAATCGAGACGGCTTGAAGCTCTACGAGTACGCCATCAGAAGGATACTCCTGATGGGACTCGTGCTGCTCGGGCTCAGCCTCCTGATGTTCTACCTGACCAGGGGGTTCCTCCCTCCCAGCTTCGCTCTCGCCCCCTACATCACCCCCAGGATGAACTCGGCGGAGAAGCTCGCGCTGGCGCAGTCGTTGGGTGTGGCGACCCAGTCCTGCCCCTCGTTCCAGGCGTTCTCCTCGTACCAGCCCAGCTGCCTAGTCCCGGTCTACGAGCAGTACGCCGGGTGGCTGGGCAACGTCCTCAAGGGCGACTGGGGGCTGACGCTCCTCCCGGGCATCGCCGGTACCCAGACCACCCTCTCGGTCTTCTTCAGCAGGTTCCCGTTCACGGCGGAGCTCGCGATCATGGGGGCGATACTCACGATACTGATAGGCATCCCCCTGGGGATTGTCTCCGCGACCCACAACAACAAGCTCCCAGACCACCTCTCCAGGATAGTCTCGCTCGGAGGGTACTCGATACCCCAGTTCTGGTTCGGGTACGTCCTACTTATCATCTTCGTCCTCTACGTCCGGGTGGGCGGGTTAGGGCTCCTCCCGGGGAGCGGCGCGCTCGCCACCACCTGCGCGATCTGCTTCAGGCACCCCGGGACGGTCAGCGCGGCCACCGGCGCGCCCATACTCGACGGACTGCTCGCGGGGAACCTCCGCTACGCCTGGGACTCTCTCGTGGCGATGATACTTCCCGCCATCACGCTATCGATAACCTCCATCGGGGCGCTGACCCGCATAGTGAGGTCTAGCATGCTCGAGGTGCTAAGGCAGGACTACATGCTCCTAGCCAGGTCCAAGGGCCTCACCGACAGGGTCGTGATATACAGGCAGGCCCTCAGGAACGCCCTGCTACCTGCGGTCACCGTAGCCGGCCTCCTGACCGCCTTCCTCTTCGGAGGGGTGGTGGTCATCGAGATAGTCTTCGACCTCCCCGGGGTCGGCTACACGTCCCTCCAGGCGGTCAACGTCTTCGACATCAACTTCATCGAGCTCTACGTCTTGGTCACCGCGCTGATCATCGTGGTCACCAACCTGGCTGTCGACATAATCTACGCCAAGCTCGACCCGAGGATCAGGTACTGAGCATGACGGAGATAGAGCCGGTCACGAAGGTCGAGCGCTCGGCCGACCTCAGGTACGCCCTCCACCTCTTCAGGCAGAACCCGCTGGTCCTTGTCGGGCTCACCCTGGCCTGCGGGAGCATCGCCGTCGCCCTGCTGTCGCCATTCCTGGTCAACCCGAACAGCTGGCAGATCACCCACCCGGCGCTGAAGAACTGCTGGAACAACGGGCTCTTCGGCTGGGGAAACCCGAACATCGCGGCCTGCCCGACCGTGCACGCGCTCGGGACGGACTCGTACGGGAGGGACCTCCTCTCGATGATCGTGCTCGCGATACCCCTCGACCTCCAGATCGCCTTCGAGGTGGTCATCTCCGCGGTCGTGATAGGCGTGGTCTTCGGGGCGATCGCCTCATACGCGGGAGGGATCGTGGACGAGGTCATACTGCGCGTGACAGACATCTTCCTCGCGGTACCTGGGATTCTCCTGGCGATAGTCTTCCTGGTGGTCTTCGGCAAGTCGATCGGCATCCTCACGGCTGCGGTCGTTGTGATCTGGTGGCCGACGTACGTCAGGCTGGTGAGGTCGCAGGTCCTCAGCGAGAAGGAGAGACCCTACGTTGAGGGGCTGAGGGCGATGGGGGCGGGGAGGCTGAGGATCCTCTTCAGACACATAGTCCCCAACTCGATATACCCGATCATGGTCCAGGCGACCCTGGACATCGGGAGCGTGATCCTGACGATATCCGCCCTCACGTTCATAGGGCTGAGCCCGAGCCCCCTGCTCCCGGAGCTTGGGAACCTTGCCAGCCTCGGAGGGCAGTACTTCTTCACCGCGCCCTGGCTGATAGTCTTCCCAGGCCTCACGATACTCCTGATCTCGCTCGGGTTCAACCTCCTCGGGGACGGGCTGAGGGACATACTCGACCCGAGGCTGAGGAGGTAAAGGTCAGAGTGGAACCCGGTCAGGAAGTGCTTCGGGTGGAGGGCCTCAGGGTCAACTTCCACACGTTCGGGGGCGAGGTGAAGGCGCTCGATGGGGTCGACCTGTCGCTGAGGAGGGGGGAGGTCCTGGGGCTGGTCGGGGAGTCTGGGTCGGGCAAGTCGGTCACCGCCCTCTCCATCGAGGGGCTCCTGCCGGGGAACGCCGAGGTGGTCGGCGGGAGGATCCTCCTCGAAGGGAGGGACCTGCTGAAGGAGAAGCCCGGCCAGCTGAGGTCTGAGAGGCTCACGAAGGTGGCGATGGTCTTCCAGGACCCGCTGACCTACCTCAACCCCGTCTTGACGATCGGGTCTCAGATCCTCGACATCCTCGAGACGGATAGGCGGGCCTTCACCCACACCGTGGCCACCGCGAGGCTCCAGGAGCTCCAGGCAGCCGGAGGGGCGAGGACGCTGACCGAGGCCGAGACGAGGGAGAGGGAGAGGCTCCAGTCTCTGCCCCCCGACGGCGTCCTTGGGAAGCGGGAGTTCAAGAGGCTTGCGAGGTCATACGTCGTCGCCACCCTCAGGAGCGTGAGGCTCCCGGAGCCCGAGAGGATATTCAGGATGTACCCCTTCGAGCTCTCCGGAGGGATGCGCCAGAGGACCATAATAGCGATGGCGCTGGTCAGGAAGCCCACCCTCCTCATCGCGGACGAGATAACCACCGCGCTGGACGTGACGGTCCAGGCGCAGATCCTCGAGCTGCTCAGGGAGCTCAAGACGGAGATAGACGCGTCGATACTCCTCATCACCCACGACCTCGCGGTCGTCGCCGAGGTCTGCGACAGGGTGGCGGTGATGTACGGCGGGAACATCGTGGAGGTGGCGGAGGTCAACGAGCTCTTCAAGGACCCGCTCCACCCGTACACGAGGGGCCTCCTCGCCGCGATACCCAGGCCGGACGCGGCCCGGGGGGAGCTCACCTCGATCAAAGGGTCGGTCCCCAACCTCATACACCCGCCGAGCGGGTGCCGCTTCCACCCGCGGTGCCCTCAGGCCTTCGAGAGGTGCCCGCTCGGCAAGCCGCCGCCCGTCGAGGCCAAGCCAGGCCACCTCGTCGAGTGCTTCCTCTACGGGGGTTGATGGACGTGCAGGAGACCGCGTTGCTCCGGGTGGAGGACCTCTTCAAGTGGTTCCCGATAAAGGGAGGGATACTCGGGAGGACCCAGCAGTACGTCAGGGCCGTCGACGGCGTCACGCTCTCGGTCGCACGGGGCGAGACGCTGGGGATAGTGGGCGAGTCTGGGTGCGGGAAGACCACCCTGGCGAGGACGATCATGAGGCTGCTCGAGCCGACCAGGGGGAGGATCGTGTTCGACGGCCAGGACTTCAGCGCTCTGAAGGGGAGGAGGCTCAAGCCCCTGAGGAGGAAGATGCAGATAGTCTTCCAGGACCCCTACGCCTCCCTCGACCCCAGGCAGAGCGTGAGGTCGGCAATCACAGAGCCGATGCGGATCCACGGCATCGCCTCGGGCAGCGAGGCGGACGCGCGGGCGGCGGAACTCATCCGCACCGTGGGGCTCAACCCCGACCACCTCTCGAGGTTCCCGCACGAGTTCTCGGGCGGGCAGAGGCAGCGGATAGCGATAGCCAGGGCGCTCGCGGTCAACCCCGAGTTCCTCGTCCTAGACGAGCCGACTTCGTCGCTGGACGTCTCCGTCCAGGCCCAGATCCTCAACCTCCTCAGGGGGCTCCAGAAGGACTTTGGGCTCACCTACCTATTCATCTCGCACAACCTCGCCGTGGTGAGGCAGATGTGCTCCCGCACAGGCGTGATGTACCTGGGGCGCCTCGTCGAGGAAGGGCCGACCGAGTCGCTCTTCGTCCACCCGAGGCACCCGTACACGGAGGCCCTTCTCTCCTCGGTGCCGCTGCCCGACCCCGCGCTCAGGAAGAGGCTCGCGGTCCTGGAGGGCGACGTCCCCAGCCCCGTCAACATCCCCTCGGGGTGCAGGTTCAGGACAAGATGCAGGTACGCCACCGAGCGGTGCGCGGAGTCGAGCCCCCCGCCGGTCGAGATCTCGGCCGGGCAGTTCGCCGAGTGCTTCTACGACATCGACTTCGCCAGGAGCACCCGGCGCGACCTCTCGCCGTCAGCGAAGTCCTAGGGGCGCGAGGGCGAGCAGGATGAGCAGGACCAGCACCACGAGAGGGAGGGCCACCGTCTGCAAGAGCGCTATGAAGAGCGCGACGTAGTCCCTCCACTCCAGCTTCCTGCGCGGGACTTTGTCCTCCTCGGACATCGCAACCGATCCGCTTCACGGACGTAATTAGGGTTGGGGCGGGTGCGCAAGGTGCAGACCGACCTTGGATGGGGGTGCGAAGGGAAGGGCAGCTCGGGCGGGACCGTCTTGCCGAGTCGAAGTGCCGACCCCGCGCCTTCGTCAGAGGGCGCGACGTTCACCTCATTGGGGTCTTGCATGACATGCTTCACGGCGTACTGCGTCCATCTCGTCATCTCTCGGTCGTGGGTTGAGATGGGGGCGTCCGATCTATTCCCCGTCTTTCGCTTCCTTCCCGAGCTTACCTGTGCAAAAGTGTGGAACGGAACCCACCCGTGCAATAGCCATTTAGCGAAGCGTAACCTGAAATTAAGCAACGAACACCCAGACCAATCGCGGATGGTTGCCCGTTATCTCTGTGGTAGTCGTAGCGGCACTACTCGGGGTCGCCGCGGCTGCCGTCCTGACCTATCGAGGAGGGACAGAAACGACCACCGGCGCATCCTCACTTTCTTCCACCGCGTCTGCGCAAAGCCTTCCCAGCGCAAGTGGGACATCGTTGCTCTCGACGAGTAACAGCAACTTGACGCTGGGACTTCAGTTGTCCCTGAGCGTCTCCAACGGCACGATATGGAGGGATAATGGCCTGTCGGTTCACATCTCGCTCAACAACACCATGTCGACGCAGAACAAAGTGTCGCCGCCGCTGAATGGCACCTGGCTTGGAAGCGACAACATTGACCTCTGCAGCGGGTATCCCATCGAGGTCCAGATCTTCAGCGGTAACTACTCGGCTGGCAATCTCTCGGAAGAGACCTCTCTGGAGCTCATTCGCCCCTACTCCGTAGGTGGCTGCCCTGGTCGCCCCCCCGTCGCAGTGACGTTCGCCCCTCTCAGCGGCAATATTACGTCGCCCGACGTTGAGGTGATCGACCAATCCGCCGCGAGCGTCGAGTATTGGGGGTACTGGGGCGGCGCTACCTTCCCTCCGTCGACCAGCTACGACTTTACATCGTTCGCGCCCGGCGTCTACACTGTCGAAGGGCTGGACTGGTGGGGGCAGGTCGCGGTGCTTCACTTCCAAGTTGTCGCCAATCCGGATCCACTCGACTGCGCGACAATCTCTTCGAACCCGGCCTTCGTTCAGGGTACCAATTTCTCTGCCAGCGCAGGTCCTCTCGAGCTCGAAAGATACTACAAGGACCTGCGAAGCAACAACACAGTCGCGCTCGAACTCAGAACGACTGGGGTATCGACACTTTCCGTCGACATGGTATCACTCAAGAATCCTTACACCGACAATCCCAACTACGTCTACACTCCATTCGAGTTCTCTCCAAGTTCTAACTTCTCGCGACAGACTTGGCAGTACTACGATCCCAACGGAACCCTGAGCGAGCCCGCAGTATTCTTCCCCAACGAGTGCTCTCTGTTGCTGGTCGAATTTCCTGCAAGCTATCAGGGCGTTCCGCTAGCTCTCTACGTCGGCGGGCAGACTCAGACTTTCACCCTCAACGGATGACTCGTCTTAAGAGTCCGACCCGCAGTTGGCCATGTCTGGTCCCGACTCGATATGGTGGGCAGACGAACCTCGGCGGGAGAGGAAGAGTCGGTCTGTCAGAAGCTCTTGTCTTTCAACGAGGGCAAGTTTCGCAACCCCAGTGACAAGCTATGCGTGCCCCGCTGCATTGCCGTAGTGAGATGCCGACCCGGTGCTCGTGGGTGGATGTGGGGAGTCATTCGAGGAGCAAAGCGCCAACGCGCGTCCTAGTACGAGCGCTGCAACCGCGATTTCCGGCGACCGTCTTGATTCGCATTGCCCCTGCGGAGAGAGTTCTGGTTGTCCGCCGCGGCATAACCCCTCGGGAACTATCTTCGGTCTCCACAACCTCACCCCGCCCTGACCAGGGGAGCCACACGCCCAGAGCAGACGATCGGCTCAGTCCATGACCAGGACCCGTGTCTGGAGGTCAGTGCACTGGCCGCACTCCCACTGCCCGTACTCGCTCATTACCTCGCCGTAGTCGTACTCGTGCCAGACCATCTGCTTGAGCTTGACGTTCCGCGTCCCGTTGAGGCTGACCGCGGATTCCGAGCCAAAGAGAAACCAGTAGGTCGCGCTGCTGTGGGGCGGGAGTTCCGCCGGCGAAGCGGGGGCAGACGTGTTGGGGAACTGGCCGGGGAACACCGCGCTGGGGTTGCGCGCGCTGAAGTCGGCAGCGGGAGCGGTGCCGTTGGTCAGAGTCACCGAGAAGTAGTTCCACATGTGCGCTCCCCCGTCCCCTAGGTTCTCGACGGTCGCGTTGACGAGCAGGTAGACGCCTTGGCCGCCTACGCCTTCGATGCTCGCCCCCTCGGCAAAGTGGTAGTTGTTGAGCGTTATCGACAGTCTTCCGTCGGAGACGGTGCCCCGCCCGCAGGAGTACTGCACGCCCGGCCCGGAGGCCGGAAGGTCAGAGAAGGTGACCCCGAGCGCGCTGCAGGAGGGCGAGACGTACTCCGAGCCGGTCGTGAGCGCGGCGATGAGGACGATGGCAACCTGGACCGAGATCGCCACCTCCCCGGAGAACTTCTGGACCCCCTGCCTCCGGAGCGAGTAGGCTAGGAAGAGGACGAAGCCGAAGGCGGCGAAGGTCGCCCCCGTCCAGAACGCAAGATCGGCCGCTGCGTTGACCAGGCTTAACTGGGTCGTCACGCCCCCGAATGGCCCGCAGTCGAGCCGAGACAGGTACTCGAAGGGGAACCCCATCGGGCTGGGGAAGCAGACCAACGGGGCGTCCAGAGGGGTGGCCATCGCAAGGGGAGGCAGGAGGAGGCTGAGCAGGGTCACCCCCAGCCCCCCGAGCAGTGCGAGGACCAGCCTCCAGCGCGTGAAGGCAGAAAGGGCGAGGAGCGCAATCGCGAACCAGACCGAGAGGTCCCCCGCGAGGTTCAGCGGGTAGAAGACGTGGGCCGCCTCGTTGGAGGGGTAGTACGCCGCGTAGGGGAGCGGGAAACCCCTGACCTTGGCGACCCCCATCACCTGGAGCTCGGGGAGCCAGTGGTGCACCCCGTCGACGCTCAGGGCGTAGGACGCCCCCGTCGTGGCCAAGCTCGCCGAAGCGGCGATGGCGGCAAGCCTGAGCAAGCGTCTCACAAGGACCGGCAGGACCTAGTCGCGGCCCCTTATGGAGCTTGTTCCCGCCCACTAGCCGTCGGAAATGCGCTGCAGCCGTCTGCACATTCTCCATCCTCCCTCGCCTTCCAGGAAGCAGAGCCCGTTCCGGATGGAATCCAGGTTCGTCGGAGCGGGCGCCGTACCTGATGGCGACCTTCGTCCTGACCTCCAGGTCGTTGAACCGCCGCCAGCTCTTCAGGGGCGTGGCGTACCCTTGCCCGAGACGCCCTGGTCCTCGAGGAGGTGCCTGCACGGGGAGCGCTCGAAAGTCCGCCTCATCCCTCGAGCACACCATCTTCCAGGCGGCGGAGGATCTTAACGGGCCCGAGGCTTCGCCAAAAATGGTGGCGGACCCGTCGGAGTTCACCACCCCGACCTCCCCCAGTCTCACGCCACGGGCGGTCCCGCACGTAGACGGAGCAGCGTGGCCGTGTCACCTTAGGGTTGCTCCCTCCCGGACCTCACCCGGTTCGGCAATCAAGAGTCAGAACCCCTCCTTCGAGGGGCCCGCACCTCGCGACCGCCCGCTCCGGCGTGGGATCATCCCGCCCAGGCGCGCAGGAGAGAGGAGAGATGGCTTTACCCGACGGTTGCTGGCACTCCTGTAGCCCGTTAGAGCTCCGGAAGAGGGCTAGCCTCCCTACCCTACCCGCCACCGAGCGTGGTTGCTAGCTGCCGGTATATTTAGGGTGCTGATACCGCAGACAGGCGGACTCCGGGTCGGTGGACAGCACGGAGGTTCCGATGACATCTCGTGTGCCGACCCAGACGCCACCCGGAAAGGCGGAGTGCGAGCAATGCGCGTCGGGGGGGGTCATCCCTGGGCCTTCAGGACTTTGGCGTGCTCGAGGACCAGCTGGGTCATCCTGCAGACTCCGCAGAGCCCTCGGGAGGAAGGTTTCCCGCACTTCTCGCAGGGCACTGCCCCCTTTCCCGCCGGGTCGTCTCGAACTGCCGACGACATCCTAGAGGTTACCTTGAGGGCGGAGCTCAGCAGGACGTTCTTGACTCCGGGGTGCCTCGCCTCGAGCTCGTTGAGGTAGTCCCTCACCTCGCTCCTCAGCCCCTCGTGCATGTAGGGGCAGCTCGTGCCCTGAAAGGGTATCTTCGAGAGGAGTGCGTAGAGGGCTACCTCCTCCTCGTAGACCTCGGTGAAAGGTTTCACCCTCCGAACCGGAATGCCGTCTCCCCCTCCTGACGGGTCGAGCCACGCAAGCCGGTCCACGTCCCCGTGGAGGAGATTCATCATGAAGGTCTGGACGTGGTCGTCGAGGTTGTGGGCTGTCGCGACGACGTCCACCTTCGCCCTCGCGGCGGCCTCGTCTATCGCCCTCCTCCTGAACACGCCGCACATGCTGCAAGATGAGACCTCCCGCTCATCCTCCCAGTCGAGTGCCTGGTCGAGGCTGAACCCGAAGAGCTCGCGGTAGGAGACGAGGACGAGGTCGACCCCCAGCCCGCCGCAGACCGTCTTGACGTGCTCTATCGCCTCGTCGCGGTACCCTTCGACCCCCTCGTCAACTGTGAGGGCGACCAGGTCGTACCCGCCCAGGTCGTGCAGCACCTTGAGGAGGGAAAGGCTGTCCTTGCCCCCGGAGACGGCGACGCCCACCCTCTGCCCACGCCTGAGCATCCGGCGGTCGGCGACCGTCCGCCCGACCTTCTCGACGACAGACCCTACAAAGCATCCGGGACAGAGGCTCTCCCCCGAGTACCTCCTCGTGTAGTAGGCCGGGTGGGCCCGGCAGCGCGAGCAGTCCAAGGGATGTGGCCTGCGGCCGTGACACCAGGTCAAACCTTAAAGGGTTCTCCAAGAGGCTCGGGTTTCGACTTGTCAGGCTCCCCGTCCCCGGACATCCCTCCCCCACCAGTGGACGAGGAGAAGCCCTACAAGGCCGTCACCCGGTGGTTCATCTTCTTCATGCTCAGGACGAGGCAGGGCCTCGGCATGATGGACAGGCTCGGGCGATGGCGGGTGACCAAGCCCCTCGGATGGATCATGCTCGCCATAGTCCCCTTCGCAGGGCTGCTCGCCCTGTACGTCATCTCTTTCGAGGTCTCGGCGCTCTACTTCTCGCCTCAGGGCCACCAGATAATCTCGGACGTCGTGACGATATCGCCCCTCGCAAACTTCCTCCTCCCGGGCATCAACCCGTACCTCCCCCTCAGCGTCTGGCTCGCGGTCATCGTCGCAGTGGTCATACACGAGGCTTCGCATGGGATAGTCGCGCGGAGCCTCGGCCTGAGGATCAAGTCGGCCGGGGTGCTCTTGCTCGTCATCCTCCCCATAGGCGCGTTCGTAGAGGTCGACGACAAGCAGATGAAAGAGGTCAAGAGCAGGGACTCGCTTAGGGTACTAGGCGCAGGCTCTGGGATCAACTTCATCGTTGGAGTGGCGTGCCTCCTCCTGCTCATCGTCACCGTCTCCTCGATGGCCCCGTCCGCCAAGGGAGCCGCCATAGTCGGCGTAGTGCCAGGCTCCCCCGCGAGCGCCGCGGGGATCCAGCCCGGGGACTTCATCCTCGCGATAGACAACGCCCCGCTCACAGACCTCGGTGTCCTGCGCAACGGGACGTTCACGGTGGGGGAGAGCGTGAGCCTGACCGTGTGGCATGCCGGGCAGGCCCGGACAGTCAACGACGTGGTGCTGAGCAACTACACGGTGACGGTGCTCAACAAGACCAGCGGCCAGAGCACTCAGGTCGTCTACCCCTTCTTGGGGGTGGACACGGTGAGCTACGCGGGGCTCAAGGGTATCTCGAACGGCTACGTGAACTATTACAGGACATCCCCGCTGGCGTACCTGGTGGAGATCCCCACATTCGGCGCGGCCCAGACGAGCGTCCCGTTCTCCACTATCCTCTCCGCGGTCTACTCCTCGCCCTTCGGCGGCCTGACACCCCTCGTAACCTCGGCCCTCTACTGGATGTTCTTCGTCAACTTCAACCTGGCGATCTTCAACAGCCTCCCGATCTACCCCATGGACGGCGGGCAGGCCTTCGAGACATTCCTCAGGGGCGCCGGGAGGGGGAGGATAAGCGACGAGCTGGCGAGGCGCGTGACCACCGGGGTGACACTCGCGGTATTCTTCGCGCTCTTCGCGGTCATCGCGGGGCCGTACATCGCGAACGCGTTCCCCTCTTACTGAGAGCGCGTGGCCGATTAAATATCCGGCCGAGATATCTTGTGGATGGACCCAACGTTCCTCCTTGCCCCTCCCGCGATCGCCTCTGCGATGGGGCTGCCCGCGGCGCCCCAGTTGGCTCCCGCCGCCCAGGGCTTCACCGGGCAGTTGGTCGCGGAGGTCACGTCAACATTGGCCCTGGTCAACGCCGCGGTGGTGGACATCGTCCGCGTGGCATACGTCACATGCCTCCTTCTGGGTGTCCTGCTCTACTTCACGCACGTCGCGAGGCGCCTCGGCAAGGACCTTATAGTCGGGGGCATCCTCCTCATCGTGATTACCGAGTTCCTGCTTCCCGCGGTCGCTTCTCTCATCGGATAGAGGCGGGCCGTCCCGCTACATCGTACCTCAGGAGGGCGACCACCCCGCCGAGTGAGGAGACCTGCTTACCAGTCTCCAAGGTCGAGTCCACGAGGAAGACCTTCCCTCCTCTGTCCTCTATCGAGTTCAGGGCGACCACCAGCGCGTCCTCGTCGGCGTTCTTGGCGAACACGTCGTCGGAGACCATGCACTTCTCCACGGCACCAGCGTCCCCCGCCTCGGCGACCCTGGGGAGCGTGTAGGCCACTCTCCTCTCACCCCTGGATATCCTCCTGATCGCCTCGTCGACGGCCTCCTGCACCTCGACCAGGACGCTGTCCTTGGCGACCTTCCTGAAGCCCTCGAACTTCACCAGGGCCCTCACCCCGTCGGCGCCGGCTAGGTCAAACCCCTCGACGAGGGTCTCCTTCTTCCTCAGGTCGGGGTCCTTCCTCACGAGGTTCTCGACGGTGAGCTTGGTGTTCCCAGGGCCCGCCACCACGGTGAGGTCCCCCTCGCGCCAGGTGGCCTTCAAGAGCTCGAGCACCTTCCGGAAGTACGGCTGCATGTCGACCTCCTTCCCGCTCCCTCCTTGCTTCCCCGAAGCCCCCGACTCGACGGTGGAGACTATCGTCAGGTGGGAGCCCGAGAGGAGGCCGACCCCGGCCTCTCGGCGGTCTACGGCCACGAGAAGGAACCTTTGCTCCGAGGCCGCGGACGGCTCGAGCAGGCGGGTGTCCCCAGGCCTCCAGGCGTCCTTCTTGATGGTAAGCTCCTGACCAGGCGAGACCAGCAGCGAGTGCGAGCCCGCCTTTGTCACGCTCTCGTCGCTCGCCTCGACTATCCTCCCCCGGACCCTCAGCCGCGCCACGCTGCTGTCGAGGGCGATGCTCTCGACCTCGAGCGCTACCGTGACCTTGATGCGCTCCCCCTTGTCAGGCCTCGAATAGTCGCCTTCCCTCTTCAAGACCCGGGAGCTCTTGGTGACCACGGTGTCCCCAGGGGCGAGGAGCCTCCTGAGGGTCCAGAGGTCGTCGGGGGACTCGACGGTGAGCCTGCAGATGCCCTGCTTTGGGACGAGCTCGCTTACTATCAACCGACGGGGTCACTCGAGCTGTAGGTCCCTGAATGTGCCTACGCTCAAGCCTTCCGGCATGCTCTTGACCTCGCCGATCCTGTGCCCGACTATGCCCTTCACCTTCGCCCTCCCGGCCGCGTCGATCAGCCTCTGGGTGACTATGCCGTCGAAGATGATGTAGCTCGCCCCCGCCCCATCCATCTTCGCAACAAGCTCGCTTATCGGCATCCTCCCCTTCTCCACAAGCCCTTCGTCCAGGAGCATCGCCTCGAGGGTCCCGTTGATAGACGGGAAGACCTCCTTTATCTTGTCGGCGACGGGCGCAGGGACCGCCGGCGTCGGAGGGGCTTCCTCAGGCTTGGCCCTCTCATACCTCTCGTATTTCGGGGTGGAGGGTCTCTCCGCCCTCTCATACCTCTCGAACCTCTCGCGGCGCTCGTGCCTCTCCGGCCTCTCGCGGCGCTCGAACCTCTCGCGGCGCTCCTCGCGCGGGTTGCGCCCTGGGAGCTCCCCCCTGAGCATCTGGTGGACCTCGATCGGCGTGAGGTCCTCGACCTCCTTCCCGTCGGGGGCCCGTATCACCTTCTCTACCTTCATGACCTGGGCCAGCTCCTTCTCTATGAGGTCCCCTCCCCTGTCGCCGTCCAGGACCGCGATTATCCTCTTCTTCCTGCTCAGGTCTATCACGGCCTGCGGGATGCTCGTCCCCTCGATGGCCACGACGTTCTCTATCCCGGCCCTGAGGAACAGCACCACGTCCGCCCTCCCCTCGACGACGTACACGCCGTCAGCCGTGTAGACGCCCGGGCCCGCAGGGAGGTTCTCCACTCCGTAGTTCACCACCCTGGCCCTCTTGGTCGACTCCTGGACGTCCTTGAGGACGTTCTCGCCCTCGCTGAGCGTGCGCGAGCTCCACTCCTTCATTATGTCCTTGGCGCGGTCCGCAATCTGTTGCCGCTTGGCCGCCCTCACGTCCTCGATGCCGTCGAGGACCACCCGGGCAGAGCAAGGCCCGACCTTGTCGACGCTCTCGACCGCAGCCGCGATCAGCGCGGCCGTGCTGACGTCGGTCGACATGGGTATGAGGATCGAGCCCCACGTCTTGTCGTTCTTGGACTCTAGATTGATCTCTATTCGTCCGACTTTCCACGTCTTCTGAAGCTCGTTGAGATTCATCTCAGGGCCGAAGAGACCCTCGGTCTGGCCGAAGATCGCGCCGATCAAGTCGGCCTTCTCGACCACACCGTCTACTTCGAACCTCAGCTTGACGAGGTATTTTACTACTGCCGAATCAGGCAACTGCTTTCATTCAACTCGTTGTTAGCTAGTTAATTTCGCTGAGCTTAACTTGGGCAGTCGCCCGTTGACCTTTATTTAAACCTCCCGCCTACCGAGAACCTCCGCAGATTCTCGATGTGAAGGAAGACCCCCCTGGAGGCCCTGGAGAGCCGCCTCCTCTGGCCGAGCGAGGGCTCGATCCCCTCCCTGGCGAGGAACCTCACGTATCTAGAGGCGAGCCGCCTCCCCTCCGAGTCCAGGTCGGTCATGATCACCATCGTCTTCACCCGGGTCCTGAGCCTCTCCCGGGCAGCCTCGGTGGAGGTGAGGATCGAGACGGTGAAGACCTGGCCCACGTAGCCCAGCCCCCTCATCGCTTCGACGTCCCTCTTCCCCTCAACCAGGACGGCGCCCCCCTCCTCGGAGAGCTCGTTCAGCTCCTTGACCAGGTCAGCGAGGAAGGCGGAGAGCTCCCCGAACCGCCTCTCCTCTGCCTGGATGTCGCCGGGGTGCAAGGAGGGGCGGGGGGACCCCGGCTCGCTTAACGGTTGTGGCCCGCCTCTGACGGTCCGGCTCATCCTGCGGCTCGCGCCGCCGTTGCCGAGCCTCTTAATGCGGGCCAACAGCGGTGTCAGACCCCCGGCTTAAAGCGGTTTGCGCGTGGGCGGGCGTCGAGGCCTCTCGGTCCCTCAGAGCGGCGCGCCGTGGGACGGGCAGGAGGCGGACGCTTCATGGCTTCCGTCTGTAGCACGACTGGGTAAACCATCCGATCATCAAAGCAAACTGGTTGCTTTCGCGGGTGGCCGTTTGTTGCGTGCAGTGCGACGGAAGCCGAGCCCTCCTCGGCGTCCTGCGCCTTTAATCCTATGCCCGCGTCCGGGGCTTGAGGCCGAGCTCGAACCCGCAGACCCCCACGCCGAGGCCGAAGGCCGCTAGTGCGCCGGGCTTGACCTCGCCAACGTGTCCTATCGTGACGCCCTTGACGACTACCTCGGCGCACCTGCCCTCCGCGAACGCCCAGTGGCCGGCCGGCCTGGTCTCGGCGGCCTCCCCGAGCTGCCTCCTGACGAGCGCCTCAAGGTGCATCTTCGCCTCCGTGAAGGACGAGGACGAGTGCGCAGAGAGCGCGGCAAGAGACGTCGACTCGACGACCCGCCCCCCTGACCTCCTGAAGACCGTCCCGACCTCGTAGACGCGCTGCGGGTACTCGTTCTTCGTGTTGCGCCCGAGCACGGCCATCAGCGACGGGAGGAGAGAGTCTCTCAGGAGGCTGTGCTCCGCCGTGCGCGGGTTGTCCACCTCGAGCCTGGCCTCGGAGCTCCTCCCGAAGTTCCTGTAGAGCGTCGCGTCGTCGACCAGGTCAAAGCTCATCGTCTCGTTGTAGCCCGCCTCAGCCATGGTCAGCGACATCGCGTCGACCGATGCGAGGCCCCGGTCGTACCTCCCCGCGTCCCCGCTGGGCGGGTAGACAGGGGTCATCTTGTCCAGACCGTACCCTATGACCACCTCCTCAGCCAGGTCTACCGGGTGAAGGATGTCCACCCTGTACCTGGGTATCACCGCGAAGCCGCGCGGGTCCACGTCGAGCCTGCTCTTCCGGAGGGCATCACTGGCCTCCGCCTTCGAGAGCGAGAGCCCGGTCAGCGAACCTGCGAGCCGCAGGTCGAATTTCATCCTAGCGGGGGTCAGGTCGGGCGTGACGACCTTCGTCCTCGCGTAGCTCACCGTGACCGACTCGAGGGTCGCACCCGCGTCGGCCAGGGCGCACGAGACTATGGCCAGGGCCTCGTCCCCGAGCCTCTGGTCGGTCGACGTCACATCGACGAAGAGTCCTCTGGTGCCCTTGCCAACCTTGGTCTTCTGGCCGTTGATGATGGGCGGGAACGAGAGGACAGTCCCCGTGGAGTCGATGAGCATGGGGTAGGCCTCGGTCCCCGCGAGGATGTGCCCGTAGGCGCGGCCCGTCTCCGTCCTCGCCAGGATCTCCGCGACGGTCATCTCCTCGTTGGACCCCAGGGGAGCGAACGCAAAATCTCCCGCCTTTGCAGAGTAGCGGACTGGGAACCCCACCGCTTCGAGGTCGTGGAGCCCTATCGCCACCTTCCTCCTCTTCCTCCCGAGCCCGTTGTGCAGGTCCTCCTGCATCGAGATGAGCTGCCTTATCGTCTCGTCATCGAGTCTGATCCTCCTGGCCACAACTCCGGCGATGTACGGCCTCACCTTCGCGAGGCTCCTGTCGGCGATTATCCTCCCCCTGCCCGCGGAGACCCTGTACTCCGGGACACCCGTCTCCTTTCCGACGAGGCCCACGAGCGCCCTCGCTACCCCATAGTCGGTCGAAAAGTCCGGCCTGTTGGGGTTGTACTCTATCCTGACTGACTCGTCGTCGGTCCCCTCGATGTCGAGTCCGAGGTACGGCAGCCTGTCGAGGACCCTCTCCCTCGAGAGGCCGCTCATCCTCTGGATCCGACTAAAG
This sequence comes from archaeon, assembly GCA_021848045.1. Lineage (GTDB taxonomy): Archaea > Thermoproteota > Nitrososphaeria > Nitrososphaerales > Gagatemarchaeaceae > Gagatemarchaeum. The sequence continues at coordinate 33,251 of JAJZNC010000060.1, forward strand.
TAGATCTTGAGTACTGGCAATCTCGCCCCTCTCTCTGAGCCACCGGAGGTCGTTGTTGTAGAGCTCCCTGATGTCGTCCATCCCCAGCCTGAGCATGAGCAGGCGCTCCAGGCCGCACCCCCACGCGATCACCGGGGTCTTGACCCCGAGAGGCCAGGTGACCTCTGGCCTGAACATCCCCGCACCCCCCATCTCGAGCCACTTGCCGACCTTGTCGTAGTACACCATCACCTGCATCGAGGGCTCCGTGTACGGGAAGTACGAAGGCCAGAGCTTCACCCCGCTCATCCCGAGCTTCCCGTAGAACTTGGTCAGCACTCCCATGAGGTCGCGCAAGCTGAGCCCTTCTCCTACGACGATCCCCTCCATCTGGTGGAGCTCCGCGAGGTGTTTGTAGTCGAGGTTCTCGTTGCGGTAGACCCTTGCGACGCTGAAGACCCTCGTCTCCGCCCCCTTCGAGTCCCTCGTGGCCTGGACGGTCACGGCCGTGTTGTGGGTCCTGAGCACCAGCCGCCTCGCCTCCTCCACGTTCCACTTGTACCTCCAGCCCTTGCTGCCCGTCCGCCACCCGGACTCGTGGGCGGCCGCGATGTTGGCGACCTCCCCCGTTCGCGCGATGCTCTCGTCTCGCATCCCCTTGACGTAGAACGTGTCCTGGAGCTCGCGTGCGGGGTGGTCCTGGGGGGTGAAGAGGGCGTCGAAGTTCCACAGGGCGGGCTGTACCGCTTCCCCCGCGATCTCCGCGAACCCCATGGAGAGGTAGACCTCCCTGACCTCGGCTATGAGCTCCTTGACCGGGTGCCTCCTCCCAGGGTGGAACGCGGGGGCGCTCGCCGCGACGTCGATTGGCCTGAGCTTGACCTCGACGCCCGTCGCCCTCACGGCGGAGAGGATCTCTGAGGTGAGCCTGTCGAAGCCCTGGTCCTCGACAGAATTCACCGCCTCGGTCCCGTCCTGAGTTATCGCCACGCTCACGGTCTTTGACTCGTTCCTCTCGACGAGCCCCCTCTTGACGAGGTCGGCGACCGTGGACCTCTGCTCGGGTGCGACGCTCGCCTCGCTCACCCCGCCCTTGAGGAGGTCGACCAGCGCCTCCAGGGACCTGCCGGCCTCCTTGTCCTTCAGCAGGACTATCTGTCCCATCATCCCCTCCTTCACCTCGACCCACCCTGCGGAGATCGCCCGTCCCATCGCGGCGGAGAAGCCCTTGTCCTCGCCCACCGCGTTCCTGAGGTAAGCGACCGAGGCTTCCCCGCCCATCTCCTTCACCTTCTCTACCAAGGTCAACTCGGCTGGCCGGCCCGTAGCCTTGAGCTCGGTGCTCGAGGCTTCTGTCGCCGTGACGAGCCCCTTGGAGGAGAGCCAGGAGATTGACCTCCGGACCTGGTCCGGGAGGAGCCCGGTGGAGGCCACTATCGCTTCGAGGAGCTTCGGGCCGTCGGCGAGCGAGGCGAGCACCTTCCTCTCGATGGGATGGAGGGGGGTCTTTTCCATGCTCGCTAGCTCGCTAGGGTGGCAAGCCTCTTCCGGCTGGACTTCAAAAGCTCCTCGGCGTCCTTCATCAGTGCGTCGCGCCTACGCCTGTGCTCCTCTAGATAACGCTTGACGATGGCGGCGAGTTCCTTCTTGCAGTCGCCGCACATCCTCGTCCCCCTGTAGCACTCGTCGTAGACCCTCCTGGCGTAGTCGTCCTCGAGGGCGAAGTGGTAGAGGTACTGGTCGTAGACGGGGCACTTCTCCGCCTCCCCACCGAGCCGCCTCTGCTCTTCGACGCTCGCCCTCCCCCCCGTGAACGCCGACATCACCTTCTTTGCGGCCGACGAGGGCGCCTCGTCGAGGGTGAACGAGGAGGCGGCGCTGCGCTTCGACATCTTCGTCGCGCCGTCGAGGCTCTTCATCAGCTTGTGGTAGACAGCCGAGGGCGGGACGAACCCAAAGTCCCCCTTGTAGGCGTTCGCGATGTCCCTGGCCAGCCTGATGTGGGGGTCCTGGTCCGCGCCTACGGGGACCAGTACGGGCTTGGGGCCACCGAACTCCTTGAGCTGCGGCATCAGTATGTCGCCCATCTGGATGAGCGCGGAGACGTAGAGGCCTATCTGCCTCTCCCCGTAGATCGCCCTGAGCATGTTGTTCGTGACGCTGCTCGAGAATATCGCGGAGAGTCGCATCACCCTCACCTCCTCGCTCTGCTTGTAGACGACCGCCCTCTCCGGGTCTAACCCGAGGGCGAGTATGTCGGCGACGTTCTGGACGGCGATCTTGGAGCTCTCCGCAAAGGAGAGGCCGTTGTCGTTGTACGACTCGACGTCGGCGATGCAGTAGAAGACCGTCGCCCTCTTCGAGAGCGACTGGAAGTAGATCATGTCGTCCGCGGTCATCTTCGTCCCGAGGTGGAAGTTGCCGCTGGGCTTGATCCCGCTCATTACAGCGAAGGGCTTGTCCTGGTCTACGGCGTCGATGACCCGGCCCAGGTCCCTGTGCCCAAAGTCGATCCCCCGCCGTATGTGCGGGCTGGGCTCCTTGAGCCTGGCCAGGATCGGCTCCATCCGCTCGATCCCGAACTCCGAGTGAAGGCGCTCGTAGTTCCCCACGAAGGTCTCACCCCACGGGTCGAGTCGGTCTTTCTCCACGCTGGGCATCACCCGCCGAGTCGGATTATAAGCTCCTCTCCGCGCGCCGTCGGCCGAGGAGCCTCCCTTCAGGGTCGATCTCGCCCTTCCTTATCCTGGTCGAGGAGATCGGCCTCCCGTCGTCCGCCACGACCCAGTCGACCACCACGAGCTCTAGAGGCGGGAAGCCCTTCGCGGCGCGGAGGGCGTTGGCAGCGTCCACCCTCTCGCCCGTCTCTGGACTCGCCACGAGCGCCTCGACCTCCCTGCTCGCTATCCCCGGCCCGAAGAAGTCGTCTAGCTTGGCTATGGCGTAGCGCCTCCCGGGGAAGGAGCCCCTCAGGTACGAGGCGAGGCCTGCCTCGCGCTCATCGTACCCGAGCCGGGGCGCCTTGCCGTGCCTCCGCGCGAAGCCGTCTGAGGTGAGCCCGATGACGACCTCGTCGCCCAGCTCGAAGCTCCTCTCAAGGAGGCGCCTGTGCCCAGCGTGGAGCCCGTCGAAGGTTCCGCCCGTGGCGACCCTCGAATACCTCCGCACGGGCATGGCAGGTCGGAGGCACGGCCTGGTCGGAGATAATAATCGCTCCGGTGGAGGCTGGGTGGAGGATAAGGATGCGCGTGCCCGAGCAGTACGCCAGGGCGGGCAGGCTGGCCCGCGAGATGAGGGAGTGGATTCAACAGAACGTGAAGCCGCCCCAGCCTTGCCTGGAGATCGCCGAGAAGGTCGAGGCGGAGATAGTCCGGAGAGGGGGGCAGCCTGCATTCCCGACGGGGATCGGGATAAACGGGGTGACCGCCCACTACTCACCCCAGGAGGGCGACCTGACCACGACGTCGGAGTCTGACCTGGTCAAGATCGACTACGGGGTGCACTTCGACGGTTACGTCGCGGACACCGCGGTCACCATGTCGGAGAACGCTGACCACCAGCTGATGATCGAGACGACAAAGAGGGCGCTGGAGGCGGCCATAGCCGTGGCAAAGCGCGACCCAAGGACGGGCGAGATAGGACGGGCGATAGAGGAGACCGCCAGGAGGGAGGGGTTCAAGACGATAAACAACCTTAGCGGGCACACTCTGGAGCAGTACGTCGTCCACGCGGGGAAGAGCATCCCCAACGTCTACGCGCCCAACCAGCCGGTCCTGAGGCGGGACGACGTCTTCGCGATAGAGCCTTTCCTGACCAGGGGGACGGCTGCCGGCTACGTCGTGGACGACCCGAGTGGCTCGAGGCCCACGATCTACTCGCTGACGATGAGGAAGAGGACGGGCGCCGAGGAGCTCGACCGCCTGGTCGAGGCGATATGGGACAGGAGGAAGAGCCTGCCCTTCACGCCGAGGTGGTTCTCAGGTCAGTTCGGGCGGGAGCGGCTCCTCAAGCTGCTCGCGGAGCTCGAGAGGAGGCGGATAGTGCGCGGCTATCCGACTCTCGTCGAAGCATCAGGCGCACCCGTGGCCCAGTTCGAGCACACCATGAAGCTCGAAGGGAGCTCGCTCGTGATCCTTACTTAGCCTTGACCACGGGCTCGGCGTAGATCAGGGTTATCTTCGTGGCGTTGCCGCACTTTGAGCAGTTCGCGCCGTCCTTCGTGATGTAGTCGCCGACCTGGAACGCCCTCTTGGTCTTCTGCCCGCATGCGGGGCACTCCTCGATGGTGTAGACGTTGAACTTCGCCTTGCCAGAGGTACCCTGCTGCGGCGGGCTGGGCTGGGGGCTGCTCATCTACTGTCCAACCCCCAGCGTGTTGCCGATACCCGCCAGGAGGACCTTGTCCCCCTCCTTGGTCTTCTCCTCGATGAGGTTCCCGATGAGGGTGTGGACGCGGTCGCTCGCGTCGGTGATCTCCTTCCTCATCACCGTGATCGCCTCCAGGATGCTCTGCTTGACCAGTATCGCGTAGACCGGGACCTTGTGCTTGGAGGAGACCTCCTCGATCCTGAACTTGTCGGTGCCTATCCCTCCGATGGCCGCGCCTATTCCTTCGGCGACGTCCCCGGTCTTCTCGCCCTCGAGCTTGAGGGCCGCGTCGACCATGATGATGGCGTTCAGCGGGACGTTCATCTCCTCGATCACCCTCTGGATCGCGACGCCGGGCTCGCCGACGTAGCCCATGGGCCCTTCCGCCTTTAGGACGTAGAGCGTCCTCCCCTTGTACTCCGAGACGGTCATCACGGTGTCCTTGGCTACGACCTGCTTGGGGGCGGTCAGCATGTACTTGGAGGCTATTATCGGGCCGATGCCGTCGCCGACTGGCTGCCCCAGCTTGAACGTGTCCACCGCGTTGATGAGCGCGTCGGCCTCCATGAGGACCTGCGGCATTATCATCTGGAGCTGGACGAGCAGGATGTAGGAGTTGGTCTTCTTCCCGAGAAGGTAGTAGTGCCTTACGATCTTGTGGATCATGTTTAGCGAGCTGGCTATCTCGAGTATGTTCTCAGCGACAGAGACCTTGATTGGCTCTGCGCTCGGGAGCATCTTCCTGACCTCCGACCTGACCCTCTCGTCCCTGGTCTCGGTGATGTGCTCTATCTTCCCGACTATGCCCTGGGGGTCTAGGTCGACCGGCATTATGGTCACGTACTCGAGGAACTCGTCGATCCGCGTGGTGGGGTCGCCGCTGGCCTTGCCCGTCCCGTTGAAGTAGTCGACGGCCTCCTTCCTCGACCGGTCCTTCATCAGCTTGAGCTTGTTGAGCGCCCTGGAAATGTCGTTTCCAACGATGTAAACCTGGATCCTCTGCCCGTAGACGATGAAGACGAAGAACGAGAGCAGCCACACTATGTTCAGGAGGCTGCTGACATTGTTCCCAAACTGGAGGGACATGTTCGTCAATGCGGGCATTAGGTGGAGTAGCACGCCCCCAGGGGGTGGACTTAAACATTTTACAAACAAGATTTCGACGAAAACGAAACGGACGCTGTGGCCTGGGGCGGGAGAGCCCGTCCGGCCGGTCGCGGGAAGGCGAGTGCGAGAGAATACACGCGGGCGTGGGCTATATGGATGGGCGCCGGCACATGGGATTCACGAGCCCTTTCGGAGCTCACTAACGCCCATGCGACATGTGGTTTGACTTCTGGGATCGGACGAGTCCAGGTCGGACCCACACGCTATGGCCGGCTGGAGCGCGCGTGACCCGGAGGGGATTTAACCCTTTTGGAGCGGAGGCTCCGTGCGCTGGGGTGGCTCCTCATCTCCTCGCTTGTCGGTCGCGCCTAGGACGCGCCTGAACCAGTCAAGGAACCGGCCGTAGACCCCACCCAGGGTGATCTCCAGCACCGTCGAGGATGCGAGTCCGATAAGGGCCGCGTCGATTGTCTTCGAGGTGTAGAGGAAGACAGGGGTGTAGACCGTGGTCCAGAATATCGCCATCGCACCCGCATCGGCCAGGAACTTTCGACGTTTCGACGGTATTGTGCCGTGCTCACTCGGCCTTGCGAGGGGTGGGCCCTGCCTAAAACGTTTGCCCGCGGTCGCTCTCTTAAGACCGCCGCCGGGCGACTCCGGCCTCGCGCGACCGCTCGACTTCCAGGATGAAACCATTATAACGAGCAGCAAGGCGCGGAAGAACGATGCGGCGCAAGCTCCTCGACATCCTGGCGTGCCCGATGGACAAGCACTACCCGCTCAGGCTCCTCGAGTTCTCGACCAAAGAGCCAGACGTGGTCGTCGATGGCGCCCTCCTCTGCGACAAGTGCGGCCGATTCTACCCGATCATCGACGAGATCCCGGTCATGCTCCCCGACGACCTGAGGAGCAAGAAGGAGGACCTGGAGTTCTTGACCAGGTGGAAGGACCGCCTCCCCAAGGAAACGGTCGCAGAGGGCAAGCCCGTCAACCTGTCCTAAAGTCCTCCTTCACAATATTCATATATGAATATCGGGACGGGTGAGTGATGTCCGTATCGACGATCGACCCGAAGCAGCTCAAGAAGATAAGGGTCCAGCTTGGGATAACCCAGTCGGAGCTCGCAAAGGCGGCGGGCGTCAGCCAGTCGCTCATCGCCAAGCTAGAGTCGGGGCTTGTCGACCCGTCATTCAGTACGATGAAGGCGATCTCGGAGGCCCTACGGTCGCAAATCAGGATCGAGGGGAAGAAGGCCTCTGACGTGATGTCCTCGCCGGTGGTCTCCGTCCAGTCCTCGGTTTCGATCTCAGAGAGCATCAACGTCATGAGGAAGAGCAGCATATCCCAGATCCCGGTGTACTCTGGGAGCAAGCTCGTGGGCTCGATCACGGAGAACCAGATAGTCGCCCTGCTTAGCGGGGTCGACGACCCACGCGGAATCCTCTCAAAGCCGGTCTCCACCGTGATGCAGCCTTCCTTCCCCATCGTGAGCGCCGACACGCCCATCGAGGCGCTCTTCTCGCTCTTCAAGTTCGTGCCCGCGGTCCTGGTCGCGCGCGGAGAGAAGGTCGACGGGATAGTGACAAAGATCGATATGCTTTCCGCCGAAGTGCACTAACGGCGAGGGCTCCGTCAGCATCCCCGTGGGCGGGCTGGAACGTTTTCATCTCGGCACCCCGGCGGGAGGGCCATGGGGATGGTCGACGTCCCGGCCGCGTGCGCCAGGTGCCACAAGCCCGGGACAGGGTACAGCAGCTGCAGAGGGTGCGGGCTGCGGTTCTGCCCCGCCTGTACAGCCGGTCTTGGGAGGGTCTGTCCGAACTGTAGGTCTTCCCTGGCCCGAGTCCAGCCCGCCCCGGCCGATCCCTAGCTTCCGACTGGCCGGGGCGTAGCGCTCGCCACCAGCCCGTGCCGCTCAGCCTTGGCCACGTCGAGCCCTCCCTTCTTGCAGATGTTCGAGACTATCTGGAACAGCCCCCAGGAGCCCAGCCCGACCATGAGCCCGGTCGCGAGCCTCGCGAGAGGGTTTGGGTCGCCGGACGAGCTGAACGCGTTCCTGGCCGCCATCTTGGCGAGGTGCCTGTACGACGCGTAGTAGACCGCGAGCTGGGACTGGTCGAGCCTGAGCGAGGAGAACTCCCTGCTCTTCAGGTGGCCGAGGGGTACGTTCTGCATAGGCGTGACGGTGAACTCGAACGGCCTCCCGTCGTCGAGGGTCGAGTTGCTCAGCTTGTTTATCAGGGCGACCGTCTCCCAGTTGTCCTCCTCCGTCTCACCGGACTGCCCCACCTGGACGGTGAATGCCGGCCTCCAGTAGTGCGTGTTCATCACGCGGGTCCCCCTCAAGACGATCTCCTGCCAGGTGCCGTCCTGGCCGACCTTCAGCGGGAGGGTCTTGTTGGGCATGTGCATCTTGGCGAGGCGGTCGCTCCCGGTCTCCACGCCCATCTGGACGCCGATCCAGTTGTCAGGTCCCGCGCGCATTATCTCCGAGAGCCTCGCTATCAGGTCCGGGTACGCAGCAGGTATCGATATGCGCCCGTGCGTAGGGTTGGTGCGGTCCACCCCGTGCGTGGCCATCACGCCGCGCATCAGCTCCACTAGGGCATCCTCGTTGGGGGCGTAGTCTGCGCCGTGCTCGTAGGCGAATATCTCGTCGCTGTGGAGCCAGACCCGGTCCACCCCCGCGGCCACGTTGACCGCAATCTCCTTCTGGACCTTCTCGACCGGGCAGTAGCGGAGCGGCCTGAGGGTCACCTCGCAGAAGTCGCAGCCTACCCCGCACCCCCTCATCGCCTCCACCATCCCCTTGATCGACGGGTTCGCTATCTCCGGGATGTCCTCCAGCTTCGGGAACTGCCTGGAGAACGGGTACCGGCTGACGAACTTCTCGTTCTCGACCCACTGCTTGTGGAAGCTTCGGTCGAAGGTCTGGAACCCTCGGTAGAACTGCGTGTTCTCGGACGAATCCCCAGAGAGGTACTCGAAGAGGTCTACAGCGATGTCGTCGGCCTCGCCCTGGAACGCATAGTCCACGGAGAAGGCCTCGAGGACCTCCGGGCGGACGGTGAGCTCCCAGACCCCAGGGCCGCCCACCACGAGCCTTGGCTTGCGCTGCTTCCCGGCCCTGGCCCTGTTTATTCGGGCGAGGAGCTCCTCGAACTCCTTCCTGACGTACGCGGGCGCGCTTGTCCCGAAGAGCACGGAGTAGGACATGGTGAGCGGGCCGAGCCCTAGGGGGTCCATGGTCGTGACCCCGATCAGCTCGGTGTCGTCGTCGACGAACTCCTCGAGGTGGTCCTCGTGCGCGACCGCCACCTCGTAGTGGGAGTAGGCGCGGAGGAGCGCCGCCTCGAGCTTCCTAAGGGAATATGGCGCGAAGAGCGGCCGCCCTCCCGTCTCGGGTGGAGCCGGGCCTTTCAGGAAGTGGTAGATCGACCCCGGGAGGCTGCTCGTCGGGGCGCTCGCTAAGAAGTCGAGGAGGGGAGTGTTCCGGTAGTCGTGGGAGAGGCTGGTGTCGGAGATGAGCACGAATCTTGCCATCTGTCCACCCCGCTGGCTGCTATCCCGGCGGCCTCCCATCGTGACCCGATTGCGTCTCCGAGTTCGTGCCCGGTGCCCGGACTTTGGGAGACGGGGCTGTATTTTACCCTATGCCGGCGCCCAAGCTCCTTCGGCGCGTCCTTGCGCTGAGCTTTTAATCCCCGCTTCGTCCCGCAAGGCTCGATGGGGACGTAGCCCAGCCAGGTAAGGCAACAGGCTCCAGTGGTCAAACGACAAAGGTTTGATGACACGCTTTGCGTGGATGATATCCCATCGGAGCGGCGATACCTGTGGATCGTCGGTTCGAATCCGACCGTCCCCATCTCCAGTCTCGAGCGTTCTGGCGCTTTTCACCCCCTTTCAAAGCCTTATCCGAGGTTCGCCTTCGGGGTGCCCGTTGAGCACGGTGGGCTCCCGCCGAGGGCTCCTGCGCAGGTCTGCCTTCCTGAGGGTGGTGAAGTTCGCGATAGCAACCGGCCTGGGATTCCTGATAGCGGAAGCCATCCTGGTGCTGGGGGTCTTCTGGCTGTACCATGACATCCAGGTGCCCGGGCTCTCCAGCTCCCCGACGATCCTCGAGCTCGACGCGCTCTCCCTCGGCGTGGGATCGACCGTCGCCTTCGTGGTCAACGAGATGTCCACCATCAAGAAGCACGAGTCCAGGACCACCGCGAGCTGGCCGGTGAGATGGGTGAAGTACCAGTTCGCGAAGCTGCTGGGAAACATCCTTATCGTGGTCATCCAGTTCATCCTCCTAGCCACGGTCGCGCTCTCCCCGGTGTACGGGAGCGTGGTGGGGGCCATACTCTCGTATCCTGTGACGTACGCGGTGTCGATGGTCTTCGTCTGGAGGATAAACCCCCTCCGCGACTAGGGTTCACCCGAGCGCAGCTAGGAGCCTGTCGCCTATCGGGCTCCCCCACCCGGTGCACGCGTCCCAGCCGGGGCCCGCCTTGTAGGCCCCGTTGTTCCCCTTGACGACGTCGGTGAAGGCAGAGGGGCTCCGGTAGAGGAGCGGGTTGACGTAGCCCACACGCTTACCTATCCCCTGGTTGATCAGGGCGAGGAGCCCGGTCCAGAGCGGCGCGACGGCGCTCGTCCCGCCCACGGTAGCCGCGCTGCCGTCCACGACTATCCCGTAGCCCGTCCGCGGGTCGGCGTCCCCAGACACGTCCGGGACGCCCCTACCGACCCGTCCGCCGGGGTTAGCGGAGGGCGGCACGTCGGCGCCCGCCTGCCAGGGAGGCATGGGAAAGACGTCGCTCACGCCGCCGCCGGTCGCCCCTCCGCTCGGGAGGTCGTCCCAGACCACCTGGCTGGATATCCTCCCCCCGCTAGCCGTGAGCCGCGTCCCCCCGCATCCGACCACGTACTGCGAGGAGGCGGGATAGTCGACGTGGGCTAGGCCGTCGTCCACCCCGTCAGACGAGCCGTTGTCCCCGGACGCCGCGCAGACCGTTACCCCCAGGACGGCGGCGTCCTGGAACGCCTGGTCGAGGGCGCCGATTCCCTGGGCGGTCCACTCGTCCTCGGCGCTTCCCCAGCTTATCGAGAGGACGGAAGGCTCTCCCTGCGCGCCGTGCAGGGCGGCGCCCACCCCGTCAACGAAGCCCGCGTCCGTGTTGGGGGCGAAGTAGACGAGGACATCGGCGTTCGGGGCGATCGCCCCTGCCACCTCGATGTCCAGCGAGACCTCGGCGTCTGGCCCTGCCGGGTCCCCGGTAGGGGAGTTCGTGGCCCCGTCGACGGAGACGGCGGTCACGGATGGAGGGGCGATCCCCAGGCCGGAGAAGAAGGACAGGATGTCAGCACGGGAGTACCCTCCCCCGAGCTCGAGTATCCCGAACGACTGTCCTGAGCCGTCCAGGGAGGGATAGTCGTACAGCCGAGCGACCTCGGTGGGGGCGTAGGACACCCCCGCCTCGGCCTGCGGACGCATCCGGAAGTGCGTTCGCGCCTGGGGGCGGTTGTCGAGCCCGAGGACGGCCGCGACCACGGAGACCAGCTCCTCGGAGACGAAGACCGGGCCCACCCGGCCGCGATAGGAGCCGCGCGCAGGGTGCTCGCATCGGGCGAGGGTGACGTTGAACGCCTTCGAGAGCTGCCCGACGGTCCCCGAGAGGACGACGGAGCGCTTGGCGGCGCTCTCCTCGACCACGGAAAGGGAGTTCTCGGCGGCGAAGTCCCTGACCTTCACGAGCTCCTCGCCGGCAGAGCCGAACTCCCTCTCGAACTCAAGGCGCGACAGGTACGTCCGGTCGCGAGGCCGGACCGAGGAGAGCTTCCTCACTAGCTCCAGCTCCCTCTCCGGCGACCGCGGGCGGAGGACGACCGTCACGCGCGCCACCTCCGCGGGGTCGGCCGGACCCGAGACCCGCGCGAGCCTGAGCGCTTTCCGCTCGCTCTGAGGCAGGGGGAGGAGACGAGTCGGCACGAGAGTCCTGCCGTGCGACGGGTCTTAAGAAGCTGACCGAACAATCGTCGCCCCTACGCTGATAAGAGGGTCGTCGGTCGAATGGCTGTGGCACGCCTCGGGCGCGGGTTCTTCTCCCGTTACACACCGGAGGTCGCCAGGGACCTCCTGGGTTGTCTCATCGTCAGAGAGACCCGGGGGTCGAGGCTCTCGGGCAGGATAGTCGAGGCCGAGGCATACAGGGGGAGCGACGACCCGGCGAGCCACTCATACCGAGGTGCGACCAAGAGGAGCGCGATGATGTTCGGGGAGGCCGGGAGGGCCTACGTCTACTTCGTGTACGGCAACCACTGGTGCCTGAACTTCACGACGGAGGAAGAGGGCCAGCCGGGGGCAGTCCTGATCCGGGCGCTCGAGCCGGTGGAGGGGGTCGCCCGGATGGCCAGGAGCAGAGGAGTGGACGACCTGAGGAGCCTCACCAGCGGGCCTGGCAGGCTCACGGAGGCCCTCTCGATAGGCGGGAGCTTCAACGGGGAGGACGTCGTCACCTCGAAGAGGCTGCGCGTGGAGGGCCGCGCCGGGCAGGTTGAGGCTGGCACCTCGGCGAGGATAGGCGTCAGCAGCGGACGGGAGATGCGGTGGAGGTTCTTCGTGGTGGGGAACCCCTTCGTCTCGAAAGGCAAGGCATAACTAAGGAGCCTGGGAAGACGGGAGGCGGCAGGGGTCGTCGGCTAGGCTGCGGCCTTCGGTCCGCGGGGCTAGTCTGGTCTAGGCTTCAAATCGAAAGAAGAGGCCTTGGGAACGAGTTCAAGAGCGCTTGAGACCCCCGGTTCAAATCCGGGCGACCCCACCAACACCATCCCCTCCCCTTGTCATTGAACGGCCAGGCCGGGGCTCACAGGCCTTCTGGTTCCGCCATGCGAAGACGATGGTAGGCCGTGCCGGCCTTCGCATGGCCCCGCCCGTCCCAGGAAGCGGAAGCTCCAGCACGCAAGGACAGAGCCGAATCCGTTCGGGAGATGTGGATTTTATTTGACATTAGGTGATGTCATAATTATATAGTTTGCACCCCAATACGCGTGAGAGATGCAGGCAGCCCCCCGTCGAGTCAGAACGATCTACAGCGTCATCGCCTCCCCGCAGAGGCTCGAGATCCTCAAGATCCTGAACGTCAAGGGGCCGCTGACGTACAGCGCGCTAAAGTCGCTCGCGGGCTTCAAGTCGAAGAAGGAATCGGGCAAGTTCGCCTACCACCTGAGGAAGCTGGTCAGGCAGCTCCTCATACAGCTCAACAGGCAGGAGAGGAAGTACACTGTCACAAACCTCGGGAGGCTCGTGCTCAACCTCACGAGGCAGATCGAGGAGCAGTCGCTGATAGAGAGCGGCAAGCTCTACGTGAGGACCACGAGGCAGGCGATGGAGGAGTTCAACGCGGACAAGATACTCCAGTCGCTCGTCAAGGAGGCGGGGATGCCCGTCGAGCTCGCCCAGAAGATAACCAGCGAGACAGAGTCGAGGCTCTACAAGTTCCAAACCCAATACCTCACGGCCCCCCTGATCAGGGAGATGGTCAACTCGCTCCTCGTCGAGCAGAACCTCGAGGAGTACAGGCACAAGCTCACGCGACTGGGGCTCCCTGTCTTCGACGTCACGCAGCTACTGGCCAGGGCGGGCGGAGACGGGGGGGACGCCGAGTCCCTCCTCCACCAGACGGGCAAATCCGTCTTCTCAGAATACCTGCTCCTAGAGCAGCTGCCCAGAGACGTCTCCGACGCCCACCTCAACGGTGACATTCACATCTCGCAGGCGGGGACGTGGGCGCTCATCCCTGACACCGTGTTCCTGGACCTCCTCTCCGTCAGGGCGTCGGGGTTCAACCCGAAGGGGAGGCTGCCGGGCGTCCCAATGCTTCAGGGTCCGACCAACCTGGAGGAGGCCGTCAACGTGGTCGCGAACATAGCGCCCCTCATCAAGAAGGAGGCGAACCAGGAGGTGGTCTTCAGGAACTTCCTGCAGTACGTCGCGCAGTTCACCAGGTCCAGGACCAAGAAGGAGGTGGCGGACGCCCTCAGCAAGCTCTTCGACCAGGTCTCTTCGTCGCTACAGCCGATGCAGAGGCCCGCGGTCACCCTCCAGCTCGACGTCTACGTCAAGGACGACGCGGGACGCGAGCTGATGGACAAGGCGCTGGGGGCGACCATGGACGCCTACAGGGACTACGTCGAGATGGTGCCGAGGCCGGAGGTGCGCCTCCTCCTCGCCAAGCCTGCCAAGTCAGAGGAGACGTGGTACCTCAAGGAGGCGGCCGCGCTGATCTTCCACGGCGGCAAGGTGAGCTTCTTCCAGTCGGGGCAGAAGCGGAGCTCGCTCGGGATAAACCCGGACGTCCTGCCTCAGGACCACCAGGGCGACAACGTGAGCGTGCTGCACAACCTCAGCATAAACCTCCCGCGGCTCTCGTACGAGTCCAACCAGGACGAGACGTACTTCAGGGCGAAGCTCTCGATGCTCATGGGGGTGGCCTCCGACGCCCTTCTCACCAGGAGGCGGCTGCTCGAGAGGGTGATGAACAAGGGGCTCCTCCCGACGCTCAGCTTCGGCTCGGACAACGTGAGCTCAGACTCGATGCCGCTCGTCATGAACCTGGTGGGGCTCGACGAGGCAATCTACGGACTGGGGAGGGAGGCCGCGCCCGCGGCGAGGGCAGAGCTGGCGTCCAAGATCCTCGCCACCGCGTCCCAGTCGGCAAGGGAGAGGTCCGGAAAGGGCGAGAGGCTCGCGATAGCGCTCATCGAGGAGGAAGGGGCTGCGCGGATGGCCGCGCTGGACGCCGAGAGGTACGGGAGGGCGAACCTCCAGAGCCTCGAGAGGAGGGGCTACTCTCAGGCCGCGAGGCTCACGATGGAGGACCTAGGGAACGCCGAGACGATGGCACATCTGGCGAAGCTGGGCCAGGGGGCTGCGGGGGGCCTGTCGGTCTACCTGGACGCGACGGCGCTCGACCCGAGGGGGATCTACAACCTGGCCGCGAGCGCATCCCCGAGCCTCGACTTCTTCGGGGTCGAGAGGCTCGTCTCCTTCTGCCGCAACTGCGGCTCGAAGCTCCCCGCCAAGACTGAGAGGTGCACGAAGTGCAGGTCCACGGCGACCGCCCAATATTCGACAGCCGAATAAGCTAGACAAAACGGTTTGACATTCTGTCAACTTCGGTTGACTTGAACCCCGGACGAGGGCGCGGGACCCCTCCGCGCGGAGGCGTGGAATTATTCCAAAGATCCCGCAGAAGACCGGGGAGACCCGTGAGAGCAGGCCCTATCGCTTACGCTGACTCCATGGCAGGACACACATGTAACCGACGTGAGCGCAATCGCGAGTTGTAACGGCGCGGTATCGACGGAGGAATCTTTGCCGGCGTAAGGTATTAAGGCTGCCGTTGGTTAACGATTTGTCCACCGAGAACCAGATAAAGGGTGTCCGTCGGCCAGAGTGCGCGAATTGTTATTTGACGACTGAGATTGAATCTAACAACGAAAGCGGGTTGAGCGAGCAGCCGCCCCAGCGGACGGAGGTGACCCTGCCCAGGGAGACCCTCGACGCGTTCGGGGAGGACGAGCTCAGGGCCCGTGTCTTCTACGAAAAGTACGCGCTGAGGGACGAGTCGGGCAAGCAGGTCGAGACGGTCCCAAAGCAGCTCTGGCGGAGGGTCGCCAGCGAGCTCGCGTCGGTGGAGGTCAACGAGTCCAAGAAGGGCGAGTGGACGGACAAGTTCTACTGGCTGCTCGACGACTTCAAGTTCGTACCCGGCGGAAGGATAATGTTCGGGGCTGGGCAGTCAAGGAGGTCGACGCTCCTGAACTGCTACTTCTTCAAAATAAGGGAGGACTCGATAGAGGCGATCTTCGACTGGTGCAAGGAGGCGGCGAGGACCTACAGCTTCGGCGGAGGGGTTGGGACTGACATATCCGTGCTGAGGCCGCGCGGGACGCCCGTGAACAACTCGGCGATAGTCAGCTCTGGCTCCGTCTCGTTCATGGAGCTCCTCTCCACCACGACAGGGACAATCGGTCAGGCGGGGAGGAGGGGGGCGCTGATGATCACCCTCAGGGTTGACCACCCGGACATATTCGACTTCATCAACGTGAAGAAGGACCTGAAGAAGGTGAACTATGCTAACATCTCGGTGAAGGTCACCGACGAGTTCATGGAGGCCGTCGAGAGCGACGGGGAGTTCACGCTCAGGTTCAAGAACGAGAAGGCGAGCATGGAGAAGAAGGTCAGAGCGAGGGAGGTCTGGAACTCGCTCGTGAAGGCGGCGTGGCAGAGCGACGAGCCCGGCCTCATATTCTGGGACACCATCAAGAGGGACTCCACCACCGAGTACAACGGGATGGCGGTGGAGGGAGTCAACCCCTGCAGCGAGCAGACGCTCGAGAACTACGGCTGCTGCTGCCTGGGCTCGATCAACCTAAGCGCGTTCGTGAAGGACTCGTTCACTGACAGGGCGAGCGTAGACTGGGCAGGCCTGACAAAGGCCGCGCAGTACGCGACCAGGTTCCTGGACAACGTGCTCGACTACAACGCCGACAAGCACCCGCTGCCGCAGCAGAAGAAGGCGTCTCTCTGGTCGAGACGGGTCGGGGTGGGCACCACCGGGCTCGGGGACATGCTCATCAAGCTCGGCAGGAAGTACGACGAGGAGCCGACGGTCGAGTTCGTCGACAAGCTCTTCGAGAGGATAACCAACGTCATCTACGACTACTCCGCGGAGCTGGCGAAGGAGAAGGGGCCGGCCCCCGCCTTCGAGGCTGAGAAGCACCTCGCCCAGCCGTTCGTCAAGAGGCTGGACGCGGGCGTAAGGGATAAGATCAGGGCGCAGGGGATAAGGAACTCCGCCCTCACGACGGTACCCCCGGTGGGCTCTGGCTCCATCTTCGTGGGGTCGTCGAGCGGCGTGGAGCCCGTCTTCGCCCTCTACTACACGAGGAGGTCCAAGTCCCTCAGCGAGGGGGAGTTCAAGGTCTGGCACCCCCTGGTCAAGGAGTACATGCGGGTGTTCAGGGTCACCGACGAGGACACGCTCCCTGGATACTTCGTCACAGCGCACCAGATCAAGCCCGAGATGAGGGTGAGGATGCAGGCGGCCATCCAGAAGCACATCGACACGGCCATATCGAGCACCGTCAACCTCCCCCAGGAGACCTCGACCGAGGAGGTCGAGAAGGTCTACTTCCTCGCCTGGAAGCTCGGCTGCAAGGGCATCACCATCTACAGGGAAGGGAGCAGGGAGGGGATCCTCGAGACGACCAACGTCGACAAGAAGGAGGCGGGGGCGGCCCCGAGGGAGGAACCCAGGCAGGAGGCCGCCGGGGCGTTCGAGAGGCCCAAGGTAATGGTCGGGAGGACGCTGAAGCTCAAGCTCCCCCAGGGAGGGCTCTACGTCACCGCCAACTCAGACGAGGTCGGGACCCTGAAGGAGGTGTTCGTGACGCTGGGCAAGCTGGGCGGCGACGAGAAGGCGGACGCCGAGGCGATAGGGAGGCTCATCAGCCTCTACCTCCAGCACGGCGGTGAGATCCAGAGCGTGGTGAACATGCTCAAGGGCATCCGCGGCAAGTACGTCTCGTGGGACGAGGGGGTCCAGTTGCTCTCGATCCCGGACGCCGTGGCAAAGGCACTCGAGGTGCTGACGGCGGGGAAGGTCAAGAAGGAGGCGGCCACCCCGCTCACCCAGGGCGGGACCTGCCCCGACTGCCACGAGAACGCCCTCATCTTCGAGGGAGGGTGCTACAAGTGCACCAGCTGCGGGTACTCAAAGTGCGAATAGTGCGCCCTGGCGGCTCCCCTCGGGGCGCTGCAGGCTCCGGAAGGCCCCTGTCCCCCCTCAGTGGGCAGCCTGCTCTTTGAGCTCGGCTTCCATGGCCTTCGCGAGGTTCTTCCATATCTTCGAGTCGCCCGCGCGCTCGGCCGCGGCCAACCGAGCCACCTCGGCTGGAGAGACCTCTTTCCTTACGGAGAGGAGGAGCATCCCGGTGAACTCGAGCCGCGAGCCCCCGTCGGGCTCGGGGAAGAACTCGTAGAGGAATTGGGAGTAGGGGGTCGGGCCCCCGATGTGCGTGTTCACAAGGGAACGCCTCTCTCGGTTTATCCTGACGAGGCGCCTCTTCGTTACCCGGCCCCGGTCGGTCTGGCGCGTGTCGTCCAGGATTATCGCGTCCTCGGTGAGCTTCCTGATCCTCCTGCTCCCCTCGAGTCCCATCCGCTTCCAGTCGGCAGGGCCAGGGTCGTAGTCTGTCGACCAGGCGAACGCCCTCTCGACGGGGACGGCGAACCTCTGGGTGAAGGTGTAGTTGATCGAGGCGTAGGGCAAGCCGTCCGACGACAGGGTTTCGGGGCTACATAATCGTTATAGCGCCGGGTGAATCCGCAGGGTCATGATCATCCAGGAGAAAGTCCAGTTCGAGGGGGACCCGGAGGCTGTCTGGGGGCGCCTCTCGGACGTCGAGAGGATACCCGAGTTCTGGCACGGGACGCGTTCGCTCACCGTCCTCGGCAGGGAGCAGAAGGGCCCGGGCAGGGAGACGGTGAGGGCGAGGTCGAAGTTCGCGTTCGGCGGGGGAGGCGAGGTGGCGATAACCTCGGACGACTCTACGAAGACCCTCACCTCAGAGTACACGTCGGGGCCGTTCAGGGGGACGCAGGTCGTGAGGGTGGTGGGCAACTCGCTCGAGGTGGACTGGGAGGTCAATTTCACCGGGCTCTTCAAGCTCACCTCAAGCTGGAGCGCAGGTCACTTTAGGAGCGGGACGCTCCACGCGCTCGAGAGGCTCACCGCAAAGGAATCCCCTACGCAGGCGTCGCCCAGCCCTGGCTAGCCAAAGCGAAGGCGAGGGACGCCCTATCTGGCGGGGACCGGCCGGGGGCCAGGGACCTCGGCGGGGCCCATCTTCGCCATCTCCATCCCGCTGACCGTGTAGGTGCGCTTCCCCCTGAACGGGGTGAACGGCCTGCCCTGTCCGTGGTAGAACTTCGAGAAGAACTCGACGTAGATGAGCCTGGCCCCCTGTATGCCGGGCTCGAAGAGGGCCAGGACGAGGTTGAAGAGCTGCCCCACGACGAGTATGACGACCCCCACGACGGCGTAGGCCACCCCGCCGGAGAGGTCGCCAAGGAAGAGCGTGTCGACAACAAGAGCTAGGGCGACGGAGGCCAGGAGTATCCCGACGAGCCTGGTGTACGAGAGTATGTGGCTGACGATCGAGGGGAGCTCGATGAGAGCCTGCCCTCCCTCGCCGTATGCGATCAGGACGATCCCGGCGACCGCGAGCCCGATATAGCCCCCGGCGAGCGGGTTGGAGGAGGGACTGACGTCCCCGTGGTGGAGGACGGTCAGCCCGATAAGGACTATTCCCCAGGCGACGAAGAGCCAGCCGAGCTTGCCGTAGATGTGCCGCGTCTCACCCTCCCAGTACTTGTTGACCATCCCCATCACGAGGCCTAGGGAGACCTCGAAGAGCCCGATGTACCCGCTCAGGAGAAGGAGCGTCTTGAGGCCCCTCGAGGATATCGGGTCGAGTATCGCACCGTTGGTGGTGAGGCTCTGCGAGAGGTTGAGCTTGAGCGCGGTATTGAGGTACGAGAAGAGGTACTGGTTGATGTGGAACCCGAAGTACGCGTTGAAGATGAAGCCGAAGACTATTCCCAGTATCGAGCCCGGTACCATCGCCATCGCGAGCTTCCTGAACTGGGCTGGCCTGAAGATGTTCCTGGCGAACCTCCTGAGGGCCGCTGGGACCATGGTCTTACCCCCGGGGTGCTCGACCCGGTTGATTATCCAGAGAGCTATCCCGAGGATTATCACGCCGTACCCTACGTCTCCGAGCATCAGACCGAAGAAGAGCGGGAACGTGAGCGCGAAGAGCACTGTCGGGTCGAACTCGTTCGACTGGGGGAGCGAGTAGAACCTCACGAACGACTCGAAGAACCGCAGTCTCTTCGGCGTCTCCATGAGGGTGGGGGGCCTGGTCTCGCTCGGTATGTCGAAGAGGCTCGTAGAGGGGCTGTGGCGCGCGAGCGCGTCCCTGAGCGCCTGCACGCTCTTCCGGGGGACCCACCCCTCCATCACGAAGCTGCTCTCGGTGAACCCGAACTGGTTGATCACCTCGTAGACCCTGGCCTCGATCGAGAGCTGCTCCTCGACTGCGGAGAGGGTGGCGTAGTACTTCTCAGAGAGCCCGCGGAGTCCCTGCTCGACCTTGGAGAGCTCCGACTCTGCCTGCGCCATGTCGGAGTCGATCGCGGAGAGGACTTGAGGCGCCGTACCCTTCATCGGGGGGACGCGCTCGAGCCTGACGTTGGCGGCCTGGACCACCGCGCCGAACTTCTCGAGGGTGTCCCTGGGGACGACCACCACCACCCTGACCGGGTCGCCGCCAGCCGACTGGAGCATCACCCCGGGGAGGGAGGCGAGTCCTTTCGATAGCTGGGCGAAGGAGTCCTTCGGGAGACTCGCGAAGAAGGACGCCGCGCTCTCGAGGTCGAGGACCCCGAGGTCTGCGCTGATGAAGTCGAGGCTCTTGACCAGCGCTGCCCTGGATCTGAGGTCGTCAATCCTCGACCTCAGGCGCTCCTCGCTCTGCTTTAGTGAGGCCACTTCGGCGTCTATCTTGACCGACCTTGCGACCTCCATGACCTCCCCGGTGGAGGAGAACCCTCTCTTCCCGGTGGAGGCAGATCGCGGGAGGGCCGACATGAGCGACCTTATCCTCAGCAGCTCCTCGGAGACCTCCTTCGAGGCCGCGGCCTCGGCGTCGGCGTGCAGCAGGGCGGCGGCGCCCTCGGAGAGCGGCTCTATCTGGACTACGCCGAGGTCGTGGAGCAAGGCTACGACGCGCTGCCTCTCTTCGCGGGACCCGACGACCCCCACCCTCTGCATCGCCGCCGGCTTTAGCAAAGCTATTCGCCCTTGAACTCTGAGAGCAGCACCTTGTCGATTATCTCGCGGAGCTGCTTCTTGTCGAGCGCCCTTGCGGAGAGGGCGGCGGCCTTCTTCTTGGTGGAGGCGAGCAGCGCTTCGGCCTCCTTCTGGGAGGCGCTCCTGGCCTTCTCTGCCTCGCCCGCGACGTAAGACTCGGCCGCCGCCTTGGCGTCCGAAATCGACCTGTCGGCCTGCTGCTCCAGGGAGAGAAGCTCGGCCTCGAGGCTCTTCCGCCTCTCCGAGACCTGGCGGTTGCTGGCCTCCTCCGCCTCCTTGATCTTCTTCAGGGTGTCGGTGTAGTTTGTCGACATTCTAGACCATCCCGATTATGATGAGGGCCACGGCCGCGAATGCCGCCACCTTGGCCACCTTGAGGGCCGTCATGACGAAGTAGAACCGCCTTTGCTGGGGGTTGACGAACCCTTTCCGCACTGGCTTGGGCGGGGCGGCCCAGTAGAAGGGCGGGATGCCCAGGGGCCGCTTTGGCTTCTCACTCATGCTTGGAACCCTCCTCCCTCTCCGCGAGCTTCCTCTTCACGGTCTTTAGCTTGGTGAAGCTCTCCCTCTCCATCTCGTCGAACCTGAACTTGATGTAGCGTGCGTTGGCCTGGAGTCTGGGGATGAGGACGTTCTCGATCGCATTTGACCTGCGCTTCACCTTTTCGATCTCCATGAGGAGCTTCCTCAGGGCGGTCTCCTTCTCAGCGACGTCGAGGACCATCTGGTGGAGGTCCTCGAAGGACTTTATCGCCTGGCTCACAGCGGCGGGTATCTCCAGCAGGTACTCCTGGCCTGCGCTCCCCGACGCCTGAGAGGAGATCTCAGGTATCCTGACCCCCATCACGTTCTTGCTCCTGAGGGTCAGCTCGTGGATACGGGGGATCCGCATGGACTCGTACTCCAGCCTGAGCGGCCCGACGAACATCTCGGTCGCGTGGATCCCCTCGTAGCCCTTGACGAGCTTGGTCTGGAGGCCGCTCCGCATGTCGGCGAGCGTCTTGCTCAGGTTGAAGAACTCGAGGATGAGGGCGGACCTCTTGAGCTTCAGCAGCTTGAGCCCCTTGCGGGAGACCGCGATCCTCCGCATCGTGCGGAGGTACTCCATCCTCGTAGGCTTGATGTTTATCGCGGCGGGCATCTCTCCCATCCACCAGCCCTATTGGACCGCGGCTCTCTTCCTGTACTTCTCGACGAGCTCGGGCTTTATCCTCTTGATCTCGGTATCCGAGAGCGGCTCTATGACCTGCCAGCCGATATCGAGCGTCTGCTCGATGCTCCTGTCCTCGTAGATCCCCTGCTTGACGAACATCTGCTCGAACCGCTCCGCGACCTTCAGGAACTTCCTGTCTGTCTCGCTGAGAGCCTCCTCGCCGACGATGGCCGAGAGGGCGCGGACGTCCTTCCCCTGGGCATAGGAGGCGTAGAGCTGGTCAGCCATCCCCCTGTGGTCCTCCCTGGTCCTCTTGGGGCCGATGCCCTGGTTCATCAGCCGGGAGAGGGACTCGAGTACGTCGATTGGCGGGTATACGCCAGACCTGTCGAGGTCCCTGCTGACGTAGATCTGCCCCTCGGTGATGTAGCCCGTGAGGTCAGGGATGGGATGGGTCTTGTCGTCGGCCGGCATGGTGAGTATGGGGATCTGGGTGATCGAGCCCTTCCTCCCCTTGATCTTCCCCGCCCTCTCGTAGAGGGTGGCGAGGTCGGTGTAGGTGTATCCGGGGTAGCCTCTCCTGCCGGGCACCTCGCTGCGCGCCGCGGCGATCTCCCTCAGGGACTCGCAGTAGTTCGTCATGTCCGTGAGGATGACCAGGACGTGGCTCTCCCTCTCGTAGGCGAGGTATTCGGCCGTGGTGAGGGCCAGCCTGGGCGTGAGGATCCGCTCCATCGACGGGTCGGAGGAGAGGTTCAGGAAGAGGACAGTCCTCTCGAGGGCGCCCGTCTCCTCGAACTGCCTGATGAAGAAGTTGGCCTCCTCGCTTGTGATCCCCATCGCGGCGAAGACCACAGAGAAGTTCTCCGACGAGTTTAGGACCTTCGCCTGCCTCGCGATCTGGGCTGCAAGCAGGTTGTGCGGGAGGCCAGCAGCGGAGAAGAGCGGGAGTTTCTGTCCCCTGACGAGCGTGTTCATGCCGTCGATCGTCGAGATCCCCGTCTGGATGAACTCGGAGGGCTCCTCCCTGCTGTAGGGGTTCATGGCGGAGCCGACTATCTCAACCTTGGTCTTGGAGACGATGGCGGGGCCCGAGTCGCGCGGGTTGCCCAGCCCTGAGAAGACGCGCCCAAGCATCTCGTCCGAGACGGATATCCTGGCGGTCTCCCCGAGGAACCGCACAGAGGTGCCTGTGGTGCTGAGCCCGAGGGTCGAGCCGAAGACCTGGACCACCGCGAGGCCGGAGCCCGTGTCCAGAACTTGGCCGCGCACCCTCTCCCCGAGGGCGTTGGTTACCTCCACGATCTCGCCGTAGGCCGCGTGCTCGACCTTCTCCACAAAGAGGAGCGGGCCCGCGACCTGAGAGACCGTCTTGTAGGAGACCGGCTGTGCCTCGGGCATCTAGACCTTAACCTCCTGGATTAGCGAACTAAACTGCTGGTCCATGTCAGACATCACCCCTTTCACAAAGTCCTCGACCTGGTCCTCGGGAGTCCACTTTATCCTCCCTATCTTGACCTTTACCGGCAGCGAGGAGACTTGCGTCGCCTGCGCTCCCGCCCTGATCGCGTCCGACTCCTTCCTTCCGAAGGTTAGGATGGTGTTCAACATCAGATACTGCTTCCTCACCGAGGTGTAGGTGTCGACGGCGTCGTAGGCGCTCTGCTGGAGGTAGTCCTCCCTGATCATCTTGGCGAGGTCCATCGTCCCCTTCTCCGACTCTGGGAGGGCGTCGTACCCCACCAGCTGGACGATGTCGTTGAGCTCTGCCTCCTTCTGCAGGATGCCTAGCGCCTCGGCGCGCATGTCAGGCCACTCCTTGGCCACCGTCTTCTGGTACCAGCCCTTGAGGTCCTCGGAGTAGAGCGAGTAGCTGGTGAGCCAGTTGATCGAGGGGAAGTGCCTCCTCGACGCGAGGCTCGCGTCTAGCGCCCAGAAGACCCTCGTGACCCTGAGCGTGTTCTGCGAGACAGGCTCGGAGAAGTCTCCGCCCGGAGGTGAGACCGCGCCCACGACCGTGACAGACCCGACCCGCTCGTCAGGCCCGAGGGCGATAACCTTTCCAGAGCGCTCGTAGAACTCGGCGAGCCTGCTCCCGAGGTACGCGGGGTAGCCCTCCTCACCAGGCATCTCCTCGAGCCTACCGGATATCTCCCTCAGGGCCTCGGCCCACCTCGAGGTGCTGTCGGCCATAAGGGCCACGTCGTAGCCCATGTCCCTGTAGTACTCTGCGAGGGTGATCCCGGTGTAGATGCTCGCCTCCCTGGCCGCGACCGGCATGTTGGAGGTGTTCGCGACGAGGATCGTCCTCTCCATGAGCGGCCTCTTCGAGCGAGGGTCCTCGAGCTCCGGGAAGGTCGCGAGGACCTCGGTCATCTCGTTGCCGCGCTCCCCGCAGCCCACGTAGACGATTATCCTGCTGTCGCTCCATTTTGCGAGCTGCTGCTGCGAGACAGTCTTCCCGCTCCCGAAGGGCCCGGGAATCGCGGCCGTCCCGCCCTTGGCGACAGGGAAGAAGGTGTCGAAGACCCTCTGCCCAGTAAGGAGGGGGGTGTCGGGGGGCAGCTTCTTTGCGATCGGCCTGGGGGTCCTCACCTTCCACTTGGTAGCGAGGAACATGTCGACATCTCCCGCCGGGGTCTTGACCTTCGCGACCACCTCTCTGATGGTGAACTTGCCTTCCTTGATCTCCTTGAGCTCGCCTGCGACGCCGGGCGGGACCATTATCTTGTGCGAGATGAGCTGGGTCTCCTGTACCGTCCCTATCACCTCTCCAGGAGAGACCTTGTCAGCCTTCTTCTTTGTCGGGACGAACTCCCACTTCTTCTTCTCGTCCAGGGCGGGGATGACGAGCCCTCTGCTGATGAAGTCGCCGCTCTGCTCCCTGAGGACGTTGAGCGGCCTCTGGATGCCGTCGTAGATCGAGGTCAGGAGCCCCGGCCCGAGCTCCACGGAGAGGGCTTGGCCGGTGTTGACCACCTTGTCGCCCGGCCTGACGCCGGTGGTGTCCTCGTAGATCTGGAGCGTGGCGGTATCGCCCTTGAGCTTGATGACCTCGCCCACGAGCCCCAGCTCGCCGACCCTCACGACGTCGAACATCTTGGCCTCCTCTAGGCCCTCCGCCGTTACGACAGGTCCTGTTACCCTGATGATGGTTCCGTCCTTCATTGCGCGTTACCCTTGATGTCTACCCCTAGCACCCGCCTGGCCAGCTTGGAGAGCGACTCCTCCTGGGGGGCGGCCGAGTCGACCGGCGGCATGAAGACGACGAGCGGGATTATGGACGAGTCCAGCCTCTCCCTCGCGGCCGACGAGAGGGCCTTCCTGACCTCGCTTCCCGCGATGATGAGCCCGTAGCCATTCGAGTTGAACAGGTCCATCAGGGTCTTCTGGGCGTCGTCCTTGTTGGCGATGAAGGCGTCCTCCACGCCGAGGAGACGGTACCCGAGCACGAGCTCCCTGTCCCCGACCACGGCTATCTTGCCGCTCTGGGCGGCCTGTCTACCACTCATCTCGTTCATCCCGCAAGAATTGTTGACTTTATGTATTCTTCGGTCATGCCGTACTGTTTGGCGTAGGTAATCCTTCTGATGTTCGACCTCTCGAACTCTGCCTGGAGGACGAAGGCGAAGACCGAGGTCAGGGATATCGCGAGGCTCCTGAACTTCGGGATGTACTTGCCGACTATGAGCCTGTCCATCGCCACCTCGAATGCGGTGAGGTCGTGATCCTGCCTGTACCTTTCGAGCGGCTCGTTGATGTCCATCCATGGCTCGAGCCTCTTTGCTATCTCAGACGGCTCGGGAGAGGAGTACGCGTCAAGGACGCCCGCGGTCGGGAGGAGCCCTCCCTCGACCACGTGCTTGGAGAAGACGTCCCTGCTCACCCCCGTCTCCTTGGCCTTTAGTAGGCTGAGGACGTTCCTCTTGGTGACCTCGGTCCGGATGTACTCCCTCAGGACTCCCTCGTCCCCCTGGAGGAACCTGAGCTCCTGCAAGAGCCTCGAGTAGTAGAGGTTCTGTAGGGCGACGGTGAACACCCCGAGGTCGCCGGACTTGCGGAACTCACCTAGCTGCTGGAGGAGCACTGCGCCGTAACCGTACTTCACGAGGGAGTTGATCACCGCCTCAACGTCAGGCTGCTGGAGGAGGGCGTGGAGCTCGCTGAGGGGTATCGTCGTCGTGGAGAAGCCCACTGGGACGTTCCTGGACGAGACCAGGAACGCCTCTGTCTGCTCGAGCGTCCTCCCCAGACTCTTCGCCGCGATTATGAGCTCGATGTTCTCGACGTCCCACTTTGCGAGGTAGGCCATCAGGGCGTTCTTCCCGAAGACGGGCGCGGCCTGGAGCGCGGTCCTGTTTACGTAGACGAGGTGCTTATTGACGGCGATCTCGACCGACTCGGGCGGCTTGTAGGCGGCCTGGGCGGCCTCTATGTCCTGCCCATACCACGTCGACTCTAGTCGCTGGGCTATCTCGGCAACGTCCTTGGACTTTGCGAGGTCCTCGAGCTGGGCCTTGGTCAGGAGGCTGAGGGAAAGTACCTTGATGACGCCGAAGCTCGCTCCGTACGAGGACTGCAATGGACCCTACTCCTTTCCGAGAATCGACGCGCGGGCGTCCTCCTCGCGGCTACGTAGGAGCTCCTCGAAGGTCAGGTCGAGCTCCAGCGTGCCGTCCCTGCTAGTTGCCTTAAACCCGCCTATCGACGACAGCTCGGAGGAGGCGACCTTGACGCCCGCCTTTTTGAGCGTGGGGGCGTCTGCGGACCGGCACGTGACGTTTATCGAGCCGCCGAGCCTCCTGTCCGCGTACGCCGCCATCTTCGCGAGCAGGTCGTTGTACTCCTTGGACTCTGCGTAGTCGGCGAGCACATCCCTGAGCGCGGTAAGGTTGGACTCGAGCATCCTCTCGGTGGCGTCGAAGATCATCTTCTTCGCTTGGAGCTTCGCGGCGCCCTCTATCCTGACCTTCTCCCTCTGGGCGGCGGCCTCCCCCTCTCTCTTGCCCGAGTCCTGGATGTATGACCTCTGCTCAGCAGCCTTCTTGGCCACCTCGTCCTTCTTCGCCGAGTACTCCGCCTCCAGCATCTGGATGGTCTTCTTGCGCTTCTCCTCGACCTCTCCGAGCAACGCTTCGGCGGCGGCCAAGCCTCTCGCCTAGAGGATGTTGAGTAGGAGTATTATCCCGAGGACGAACCCGATGATCCAAAGGGTCTCAGGGATCACGAAGAAGAACAGCACCTGTCCGAACTTCTCGGGCTTCTCAGCGATGATCCCCATGCCTGCGGCGCCGATGCCCTGCTGGGCTAGGCCGGTCCCTATGAGTCCACCGGCCATCACTATCGCAGCGGCGATTGCGAGCTCAGGATTTACGACTGCCATTTCTGATGTCTTTGAACTGCTCCCGTCGGCGAACTATATTTATGCGTATCTCCGCTTGGATTCCGTAGAGCCCCTTGAAAGGAGAATCAAGGCGGAAGGCTCTGCCCCTTTGTTCAAGCTGATGAACCTGCGCATAGTTTAGAGGCGCCAGCTTGTCCTAGGCGCATCGGCTGCTGCCTTCCCTATCCTTGCTCCAGTCGTGTACTGGAAAGAGTCTCTCCGGCCGCCGAGGTCCTTGGCCGACCTATCGTCCGCTTTAGACCGTCGGAGCAGCCGGACGTGGTCGACCTCGAGAGGTTAGGCTACGGGTACAGGTGCCGCCGCTGGGGCCATCAGTGGTCAGAGGTGAGGGAGGATGTCCGCTCCGCGGCCCGTGCCGAGGGGTACACAGGAGACTAGGAAGTGAGAAGCAGGATCGCCTTGGCGACCTCGCCGTCCGACTGCTCCAGTGCCGCCAGAGCCTTCTCCCTGGATACGTTCGCCTGCTGCTGGACGAGCGTGATGTCCTCGTCGGAGAACTTCTTGACCTCCCTAGGCACCTCCTCTACCTCCCCGGCTACCTGGAAGACCCTGTTGCCCTGGAAGTTCACCTCCGAGACCGAGGCGCCGCTGATCACAAGGTCCTTGGTGCGCGTCCTGATGACGACCTCCTCGACCTCGGGGACCTCCTTCTGGTTGATGCCCATCCGCTCCATCATGCGGCGGGCGTTCCTGTCGTTGAGTCTCATTCCCATGAAGATCCTCTGACCTTGACAGCAACCCCGTGCTTGAACTGACGCATAAAGTCTCCGTGCATCCTTGCGCTCCCCACCCCGATGACGCGCCCCCCCGGGTCGAGGACCGCGACCTCCCCCCCTGGAAGGACGTGCTTGCCCACGGACCTCACGAACTTGCAGAAGACAGACCTCCCCTCCTTGACGAACTCCACGGCCTCGGCATCCACCGTCACAGAGTTCTGCGCGTAGGCCCGCGACCTGATGAGGACTGTTGCGCCGTAGTGGGTAGGGGCTATCGCGCCGTTGGGCTTGATTGTGGCGAAGAGCTCCCCGCCGTGGACGACCTGCTTGAGCCTGTCCGACTTTTTGGAGTAGACGAACTCGAGGCCTTCCTTCGGGAGCGCCCTGCTGGCCCCCGGCCCGAACTCGTAGTCGAGCATCAGGGAGAACTGTTTCCTCCCGTCGAGCAGCCTCATGCTGTCCCTGGCGTCAAAAGGGTGGTCTAAAAATCTGCGATGCCGCTCTTCGCGGGGAAGCTTTTAAGCCGGCTCGTCTGCGTGACGGTCATGAAGGCAGCCTGCGAGGTGTGTGGGTCGCCCCTCCGCACCCCTCCAAACAGGGTCGAGATCGACGGGGCCGTGATGGTGGTCTGCGGCAACTGCGCGAGGCTGGGGAAGCAGGTCGGGCCGTCTCCCAGCCCGGTGACCCCGATAAGCCCCTTCAGGGCGCGCCCTCGGGCCAGGCCACCCCCGCGCCCTGCCCCCGTCCCCAGGGTCGACGAGGCGGAGTACGACGTAGACCCGGACTACAACCTGATGATAAAGCAGGCGAGGGAGAGGATGGGCCTCTCACAGGAGCAGCTGGGTAGCCTCCTTAACGAGAAACCATCCGTGATAAGGATGGTCGAGTCCAAGAAGCTGAAACCCGACATGACGCTCACGCGGAAGCTCAACCACGAGCTCAAGATCAACCTCTTGGTCTCCCTCTCCGAGCTAGAGGGCGGCAGGCCGACGGGGACCTGAGAGCGAACAAGGCGCTCCTGGTGGCGCGCCCCGACAGGGACGCCGTCGAGGAGGCGGAGGCGCTCGCCAGGGCGGCCGGGTACGAGACCGTAGGCCTTGTCACGCAGGGCTTCCTCCACCACGCGAAGTACGGGGTCGGGACGGGCAAGGCTGAGGAGGTCGCCGCCGCGGTCAGGGATAGCGGCGCGGGCATCGTCCTTCTCGACTCGGCGCTGAGGGCGTCGCAGGCCTACTCGCTCGCCAAACTCTGCAAGGTCGAGGTCAAGGACAGGGAGAAGCTCATACTCGAGATATTCGCCATGCGGGCGTCGACGGCGGAGGCGAAGCTCCAGGTCCAGCTCGCGGAGCTGGAGTACGAGCTCCCGAGGGCTAGGGAGAGCGTCAAGATGGCCAGGAGGGGGGAGCAGCCAGGGTTCTTCGGGCTCGGCAAGTACGAGGCGGACGTCTACACCAGGATGATGAAGAGCAGGGTCGCCACGCTCAGGAGGAAGGTGGAGGAAGTCGCAAAGAGGAGGGAGATATTCCGCGAACACAGGAGGAGGCTCGCGTTCCCCACCATCGCCCTCGCGGGGTACACCGCCGCGGGGAAGACGAGCCTCTTCAACAAGCTCACCGGGGAGACGAAGAGCGTCGACGCCGGCGTCTTCACCACCCTGGCTCCCACCACGCGGGCGGTGATGGTGGGAGAGAGGAAGACCCTGCTCACCGACACGGTGGGCTTCATCAGCAACCTCCCGGCGTACCTGATAGAGTCGTTCAAGTCGACGCTGGAGGAGATATCCTATGCTACTGTGGTCTTCCTCCTCCTCGACGCGAGCCAGCCGGCGGAGAAGTTCATCAGGAGCTACGAGAGCTCGGCCCAGGCTCTCTCCCACCTCATGGTCAAGCCCTCTAAGACGATAGCCGTCCTGAACAAGTGCGACCTCGCCCCGGCCGAGCTGATCGAGGAGAGGAAGAGGGAGCTCGGGCCCATCGAAGCTGTGGCGGTCTCCTCGAAGACCGGTCAGGGGATGGACTCGCTCTTGGGGGTCGCCGACGCCAAGCTCACCGAGGTCGCCGAGGAGGAGGGCATGGAAGGGAGGGTGCCGGCCTGAGCTTGGGGCTGAAGAGCCTGAAGGTGGTGCGGGTGGGGCATAGGTATGTCAGGGACTATCGCACGCTGACCCACCTGTGCCTCGTCTCTAGGGCGCTCGGGGCGGAGTGCGTCTATCTCGAGGAGGTGGAGAGCGGGCTCATGGACACGGTCGGGGAGGTGAACAAGGCGTGGGGAGGCGACTTTCCGGTCGTCCAGGCCCCATGGAAAAAGGTCTTCCGCGAGGCGAAGGGCGAAGGGAGGACCATCGTCCACCTCACCATGTACGGGGACCCTCTCCAGGACAGGGTGGAGGAGCTGAGGGAGAAGGGGAGCTTCCTGCTCGCGGTTGGCGGGCCGAAGGTCCCGGGGGAGGTCTACCAGCTCGCCGATTACAACGTGGCCGTCACCTCTCAGCCCCACTCGGAGATCGCCGCCCTGGCGATCGCCATCCACGACATCCAGAGGGGAGAAGAGCTTAAGAAGGTGTTCAGTGGTTATAAGCTAAGGATAGTCCCTTCGGCTAGAGGCAAGCAGGTAGAACAGAA
This sequence comes from archaeon, assembly GCA_021848045.1. GTDB lineage: Archaea > Thermoproteota > Nitrososphaeria > Nitrososphaerales > Gagatemarchaeaceae > Gagatemarchaeum. The sequence continues at coordinate 63,526 of JAJZNC010000060.1, forward strand.
AACGTGAAAATAGAGTACGAAGATACTTTCGTAAAGGTCGCAGGTCTAATAGGCGGTCCGGACTACGTCAGGGTAGCCAGGGCGCTGCTCAACAACGAGAACGCGACGGACGAAGAGATCGCCTCGGCCACCGGGCTAAAGATAAAGACGGTGAGGAAGGCCCTTTACGACCTGTTCGGGAGGAGCCTCATCTCCGGCGTGAGGGTAAGGGACCCAAAGAGGGGTTGGTTCGTCTACAGGTGGAAGGCGCAGCGCGACCAGACCGATGGGTTCATCCAGACGCAGAAGAAGAAGATCCTCGTGAGGCTCAAGCAACGCCTGGAGCACGAGGAGACCCGCGAGTTCTACTTCTGCGGGACCCCGACGTGCGTCACCCGGACATTCGAGGAGGCCATGGAGACCTTCTTCAAGTGTCCCACCTGCCAACGGCCCCTCAACAGGATCGACAACACGGAGCTCAAGGAGGCCCTCCGGTGGAAGATCAATCAGCTCGAAGAGGACATCGCGAAGTGAGCCGATGGTCCCCAGCGCCGAGCAGGCGTCTGCCCTGCACAGGAAGTACCACAGCAACGACAAGATAGTCGAGCACTGCCGCGCCTGCGCGGCCATCTCCCTACGCCTCTGCAGGAGGGCGGCGGCCCAGGGGAACATGGTGGACGAACGCGCGGCCGTCTCGGCGGCGCTCCTCCACGACATAGGGAGGAGCAGGACGCAGCTCGTGGACCACGGGCACGTGGGGGCGGCCATCCTCGAGGAGGAAGGCGTCGACAAGGAGGTCGTCGAGATAGTGAGGAAGCACGTGGGCGCGGGGATCTCTACAGAGGAGGCTGCGTCGCTGGGCTTCCCCGCGGGGGACTACGTCCCCAGGACGCTCGAGCAGAAGATCGTCTGCTTCGCGGACAAGATGCTCGACGGTGACAGGGCGAGGCCGTTCGTGGAGGAGGAGAAGAGGTTCGTCAAGAAGGGCCACGACGTCGAGAGGCTGAGGCAGCTCAAAAGGGACGTGGACGTGGCCGTGGGCGGCGACGCCGAGTCGCTCGTCCTCTTCGGGTGACGCTCCACCTTCCGAGAAGGATATAAGGGTCAGAAATCAGTCTCCGTCTCAGCGAGGTGGGGAAGCCAGGAGGCACCAAAAGTGCCTGGTCGTTATCCCGGCGGGCTCATAAGTCCAGAAATGGGCTTGGACACCCGCAGAGCGGTGAACGGGCGCAGCCCGTCCGCAAGTTCAAAGGGGGATGACTCCCCTGAAACTCCACCCCTCGCTACTCAACCACCCTTTCGCTAGGTGAGCTTTACCCGAATTGACGGTTTCCCATATCGTTCCAGAGAAGTGATCCTTTTGCGCCCTTGCCTGCCGACGCCGTGAAGCTGAGTCGGTGCGGCAGAACCATGACCCGCCGGGGACCGCTTCGACGCTAGCGATCGCTGGCGGGCGGCCTGCTCGTGCTGGCGTTCTCCCTCTTCGTGCCATCGGTCATGGGCGGCCCCTCGCACGACACCGGGGTGGTCACCCACGGGAGCGTCACCTCCGTGATAGTGAACAACAGCGCGACCTACACGTTCCCGGGCAGCAACCACGCCTACAACGGGACCCTTCCCTTCGGAACTTCGCGGGTCCGTGGCAGGGGTCACGAGATTCGTCGGCGGTATGGCCCGGTCTGGGAGTGAAATTCTTGTCCTCAGGGACATACTGCGCGCAATCCAAAAGGACAAATGCGGAGACGGGCGAAGGGCGTATGAGACGGGACGTTGGAGAAGTTCAAGGCCCTTCTGATGCTGCTCCTTGCGGCCGCCTTCGGGCTGGCCGAGAGAGGCATCGTCAGCGCGGAGAAGCAGGGCAACCCCAACGAGGAGACCGCGGCGGGATGGTTCCGGGATGGGATGGACGGATGACAGCCTCCGACCTGTCTGGGCGCGCGGACGGGGAGCCGATCGTCGCGCACGGTGCAAGGATGAGCTGGGCGGGAATCCTTCGCCCGGGCGACGAGTTCCCCAGACCCATCATGTCTCGGATTGGGGTCATGACCGGCGGGTCTGGTCGGGCGCTCAGGCGCTGCTTCGGGAGCTGGTCGGAGCGCTACCGCAGGTTCACCAGCAACCTCTCCTCCCCAACCCTGAAGGTGAGAGTCTTGGAGCCTGGGGAGAAGCCCTCAGGAGGCATACCCTGCGTCGTCCACTGGGTGAAGAGTGAAGACCTCGTCCGCACAGGCAAGGGGAGCGTCTGCAGCGGAGACGGATGGCCGGTCTCGCTCTGGCGAGCGTTCCTCGAGGAGCTGCCTGACCTCCCCGGAGACACGGTCGCAGGGAAGCTCTCCAGTTTCCTCGACTCGCAAGAGCGGGAGGACGAGCTGGCCGTTTCCTCGTGGCGCAAGGCGGTGGAAGCCGGGAGGGTGGTCGAGCCCACCGGGGCTAGTTGGCGCGGCTGGCTCCCAGTCCCAGCGAGGCTGGTCGCGGGTGGCAGGTCGGGGACATGCGTGTTCTCGTGGTCCCCTGAGTCGAACCTCTACGACAGCCTCTCAGAGGCGCTCAGATCTCCGGAGGCGCGGCTGATGAAGCCCGACCCTGAGAGCCAGGCGAGGTACTACGCGGAGTGCGCCTTGGCAAAGCTGCACGGCGTGAGCTTCGAGGAGACCGGGGACTCGCTCGAGGACGAGAGCTACTCGCGCCGCCCCGCCGTGGAGAGGGTGCTTGAGTCACTCTCCAGGTTGGAGGCGGAGAGGGTGGCAGACAGGTCGATGGGCACGCTAGACAGGTTCGGAGGTCAGTAGACGTCGACCTCCGATGTGGTTATCAGCCCGTTGGTCCCGACCATCTTCTTGACCTCGGTGAGGACCTTCGAGATCCGGTCCGCATCGCTCACGGTCTCGACTATCGTAGGGAGGTTCACCGAGAGTCCCAGGACGTCCGCCCTCGCGATCCCCCTCGCGCCGTATCCCCGGGCCGCGTGCGTGACGGTCGCACCCGAGACCCCGGCCTCCATGAGGAGCGAGATGAGGACGTCGACAAGGGGCTTGCCCTTGAAGGCGTCCTTGGCCTTGACCACCACCGTGAGCTTGACCATCCTCTTGGAGGGAGGCTTCGCCAAGTCGTCACCAGGGCTATGCAAGTCCGAACACTACGGTGGCCAGCGCCCTTCCTAAAATTATTGCCCCGAGCGAGCCACCGACGTTCAGCACGATGTCCGCCCCGGCCGTGGCAAGTTCCCCGACCCCGATGAGGTTGACGGACTCGAAGGCGAACGAGGACATCGTGGTCATGGAGCCGCAGAAGCCTATCCCGATGAATATCGTGTAGCGACCGTCCAAGCCGAGGCCTGAGACGGCCGTCGAGCTCGCCCCCAGGATGAAGCTCCCTGCAATGTTGACCAGTAGGACGGATATTGGGAGGCTCCCGATGAAGAACCCCTCGCCGGTGATCTGGTACCTGACGTAGGCACCGAGGACCGCCCCAACGGCCAGGTAGACCAGGTCATACTTCACGCTCTCTCACTCCCGCTCGCTGTTGATTTGTCTGGTAGGAGCTATCGGCTCACAAGGGTTTGCGAGCGGTTATGGCGAGCCCCACCGCCGAGGGTTTTGGACGCTGTCGAGACTTTAAGCTTTTCGAAGGGCCAGGGGTTCGGGCCTACTGGGACGACCCCATCCTAGCCCTTGGCGCCGGGACCCTGTGCCAGGAATATCCGGTGGTAGAGGTCGTCCCCGTAGCTGGTCGGCAGCGGCTCTCCCGGCAGCACCCTGAAGGTTCGCTCCCCATTCTCGAGCCTCTGCGCGCGGAGGAAGGCGGCGTTCGGCGTCCCCTTCTCGTAGAGCAGGTGGGCGAACTCGTACTGGTGGGTTACGAAGAACACCTCGACCCTCCTCTCGAGTAGGGCGGCGACTATCTGCCTCGAGATCTCCGAGCCTTCCCTCTCGTTTGTGGAGGCGAAGGACTCGTTGAACAGGACCATGCAGTCAGGGGATAGACTGTCGACGATCTTGCTCATCCTGCCTAGCTCCTCGTCAAGCTTCCCGCTCTTCATCGAGGAGTCCTCCTCGCGGGTGAAGTGCGTGAAGACTCCTGTGCAGATGTCGGCATGTAGAGACTCCCCCGGGGCGAAGGCGCCCGCCTGCATCAGGAGCTGTGAGATGCCCACGCTCCTGAGGAAGGTCGACTTGCCACCCCTGTTCGCCCCGGTGACCACGACCAGGTCCTTGCCCTCCGCCTCGAGGTCGTTACCCACCACCCTCTCGTCCCGCCTAAGGGCGAGGCAGGGGTCGTAGAGACCCTTGAAGGCGCGCGACCGCCTGCCCCTCTCCGCGGGGGTCGGGAAGCAGACCGGCTCGCCCCTCGCGGCGAGCTGGTCCCTCAAGTTCATGCAAGCTACGTAGAACGCGAGCTCGTTCCGGAGAGAGACGAAAAAGCCCAGCAGGTGATCGGAGGACTGGGCGAGGGTGTTGGCCAGCCCGTTTATCCCACGGTCCCTCAGCTCGGCCATCATCTCGGGCCCGGTCTGGTCGTTGGTGTTGAGCGTGAAGGTGAACTGGCCCGTCTTCCTCCCGAAGAGCCTCCTCCCCTCCTTCCTGTCCTCGGGCTGCCTGCACAGGGCGTAGCCCGTGCCCTTGTTCCCCTCTCCCAGCTCGGCGCTGATCAGCGTCCCCTCCCCGAGCTCCAGCTCCTTGAGGTGCCCCTCGATGCTGGCGAGGTAAGAGTCCGAGATCTCGCCCTGGACCATCTCGAATAGCCCCTTGAAGCCGTCTGACTCGAACCTCCCCGCGTGCTGGTCGACAATCGCCCGTAGTTCCTTGAGCTTGCTGAAGAGCATCTTCAGGAGCCTGACAGACCGCTGGAACGTCTGGTCGGCAGACTTGTACGCGTCGTTCCAGGCCCAATCTTGCTTCTCCTTGGCGATGGCGTCCGCTGAGAGCTTGAACAACTCGGCCACGACGTCTGGGTTCTTCAGGCAGTCCTTGAGGACGCCTTGCCGGAACAGGATCGAGTCGACGTCAAGGAGGCTCGTCAGGAGGACCTTCTTCGCGAGGTCGAGGAGGAACTTGTCCTTCCCCGCCATCGCCTTGAAGAGCGTCTCGAGCTGGAGGTCCCGTGAGAGGTCGTACTCGTTGGCAGGGAGCTTCCCCTCGAGGTCTAAACCCCGGTCCCTGTGCATGAGGAGGACCTTCACTGCCGGATGCGCTCCTTTATCCGTTCGTAGGAGAGCTGATGCTTGTCGGCTATCGCCATCGCAAACGCCAGGCCGTCGGCAGGCTTCCTCGTTATCTTGAACGTCCTCAGCTCTGGGTTATCCGGGAGCACCGTGCTCATGACGCTGACCGCCTTGTCCATGGTCGAGAGCTCGTCGATGAAGGTCACGTAGACGCAGAGAGCGTCGAGCTGGATCACCCGCTCGAGGACCTTCCTACCCAGGAAGACCGCGTCGCGGAGGGTGCTCGAGCTGAACAGCTCGTTGATTATCACGACGCTCCTCGGGGTGCACGCGTCGAGGATGGAGTGCACCCTCATCAGGTCGTCCTCGAGCCTGCTCCTGAGGTCGTCGAAGTTCTCCTCCCTCTCGAAGTGTGTGAATATCCTGTCGAACAGGAACAGCTTCGCGCTCGTGCCAGGCACGGGGAGGCCCAGGCAGGCCAGGTGGTGTAGCTGTCCGAATGCCCTGGCGAAGGTGCTCTTCCCGCCCTGGTTGGGGCCGTTAACGACGAAGACCCTCTCGTTGTCCTTCAGGAAGAAGTCGTTCGTGACGAGGGGAGACTTTTCTCGGACGAGCTTGTTCGCAAGGGCGAGGTCGAAGCCGTTGTGGCTCTCCACCTGCTTGCTGTCGGAGACCACAGGATAACAGAACCTGAGCCCGGTGCCCGTGAACTGCGCGACGAACTCGTGGTATGCGATGTAGAACTGCACCTCGCGGTCGAAGTCGGCTACGGTCTGGTCCAGGAACTCCTTGTTCCTGGCGCAGTACTCGTCCAGGCTCTGGAAGACCTCGGGATAGAGCTTTGCGACGAACTCCAGGGCGGCTTCCTCCACGTGGTTCACCTCCGGGTAGCCGGTGAACCTGATGCGGTAGTCCTTCGCCGCGCCCTCCCTGAACTTCTCGAAGGCTTTCTCCACCTCGACGCTGTAGTCCTCCTCCCCCTCGTACTTGCGCACCGTGAACTGGTTGTTGGTCTTCATGAGGAGGCAGTATCTTGACGCTGCCAGGTCGGCCCTCATCTTCTCGGTCTCGGCGCGGAGTGCCGCAAACCCGGGAGACTCAAGGTAGCTCAGGAGGAACCCCCGGAAAGACAAGAAGCCCCGGGACTCTAGGTCGAGCGCCGCGAGGTCAGCCCCGAGGCGCGAGACCGCCTCGCAGTATGCCTCGACGCCGTTCAGGAACCAACCCTGCCTGTTGTACCTGTTGTGGACGTTCTCCGCGAGCTGCCTGGCCCGACGCATGGAGCGCATCCCCTGCGCGAAGGCTTCGATGGCGTCGCGGAGGGACTGGCTCTCCAGCTCCCTCATCGCCTGGTGACGGTACTCGATTGCCTCGGAGCTGTTCAGGGTGGCCATGAACAGGGTGCCGAGGCGGTACTCCTGTCTGCCGACCAGTATCGAGTCGACTATCTGGTCAAGATGAAGGTCGACGACGAAGTCCTGGACTCCCGTCGAGGGCGGCTCGCTGCCGTCCTCCGCCTTCTCGAAGAGGATGCTGCGGAACGGCCGGGTGGTGTTGCTCATCGCGCGACCCACCCCTCGACGATCTCTCGGTGACCGGCGAGCTCGCGGCCGTACCTGATGAGCTGCTTGGTGAGGTGTCTCTGCGCCCGCGGGGACGGCAGGTAGGTCCCCGGATGGATGCGGGAGGGGGGTCCGTGCTCGACGCGGAGGGCGGCGGTCCTGTGGCCGCACGTCCTGCACTGGTATCCCTTGCCTCTTCCCTCTGACTTCATCCCAGAGCTGCAAAGAGCGCATCTTGGCCTGGCTTTAACTGCTTGGTGGAGCGCGAGCACCTCGATCTTCTCCACGTTCAGGGCTGCGGAGTTCCTGGGCGTCGCCCTCCTCACCCCGCCTGAGACTCGCACAGAATCACCCGTCCTCAGCAGGCGCGCCGTGCGCTTGAGGTCGCCCGAGGGTTCGTAGACCATGCACCGCAGGTCGGCTCCGGCGACGCGGAGCGCGAGCTCGAGGTGCCCCCCCTCGCGCGCGTCTAGCGAGACGACCTCTCCCTCCAGCCAGCCCGCCGAGTAGGCCTTGAGCGGGACCGAGAGCCGTGGTTTGAGGTGGGCGTCGGTGCACTGGTTGGTCGCGTAGACCATGTGGCCTAGCGGCACCTCCCCGGTCCTTACCCTGCGGAACGCCTCGAGGACCGCCCCCGGTGAGTCCCCCCTCACGCCGGCGAGGACGGGGTCGGGCCCTGTGGGAGCGAGGAGGACCCGGCCGGACTCGTGGTCGTAGTTGTTGAACGTGTGCGGGAATGTCTCAGCCTCCATCTCGACTACAGACTCCCGAAGAACCGACCTGAGAGTACCGCACCTCTCAGGCCTCCTGTACGCTATGAGCTCGTAGGTGTGGTCGTCCGAGTCGCAGGAGAACCCTAGGCTCGCGGCCGCCCCCACCGCCCCCATCCCGTTCCCGAGGAGCGTGTGCCTAAGCCCCATCCTGACCAGCTCGTGGATGACGCCGCGGTAGCTCACCATGCCGCTCAGGGCCCGGAGGTACAGCTCCCTGAAGTAGGGGGCGGCGGCCTCTTCTTTCGAGGCCATCACCAGCCCGGGGTTCGCGCCGTTGCCGACGTCGGCCTCCTCGTCGAGGAGGGCCTCGGCTGTGTCGAAGGCCCTGTCCCGCAGCGACTCCGAGGTGGGCTCGAACTCAACGCAGACCGCCGCGTTGCCCCTCGTCTTGAAGGGCACGTTTGGGTTGAGCCGCACCAGCCGGGGGTAGGACGGGATCCGGCACCCCATCCTGGCCAGCTCGCAGGTTATGAGGTAGCCCAGGTGGGTCGTGCAGTGGCCGAACCGGGAGTCGGTGTCGTCCATCCCTAGGAGGTACCGCAAGGTCTCACTGCTTTCCGAAGAGCTCGACGTAGATTCCGTTGGGGTCCTTGATGTACGTCCACCGGCTGGTCTTGGTCTTCATGTCCAGCACGACAGGATAGCCCGCCTTCTCCGCCTCTGCGACCGCCTTCTTCAGGTCGTCGACCTGGAACGCGAGGTGGTCGAGCGCCTCGCCCACGCCGTACCTCGTGTCGTAGTCGCTCCCTTTGCCATAGTAGTTGAGCTCGAGCAGATGCCCTCCGTCCTCGCTGACCAGACCCACCGTCTCCCCCTTGGTCGCCTCCACAATTGTCCTGCCAGTGACCTTCATACCCAGGAGCTTAGTGTAGAAATCTATCGATTTGTCGAGGTCCTTGACCCTTATGCCCGTGTAGATGAGCTTGGCCTTCATCGTCTCCGCGCGTGGGAACGGGCAAGCGGCCGTAGATAAGTGGTGGGTCGGAGCCAAGACGTCCTTGCGTGGAGATGCTGGAGGAGCCCCTGAGCCGGAGTGGCTGCGGTGGCGTCGATGAGTCGCTGGCCCAGGTCTCCGCGAGGGTCGCCGGTGCGGGCGCCGCCCGAGGCTGGGAATGCCAGCCAGCCAACGCCAGGGTCGAGGGACGACGGTCCGGCATACGAGTATTGCTTCTTCGCCGCGGCAAAGTGCGCCCCTCCACACGACAGGCCCAACGCTAGGGAGTCCGAGAACTGTGGCTACTAGCTGGGCTCGGCCGCGGTTACTGACAGCTTGAAGGCGGTGCTCGCGCTAGGCCGGGCAGCCTTCGATGCGTACATTGACCGCGCCCCGCGGCTGGGGGCGTCTACGAAGGGGACGGCCTTCGCGCACGGTCGAAGGCGGCGTCCCACCTCCACCCTCTACGCGAGCTACCGCCCCAGCCCCCGGAACACGCGCACCGGGAAGCTGACAAGCAAGAGGCTGGTCTCGCTGCTTGAGGCTCGGAAGAAGAGGAGACGGGCGAGGAAAGTCTATCTGATGCCCGGCCAGAACAGGCGCCATGCTGCCCAGGGGTCACGTGAACGTTGATGATCAGGATCGAGAAGAGCATCTACGACAACCCCGAGCCTTCTGATGGGAAGAGAATCCTGGTCACGAGGCTCTGGCCCCGAGGGATCTCCAAGGACAGGGTCGACCTCTGGATGAAGGACTTGGGTACGGAAAGGGATCTGATCAAGAAATGGAAGGGAGGCGTGATGTCCTGGGACTCGTTCGCCGCGGAGTACAATGGTAGCCTACGCGGCAAGGAGAGCCTGCTGAGGGAGCTTGCCAGGCAGTCGAAGGCGGGGACGATCACGCTCCTCTGCACCGACAAGGACCCCCGGCGCTGCCACCGGTCGCTGCTGAAGGCCGCTGTCGAACGGCTTGCCCCCTGACTGCTGCGCACCCGCGCCTAGTGGGTAGTTCAGCCCGAAGGCGCCACGCCGATGCTCCGCTCGATCTCCTTCTCCCTGGCGCGGGCCTCTCTGACCTGCCGCCCGAGCCGCGAGGCGAAGAGGTAGTTCACCACACCGACATAGAGCCAGGCGAAGGTCACCAGGATCAGGACGGCCTCGAGGGCGAGGAGCGTCGGGTCGAGGAGGTTCACCGTTACCACTCTTGTCCCCGTGGCGAAGGGGGTGATGACCTGGGCGAAGTACGAGGCGAGGAGGAGGAACGCCACGCCAATGGTGATTAGGGACAGGACCCGTATCCTCGCCTGGCCGCTCTCTATGTGGTGGACGAACTCCTCATGGGCGTCGAGAATCGCGACCCTGGCCTGGTCCCGGCTTTCCTCAGCCACAAGACCAAGAGGACGCCTTCGGCATAAAACCCTTCCTCACCTAAGATAAGTGACCTAGCTCGCCGGCCGGCCCACGCTCGAGCGCGCTGCGCAGGCGCCAACGGCGAACACCGCCGCCCTGATTAAGAGGAGCGCGGCGCAGAACGGCGAGGACGACCAAGGCAAGAGTTCTGAAGTCGCCACAGGGTCACCGGGGCGTCCGTCATCGTGGCGGCCGACAATCCACGAAAGCGGTCCTGGCGGTGGACTGATGACGGAATGGCGAAGCACCTTGTCCGCGCCGAGAGTCACGGCCGACGCCATCAGGCAGCAGAGCCTTGGAGCGCGAGGAGACCAGTCCTTCTCAATGACGTGGGAAGAGTTCTGCCTCCCTTCTATGGTCTAGGGGGCCAGCCTGTTCCAGACCTTCTTCCAGTCCCTGTTGAGGTCGGCGCCCTGCCCGGTTATGAAGTACATCTCGCGTCCCTCCTGTGCCTGGACCTTGATCAGCTGCTTGGCTATCAGGAAGGACGCGAACTCCGAGAACTTGTTGAAGTTGAGACCCAGCCCCTGCGCGAGCCTTGTCGGGCCCCTAGGCCCGTCCAGGAGCAGGTCGAGTATCTCCATGTAGATGAGGACGTTGGGCCTCCTCTTCAACCGTGTAGAACGCGGTGCCGACGGTAATTAAGGAAGCGCGAGAGCGCACCCAGACGTCCAACGCCGACTCGTTGCGTGAGGAAGAAGCACTTACCTAAGATACTTATCTTAGGTGAGGAACTCTCTATAAGGTCGGACCGTCCTCTTCCGGCGTGACTTTCGGGAACTCTGTCTGGTTGGGATTCACCAGGAACGGGGGGAGGTTCGAGGTCAAGCTCGACGACCTCAAGAACGGCATCGCGATGATGGGACAGGGCTCCAACCAGCTCGCAGGCATGGCAGCCTGCGCGTGCCACGAGGCGGGGCTCAAGACGCTCCTGGTGGACCTTGACGGCGGCGCGTCCGACGGGCTCTCCGGATACATCGACGAGTGCGACGTGTCTTATTTCCTCTACGACTCGCTCAGGATCGAAGAGAACCCCGTCGTCCACGCCCAGATGATAGCGGGCGCGTATTCGACCGCGCTAGAGCTCTCCTTCGAGCAGGAAGCGAGCCTGAACTCCATCGCCCAGATAATCGCCAACGAGCGGGGGGTGGCCAGCCCCGCGTCCCTCGCAGACCTGATACAGTCGCCCGACTCGGCCAAGGGGCGCGCGGTCGACAGGCTGAGGGTGAGGCTGGATGCCCTCCGGTCGCTCAACCTCGTCGGCGAGAAGCACGTGGTAAAGCGCCTCGTTCAGAAGAGCGCAATCCTGAGCTTCAGGAACGCCGGGTCGCCCGAGGCGGCGGAGACGGCGGTGGCCTTGTTCCTGGCGAAGCTAATCGCTGTCGCAGGCTCGGGCGAAGTCGCCGGACCCGACGTGGTTGTGCTCACCGAGGCCAACCGCCTCTTCAAGGAGAGGCCGGTCTTCAGGAGGAACCCCCGCTTCCTCACCGCGTTCGTCTCTTCCCCGGTGGCGAAGGTACTCGCCTCTGACGAGGCCTACGGGCTCGACAAGGAGTACATGGACACCTGCTCGGTGAGGATACTCTCGAGCGCGGCATGGAACGGCTCAGGCAGGGGCGGCCTGGTCCTCACCCCGAACATGTACATGTTCCAGAACCCCTCGTACGGCTCTCGCGAGGTCTTTGTCCCGAGGGAGTTCGAGCGGCGGAAGGGAACGACCCTGACGGTGGCCCCCGTCGCGCCTGACGAAGACGCTATGCTGGCGCGCAGGATACTCGAGGAGGTCTCCGCTTTCGGCGGAGCGACCCGGGCGTCCCTGCTGTCGTTCCTGGCGTCTGAGTTCGACAGGGACATCCTCGAGAGGGCGTTCGACCGGCTCCAGAGCGAGGGCTACGTGGCGGTCGAGCGCCAGGAAAGGTCGGGGAGGGCGATCCACACACTCTCGCTCACGGAGAAGGGTCGCGCAGTTCTCGGGAGGCGGCAGGGTTGATCCCCCAGCTCGAGAGGCTGCAGACGGGCTGCCATGCACTCGACCTCCTCACCGACGGCGGGCTCCCGACAGGGACGATAACCCAGATCTTCGGGGAGAAGGCCCTCGGCAAGAGCATCCTCTCCCTCCAGGCCGCCTACTCCACCGTCGCGGCAGGGCACAGCGCGGTGATACTCGACACGGAGCAGTCCTACTTCAGCTACCTGGTGGGCTACCGGAGGCCGGGCTTCGAGCAGAGGTTCGGCGACAAGGTGCAGGTGAAGGAGGTCAAGCTCCAGAGGACGACGCGCTCGGCGAGGAAGAAGGACATGCCGGTCTCCAGGAGCGAGCTGGTCAATTCCCTGAGCAGTACTCTCGACCGTATCGGCGTGTCCTACAACGACAACCACCTCGCGGCCATCGCGGAGGTGCTCTCGCCAGACTTCACCATCGACCTAGGAGAGGACGAGAAGGAGCCGGCCATCTTCGTCGTCCAGCTCCCCGACGTCATCGACCTCCTGGCCCTGCACGGGCACGACGTCCAGAAGATCGTCTCCGAGGGAGGCAGAGTCGAGCTCAGGCTAAAGTCCAGCCCGGTCTACGAGTCCGCGCTCCACAACATGGTCGAGCAGACCAAGGCCAAGCTCCTGGTCTACGACTCGATCTCCGCCCCGTTCAAGGCGTCGTTCTTCGGCACGCAGGACCTCCCCGCAAGGAGCGCGGGGATGGCGATATTGCTCGCCCACGCGCAGCGCCTCTGCATCCAGTACGGGATAGCGGTAGTGGTGACGAGCCACGCCTCGATCAACCCCACGGCGGCTTGGGACAGGGGCAAGCCCTACGGCGGGATAACCCTGGGGCACGAGGCGAAGTTCAGCTTTGAGCTGACCAAGCACATGGCGAAGAGGGGGGAGCTGGTGAAGGAGAACTCTGTCAACCCCGACGAGTGGATTGCCAAGGAGAAGGACGGCAGGGCGCTCTGGGTGCACAGGCACCCCGCCCTCGAGGACTGGTCGAAGTTCGGACACGCCTACATCGACGACGAGGGGTTCCACTGATGGGCTGGTTCCTCAAGGTCGTCGCCCTGCTTCTTGCTTTCGTCCTTGTGGGTGCGGGGACGTGGTCGCTCGCGCTCATCATCTTCGCAGCGCTCCTCCTCCCGCCGGTCTTCAGGCTGCTCCATAGGAGCAAGCAAGCGCCCCAGACGACCGGGAAGAAGGGCCGGCTCCCCGCCAGGTACCTGCTGGCAGGAACCCTCCTCGTGCTCGCTTTCGCGGGATACCTCGCCCACGGCAGCTTCTCCCCCCTGGCGTTCGGCACCCTCGGCCTTGTCGTGCTGCTCTGGGGAAGGCTCGCAGTGCTCGCGGTCAGCTCCAGCCTGAAGCCGGTCAACGAGTCGATCCTTCTGAGGTCGACGCGCCTCCAGGCGTCGTGGGCAGGGGTCGCCAGAGTGACGTCCATCACCCGCGACCTTGGAAGGGCCCTAGCCGGAGTGTCGGGGACAGTCATCCTTTCGCTCTCCGACGTCCCTGCGGTCTACGTGGTGGTGGAGAGGAAGGCGTGGAGCGAGAAGGCCGCGGAGGAGGAGGTTCTCTCGGCGTTGAGGGAGCTCACGTGGTCGCTGGCCCCGCGGGGGGCGTATCTCTTGCCCCTCGACTCCCAGCAGGCCTACGCTCTTTTCCAGCCCTCGTTCGAGGCCGCCAGGTTCGCCGAAGCAGACCTGACCCACACTCTCGCCTCGGGCTCGCACGACCTGATTTCGCTGCGGCAATCCGGGGGCTTCGCACGGGCCCTCGGCCTGTACAGGAGGACGGGCGGGGTGCACGATGGAAAGGTGAGGATCCCCCTCCCTGAGAGGGACCTCTCCCGTCAGCCTGTCTTCCTGGAGGTGTTCAAGGCCATCGGGGGCAGGCTGTCGTCGCCATCGCCAGACCAATACACGGCGTTCCTCAGCAGCCTCTATGCCACCAGCGGGGAGCCGGTGGGCACGAGGGTCTTCGACGGCGGAACCGCCACCCAGTCAGGCATGATGCTCGTGAAGTCGCAGGGGAGCCCGCCGGTCGAGCTGAGCAAGGCCCAGCTCAGGGCCGTGGTAAGGATCTACGAGAAAGCGCGGTAGAGGCAGAGGACGGGAGCCATCGGGGGCATCGCGGAGCTGACTGCGGTCGCGATGATCCTGCTGGTGGAGACCACCGTGCACCATGGGAGCTAGACGCCGTCCTTCTCGGAGGAACCGCGGCCCCTCGGCCCTCGTTGGCGTCTTCGCCGCCCCGATCTCGCTCGCCATGGTCGGGCACGGAGCGGCCTGGATCGAGCACGCGGGGACTTGACGAATTGTGACCTCGAGGAGAAACAGATGGAGCGAAGCAGGGTCCGCCCCCACAACCTGACGCCGAGCTCTTCCGAGGGGTTAAGGTGATGGAGCGGGGCGTCGACCGAGGCGACTGCATGAAGGCGGCTGTCTTTGAAGAGCCGCACAGTCCGCAGTTCAAGGGGACGAAAAGAGAGCTCGAGATAAGCTCGTTCGAAGACCTCCTTGGCTAGGTGAAGCCGTTGCGTTGTGCAAGCCGCAGGAGAACCTGAAAGGAGCAATGGTTATTACCACTGCGCGCCATAAGTAGGACGAGAGGCAGAGATTAGACAGTTGCCAATGGCTTTCGTGCTCATAAACGCCGATCTAGGAGCAGAGGAGGAGCTTTTGAAGAGCCTGAGGGGGATAGAGTTCGTCAAGGACGTTTTTGTCGTGTACGGAGTGTACGACATCATCGCTAGGGTCGAGGCCGACACGATGGAGAAGGTCAAGGAGACCATCACCTGGAAGATTCGCAGGCTCGACCGCGTCAGGAGCACCCTGACGATGATAGTCGTCGAAGGCTGAACCCGCCGCCGAAGCTTCCCGCGCAAATCTCGGTCTTTTCCGAGACGTGTGGTTGCCAGTCCAGCGGCGGGAGAGCTCTGACTGCTCGATAATCGAAAGAGCGCCCCCGTCGTCGCCTGTTCGTGTCCGGGAACTTCTGACCTCTGACTCGGCAGTGGACCAGGTGGTTGAGAAGGCCCTCAGGGGAAGACGGAAGCCGGGCGAAGAGAAAGTCTTGGCAGAACCCCTCGATCGGCTGGCCGCAGGCCAGGTGGCGGGTGGTTCGACGAAACTAGGATGGGAGCGTCACCCTGGCGAGCTGGCCGCGCCTATCAGGTCGAAGTAGGTGTAGCCGACGAGAAGAGGATACGGCAAACCAGGCAGGGTGGCGGCTTTGCAACCGGCTTCCGTCAGGGTGCACGGGCCCGCCGCCGCCTGGAACGGGTACCCCACGCAGAGCGGCGTCATCGAAGCAGAATAGTCAGGCTGTCCGCTCCCCGCAACCAGAACCCCGTAGGCGCCGCAGGTCTCCGGCTGGCTCCCGAGCATGAAGTCGTCCAGCGTCCCCGTCAGGAAGCCGATCCAGTAGGTCCCGCTCGCCCCAGGCTTCGCCGTTATGGCATACGCCAGCACCACCCCCTCGCTCTCGTTGGTCGGACCTCCAAGGGTGATGAGGGGTTGGCTCGGGGTGATAGTGAAGTTGGCCGAACCGTCGATGGAGCGCACCCCGACAGAGAGTAGCTGCGTGACGTTCAGGGTCTCAGTGGCGTTCCCGTTGTAATAGAAGAGTCGGACGCAGAATATGGCCGGCGTTGCGGTCGTGACGTTCACGGTCCCGAACCCCACCTCGCCAGCGGGCGGGCACTCTGCGACCAGGGCCGCCCCCGATAGTGGGGGGCCCGTCGACGCGGTGCTCGAGGACGAGGTGTTCGCGGCTTCCTGGCTGCTAATCCCGTTGGGAGACGGCGTGAGTTGAGACCCAGACGCGCTGCCGGCGGACGAGGCTAGAGATATCGCGCCGAATGAGGCGGCGACCACTATGACGGTGGCCGCAAAGACCACGGTCGCGGATCGGACCCCCTTCTGGACCTGCATCCGGTGCTGCGCGCACGGGTCGAGCCTCTAATACTTTTGTCCGGCGGGTAATGTTCTCACAGGACAAGGCGAAGCCGCCGTAGCCTTGCTGTCGACGGCCTGGATCTCCCTGGCGCTCACCCTCGCCTCGGAGGCCATCAGATGGCTGAGCCTCCTCGTCCCCCTGGACCGTGGGTTCCTTGCTCCTTGCGTAGGCGACCTTGCCCTCGCAAACCACGTTGTCGACGACGACGAGGCTGCCAGGATGCGAGAGCTTCAGCGCCCACCCCGAAGTAGCTTGGGTTGTTCGGCTTCTCGCCATCGATGAAGAAGAGGCGGAAGGAGCCGCTGAACCTGGGAAGCGACTCGAGCGCCTGCCCGACCCCACCTCCGCCCACTTTCTGTGCGCCATCGACGGGCGACCAGTCGTCCCGAGGTAACGAGCGAGCGTCCCGCGCTCGGGACGTATATTAGCACCCGTCCCGCCAGCTCTCTCGAGGGACGTCCCAGGCGTGAACGTGTTCGTCATCGACTACGGGCAGGACGACCCTGCCAAGTGCACCGCGAAGAAGATGGCCCACATGGAGCTCGCGACCGAGGTGACGAGGAAGTTCCACGCCTCGAACACCACGCTCGTGCTCAACCCCTTCGCCGGCACCCTGCTCACGCCCCTCGACGTGGGGGCCAAGTCTATCCTCGCGATCGACTGCTCGTGGAACCAGGCCCAGGAGGTCTTCTTCAGGAAGATCGGCGGGAAACATCGGAGGCTCCCCGCGCTCCTGGCCGCGAACCCCACGAACTACGCCAGGCTGGGGATCCTCAGCTCGTTGGAGGCGGTGGCCGCCACGATGTTCATCCTGGGGGAGAAGGATCAGGGGATGTCCTTCCTCAACCTGTACAAGTGGGGCCCCACTTTCGAGACGCTCAACCACGACCCCCTCGAGGAGTACTCCGGGGCGCGCTCGGAGACTGAGGTGGAGGAGATAGAACAGAGCTTCTTCCCTCAGCTAGCGCGCCAAGCCGGGGGCAGGGCTACGAGCTGAGGTATGGGAGCTCGCGGACGTACTTCCCGTCGGCCGCGCAGCTCAGCATGAAGGCCGCCACGTCCGCGCGCGAGACCCTCGACCCGGCCCCCTTCTCCTGCCGCCCTGCGTGATACTTACCTGTAGGAGGGCCGTTGGTGAGGAGGCCGGCGCGGACTATGGTCCAGTCGAGGCCGCTGTCCCTAATCACCTGGGCTTTTGCGAGGGAGTCGTCATAGATGTCCTTCCTGAACGTCTTGACCACCCAGCTTGTGAGTCGCTGCCCGAGGGTCGGCTTGTCTGCGGGGTCGGCCACCACGGCGCTGCTGAGGACCACCAGCCTCCTCGCCCCTGCCTTCGCCATGGACGAGACGATGTTCCTCATGGCGGTGGCCTCTACGTCCCTCGGCGAGCCCTTCACGTGACCCAGCGCGCTCAGGACCGCCTCCGACCCTGCGACCGCCTTGTCGACGGCGGCCTGGTCGGCGACGTCGCCTTTCACCACGTCCACCCTTCCTGTGTACTCCCCGAGCCCGGCCGGGTCGCGGACGAGCACGGACACCGTGATCCCCCGGGCGAGCGCCTGCTCCACTATCTTCCTGCCCGTGGCCCCCGTCCCTCCGAAGACGGTCACTCGCTTGGGCGCGCCCGAAGAGGTCGTAGACATCGCGTGTACGATGCGGGCTTCGCTGATAACGATTGCGGTCGCCGAGCGGAGGGTGGTCGCCTCAGAAAGGCTTAACTGCGCTCCCGGAGGTCTTGGAGTCGACGCGAGCCGGTGGGTGGGCCACGGGGATCTCCTGGGGAAGTTCCTCCCTCGATGCAGGATGCACGACGCCGAGAGGCGTAACCGGAGACGGTTGGCTACGGAACAGAAACGAGACCCGTCCCGTCAAATGCGATGAAGGAGCGATCCCGAGGTCGATGGGAACGAGATGAAACGGCCGACCCGTGCAGAGCAAGGCCGAACGTGGTCTAAGACGCGCCTGCACCAGGCCAAGGTAGGCCGCTGAGCTGAATCCCGCCTAGAACAAAAGGAGGACTACGGCCGGCACGCGCCGCTGTCCCCGGCAGGGGGGCGCAAGTCCCCCGCCGGGACTCTTGCAGACGCGAGGACGTTCGCGGGCAGTCTGAGCTGCCCGCCGGCTCTAAGCGGCTCCAAGGGGGCCAGCGTCCAGGGCGTTCCTGGCAGAGCCATCGCGCCTCGCCATCTCCTCCGGCGTCAGTGGCGTCTTGCGCAGCCTCTTCCCGATTATTTTCTCCAGCGACCGGACCGCCGCCGGCGGGACTCCTGTGGTCGGAGCCTCCCCGACGCCCTTCACCAGGCGTGGGCCGGACGCAGGCTCCTTGGCGAAGGCCACCGTCACATCAGGCATGAGGGAGGCGAGCATCAGCCCGGCGTCCGAGAGGGTCGCTGCAAGCTGCTGGCCGTCCTCGTTGTAGAGGACCGTCTCGTAGAGGACCTGGCCGATCCCCTGGGCGGTGCCGCCGACGATCTGCGCCTCGGCCATGCTCCGGTTCAGGATCCTACCTGCGTCGTAGTATGCGAAGCACTCCTCCGCCCTCGCCTGCCCGGTCTCCGCGTCGAGTGACATCTTCACGAGGTTCGCCCCGAACGAATTGGCCTGCTCGGTCACTCTGTGGAAGACCGTCACGTCGAGCTCCTGCTTCAGCAACTCCTCCGGCGAAGCCCTGTCGCCCAGCCTCTCCCGCGCCTGCTCCTTCAGCTTCGCGGCCGCCTCGGTTAGTGCGGCGGTCGCGACTATGGAGGTCCGGCTCCCCCAGCTGCCGATCCCCTTGTCCAGCTGGTCGGTGTCGCCCGACTCCAACTCTATTGCGCCCTCAGGGAGACCGAGCTCCTCGCTCAGGATGGTCTTTACGATGGCCGCGAAGTCCTGGCCGGTGTCGCTCCCCCCGAGCCACACCCGCACCCTGCCCCCACTGATCGCCACCCTGGCGGACTCGCCCGGCTGGGCGGAAGACATCAAGACGAAGGCGGAGAAGCCCACCGGCCCCTCTGCGCTCCTCCTGGCGTAGCCCAGCTCTGCTACCGCAGACCTCAGGAACGGCTCGAAGGCGTCGAGCTTCACCCCGAGGGGAGAGACTCGGGGCTGGGGGCTCGCGTTCCTCAGCCTCACTTCCACGGGGTCGAGCTTGAGCTCGTCCGCGAGCAGGTCCATCATCCTCTCGTGCAGGAACGCCGCCTCCGGCCTCCCGGCCCCGCGGTAGGGGCCCTGGGGAACTTTGTTGGTGTAGACCGCCGTGGCTGTCACGAAGGCCTTGTCGATGGCGTACGGACCGAGCGCCTGGGTGCCGATGAACCTGGGGGTGAAGGATCCGATTCCGACGGAGAAAGCCCCGCAGTCTGTCAGGACGTCCGCCTTCATCCCCCGCACGCGGCCGCTCCTCTCCGCGTAGACCTTCACCTTCCCCCTGGCGCCCCTGCCCTGGTTGGTCGCCAGGAGGTGCTCAGTCCTCCCTTCGACCCACCTCACCGGCCGGCGAGTCTTCATCGCGGCGTAGCACGCGACAACGTACTCCGGGTAGATTGCGCTCTTGGAGCCGAAAGCGCCTCCGGTGTCCATCTCGATGACGCGCACGGCCTCCGGAGCAAGGCGAAGAGCGGCGCAGAGTCCGCCCTTCCATGTGTGGACAGACTGGGTGGACGCCCACACGGTCAGCTTCGAGCCATCGTAGCGGGCGACCAACCCCCGCGGCTCCATCGGGTCGGGCGATATCCTCGCGTTGAAGAGAGTGTCCTCGAGGACGACCGGCGCGTCATCCGAGAAGTCTCGCCCAAGCTCGACGCTGTTCGCTACATTAGAGCTAGTGCCGGGGTGGATCGGCTCGAAGGCAAGGGCGTGCTCCGGGTCGACCAGCGGCCTCAGGCTTTCGTAGTCTACCTCGACCGCCTCCGCGAGGTCCTCTGCCTTGTACGGGTCGTCGCCGAGTACGGCAGCGACAGGCTGGCCCACGTAGCTGACGTAGCTGCCAGCCAATACGGGATAGGGGGCGCTAGGCGGAGCGCCTCCCATGGCCCCCTCGCCCGCGGCCGGGATCACGGCGGTTAGCTCCGAGGCATTGATGCCTCCCCTAACCTTCGTGACCAGAGCCCTTGCGAACGGGCTCCTCACAAGTTTGAGGTGGAGCATCCCATCTAGGCGCAGATCCCCCACGTACTCTCCGCGGCCGGCGACCAACTCGAGCGTGCCGTCCTTCGTTCTGGCACGCCCAGATGAGTCCGAGGTATCGCGGCTCGTCTTGAGCACCCATCGAGCGTTCTCGCCCCGCGCTTAAGAACGTGAGGGAGCCGCGCAGCGACTGCGAAGAGTCCATCCCGAGGCTCGAGCGCAGGGAACCCTGGAGAACGACAGCGCTTCGCCTCGTGCCTGGATTCACGCGTTGGTGGACGGGAATGCGGGCGCAGCCCCGCCGGGGCAGGACTGGCGGAAGATGGAATCGGCAGGTCGCCCCCGATGAGTCCGCCGTTGGTCCCGCGCTTGTCTTGGAGGAGGACCTAGGACGCAGAGAGCGTTATCTGAGCCTCGGCCTGCTGGCCCACCACCAGGATGGTGTACTGGGTCCCGGACGCGACCCCGGAGCCAATCGGTCCGCTGTACTGGAGCGTCACCGCTTGGCCGGCCGGGAGCTGCAGCCCGGAACCTGAGAGGTTGCCGAGCATCCCCCTGGGGAAGGCTCCGGAGAAGTTGCCCGGGAACAGCCCGGAGAAGTTGCCCGAGAAGATCCTAGAGAAGTTCGCGGAGAACGTCCTGGAGAAGTTCGCCGACCTGAACGCGGAGGTGAAATTGGAGGACGCGTTGAAGCGCGGCAAAGACAACGGGCTCAGGGTGCTGTTGCTCTGGACTACAAAGAAGTCCTCCTGAGCCAGGCATGCGGGAGGCGTGAACCGGCCGCTCGTCACGTTGCTCGGAAGAGTCTGGTTGAAGGCGAATGCGCTGCGCGATAGGTTTCCAAGGGCGCACCCGGTCCCCGGAGAGACGGTGATAGCGTCCAACGACACGGGCGCCGACCCCGTGTTCTGGACGGTGACCAGGAGCGAGCCGTTGGAGAGGTCGGCGTTGCTTATCTGGATGCTCTCGCTGGTGGTAGCGGACGACTGGGCCTGCAGAGAAGACCCGGGGGGCTGGCTCTCCGTGGTCGTGCTCGCGTGCTGGCCCGCTGGCGCCAGGTAGACGTATCCGAACAACGCCGCCCCTCCGATGATCACGAGCACGCCGGCGACGACGGCGACCGCCGCCACCCCTCCTCTGGCCACGTCCGCTTTTTTTGGCGCAATCGGATTTAAGTGGATTGGTTCAACTGTCTATTGGCCCCAGGGGTTACAGAATTAAGTAGCGACTCGGGGCGGCTCACGGCCATTGAGTAAGTTCGTCCACATGTCGGACATCCACCTCGGGGCTCACCGGGAGCCCTCGCTAAGGGACCTCGAGCGGAAGTGCTTCGGCGAGGCGGTGGATGCCTGCATCAGGGAGGACGTCGACTTCCTGCTGATCTCAGGCGACCTCTTCCACGTTGGGATACCAGACCTGGGGGTGGTCAACGACGCGGTCAAGAAGATGAGGGAGCTCCGCGACTCGAGGATCCCAATATACGCAATCTACGGGAGCCACGACTACACGCCTACGGGGACATCGGTCATCGACATACTCCACACAGCGGGCGTCCTCACGAACATCATGCAGGCCTCGAAGGAGGAGGGGGGCAGGCTCAGGCTCAAGATGTTCGTCGACCCCGAGACGGGGGCGAAGCTCACAGGGATAGCCGCGCGGAAGGTCGGCCTCGAGAGCCGGCACTACGAGGCCCTCGACAAGGAAGCGCTCGAGCAGGAGAGGGGGTTCAAGGTCTTCGCGTTCCACAGCGGGATCACCCAGTTCAAGCCCGACTATCTCAGCGAGATGGAGACCATCGAGATCACGAGCCTCCCAAAGGGATTCGACTATTACGCTGGCGGGCACATCCACCAGAGGGGCGAGTACAGCGCGCCCGGGTACGCCAAGGTGGTCTTCCCGGGGCCGCTCTTCACAGGGTACGGGGGCAAGGACATTGAGTCAACAGTAAGGGGCGAGAAGAGGGGGTTCTATGTGGTCGACTTCGACGACAGGCTCAGGTCTGCACGGTTCGTCCCTGTAGAGACGTTCGAGGGAACGTACCTCGAGGTCGACGCGGGCGGAAGGAACGCGGCGGAGGTGAACAAGGAGCTCCAGGAGAGGGGGGGACGACTAGAGGTGGGGGGGCGGGTGGTCGTGGTCAAGGTATTTGGTGAGCTCGCGGGCGGGAAGGCCGGCGAGGTCGACGTCCACGCTGCCAGGAAGGAGATGGGCGCGAGGGGGGCGCTCTCGGTCTACGTGAACCGGAACGGCCTGAAGTCCAGAGAAGAGGTCCAGGTGAAGGTCGCGGGGGAGGACGCCGCCGCGATAGAGCGGAACCTGTTCTCGGCGAACGTCGCGAGGCTCAGGCTCTCCACTAAGGAGCTCACCGGCGCGAGCGGGGCTGAACACGCTTTGGAGCTACTGAGGCTGACGAGGCAGGGCCAAAAGTCCAACGAGATGAAGAAGGACTATTCCAAGAGAGTGGTCGAGGCGGCGGCTCAGGCTATCCTCGCCAGAGACGTGCTGGAGGAGAGGGTCGAATGATAGTGAGGAGGCTACGGATGGAGAACGTCAGGAGCTACAGGCAGGCCGAGGTAGAGTTCCCGATGGGAAAGACGCTATTCGAGGGGGACATCGGGTCGGGCAAGTCCACGATACTGATGGCGATCGAGTTCGCGCTCTTCGGTTTGGGGAGCGCAAGGGCGTCGTCCCTCCTAAGGATCGGGGAGAGCAGAGGGAGCGTCGACCTAGACTTTGAGTCAGGAGGGAGCGAGTACTCCGTGAGACGGGTCCTCGCCAAGAAGGGCGGGTCGATCCAGCAGGTTGAAGGCAAGTTGAAGGGGCCCGGGGGAGAGGAGGACTACCCGCCCTCAGAGCTCAAGGAGCGCATCCTGGCGATACTCAACTTCCGCGAGCCTACGGACCCGAGGTCGAGGAGCCTCATCTTCCAGTACGCGATTTACTCCCCCCAGGAGGAGATGAAGCTGATCCTCGCCCTGCCCGCGCGCGACAGGGTCCAGATCCTCAGGAGGGCGTTCGGGCTTGAGGAGTACAAGGTCGCGATGGAGAACGCCGCTGAACTGCTGCGGAGGGTGCGCGAGAAAAAGTCCCTGCTCGAGTTTGCCTCCAAGGACGCGTCCAGCCTCAAGAGGGAGGCGGAGGCGCTGGAAGAAAAGGCCAGGAAGGGGGATGAGGAGCTGAGGGGGCTGGAAGGAAATGAGCGGGCGCAGGAGGAGTCCCTGAGGTCGCTCATGGGCGAGAAAGAGGGGCTCCACGAGTTGGAGGTGCAGCTTGCGAGCGCGCTGCGCGACAGGAAGCACCTGAGGGAAGAGGCCGACGGAAAGAAGAGAGAGGCGGAAGAGACCGCGATGGAGCTTGACAGGCTCGCGAAGAAGAAGCAGAGCTTGGCCCCCGCTTCGCTGGGGCCACCCCCCACAGAGATGGGGGTGCCCGAGCTCAGGGCGGCCGTCTCCTCCCTCCGGATCGGCATCGAGAAACACAGGGCATCAGAGGTCGAGATCGGCGTGAAGGTCAGGCAGTTTGGGAGCATCTCCCAGAACGGGCGCTGCCCCGTCTGCGAGCGCCCGGCAGAGGCCAGGGAGTTCGACGCCAAGGCGAGGAGCCTGTCGCAGCAGCTTGCCGAGAACTCAATCCACCTGCAGGAGCTCAAGGGTGACCTCGATGAGCTCGAGGGCACGTTGGAGAAGAGGAGGGAGTACGACGCGGCCCTCGCCAAGGTCAACGAGGAGAGGGAGAGGGCGAGGGAGTACGAGGAGGAGTGGGAGAGGAAGAACGGGCTCCTCGCCAAGACGCGCGATGCGGCCGCGAAGTCGGAGAAGGACCTCGCCGACCTCGAGGTGAGGATACGCGTCTTAGAGTCCGAGGCGGCAGCCCTCGAGCCGCTCAACAGGAAGATCGAGGCGGCCCAGAAGGAGCTCGACGCGACCAGGGGGAGGATCGTCGCGCTTGGGGGGGACGCCAGGAGGTGGAGAGAGGACGCCAAGCGGCGCTCCGATTCTGCCGCCCACAAGGACGGCCTGGCGGCAAAGGCGTCCGCCCTTGGAGAGAGGGAGATCTGGCTCGCGGAGTACTACATCCCGACCGTAGAATCCATCGAGAAACACGTGATGGTCTCGATCAACCAGGAGTTCGCGCTGAGCTTCCAGAAGTGGTTCGGGATGCTCGTCGAAGACGGAGAGAAGGAGGCCGCCGTGGACGATGAGTTCACCCCAACGGTCTCTCAGGAGGGGTACGACCAAGATCTCGAGTCCCTGAGCGGCGGGGAGAGGACGAGCGTGGCCCTCGCGTACAGGCTCGCGCTCAGCCAGATGGTCAGGAGGTTCGCAGAAGGGGCGACTACCCCCCTCATACTCGACGAGCCGACGGACGGATTCAGCAAGGAGCAGCTCGGGAGGGTGAGGGAGATCCTCGACGAGATGGCCAACCCCCAGGTTATCATAGTGTCCCACGAGAGGGAGCTCGATAGCATGGCCGACCAGATCTACCGGGTCGCCAAGGTCGGGAACGAATCGAAGATATCCCGGTGACGCTCGGGCGCCTTCCCTCTCCGGCGGACTTCCGGGGAGGGTTTTAAGGCACCAGCGTAGGTCTTGGTGACAAGCTGCCCCGCAGGATAACTTGGCTCTCAAATGTGATCTCGACCGAGCGGATGGGCTTCGAAAAGGTAGCCCGGTCGATCGAGGTGGTCGAGGAGCCTCCGGCCTGGATGTGCCTGCAGTGCAGGGGTGCGAAGCTCCTGTGCGGCAAGCCCCGCTGCCCGATAATCGTGAAGGCCGAGGCGATAGGACGTTCAGACCAGTCTTACAGCGAGCAGGTCTCCGGCTCGTCCCCGCCAGGCGTCTTCGTCGGCAGGATAGGCTACCCCAAAGTCTCGATAGGCCCGATGGTCCCGCCACGGTACGGCGACACCTCGATAATGGACACCCCAGAGCTCTGGCTCGGGAGGCCGCTCGAGTCAATCGTCGACTACCGATACTCCCTCGTGAGAGGGAGCACCGCCGCGAGGGTGGAGGAGGCGGCCGACCCAGGGAGGACGCTCCAGCAGCTCCAGGAGCTCTCGATGGCCGCCAGGCCGGTCGACTCGGAGCTCCGCCTATCAAAGGCGCCCAGGAAGGTCCTCACGCTAAGCGAGGACACCCAGCCCTTCGGCCCTTCAGCCCCGATGGAGAAGCTCACGACCTCAAATGTCGTCGTGGAGGGGAAGATCGAGAAGCCGTACTACGACCGCGACCTCAAGGCGGAGGAGGCCATCTACTCCCTCTACAGGGAGGGGATCATGGTGACCCGCATCCAGAGGGCGTTGAGCGTCGGGATGTTCGGCGAGGGCGCGAGGAGGAGGCTGGTCCCCACGAGGTGGGGCATCACCGCGGTGGACAGCACGATAAGCTCCAGGCTCGTGGAGCAGGTCAAGGGGTTCCAGACCATCGACGAGTACAGAGTGTACAGCTACAGCGTATACGACAACCAGTACGTCGCGGTGCTCCTGCCGCAGCAATGGAGGTTCGAATGGATAGAGGCATGGTTCCCCAACACCACGTGGAACCAGTTTACCAAGGAGCCTTACGTGGTAGGCGACTACGAGGAGTACTTCGGGAGGCGTACCTACGCCAAGGTCGGCGGCTGCTACTACTCGACCCGCCTCGCTGTGGCAGAGGCCCTCGAGAAGGAGCGGAGGCAGGCGGCCGCGATAGTCCTGAGGGAGACGTATCCAGGCTACATAATGCCGCTGGGCGTCTGGAACGTGAGGGAGAGCATACGCGAGCTGATGCGTCAGAGCCCGGCGAAGTTGGAGACATTCGGAGAGGCGTTGAACTTGGCGCTCTCCAAGATGAGAATCTCGCCGGAGAGGTGGAAGGGCTCCTCGGTCCTGGTCTCCCGGGAGCTCTCGCAGTCCAAGATAACGAGCTTCTAGCCGATGGTCACGGGCGTCCCGACCCTGATCCCGTTGG
This sequence comes from archaeon, assembly GCA_021848045.1. Classification (GTDB taxonomy): domain Archaea; phylum Thermoproteota; class Nitrososphaeria; order Nitrososphaerales; family Gagatemarchaeaceae; genus Gagatemarchaeum. Next base: position 89,345 of record JAJZNC010000060.1, read on the forward strand.
CGGCAGCGAAGCCCGCCTTCGCCTCGATGACGTAGTTCGCCCTGGCGGCGGGCTGGTAGGTGGCGCAGACGACGGTGACGTGACAGGGCGGCACGCCCAATGCCAGGTAGACGAATGTGCCGGTACCAGTGCCGGGCGGGACGTAGACCCACATGATGTCCAGGCTCGAGTTCATCCCGTACATCCAGAAGCCATAGTAGCTCGCGTTGGGGAAGACGAAGAGCTCGGTGGTGGTGTCGGTGACATTGACGCCCATCAGGCCTTTGTAAAGGGCGCTTTCGTTGGTCGCGACGTATGTGAACGGGAAGGTCTTCCCGCCCACGGAGAAGGATTTGAAGTGGGCGCCGGGCGAACTGCCGATCGGCGCAGAGTCATATAGAAGGACCGCCCCAGTGAAGATCAGGACGGGAATTAGCACGGCGACCAATATCAGCAGCCTAACCCTGTTCACCAAGGCTTCCGCCTCCGCTCGTAATCCCCCGGATATTTATCCGGGCCTCGGTGGAATCGTGGCGACGAGATGACCGAGCGCATCTTCTGGCAGGACGCGTACGTCCGCGAGTTCGACGCGAGGGTGGAGTCGGTGGACGAGAGAGGTGTAAGGCTGGACAGAACTGCGTTCAACCCGCGAGGGGGTGGGCTGGTCTCAGACGTCGGTAGGCTCGATGGGGCAGAGGTCGTCGAGGTGACCAAGGAGGAAGAGGCGATCTACCACGTCCTCGAGCCGGGGAGGACGGTCCGCCAAGGTGACCAGGTACACGGGGCCATCGACTGGGACAGGAGGCACAGGGTGATGAGGATGCACACCACCGCCCACATCCTGAGCGCGGTAGTGAACCGAGAGGCGGGCGCCCTGATCACGGGCAACCAGATTGCGCCGGTCGAGTCCAGGATCGACTTCTCCCTAGAGGCGTTCGACAGGGAGAGGCTTGCCGACTACGTCAAGACCGCGAACGAGGCTGCCGCGAGCGGGGCCGAGGTGAGGTCGTTCTTCATGAAGAGGGAGGAGGCCCTCAGGACGCCGGGGTTCGTCAAACTCGCGGGGGCGCTCCCCCCAGAGGTCGACGAGCTACGCATTGTGGAGATCGGTGAAATCGACACCCAGGCCGACGGAGGAGTCCACGTCAAGGACACGTCGGAGATTGGAGAGATAGTCGTCAACAGGATAGAGAACAAGGGGAAGAGCAACAGGCGCCTCTACTTCTCGCTGCGTCCGTAGGCAGGGAGAGATTCCCGCCCGCCTCCTCGTTGGGCGCCTAGAAGCTCCAGGCAGCCTTACCTCCCCTCAAAGATCTCCGTCCTCGGAGAGACCGTTCGAGCCGCAATCGAGGCCGCGACCGGACGCAGGCAGACCGACGACCAACCGCTCTTCCAAGGTGAGAAGGTCGGCGGTGACTCTCGGAACGCCGCTGAGATGCGGCGGCCGCCTTGGTCCGAGAGAAAGCAGCCCTCTCGACGACGCATCGCCTCTCGACCGGGAGGGTTCGCGAGAAAGGCTTAATCTGGAGGCCTCACTGCTAGGCGGTCGTTCGAGGCGGGATTATTGCGAGAAGGCTCCTCTGTGGCGGTTGGGAGGGCCGCAGCTGTCGGAATCTTGTTGCTCCTTGTGGCGGGGGCCGCCGCTGTCCTGGTCGTCGTGGCCCCGCGGTCTTCCAGGAGCGCCGCCAACGACACGGTAACGGCAGAGATGGTCGAGGCCAACGGGGGGCTCACCACGAACGGGACGCTGACCCTAGGCCAGGACATGCTCCTGTCGGTGATGGTGCCCAACTCTACGAACCCGGTCTCCCTCCACCAGGTCTTCGACGGCCACGTGTACGCGACATTCCCCTGGAACGTGACAGCTACGCACTACGACTACATCCTGAACTCCAACCCCGCAGACCCGGCAGACCTGGGCGTTAACACGGTGTACGCGGTGGTCACCTTCGCAGACGGGATCACCGCGAGGTCGAACAACGTAACGATGAACGTCGTCCAGTGACGGAGGCCGCACGCTCTCCGGCCAGCCGACGCTTGGATGGGCCCTAGTGTACGAGGTACTCGTGGAACGAGAAGGTCAACTGCTTGTCGACGACCCCCCTTACCACGGCGTCCCTCCCGTCCTCCAAGACGACGTGGACTAGTGAGGAGGATGACGGAAGGTCGAGGCTCTCCAGGTCCTCACGGTCGTCGTACTCGGCGACCTTCACGAGGGCGCCGGTCCCGCACTTGAACTGGTACGCCTTGGAGGGCGATGGGGGTGCGCCTCCGCTCGACGCCTTCCTGGAGAGTTCCACGACGTAGACGTCGTTCTGACGGTCGAGCCTGCGCAGGTCAATCGGGTGCTCTGCGACGAAGACCCGCTCGCCTTCGCCCTCGACCAGCTCGGAGAACTCCTTGACCAACCTGGACGAAGTCATGCTGGATGCCATCTCGACCACCTGTGCAAGGCGACCCTCCGCGCTATTTATTCTCCCCAGGCGATTCTCATGGGTGAGAGCCGGGCTGGGCATCGATCAGGCGGTTAGGTAGAGCAGGGCTGCCACGCTCGTGACGATTACGGCTATCCCCACCGCGTGGTTGAGCATGACCCTCTCCTTGAGGAGGAGGAGCGCGAACCCCACCGTGAAGACCGCCCCCATCCCCGCGAGCGTGGTGGTTATGGGGAGAGCCGCGAGGCCAGACGAGTAGAACGAGGCAAGCCCGAAGGCGAACAGCCCGGCGGCCTCCAGTGCGGCCATCGCGAGGAGCCGCACCAGCGGAGGCCCGCGGAACGGCCTGAGGTCCTGCCCCGAAGCGGCCCCCGCGAGCAGCCCTACGAGCGCCCCGCCTGCCCTGGCTGAGATCGGGGGGAGGAGGTAGCCCATCCTCGAGTAGCCGTCACCCAGTGACGTCAGGGCGACCGCGAAGAGGACAGATGCGGCCAGGGCCTCGGGGACCCCGGGGGTGAGCGTCCTGCGCGCGGAGCCTAACACAGACATGTCGGTGGAGACAAGAAGGACGCCAAGGATCACCCCCGTGAGCGCCAAGAGGACGCCCCCCGAAATGCGGACCCCGAGGACCAGGACCGAGAAGCCGACCGAGAATATCGGGAAGGAGTTGACGACCGGCGAGACTACAGATAGGTTGCCCCGCTGGTAGCCTCGGTACATGAACGCGAACGCGGCGAAGGTGGAGCAAGCGATCACCCCTAAAATCGCGCCGTCGGCGTAGGTGGTGCGTCGCGCCTCCCCAAGGAAGAGCGAGGGCACAGCCACCAACGCGCCGCTCGTCGCCAGAGTGTAGACAGTGGCGCGGTATGACCCGACCTTCCCGACCAGCCCCTTTGAGAGGTAGTCGGAGGTCCCGAAGCAGAACGCCAGGGCGAGGCCCAGGACTATTGCCGCTGCGACCATCGTTTCACGCCTCCTGCGCCCCTGTTCCAGTACTCCTGGAGGATGCTCTGGACCTCCTCGTCGGTAACCGGACGGAAGTCGTCGTAGAAGGCGCCGATAGCGTAGAACGGCTCGACTGCGTTCGGGCAGACGACGCGGTCTGCCTCGCCCTTCAGGCGCTCGACCGTAGACGGCGGGGCCACCGGGGCGGCAGCAACCACCTCGGCGGGTCTCTGGGACCTCACCCACCTGAGCGCGACCGTCATGGTCGCGCCGGTGGCAATCCCGTCGTCGACCACCACGACAGACCTTCCCTTGACGACAGGCTCGGGACGGCCCGCGCGGTATGCCCGGAGGCGCCTGGACGCCTCCTCCATCTCCCTGGCCTTCTCGGCTTCGATGTACTCTGGCCTCGACCCTGTCATGGCGACCGCCGCTGGGTCGAGGTAGAGCGTGCCGTCGGGCATCACTGCGCCTATGCCATATTCAGGGTTGGCCGCGGCCCCGATTTTTCTCGGAACCACGAGGTCTAGCTCGGCGCCCAGGGCGGCGGCCACGTCCCGTCCGACGGGCACGCCGCCCCGCGGGATCGCAAGGACGAGCGGCTCGTTGTGGATTCCGCGCGTGAACTCCATCCTGACCACGACGGCGAGTGCCCTCCCCGCGTCCCTCCGATCGGCGAACAACGTCACGGGCGACCGTCCTCGTAAGGCTCGTCGCCCGTCTAGGCTTTAAGGGCTCGAGCGCTTCTCATGGGGCGTGGCCAGGCACCTTCACGTCTCGGTGGTCGGGTACAACGAAGACTCGTGCACGGAGACGGCCAGAGACGCGGCGTACCAGGTAGGGAGGGCCGTGGCGGAGGGGGGCGGGATAGTCGTGTGTGGGGGACTCGGAGGGGTGATGGAAGCAGCCTGCAGGGGGGCGAGCGATGGCGGCGGCATCTCCGTGGGGGTGGTCCCTTCGGAGGAGCCGGGCAGCGCCAACGCGTTCTGCGACGTGGTGGTCGCCACGGGAATCGGCGGCTCTAGGAACTTCCTCGTGGCGTACTCCGGGGACGCCATGGTCGTCGTGGGAGGAGGGGCAGGCACCCTCATCGAGATGGCAGCGGCGTACCAGGCCGCGAGGCCGATCGTTGCGGTGAGAGGGACGGGCGGAGCGGCCGACGAGTGGGCGGGCAGGTACATCGACCAGAGGAGTACCGTGAAGGTGCTTGCAGGCGCCAGTCCAAAGGACGCGGTCAGGAGGGCCCTGCGCGCGGCGAAGGGCGTGAGGGTCAGGGCGCGGCCTATCCACGACTGAGCGCGGATGCGAGTCGCTCGGCCGTCCGCAGGGCGCCGGGATAGCGAGCGGGCACCCCCCTTTTCCCCAGCATCTTGGGCATCAGCTCCTCCAGGCGGTCGATGTCGCCGGGTGCGAACCCGAGCTCGGAGGCGTTCCTTTCCTGCTCCGCGTGGTTCTTGACAGGGATGGCGATTATGGGGGTCCCGCTGCTCACAGCCTCGTCTATGGTACTCTTCCCAGCGGTGGAGATTACCAGGTCGGCCGCGGCGACGAGGTCCTGGTTGTCGCGGACGGTCCCGAGCTCCCTGACCCTCCCGGCCCCCGGGCTGGCCTCCCCGAGACCGACCGTGACGAAGACCTCGGATCCGGTGCAGACATTGGAGAACGCCTCCAGCGACCTCCTGAGGAGGAACCTCCCGATCCCGCTCCCGCTCGCGCTGAAGAGGACGAGGCTCGAGCTGCTTGGGAGCCCGTACTGGGCCATTGTCGCTTCGCGCGGCTTGGTCACCTCCCTCACGACAGGCCCCACGTAGTGCACGTTGGAATGGTCTTTCCCAAAGTCCGGGACGATGAGGTCTGAGACCCGCCCCTGCAGGTCGGAGTACCAAGCGCCCACGCGCGCCTCAACCCTCCTCGCGACCGCGCCCCTCGCGAAGCCCAGCTCCAGCTCGTCGGATATCATGGCGTGCCTCACCCCCCTCTCGAGAGCGAGGGAGACGGAGGTGAACTCCTCGTCCCCCACCACCAACTCGGGCGAGAGCCTGTCCAGGAGGGCGGCCATCCTCTTCCTTGTCGACCGGTAGCCGAGCCAGTACCTCAGGTACCAGAGCGCGGCCATCTTCATCTCGCCACCAGACTCGGAGGGGATGGGTTCGGTCACGACGTCGTGGACCTTGAAGCCGTAGGAGGCGAGGAACCTTGCGGCGGGGCCCCCGGTCGCGAACTCCGGCTCCAGGGACATCTCCTTCAGCTTGAGCCCCACCGCGGCCGAGCGGGAAGCGTGCCCGAACCCGATCGGGCTCACTCCGTAGAGGACCGTCGTCATCGTAACCTCGACGCTCCCGCTCGAGGGCGCACGACGTAATAAGGCTCAGGGACTTGTCTAATCTAGTGAAGCCAGGGGCGAAGCCTTTCGGGCTGGGCGGGTTAAACCGGCCTCCTCGGAGAAGTGCAGCGAGATCTGATGGTGACAGGATATTGTGTGCGCTGCAAGGCGAAACAAGAGATCAAGAACCCCCAGAACATAGTGATGAAGAACGGGAGGAAGGCGGTCCAAGGCGTATGCCCGAAATGCGGGACTAAGATCTTCAAGATCGGCGGCTGAGCCCGGACACCTGTCCGCGCTCGCCTCCTACTTTTCCTCACTCCAGGTAGAACGACGGCTTGAACGGGAGCGCATCCTTGGCCTTGTTGGCGGGGTCCTCCGTCCCCTTCGCCCCGGCCTTGAAGACCCTCACGTCGATTCCAACCTCGCCCGAGAGGAAGGGCGCGGCACCGCTTAGGACCGCGTGCTCATCTAGCGAGCCGAGCGCGGCGAGCCTCGAGACGAGCTCCCCGCCGAGCTCGTGTTGGAGCTTGATGACCCGCTCGGGTCTTATCCCGGAGGAGGCGTGCTTCCTGATGACGTCCCCGCGGTTGCCTTCACCACGTTCCGCCTTTGCGAGCTCGAGGAAGTAGCTCGACGCCTGGTCCGAGGCGGCGTATATCGTCAGTCGGCCTTTCCGTTCTTTGATTATGCGCAGGAGGTTCCTGGCGTCCTCTATCACCTTGGTGACTAGCAACTCGGACAGCTCCGCGGACTCGTCGATTGGTAAGTCCACGGCCGACGGCCAGTCGGCAGTCGCGATCAGCCCCTTGTTGCCCAGCCTCTTGTTGAGCTCCTCTGAGGCAAAGGGGGTGAAGGGGGCGATGAGGCGGATCCATGTCTCGAAGGCGGTGCGCAGGGTGTCGTACCTGGGTTCGCCCGTCCTCCTGAGGTACCACCGGATGTCGTTCCAGACGTCGAGGAGACCCACCGAGATCGCCTTCCTGATCTTCATCTCCTCGAGCGAGGAGGTCACAGCCTCGACCCTCCGGTGCAGGACGGAGAGCAACCAACGGTCTGACAGGTCGGCTGGGCGCTCGGCAGCTCCAGCGAGGTTCTTCTCAACGAAGGAGAAGAGAGAGCCGATCTTTGAGCTGATGTCTTCCGCGTTCTTCGCCTTCCAGTCGGCATCGTCCATCCCATCCGCGGCCAGGGCGAGCGTGGCGCGTAGGCCGTCCGCGCCGTACTGGTCGAGGGCACGCCTCCAGGTGACGAAGACGTTCCTCGACTTGCTCATCTTCTGGCCCTCTATCTGAATCATCCCGTTGACGCTGAACCCCCGCGGCCAGTGCTTGGGCTCGAAGAGCGCGGCGTGCTGGAAGGCGAAGAAGGTGAGGTGGTTGGGGATAAGCTCCTTCGCAGAGTTCCTGAGGTCTACGGGGTACCAATAGAGGAACGAGCTCCGCATCGCCTTCAGGTGCCTGAGCTCTATGCCCGAGAGCTTCGAGACGTGCGCCTCGGAGCCCCTCCCCAGGAGGACGTAGTCGAAGACCTCCGGGAGGAGCTGGTCGAACCTCACGGTCTCGGAATTCACGTACTGGGAGATCGTGTAGAACGCCATGTAGATGGTCGAGTCTGAGAGCGTCTCCACGATCCAGTCCTTGTCCCACGGGAGCCGCGTACCCATCCCCGACTTGCGCGCGCAGGGCCAGTTTCTGAGCCAGTCGATCGTGGAGAAGTACCACTCTAGGGACTGTTCGGGGAAGACGCTCGCCGCCCTGATCAGGTCTTTCGTCCTCTCCTTCCAGGCGGGGTCGGAATAGTTGAGGAACCACTGGTTCTCGAGTATCTTGACGTAGCACCTCGTAGCGCACTTGCAGACCACCTTCTGGGGGAGCTCGCCCATCACCGAGAGGATGCCCTCGGCCTTCATGTCCGCGATGACCTTGTCCTTCGCCTCGCTCACCTTCGCCCCCCGGTACGGGCCCGTGTTCTCCTTCATGACGCCGCGGTGGAACTCCGCCTTGTAGAGCTCAGCGGTCGCTTCCTCGAGCCTCGGGTCGTCGGACCCATTGATCCCGCGCCTCTTGACCTCGTCCTCGGCGGGGACCGCGGAATATCCCTGGACGGAGATTATCGGGATCGGCTTCAGGGCAAGTGCGAGCGCGCGGACCGCCGGGGCGGCCTTGACCCTCCCCTCTTGGACGTCGACCAGCGCCATGTAATCGTAGGGTGCGTGGGCCGGGACGCTGTAGACGACCCCGGTGACAAGCTCGGTGTCAACGAAAGTCCCCGGAAGGACGGGGAGGTCCTTCCCTGTGATTGGTGCCCTCACAGTCAGCCCGAGGAGCTCCGAGCCCTCGAGCTCGTTCAGCACCTTCACCCTGCGCTGCTGCTCTGATAGCCTCTGGACCGCGGAGAGACTGACTATCCACGTCTCGCCATCGACGTCGGCCACGGCGTATCGCCCGTGTGGGTGCACCCAGACGTTGGTCGCCCCGAAGATGGTCTCCGGTCGGAGCGTCCCGGCGACGAGGAACTTCCTCATGACCGTCGGCTGGTCCTTCGCGGCGGGCTCGTCAACCTCGAACCTGAGGAGGTCGAACTCCTCGGGGGAGACACCCTCGCCCTCCATCCTGTCGTGGTCGCCCGTCGGACTCTGGTCGTGGGGGCACCAGACCACGGGGTGGGTCCCCTGGACGACGTAGCCCAGCTCCCTGAGTCTCTGGTACTGCCAGTCGATGAACTTCTTGAAGGCGGGGTCGACCGTCCTGAACTCGCGCCTCCAATCTATGGAGAAGCCCGTGTCCTTGACGGCTTCGCGGCTCACCCTCGTGTAGTATGAGGCGAGGTACTCTGGGTCGACGAAGCGCTCGACCTCGCTCTCGGGGACCCCGTCTATCTCCATGAAGGCCCTCTTGACACCCTCGTCTCCCTGTGAGAGCCTGTAGCTCATCCCCGGGATGCTCTCCCCCGTCCAGTGCCAGGCCCACGGGAAGAGGACGTTGTAGCCCTGCATCCGCTTGAACCGTGCATAGATGTCGACCCTCGTCGCGGTGAAGCAGTGGCCGATGTGGAGGGGGCCGTTCATGTAGGGGAACGGGAAGGTCACGAAGGCCTTCTTCTTGTTGGGGACGGCCTCGGACTCGAAGACCCTCCGCTCGTTCCACACCTTGAGCCAGTATCTCTCGTAGGACGCCAAGGCCTATTCCTGCTTCCCAAGCATGGTGGAGACTGAGCGGGCGACCGTCTCTCTAGCGGCAGCCTCCTCGATGGGCTTGGGCCCGCCCCCCTGGGCAAAGTCCCTGCTACCGCCCCCTGACCCCCCGAGCACCTTGGCGAGCTCCCTCACGAGGGCGTCCGCGGCGACCCCGGATTCTTTGGCCTTCGCCCCGACGAAGCAGACCAGCCTCGTAGACGCCCCCCTCGGCGAGAAACTGACCTCGACCAGCGAGGGCTCCGCCTTTACGAGCTTCTCGCCGCGGCTAACAATAAGTTCGTCGCTCATGTCGGGGTCGGCGGACACATAAATCATTGCCCTGCCCTTGGGGCCCTCGACCGTGGTCGCCGAGGCTAGGATCTTGGGCACGGACGCCTCGATGAGCTTCTCCCCGAGGAGCCTCTCCCTCTTGGCGTGGTCCTCGAGCCCCTGTTTCATCCCCGAGACGACCTTCACCACGTTCTCCCTCTGGACGCCGAGCATGGAGGAGATCTGCTCGACGGTCAAGTCAACGTTCTGGACGTAGTCCACAGCGGGGTATCCGGCTACGAAGACGATCCTCTCGACCCCGTCCTGGATCCTCTCGGTACGCACGATCTTGATGAAGCCTACCTGTCCGGTCGTCTCGGTGTGGGTGCCACCGCAAGCCTCCACGTCCCAGTCGTTGATGTTGACTATCCTGAGAGTCCTCGATGGGACGACCCCTCCCTGGAAGAGCCTGAACCCGTACCTGGCCTCTGCCTCCTTCCTGGGGAGCCACGAGACGTTGACCGGGTAGTTCTTCATCACGACGTCGTTGGCGACGTTCTCGATATTCCTCACCTGCTCGTCGGTCAGCTTGGCGAAATGGGTGATGTCCAGGCGGCCGTAGTCCTCCTCCTTGAAGGCGGAGTGCTGCCAGACCCACGGGCCTACCACCTGCCTGGAGGCACCGTTGACGATGTGGGTGGCGGTGTGGATGCGGCGTATCCTCTGCCTCCTCCTGGAGTCGACCTTCCCGACGACCTTCGAGCCCTCCCTGGGGAGGAGGCCCTCGAGCTTGTGGACTATCACCCCGCTGTCCTTCTCGATGTCGACGACCTTCCTGTCCGCAATCGTCCCGTGGTCGGGCTCCTGACCCCCGCCCCGGGGGTAGAAGGCCGTCTGGTCGAGGACGACGTAACCGCCCTGGAAGGCCTTCAGCACTGTGGCTTCGAACTCGAACCGCTCCCCGTCCTCGTAGTAGATCGGCTTGGTCTCTGGGAGGCCGGTGACGTCGAACTCGGGCCGCTTCTCCTCGACCTTCTGAGAGACGTGCTTGGCGACGACCCGTTGGTAGAAGTCCTCGGGGACGGCGACCCTCGCCCCACCCTCGACCAGCTGCTCGGGGGTTATCCCGTCGGACTCGTAGAGCCTGACGAGGTCGTCGACGGTGACCTCCTTCCGGGAGGACGCGAGGGACGAGACAGTCCGTTGGACGCGCTGGACAGTGGTCGAGTAGCGGACGGACTCCACCTCGAGTACCTTGGACACGTCGTCCCTGTGGTCCTTCAGCTCGGGGTACATCGCCTTGAGCTGGTCGATGTGCCAGTTGACCACGTCTACGAGCCTGAACTTGAAGCCGTGGTAGTCGATGAACGACTGGGCCCTCCTGAATAGGACACGGAGATTGTATCCACCCCCCACGTTTGAGGGCGGTAGGCCGTCAGTGATGGCGAAGAGGAGCGTCCTCGCGTGGTCCGCCACCGCGTACATGGCCTGCACCGGGCCGAGAGACCTCGCCAGGGCGTCAGGGTCAGCCCCGAGGCTCTCGGCAATCACCTTCCTCGCCGCTGAGAGAGTCGGGTACTCGTCGAGGTTCATCGCCCCGGCGAGCTTCGAGTAGCGCTCGAAGAGCTCCTGGTCGTAGCTTACCTTTGCCTCCTGCCTCATCATGGAAAGGACCTGCGAGAAGGTGGAGTCGTAGCAGGTGGGGGTGCCCTGGGTCATCCAGGCGAGCCTCTCGAGCCCCGCGCCCATGTCTACCACCTTCTCGGGGAGTTCCGTGTAGCTCGCAGGGTCCCCCTGGAAGGCCGTGAAGACCGCGTTGCCCAGCTCGAGGCCCCTCGCGTAGTACTCGAGCGAGTAGCCGAATGCCCCCGCGCCGACCCACACATCCTCGATGAAGGTGATCTCGTCTTCGGGGATTCCGAACTCCTCGGTGAGGAGCTCAAAGTCCAGATCCATGCACCTGTCCTTCCAGTATCCCTGCTTGTCGGCTATGGCGGTCTGGCCCACCATACAGAACGAGGTGAAGTGCTTCCCGCTCACGCCTACGCTGGGGACGTCATTGAACCTCAGGCACATCTGAGGAACGACGAGGGGGTTGGTCGGTAGCTCGAAGACCACCTTCCCGTTCTCGATCCTCTGGAAGTCGACGATCGAGGCCACAGTGAAGAAGAGATCGGGCCTCCACCGGCTCACTACGGGGTAGCGGGGGACGCTGGCGTGGCCGTTCCTGACGAAGAACTTCTCGACGACGCTCCACGCCTGGGTGTACTCGAACCGTTTCATTGTCGGGGGGTCCCCGATGAACGTATAGGGCGAGCAGGTCGAGTCGTCGCAAACGTCCCTTTCCGGCCTGAGGGTCCAGAAGTGCTTCCCGCACTTTTGGCACTTCTTCCTGATGAAGCCCCTGCGCCTGAAGAGGTCTACGAGATAGTACCTCTCGTGGTCTCCGGAGAACTTCTCCCGGAGGACTTCCTTGGGGGTCCTCGACATGCGCCTTCCCCGCTGCCGCAGCCTGAAGGTAATAAACGAATTCGGGCCCCCCGGCCCGCGACGGGAACCACCGTCCTGTCGCATACCCCAGACGGGGTGGGCGCTTCCTGGGGTCCCGCCGCGGACGCAGTCAGCAGCCTTCCGGCAAAAACTATAAAAGCGGTAGAAAGCTGGCGCGTCTGGAATCAGCGATGACGGACTCGTACATGTATGGCGCTTTGATGCTTCACAAGGCTGGGAAGAAGGTCGATGAAGCCAGCCTCACTAGCGTGGTAAAGGCCGCCGGCGTAGAGGTCGATCAGGTGAAGGTAAAGGCCCTCGCCTCTGCCTTGAGCGAGATCAACATCGACGAGGCCCTCAAGAACGCCGCCTCGATGGCGGTTGCTGCGGCAGCGCCCGCGGCGGCGGCACCTGCAGCTGCAGGCAAGGCGGAAGAGAAGCCAAAGCAGGACGAGAAGAAGGAAGAAGAGGCCCTGGCAGGGCTCGCCTCGCTCTTCGGCTAGAAGAACCGTTCTCCGTGGCCCGCAGGGACGTCTGCCTGGCCAGCGCGCTCAGGTTCGACAGTAAGCTGAACGGCAGGGAGCGGATACTTTGCGGGCGTCTTCAGCGCTCACGCGGTCTGGGGGAACTCGAACTCGACCTCAGCGAACATCGACCTGCTATCGTTCTTCCCTCTCGGGGCGATAGGGGAGAACGTGAACGGGTCTTGCTCTGCGCCCGCAGAGGGTGGCTTCACGAACCTCCCCTGGTACCTCACCGGGCTGGACCCTTCGGGATGGTAGCGCCGGAGAGGGTCTAGGCGGCGTAGCCCTTTTCCTTGGCCTTGGCGAGCACGGCGTTAGCCTCGGCCTCTGCCTTCGCGAGTATCGCAGGGGCGCTCTCCTTCGTGACCTCGCCGGCTTCGACGGCTAGTGCGAGGGCTTCACGGTACGCTTTTGCGATTATCTCAGGCCCGCTCTCCTTGGTGACGTAGCCCAGTATCACCGCCAGCCCCCTGGCAGAGGAGAAGCCACCGGTGAGGTCTGAGCGGTACTTTTCCAGGTCTATCGCTACAGCATCAGCCCCATAGATGAGGCCGGCCTCGTAGGCGAGCGCTATCGCGAGGCCCGCACGGATGGGCTTGATCCCGAGCCTGGAGAGGAGGCTGGCCAGCTTTGGGGAGATGACTGCGCCGGGCTTGGCGACCACCGAGTCCTCTACCACCTGGATGCTCCCGGCGTCTATCTTGGTCTTGATGCCCGCCTCCCTGAACTCGCTGAGGACGGGCCCGGCCTGCTGGCCTGTGTTCCCCGCTGGGACCACGATGTCGGTCGGTGCGACGTCCCCGGCTCTGGCCGCGAGGTTTACCCTGTTCTTCTCCAAGAGAAGGAAGAGCTTGAACGGGTCGAGCTTTGAGAATATCAACGCGTTCTGCCCCTCGAGGTTCTTTAGTAGCTCGTCGGCGTTCTTCAGGCCGGACCTCTTGAGCCCGAGTATGGCGAGCTTGTTCTTGACAACGACGACCTCCGCGTTCCCCCTCAGTACCTTCCTCACTGCCATCAGCTGCGCGGACCTCACCTTGGAGAGCCTGGTGACCGCCAGGACGGGATACTGCTTGGAGAGCTTCGCTATGCGCTCTACGACCGCGACCTTCTCTGGGCTCGGCTCCCTCTTGTGGACCTGGACCTGCTTGCTCAATTCTCCTCGGCCTTGCCCTTTACCAGCTTCCCCATGCTCGTCTTCAAGGAGACGGTCCTGATGTTCTTGTCGCCGTTGGGGAGCTTCTTCTGGACGGCGGCTATCACGGCGGTCACGTTTTCAGCGATATCAGAGTCGGAGAGCTTCTTGTCCCCTACCTTGGCGCCCACTCCCAGCGAGCCCCTGCTCCTAACCCGTACGGCGGTCCTCGTCCTGCTAATCATGGCCTCGATTGGGGCGTTGGGCGGTACGGGCTGCGGGATCTTCCCCCGGGGGCCGAGGTACTGGCCGAGTATGCGGCCTATCCTGGGCATCAGCGCCGTGTCCGCGAGGAAGAAATCGTACTGCTTGGCGAGGCTCTTCGCCTCCTTCTTGTTCCCTGCGTAGCTTTCGAGCTGCGCCGGCTCGATCGCGCCGTCGACCTTGGCGTTCTTTGCCCTCAGGAGGAGGTCGCCCGAGCCCACGAAGCAGACGGTGGCACGGTGAGCGCCAGGGTGAGGGAGGTAGACGGTCTCGTTGATGTTGAGGTCGTTCTTCTTGGGGTCGACGTCCCTGAAGGTGAGAAATGCTTCCATGGACTCGGCGAACTTGCGGTCCTTGGACTCCTTACCCTTCTTGACCAACTCGGCGATCTGGGCGTTCGACGGCATGGGTTCTACCTTGGAGCTTTGACGAGCCTCTAAATTCTTCTTAAAAGACTTTCTATCTGGCGCGGGCTTCCGGTCACTTGTCCGACTCGAATGCGGCGATCTGCTTGTCCCACTTTCCGCCCTCGACCTCCTTCTGGAAGGCGCGCGGGTCCTGGTTCTCCACCTTGACCCCCATGCTCACGCAGCTCCCCACGACCTCCTTGACCGCTGACCTTATCGACTTCGCGTACGAGTCGCCCATCTTGACCTTCGCTATCGTTAGGACCTTGTCGAAGGTGACGTTCCCGACCAGGTCGGTGTTCGGCTTCCCAGAGCCCTTTGGCACCCCCGCCTCCTTGACCACGAGGGCTGACGTGGTCGGGGTCCCCACGGACACCCCGAAGCCCTTCGTCTCCGTGTCTACCTCGATCTTCACAGGGACGCGCATCCCCTTGAAGTCGCCGGTGACCTTGTTGATCTCGTTCACGATGGCCAGTACGTTCACGCCGAGGGGTCCGAGCTGAGGACCCAGGGGGGCTCCCGCCGTCGCCTCTCCGCCCATAACCAGTACCGAGACCACTTTCTTGTCGGTCATCTGCTCTACCTTGTTCAGTCCGCCCGAATTGCAACCTGATTAAAGCCTTTGCGCGGCCCCTCGGGCTCGGACCCGTCCGGCGGCGACCGCCCCGAGCGGGGGCACCTCTCGGACACCCGAGTAGGCGCGCATCCGCTCGGCGATCCACTCGTTTATGGTTCGGGCGACGCGCTTGTACCCGCGGGCCACTACCGGCCAGAGCCTGAACCTCCAGAAGATCAGGACGATTACCACTGCCAGTAGCGCCCCCACCGCGAGCTCAAAGGCGTACCAGACACCCCCGACTCCCGCCAGGGTGACCGTGAATCTTGAGACAGAGGCGCCCGCCGCTGACGAGTAGGTTCCGCAGTTCACGCTGAACGGGACACCCAGGATTGACACCGTGGCCACCGCCGTGTAGCGGCCGGGCGGCAGCGCGAACGTCACGTTCGAGTGTGGCCTGACCAAGGCGGCCGCCGCGACCGAGGAGCCCGACATGACCTTTACAGCTCCGTAGGTGAAGACGGGCGCGAACCCTGCGTCGGGTAGCGCCCCGATCGGTCCTATCCTGGTCTGGAGGAGCGAAGTCGAGTTCCCCTTCCACCCGACTCCGTAGGTGGACAAGGCGAAGGTCTCGCAGCTCGACCCCGTGAGGTCGGTCGAGCCCCTCACGACGATGGCCTTGACCGGGACGCTCACAACGATGTAGCCGACCCGCTGCAGGGACCCAGACGACTGCTGGCTCTGCGCCCAGACCGAGTAGGTCGTGACGTTGTAGGTCATCCCGGTCATGTGGTAGGTGATGTTCCCCTCCTGGTCGAAGGCCCCCACCAGCACCGTGATGGAGACGGTCTCGGGGGGCCTTACGGCGTTAAGGGCATCCACCAACCCCGAGGCCTGCGCGCTGGATAGGGGCCCGCTAACGCTCTCCCCTACGGCCGTCTCGAACCGCTTCGAGACGGTGGGACCGTGGCCGATGCAGTAGAACTCGACGATGAACTCGTTGGTGCTCTGGTTGACGAAAGAGCTCGAGTCCCTGACGAGGCTTATCCCTCCCGAGAATGAGCTCGTCCCCTGGAGCGCCCCCGCCCGGATATTGGACGGGGAGCTCCGGTCTGGGGGGCTCGGGAGCGTGAGGCCCATCGCCTGCGATGACGAGAGTATCAGGAGGACGAGCAGCCCCAACGCCGCAGCCCTGCCATGTGTTCGCTCTTGCAAGTGCCGAGCGTCGGATGGAGGATTCTTATGAACTCGTCGTTCGCGGTGCCATAATGGCCGGGCAAGGCCTGGACGAATGTTGTGAACCACCTGACGGATGACCCGGAGCGGGCCTGCGGCCGGCTAGGCCTTCTCTTCGGACGGATGCTTGGCCTTTTCCACTATCTTCGTGTAGCCGGCGTTCAGAGTGATGGGCATCTGGTAGGGCGTGTCGACGAGGACCACGGTGATCTCCTGCTTCGCCTGCTCAATCCTCGAGATCTTGGCGCGCATCCCCTTGAACGGGCCCGCGACTATCTCCACGGTGTCTCCCTCTCCAAGCTCCGCCACCAGGGACTTTGTGATGAGGAACTTCTCGATGTCCGAGAACTGCATCATACCAGGGATCTTGCTCCTGATGTGCTTGAATCCCTGGATGCTCTCGTCGACCACCTGCGAGTTGGGAGCCTCGAATAGGACGTAGCCCTTCCAGGTGTCCAGCGCTAGTATCGAGTAGATGGGCTTGCTCTTCTGCTTGGCCCTCTCGGCCACGAAGGTGGCAACCGTCCTCTCCTGCCCGCCCGTAGTCTTGACCGGGTATATCGAGGTCTGCTTCTGCTCTGTTGTTGACGACATGCTAATCTCAAACTCCTCAGCCGAATATGTGTGGCAGGGCGGTCGAGACGAGCTTCACGAAGAAGCCTATCACACCCACGACGCCGAGGCCTAGGAGGACCAGCTTCAGGTAAAGGAAGAACTCCTCCGTGTCGCTCTTCCTCGACATCCTGAGGACTGCGCCCATCGACCGCAGAAAGTCACGCCAGGCCAATCGCTAAACTGGAACCCGATGCCCTAGACGTCTTTATATGGCTTGTTGAAGCCTTTGCAATTCCGCCCCTCCGCCTCGGCGAACCTTTTTGCGCGAGCACCCTGGGGCGGCTTCGATGGCCGCGCCCTCTCCGACGAGCAGCCCGACCTTCGTTCTGGTCGCCTCCTCCCGGAACATGGCCTCGATGACCATCAGGTCCGCCCTCATTGAGGGGCACGGGTTCGAGTCGACGGGGATAGCCTTCGGATCGTCCCCCCTCTACCAGAAAGGTTCGACGATCCTGGCGACGATCGACACCGAGATTATAGAGCCGCCCGACCTCGATGCCTACTTCCGCCCTCAGGCGTACGTCTTCCTCTCGACGCACAGGGCCGAGTCGGGGATCCCCTCGCTCACCGTCCACACGACGGGCAACTTCACCGACAGGGTCGTCCTCGGCGCAAGGCCCAGGGAAGTGGGGGTCATCGACCCTGACCTGCAGAAGAACTACCTTATCGCCCTGAACGAGAGGAGGTCGCGCCTCGACGGCTACGAGATGACCATCGAGGCCACCCACCACGGCCCCACCTCGCTGAGGAGACCAGTGCTGTTCGTGGAGCTGGGCTCGACGGAGAGGCAGTGGGGAGACGAGCGTGCGGCGGGGGTGATAGCGGACGCGCTGATGGCCTCGCTCGCTTCGGGCAAGAGGTGGGAGAAGGTCGCCCTGGCGTTCGGGGGGACCCACTACCCGCAGAAGTTCAACAGTGCTCTCCTGGGAGGGGAGTACGCGCTTTCTGCGGTGGTAGCAAAGCACTACCTCGAGTGGATAGACGAGGCCATCTTCGGGCAGATCATCCAGAAGACCACCCAGTTCCCCAGGTATGTCCTTATCGACTGGAAGGGCGCAGGGCCTCACAGGGAAAAGATAATATCACTCTCCAGGCAATTCGCGCTCGAAGTGATAAGGGCTTGAAACCAGAGAGATTCAGCGACTCCGTCTACACGATGACCTCGAGGATTCCCATGGGCAAGGTCAGCACCTACGGTGCGATAGCGAAGGCCATCGGATTCCCCGGCGCGGCTCAGGCCGTCGGGCAGGCGCTGGGGGCGAACCCCAACCCCATCGTCGTACCGTGCCACAGGGTGGTGAGGGCGGACGGCGCCCTCGGGGGATACTCAGGAGGGAGGGGGCAGGTCACCAAGCGGAGGCTCCTCTCCAGGGAGGGGGTCAAGGTCTCCGCCGGCATGGTAGACCTCAGTGTCTACCTCTTCTCAGACTTTTAGCCGACGAGCGAGTCGGCGAACGAACTGGCGTCGAACGTCTTCAGGTCGTCGTAGCCCTGGCCCACACCAAGGAAGAGGATGGGTCGTTTCGTGGTGAACGCGATCGATAGTGCCGCGCCGCCCTTGGCGTCGGCGTCGACCTTGGTGAGTATCGCGCCGTCGAACCCGGTGTACTTGCTGAACAGCTCCGCCTGGGAGACGGCGTCGTTCCCAGCGAGAGAGTCCCCGATGAATATCTTGAGGTCGGGGCTCACGACCCGGACGATCTTTGCCATCTCCTCCATCAGGTTCTGGTTGGTCTGCATCCTCCCCGCCGAGTCTATCAGGACGACGTCCACGTGGTGGGCCTTTGCGTAGAGTACGCCGTCGCGCGCCACTGCTGCCGGGTCGGCCCCGTATCTCTGCGCGACCACCTTGACCGAGATGCGCTCGGCGTGCTCTGAGACCTGCTCAATGGCACCCGCCCTGTGCGTGTCGCCGGCCGCGATCACCACGGAGAACCCGCTCTTCTTCATGAAGTTGGCGAACTTGGCCACGGTGGTGGTCTTGCCCGTCCCGTTTATCCCGAGGAAGAGCACCTTGAGCGGCTCCCCCTTCGCCTTGCTCGCCTTCACCCTCTCTATGACGTCGACCTCCCCCGGCTGGGAGAAGACCTTGAGGACCTCCTCGCGGAGCTTCTCCTTCACGAAGGCCTGGACGTCCTTAGACCGCTCGAGGGAGATGCCCAGCAGCTGCTTCTTGAGGTCGTCTGTGACCGCCTCGACGACGTTCTGCGCGACGTCGCTCTCCATCAGCGCCATCTGGAACTCGTAGAGCGCCTCGTCGAGGTCCTTCTCGGAGAGCCTCTTCTCGGAGACGGCCTTTGCCAGCGAGGAGAAGGCTCCCCTGAGCTTCTCGAACATTACCCTGACTGTCCCGGCCGCTGCTGCTGCTCGAGCTCCTGCCTGTCGATGTACGCCTGGAGGGTCCTTCTGTCGGCCTCAAGCCTCTGTGCTATCTGGTTCCTTTGCGAGAGGATCGTCACGATGTTCTCCTCGATGTCCTTGGACCTCGCCTCGAGCATCTTCTCGGCGTCCTCCTTTTTCTTCTCCAGCACCACGCTCGCACCAACGCTCACCAGGACCTTGTCTGCCTTTGGCGGCGAAGCTCGCAGGAGGACGCCTGCGCCCACCGGGACGAGCACTTCGTCCGTGACCGCCGTCCCTATCCCCCGGAGGGTGTCCAGGGAGGCGCGGCTCTCTATGAGCATCCGCTCGAGCATGCTCTGCCTGCTGGTCAGCTCGTTGTACGTGGCCTCGAGCATCCTGGACTCGACGATGAGCTGGTTCATCCTCTCTTCTTCGGAGCTCAAACCGGGGTGCGGACACAGTCGGGGCTTTTTAAGAGTAAGTGGCCGTTCCGTTGGCAGGGACCTGGCGGCACCCCGCAACCGTCGCCCTGCTGCCTCCACCACGCCCCTCCTGCCGCATGGAAGTGGACGACTCCGGTGAAGTGAACGAAGGAGGGCGACGAGAGCTACGTTATAGGCGGAGGTCGGTCTGGGAGCCGGCGGCCACGACGGGGCAGCAGAAACGGGCCCGGGCGGGGCGCTCATGCTGAAGGGTTTGTCAGGGCAATACCTGCTCAGACATTGAGCGCGCGGGTCAAGAAGACCAACTCGGGGCCGGTTGTGAGGTAGCCGGCTATCGCGTTCTCGGAGTTGGCCACCACGCCCGAAGCAGGGTAGGGGATCCCTCCGTTGACCGAGGATGCGGAGACCTCTACCTTGAGGACCTTCGCGATCTCTTGCGCCTCCTGCTCGCGCGCAGCGGGGGAGACCGCTGCACCCCTGTTGGTCGCTACTATCATCGCGCCCACCTGGGCGTACCCTGCGACGTCCATCGTGACGCTCGGCGTCCCGAGAGCGGTCTCGATCTGCTCGACCGCGTGGCGCTCGAGGAGGGGCGAGACTATCGCGCCGTTGTCGTTGGCGGCGACGAGGTTCCCAACGGCGGTGAAATTGGACTCGAGCCTGGACACCTTGAGCCCGGTGCCCGCGGCTATCTCGTCCAACTCGTAGTCCTCCACCATCCGGGAGACCAGCACCCCCCTGTTGTTCATGGCGACCAGCGGGCCGAGGAGCCTGGTGCCCCCCACAGAGGCGTGGCACGGCGGGACGCCCAGGTCGGCCGAGACCCGCTCCGACTTGGAGCCAGCGATGCCCTTGGGGACCAGGACCGCGCTGTCGTTGGCCCTTAGGAAGATGCCGATGTTCGGGCTTCTGTAAAGATCGACTAGGTGGAGTCCCAATTAGGATGACTCTTCGGCAGGCAGCCGGACCTCGACCACTCCGTCCTCGTCCCTCTCCATCTCGAGCTTGATGCGCCTGGGCGGATTCCCGATCCCCCGCGTCCAGAGGAGCTCGTTGACCTCCTTGTCTATCTTCACCTCGTTGGCCTTCATGTGGCGTGTGGTGAACTCGCGAATCAGCCTGACCGCGACCTTAGTCCGCCTATACTTTGGGGCCTCGAACGCCCGCCTAAGGGGGACCATGTGGACCCGGGTGAGTGGCTCTGCGTTGGTGGACATCCGCGCTCGCTCTCCCTACTTGTACCCCAGCTTCGTCCTTCTCCAGGGCCTGTGCTTGGAGTTCGACCTGACCTTCCTGTTGGTCCTGGCAATCACCCAGGTGGGGACCGAGGCGTTGGTCTTCCTTGCCTTCATCAGGCGGTTCTTCTTGGACGCGTCCTTGTTTCTTCCCACGGCTCATATCCTCCTAATCTTGAACTCCCTCTTCGCCGTCCCCTGGATGCTCGAGAGGAGCTCCTTGAGCTGGTCGTCGTCGATGGTCCTCTTCAGCCTCCCGGACGAGACGAGCTGGACGATGTACTCCTCGATGGCGTGGGCGACGTCGGGCTTCACCATCTTGACGTTGGCTAGCCGCTGCCTGGCTTCGGAGGTAAGCGCCACGCGCATGACGTTCTCCCGCATCGCGCGCCTGGCCTGCTCGTCCTGCGAAGCACCCCTCGGTTGGGCCTCCTTGTGCTGCTGCTCGTCCATCATAGAATCAACTGTACCTTTCCAGCGCTGGGTTCTGCTTCACGAGTTCCTTAAAAATCTCTTTGCTGACCTTGTCCATCAAGGCGACCCCCTTCGGGGTGAGGACCCTCCCGCTCTGCTGCTTCGAGACGAGCTCGGCCTTTTCCAGACCCTTCAAGAGGTTCCTGATAGAGGAGCTCCCGGCGTCTCTGTGGTGCTTGGGGAAGTATGCGAGCTGCTTGCTGCCGCCGTAGGCGCTCTCGAGCTTCTCTATCCCTACTGGGCCTCTCATGTAGACCTTCCTCATGATAGAGGCGGCCCTCACGTACCACCAGTCCTGCCTCTGGGGCGGACGGTCGGCGTGGGAGCCTGTCTTGACGAACGACGCCCAGGTGGGGGGCTCGATCTCGGGCACCCTCCTTAGGTGCTGGGCGAGCTCCTCTATCAGCCTATCCGCGGGCACGTCGTAGACCTTGACCATTCGCTCTCTAGCTCCGTTGGGGGATGTCCGGCCCTTCCATTTGGATATTTAAGCCTGCGCCAAGGAATCCGTGTCCCGCCGACGTTCAGGAGGAAGGGTTGGGGGCGCCGCAAGACTCAGTCCTTTGGGCGGGTACCTATCTTCAGGAGGATGACCCCGAAGAGGATCAAGAATACCGACGGTATTGTCGGCCCGACGACCGAGACCGGGCTGACGAGCCCACCTCCGGCTATCCCCGCCGCCATGGTCACGGCTCCAAGGGACAAGAAGAGCACTCCGCCGGTCAGCCAGGGGTTGGGCCGCCTCATCTCGCCTGGTCTGGCGTCCGCTTGTTTACAACCATTCCGAAGCGTTGCCGTCTCCTCATCAGCCCTGGGACGAGGGACCGCCGCCATGCGCCTCGAATTGACGCTTGGAGGGTTGCGCGGAGAGCGACTTTTTGTTCACTCTGCCGCAGCCTGCACAGGTGGTTAGGAGCATGCCGCCTGCTACCCTCACCCTGGCGTTTACCCCTGGGACAATCAAGCCCTTGCAGCCGTGGCAGTAGAACCGCCTGAGGTCGTACCCGAACCTGACGTTGTATTTCAGCATGAGACGCCTCGCGAGGGCTGCTTGCCTCTTGGCCAGGCCGGGGTCATCGGCGGCAGTGGAGACAGAGAGCTCGATGAGAGCCCTCGCGGTGGTGGTAGCCTGCCTCCTGGCTTCCTTCCTGTTGACCGGTGGGATTCTCTCGCCCGCTCGCGCAAACTGGCGACTTGCCCACTGCTAAAGCTTGTGGGCGCCCTGCCTTGCGCGAACCAGGTGTCCGGACGAGCAGAGGTCTGATTGCCACAGGCGATGACTCGGGCACGCTGTTCCCTCCCTTCGAGTCTCCATCTGATGACCGCTGTCGACGCGGTGTCGACCGCGGCCGATGCACTCGATCTGTCTAACGTCTGTGGAGTTGTGATCCTCGCACCGAGGTAAGCTTCCCTTGCTCGGCGTTTGGAAAGCCGGAACGCAGGGCTTCCAAAGCATGAAATTCTAGTCGTGTTCTTCGTCAGAGCGGCCAGCTCGCTGCTCGCTTTCACCGAAGCAACTGATAAATCGCGAGGCGAAAGTCTTGCCAGGCCATTGAAGCTCCACTTTGTGATAGGGGAGGCCGCGCTCGAGCTCGTCCCCAAACCCCTCTGGAGGGAACCCTCGGTGAGGAGAGACGCCGAGCGGCGAGGAGTCGAGCCTGGAAGGATCCTCCTCGACAGGAGCGTGCACCACTCCGCGATGCTGAAGCTCGAGGACGGGTACAGGAGAGGGAGGCCTGACCTCGTGCACCTTACGCTGCTCAGTGTCACCAGCACGCCCCTGCACCAGGAGGGAAAGGCCAGGACGTACATCCATACGCTCGGCGACTCGGTGCTCGAGTTTGGGGAAGTTGCAAGGCCCCCGAAGAGCTACGCTAGGTTCCGCAACCTCATGGAGAAGGTGCTGGCGGAACGGCCCCGAGAGGGCCTTGTGAGGGTACGCGATGCGGACATTCCGCGGCTGCTAGAGTCTACAGGGTTAGACCTCTCTATAGGGCTCTCGGTGCAGGGTGCGCCAGCGTCTTTTGAGGCCCTCTCGAACGACATCACGGCGACGAAGGATCCGGCGGTCGTCGTAGGCGGGTTCCCCCGGGGGCACTTCCTGGCCAGCAGCATGAGGGCGTTCGACCGCTTGGCGAGGATCCACGAGAGGCCGCTGGACGCGCACGTTGTCGCCGCGCGCATCGTCTACGAGGTAGAGAAGTCGCTCGGGAAGGTCGAGCGAGACCAACGGTAAAAAAGGGGGTAGTTGGAGGTGCAAGCTCGCGCGGTCGTCGTCCAGAGCACGCCCAAAACGTGTGGAGAGTCTGGTCTAGAGTCCACCGGACGGAAAAGACTTCAGCCCTCCAAGCTGGCAATTCGCGTCCCCATAAGGCGCGGACCAGAGACCAGGGTTCAAATCCCTGCGACCGCACTCTTATCTACGTTTAAATACGTTCCTCACATCTGTCATTTCGAAGGAAATTGGCCCGTCCAAGGCACAAGCAGCTCCTAAGGGACCCGGATGTGGAGAGATGGTTCAACAACCTGGCGCGAGGAAGCGTAATCACTGCGGAGGAGCGGCTCCGGCGGCTGGGGCGTTTCTGCAACGCGACAGGCTACACGCCGCAGACGGTCGTCGATTTCAAGTGGAAGGACCCGGAGGGCTTCGACAAGTTCATGATGGACTATGTTGACGACTCCTTGAAGAAGGGGGAGAAGCCGGCCCAGGTGAAGAACAACCTCGTCACCATGAGATCGTGGCTGGGTCACTTTGGGCTGAAGATAGAAAGGAGGATCAAGCTGCCTGTCTCGGACTATGTAGACGAGGTCGTCCCCACAAAGGAACAGCTCGCCCAGCTCCTCAGACATTGCGACACAAGGGCCAGAGCGATTGCTGCGCTAATGGCCTTCTCTGGATTGCGACCGGAGAGCCTGGGGAACTACTTGGGCAACGACGGCTTGAGGCTGAGCGATCTCCGCGAGCTGGAAGTCAAGAAGAAAGATGGTGCGGTGGAGTTCTCCAAAGTCCCGACGATTGTTGTAGTCAGGAAGACGCTCAGCAAGGCCCGGCACCAATACTTCTCTTTCCTGCCGGAGGAGGGATGCCAGTACCTGAAGGAGTACCTCGAGGCGAGATTGAGGGACGGTGAGAAGCTGCAGCCTGACAGCCCATTGATTAGCCACACAAGGGCGAGCAGCAGGCTTTCATTCCTCAGGACTACGAAGCTCGCTTGGGAGGTGAAACTGGCGATCAAGGCGACGGGGTTCACATGGAGGCCTTACGTGCTGCGGTCGTACTGCGACACAGCCTTTGATATCGCGGAGTCGAAGGGGTTCATCTCCCACCCCTGGCGGCAGTTCTTCATGGGACACAAGGGCGACATCGAGGCGAGGTACTCGACCAACAAGACGAGGTTGCCACCCGACATGATAGAGGAGATGCGAGGAGCCTACAAGCGGTGCGAGGAGCTTCTTCAGACCTCCAAGGGAGAGGCGAGCAGCGAGAAGATTAAGGAGACCTTCAAGGAACAGCTACTGCTGGTCGCCGGGTTCAAGCCGGAGGAAGTAGAGAAGATGGACCTGACGCAGATAACCAACGAACAGCTCCAGGATATAGTGAGGCAGCGCTTGCTGGGGGCGATGGTCAACAACGGCTCGAGGCAGAGGGTCATCAACACGGGGGAGGTGGAGCACTACATCCAGCAAGGATGGGAGTACGTTGCCCCGCTCTCGAACGACAGAGTGATTCTCAAACTCCCAATCTGAGTCGTGTGAAAGAACGACGAGGCGATCCAATGACCAATCGGCCACGGCTGAGCGACAGGATAAGACTGCCCGAAGGCTTCAGGTTGATCCAGCGAACAGACATCGAACAGGAATTCAGCTGCGGCGAGCCGCGCATGGACAAGTACCCTCTCCGCCAGTACTACGAGTGGAGCCTTGAACCTGAAGCCTTGGTCATTGTCCGAGAGGTCGAAAGTCGAGTCGCCGGCGTTCAATATCTGATGGTGCACGGTGGCTACATCATGCTGGAGATGCTCGCGCGGAACAAGCTGCTGCAGTACCCTGGAGCCGGCGGCGACCTCGTGAGGGTCGTCGAGCGCGTCGTAGCTCCCCAGCTAGGAATCACCGAAATTCGAATGGAGGCCCTGCAGCATGTTGTGAGGTATTATGACGACGTATTGGGATACGAGGAGAGTGGGAAGTCCTACAGGGATCCTGAGTGGGGCTTGCTCACGCCTAAGAGGAAATTTTTGCCTCGACCTTAGACTTTGAGCGCAACGTCTTCGGGTTGACCAGGTGAGCGCCTTGGTCGGGCTCTGCGCGCACCTCTGCGATGTACTTCTGGATGTAGGTGCTCTCCCTAAGGTGAGTCTCGATTTCTCTGGACACATTGGTGCCGCTGTCGAGCGCGGCCCGGGTCAGAGCGGAATAGAGCTCCGGAGTCATCGAGATTGTCGTTTTTATCATACTCTAGCCTTACCCTAGTATTCTTATAAACATGCCTGCATTTCATTATCCCGAGCAAAAGGCTGCGAAGACCGCCTTTGGGGGAAGAATAATACCTGAGACGTCGGAAGCCCCTCACGCAGATCGCTCTGCCGGAGGCTCCAATCCCGCTAGACTATTGTCCACTTTCCGCGCAGCCTCTCTAAACAAGGCTAGGGAACTGAGTATTTCCTCCTTCACCGGACCCTCGGGTAGTTCCTTCGCTAGATCGAGTAGATGGCGATAACGATCTTTCATCCCCCATTTGATGAACCTCTTCTCCCAAAGAATTCCCCCAGTGAGCAATTCAGTAAGTCGGATTTCAGTCCCTTTGCTCTCACCTTTTTCGAGGTCCTCCCGCATCAGCGACGGGTTGTACTTCAACAACAGATTCCGGATGACCTCCAGCTTCTCGTTCACCTCTCTTTTGTCCTTGCCATCCAATCGCCTGAAGGTCCTCAGAAGAAGATAGCGGAGGTCGAAGAGTAGATCATAACAGCGGCCCAGTGCTATCGCAATCCGCGTGTTAGTTATGATTTCGAGGTCGTCTTCCTCTTCCGCGAGCCTAATGAATCTGATTCGCTCCAGTTCCCGCCTTCCTGCATCGGTAAGTACGTAACGACCTTCTTCGTCTTTTGAGATGAATTCCGATTCACCAAGCCTCGCCAGCGTGACATAGATTGTTTTGTCGGGCCTTCTTGATTCCCTGACCAGGTCGGAGTAACGTGTTGGCCCCTTCTTGAGCAATTCTAGAATTGAACCCTTCACTGTGCCGTCTGGCATCAACCTACCTACGCGTAGGAAGGCTTATAAGGATAACTCTACGCAGTCCCTACCCATAGGTAGGTAAGATGGAACTGCAGCACGAAGAATCCGCGCTAGTCAAAATTCGCTGCGTAAAATCGTGGGCGATCGCGAGCCTAAGGGCTGATTCCCCGCTAAGAAAAGTGCTAGAACGCGAACTTGACGTCATACGAGTCGACGAGTTTGTTGTAAAATTAGGAGTATGGCTGCAGCTCTTGGAGGTAGAAGAGGAGGAGAGAGACAATGGCCGGTACTGACCTGCTCCTGGACTGGACTATCCTGTTCGAAGTTGGCTACCTCATCCTCGACGCGTTTGTGAACTTCGACAAGAAGAATCGGGAAATGACTGCGAGACGGATCGTGGTGGTCTCCCTGCTGTCTCTTCTTGGGTCGTCAATCCTGTTGGTACTCGTCGGACAGGTCAATCAGGACCTTCCTGCGTTCACGGGCCCTCTTCTAAGCGCCGTCTGGATTGCGTTGCTCTTCTTGGTCTTCCGCGGCTCCTGGATGCTCTATCATTCCATGCTCGCCTATTCTGGGCGTCTCTAGTCGGAGCGAGTGGACACCGTGGAGCTGGTGGAAAAGCGGACCTCCGAGACACTCGCTCCGATGGGTGAGAAAGTCGGAAAAATCGAAGCCATCGCGGACGCCCTGAGGGCTTCCGTCGAGCAGTGGGACAAGAAGGCACCTCAGACTCTTGATGCGATAAAGAAGGCGAGCGACGCAACGAGCAGGTCTAACGAGTGGATCTTCAACTGGGTGGAGATGGCGAAGAAGGACATGAACCACATCGCCAGCCGGTACGAGGAGATGGCCGAGGCGCACCGAAATGGCGCGGCGACAATCTACCTGGTTTCAAACAAGCTGGAGTCGCTGGTCGAGAGGGCCTCGATTCTCGAGGAGGCCATAGACGAGCTCCTGGCCGACCGCGCTGGGGCACCAAAGGAGGATGGGAACGTTGACGGCCCCGGCAGCAAAAGCTTGGTACAAGCGGGGGTGGCGGAATCGAGTCTGGTCGTTGCAGCGGAGAAAGAGGGTACCGCAACAGGGCGCAAGCAGCTGACCAGGGAGGACGGGCTGGCAAACAGGGAGCGGGGCAACAACGCCCAGCTGATGTTCTGCGAGCAGATTCTTCGTGGGGCAGGGAAGCTGGTGGACAACAGCATAAAGGAGGGGACCCCGGACTACGTCTTCTACGCTCCCGGGACGCGCAACCCCAGGGGCGTAGGCGCGTTCAAGGCACTGACGTTAAGAGAGGACGGGACTAGGCAGAGGTGGATACCGAGGAGGAAGGTGCTCGCGGAGCAGCGCATGGCCCTGAAGTTGGGCGTCCCGCTCATCCTGTTCGTCCTTAATTTCGCGAACGGAAGGATTTGGTCCAAGGTCGTAGCGGTGGGGGAGCTGAAGGAGTTCAGCGGGCTCACCACGCCTCTGATGATGGTGGAAAACGACACGCAAGCAGAGAAGGCGTGCAAGGAGACGCTGGAGATGGCCCTCCAGCTGCTCTGATGCGCGGACGTGCTTCCGCTGTCACGCATTGTCGCGACAGTCTCGCCTGTCCAGCGGTGCTCGCCCGCACACGGCGCCGCACCCTTTTTTATTACTAAGCAAGCCCCTAATCTTGACCATCAGCACATCGCGACAACCCGTGCACCCGCACCTCCCAACCCCCTTTGACAGTCCGCCTGTCGCCGGCCGACCGCAGTCGGATAGTTCCGCGTTGCTAGAGTGTTTTCGTTCAACCCGTCCCTAGAGGCATCCGTTGGCTTCGGCTCGAATAGTCTCCTGAGACACAGCGCGTACGTTACCCCCTACGCCTCTCTATCACGACTCGCTTGCCGTCTATCCTCGCGACCAGCTCCTCGAGTGGCTTGAAGGGGAAGGCGCTGTCACTCACGAACTCGCTGGGGAGGTTGATGCTGTGCCTCCCCTTTGACACGTAGATCTTGACCTTTGCTTGCGCCGTCGCAGGATTATTACTCGGTAGCTTCAAAAGGTATCCCTGCTTCAATATCTCGAGGTGCCGCCTCGCATACAGAGAGGTGCTCGTCTCCTTCATCGAGGTCGTCATGAGGGTGAGCAGGAAACGCGAGAACGACGCAGAGAGGATAGCCTCCCTGATGCTGTCGTCCAGGGCTAGACTGGGAGCGGATTCTGCCAAAGTTTAGATTATTAGTTGCCACTACTCTAACCAGTTTTTCGAGCGGATTAGCCGTGCAGGAGACCGTGAAGTTGCCCTCGGGAAGGGCGGCGCTTCCGTCTGCAGGGCACCTACCTGGATGAAGAAGCACACCCCCAATTCTCTTGTGATTCGGTGCAAAAGATAAATCGAGGACCCTCATCCAAAATGTAAGCAGAAGTCTATGAAATCGATACTAGTGGCCGGCGTTTTCCTAGTGGTCGGTCTGGCCTTCTTCTTTCTTGCTCCCGTCTATCAAGTTTCGTACCATAACCCTCCGGTCTGCAATTCGGCCAACGCGGTGATATATTGTGGTGCGGTGGTCCCTCCTTCAATCTGGAAGTCACTGAGCTGCGTTGTCGGCATCGGAGCAGGAGTGATATATGTCACCGGTCCCTTTCCCTCACCTCGGTATCGTTTAGGCGATTTCCTTCTTTATTGTCCCCTTTGAACCAAGTCAGCCGATGAATCCTGACAGGCCTTCAAAATTGCCAAAGCCGACATCAACTCGACAGGGAGTTTATGGGGAGCTTTTTGCCCCTATTGCGAGGACGTTTTGAGAAAATACGTTATCTGACAGACTGAATGAGAATCAGGTCATTGCTGTTGCAACATTCTTGAAGGCACAATGATTGCCACTAACTAACGTTAGTGAGAAGCGAATCGACATCAAAGACATTTGTCCCGACAAAGTAACGGAACTACTCATTGAAGCGAAAGGCGAGATTGGTTCGAAGGGTCGGACTGAGCGTTACAAGGAGAGTTTCTCTCTTGGACAGAAGAAGGGACCGTTTAGGCAAGCAGCTACTATGGGCGGCTCATGCTTTCAGCACTGCCCCCTCGTCTCGAATGCTTGATTAGGAATCCTTCCAACCGAGGGTGAGGGTCGTGGCGCCGCTATTCCAGCCAGCGGTTGGAGTGCAGAAGGTATCGGGCGTCGATGCGCTCGTAGTAGCGGTACCGCCACTGGGGCTCGTTGTGTAGGAGACCGAGCCAAAGGCATCTGAGGTCGTTCCGGGCATCTGCGTACAGGTGCTCAAATTGATGGGTTCGAGGGCGCCCGCATAAGCCAAGGGATACTGGTCAGAAGTGCACTGGTACAGAATTGAATGTGTGCCCGCGGAGGTATCCTTGGCGTTTATCCCGTACCCCGGTCCGTTATTGATGCAACCGGATATACTTGAGTAGTATGTCATCACCCCTTGAATGGTGTCACCGTTACTTGTGCTCACAGGGGTGGCATAATCGACGATGCTTCCGATAAGGGCATACGCCGTAAGCCTAAAGCTATTGGAGCAGTCAGTTGAGGTGATGCAGCCATAGGTCAGAAGGGGCTGTATTATGTCCGGGTTGTTCTGGGTCGAGTAGTACACAAGAGCGTCGAACAGTCCTACTCCTTGGTTCGAACCAAATGATCCGCTTGAGGGATTTGGAGGACGGGTCCATTGATCCTGGAAGCTGGCAAAATATTGGTTGAGGTTCAACCCACCCTCCGTTCCGAGAGCCTCAGGTCCGCCGGAGCAGCAGGAATAAACCACACTCGTCATAGAGCACGGGATAGCCGCGTTCGCCACGACGCTGCCGTTCGGAAAAATAATCGTGCCAGCTGCAGAATTCACAATCGAACCCGACGGTACTTCACGGGCGCAGAACGATCCTCCGTCCTGCGAGGATACCGCAGAAGTCGAAAGGGGTGCCGCGATTGCGGTCGACAATCCGCCTGATGTGATTAGGACCGCTAATAGTGCAAACATACCTATGACCTCCAGTTTGGATATTGCCCGGCGCATCATTGCGTCCGAAAGTCATTGGCCCGGACCTAAAAAGGAAGATTCACAACTGATAACTCAATTGAATAATCAACTGATAACAATGTTCTGTAAAATCACAGGCAAGCCGCCTCTACTATCTTCCTAGGCCTCTCCTGTCTGCCGGTATCCCTTCAAAGTATCTTCTATGTACCTGAGCAGGATCGGGTCACTACAGGTGAACTTGTAGGTCTTATGCGTTCTATCTCCATGACCTTTTGTGGTGACCTCGGCCACGAGATGAAGTCGTAGCGACGAATACTGGGGCTCGTACGAGCCTGGTTGGCCGCGAATGGCTCCGATGACTTCACTTGGGTAGAGACGTGTCTTGTGACAAATCTCGGAGACAGAAAGCGGGTCCAGGCTGTTCATGAGAGTCCAAAGCACGAGACGCCGCACCCGTCCTCGCAATGCCATGTTAAGCAAGCGACGATCGACATTAGGGTCGCGCGTGGCATCAGCCATGACAAACCCAGAAGATTGTTCTACCATCCTCGTATTTACGCATTTTCACGAAACTAAAAGCCGAAAAGTCGTGTTATGACTAACATTGATGAATTTGAACGTAATTGGGTGTGCGAACCTGCCTTGTCGCTGGAGCGGATTATCTCGCGCTTCCTCTTCGAGGGCTCTATCCAGTCCAGCGCGCGATAGACCCTCTGCACCTTCTTCCTGTTGACGGGCGTGCCGAGCACCCTGGTGAGCTGCGCCGCTATCCTCCTCGTCCCGTAGGTGGGCCTCTTGACGGCTATCTCTCTTGCCTTCTCCGTGACAACGGGGTCGAGCGAGACCGTACGCCTCGTCTTCGCGTAGTAGTAGAGGTTCCTGCTCGCGCCTGCGTGGAGGAGCGCCTTCCCGAGGCTCATTCCAGAGTCAGGCATCGCCCTGATCACCAAGAGCCTCTCCCCCTTTGTCTGCTCCAAAATGTTGGACGAATCGGTTGGAACGGCACTAGCATAGCTGGATCGTTGGAAGCACGCTCGAACCATTGAATATGTGCAGCGTCACGCATACCCCGTACCCAGCTATCCAACCTCCCGCGGCCGCCCAAATTGGCCCGCTTGCTGACCCCGCCACCTGGGTAAGGGAAGGTATTGAAAACGCGATAATAGCGGTGCCGTTATAACCAACCAATTCCGCTTGGTTGGTGGGGTACTCACCACCGAAGAGAACCGCCGAGTCAGTCTGTATCACGGCAACAGGATTACCTGACACCCTCGCGAAGCTATAGTTCCATAGTAGATTCCCTGCTGAGTCAAGCAACATGACTCCTGTATCATCTCCAATGGCGATGTGGGAACCGTCCGAAGACATGACCACAGGCTGCACCTCCGTGAAGAGCTGCCGTTGCCAGAGCAAGGCCCCCCGGGTCCCGTCAAAGTAGAGCAGACTGCCGTTGTCGGCACCGGATACGGTTCCCACCGCCACGCGGGACCCATTGCTCGACATTTGGATGAATTTGACATTCGGTTCTTCAGTGTAATTCCAGACCTGCTGCCCTTGTGAATTCAGATAGAACACCCCCTTGTCAGCGTATGTAATCGCGCTCCCATCGTTCGACATTGCGAATTGACCGATTGAGCCTCGAGTAGGGGAGGTGTAGTTCCAGAGATCGAGTCCATCGCTGTTGAAGCAGATTATCCCGCTTTGGCCGTTCCCGTTTGTGTATGCCACGACGACTTTCGACCCGTTACCTGACATGGCGACATTCTGCAGGTACGTCCCCTGCGCCGCCGTGAAGTTCCAGAGCGCCGCACCCCCTCTATTGAAGACCAACAGTTGGCTGCTGCCATTTACTGGGCACAAGCATGGACCCTCCCCGAACGCCTGTCCGTTTCCTGCTGTCCCGGTGGCAGCGACATAAGAGCCATTGCCTGAAATTGCCACCGAGCCGACGGTACTGCCGTTTGTCACGTGCCTCCAGACCACTCTTGGTTGCCCCTTCAGGGCTACAAGATACACAGAGCCGTTATACCCACCCGTATCTGACGTTCCGGCCGCGGCGTAGGTTCCGTCAGGGCTTACGCTGAGTGCGTCAACTGTTTGGATTCCTGATAGATTGGTTGGCGCGGTATTCGGAAACTCGATGCTGAAGTTAAGATAGTTCCAAATCTCCCGATAAATCAGCCAGGTTTCATTCGCGACAGAGTATGAGTAGAAATCCTGTGCGGTGACAGTGCCCCTGAAATTACCGAGGAAGGGGTTTTCTCCGTAAAAGCTGAAGTTCGAGTTAACCACCGCTGACTTCTCTGATGTCACAGTTACGCTCTGAGTTAGGTTCGCTATGGTGGAGGGACTTCTCCAAGGTGCGAATGTGCTGTTCACCAGTGAGAGTATCTCTTTCGGACCGGTGTAGACGCCCTTAAGTCCTGCCAGGTTGCCCAAACCCAACCAAATCAGGGTCGCATTTCCAGCGTACTGGCCAGCGATTCCTGACACATTGCCGTCGGAAAGGAGCTGCATATGGTGGGTGAAGTCGCTGAGCACAATGTCCGTCATTGACGTGCTCGCTGACGTAGTCGCGGTTTGAGACTGGGATGATCTCGGTGACGAATTCGAACTAGAAGGTCGTGACTGCAACAGTAATCCATAACCCGCGAAAGCCACGACAATCAACACGACCATTGCTAGGGTTACCAGCTTTGTTGAGACTCCAGACCGCCCTCCACGCTTCAAGAGGAATTCCCCCTAATTTTTAGATGACGAGTCTTTTAGAGATATTGGAGGAATGTTCTCAGTCGGGAGGTCGGGAGACGCAAAAAGCTTACCGAGAGCAATGAAGGAGTAAGGAGTCGCTTTTCGCATAATCTCAGCGCGGACTCAGCATGCGTGTACATTTTCCATCAGACGCTCATTACGTCTGTAGCAAACAGGGCAGAAATGAGCCGTTCTCGATACGCGGAGCGGCATTTTCACCCACTTTTGGGAATCTCTGGTTAGTCTGAACATGATTGCGTTTCCTGAAATGTTTCGTCGCCACCAGAGGACAATCAAACTATCTTGTGGCAGATCCGGTCGGTTCAGATTCGTTCCCCAATTTTCCAGTAGGGCGCTTGTTCCGAAAGAAACCAGATAGGATGAGACGGCCCAACTTTCGCGCGTGATGTTCCTTCCTTCTCAGGCTCCATCGCTTGTATCCCAATGAATTAGGAAGGTTCCGTACCCGTTCCCAACTTTGCTCATTGCGTCTGTTGTTGTCTGTTGATAATTGTTGTTGTACATATAGACCCCGTATCCATCCCCTGCGCTGTAGTACGAATAGACCCCAGTGTAGTCTCCGGTCAATCCGCCGGGGTTGAAGGCTACGTCTGTGAAATTCCAATCCGAGAATCCAGCCAGTTGATATACGGTATTCCACTCTCCCATGAACGCGGCGTATACAGGCGTGAATGGGTTCGTTGAGTCCCCTATGCTCACCGGGTTCCCGTTCGGCTGGGCGTCGCATAGTTCGCTTGACGTCCAGTCATTGAGGAATATGTAGTAGCCGTTTCCGCTGTAACCCGTGTATGGCAATTCATTCTCCTCGGTTGATTCCATTTCGTCGCCTGGATTGACTTCGCCATTAGCATACTGCATGTTAGGACAGTACTGGACGCTGGATTGACACCATGTGTCACTGTATCCCTTACAATAGATTTCAGTCCATCCTTCATAGTCAACATAATCATTAGGAGGCGGATTTACGTTGGGAAAAATCGTTGAAATGATGCCCGCCTGGACTATTGTGGCATCACTCTGGGACGCCGTCTTTTGGTCCGTGAGCCCAACCCACTCGGACAGGTCACACTTGTAGGAAGACGTGCAGGTTATCGTACCTCCTGGCTCCTTTAGTTGAGGAATATACCATATCGCATCAGACTCGTAGACTTGCTGACTCGCTCCTGAGTTTCCGGCTATTGCGTAGCCACTCCACTGACAGGAAGAGGAGCAACTTGGGGATATTGACTCGGACACAGCAGGAGAAATGTGAGCCCAATTTACCACGTCAGTCGTTGGATTTTCCGAAATCGTGAGAGTATAGTCCGACCCATTAGCGCTTCGAGCGAGGAAGTTCACAGCTACGCCAGTCCAAGAGACAGTGCAATCCGATCCATACGACCATCCATCGTCGGAACCTGTGTACGTTACACTGAAGCCAGCTGCAAGTTGTTGGTACTGCGGTGTGGAAACGGCGAAAGAAATCGCCGCTTGAGAGGATACCGCTTCTGGTGCTCTAGTCACCTGGGCTTCTAGAGTCCCCATTGTGCAATCGACAGACGTCTGCGCATGAACAATCGACATGGAGCTCACTATGCCAATGACAATTGTGACCATTGTGACCGCTGCAAAGAATCTAAGGCCGCTTGATGTCGATCCTCTCATTTCCAGAGTGTTGCTAATGAAATCATTAGGATATAACTCATGCAGAATCTAACATCAGGGATTAATCATCCCTGATTTGTAATCCGGGATTACAGATACTGGTTTCAGAAGATTCCTCCGGATTGCGCTCGTGCCGAGACACAAAGACAGTCGTCGACTGCTACTGAGCTCAGTGACCGTATCCTTCCAAGGTTACCAACGTCTTGTAGGCTCTCAACCATTCTCTCCCCTTGACCGTCATGGAGTATTTCTTGCGGCCTTTGGACTCGTCTATGACTTGAACAAATCCCCAAGAAAGCAACTGTCTGAGATAACTGCGTGCAACGTCGACGTTGAGATTGGTGGAGGTCACTATCCTGTTCTGGGTGGCATTACCATGGGTCAGGATTTCCAGAATCGACGCGAGCATATCTCGCCAAGTTCGTCGCCATGATCTTTGGGCCAACCCGTATACCGGATTCACAAATTGTAGGCCTGAACTTATGGGTTGTGAAATAAATCATTCAGGCTAGGTTGGCCAAGTCACCATTAAGATCTTGTCGTAGTCGGGTGGCGGTGTCGCTTCGTATCATGACGACCCTCTTTTGGCGACTTTTCGTGCGGGAAAAACGCCTCAATTACGAGCTGTCATGCCATCAAGCGAAATCGCCTACCTTCCTTTGCACCACAATAGCAGCGAACTTGAACGCAACTACGTCTAAGAACCCTGCGACCGCAACCCTTCCTCTCTCTTTTGCTCCACTTCCAGCAGTACCAGCAACGCGCTCTACCACCATCGTGCTCATACGCACGCCTCCTGTCCCCGGCCCGATGACACGTCTTAAGTAGCGAACAGCATTAGACCGAGATTCACTCCGATGGCCCTGAGGCTTGTCATATGGCGCTGCCAGTAGAACAGAGGGCTCTTCTTATTGTCGGCCTGACTGTAATCGTGATTGTCGTGGTGTCCCTGATACGCTTCTTGAGAGGCAGACCTATCTCCAACTTCTCATCCTCACCCAGGAAACAGTAGGCTTTGGAGTTAGCTAGCCTAGTCGCCCTAGCACTTGCCACCATCCGGACGATCGTCTGTCACATCATAGGCATGCGAGAAGCGTGAGGTCTATGGCATGTCCACGGTTTGCGATTGACTTTTCAACTCGCTGCGACCGGACTCCTAGACTCCCCCCATTCCCGCTTGCGATGGCGCTGGGCCACGATCGCTGGTCGCGCTGGGAAGCGGACCGCGCCGTTCGGGGGCGGGTTCTCAACAGCGAGAAACGACCACCGGTAATAAATACGGCGGGGCATGACTACCGGCTGCCATCCGGCAAAGAGGGATGAATTCGTGGAATCAGAAACAGCGTGGAGGGAAGCCTCGACGTTTGGTACCAATTCACGACCGCCTAGGCGAGGAGAGTACGAAAGGACGAAAGTCCGGACTTCAGGCTGCGTCGAGGCGAGGGCGAACCGGGACGACGGTAATGAAGGAAAGTAGCTCGACCGGCTCCAAAGGAAAGCCACATCCATCCTGAGAGCCGGATGGCAGAATCCCACCGGCGCGGGGCCGTCTTCCAGTGAAGGGAGATGCGCCGTTCTCATGCGTGAAAACCGTGCCCGCATCTTAAATCTCTCGTCGACTTCACTCCTGAGCGTGTAACACAGAGGTCGCAGAGAGATGGACTCCTCGAAGATCAAGGCAATCGCCGATGAGATAGTCATGGCGACCACCGGGCTGCCTTCAGCGGGTGCAGTCAGGGAGCTGTTGGCCGAGTACGTCTCACAGCCGTCTCAGGAGAGACGGATAGTCATACTGGCCGACGTCTACTCGTGCGTGTTGCAGGACCTTGAGTCGCCTGCCCCGGCCCTAGAGGCGGGAGAACCGCGGGACGACCCGCCACAGGAATACACAGGCGTTCGGGACAGGGCGACCTTGGACGGGCAGCTCAACCAGCAGAACACAGCGTGCTCGTTCTGCGAGCTCATCCACGAGTTCTACCCGGGGGGAACGGCAGGGAGACACACCAGGAGGATGATTGCCAATCACCTCGAGCGGGAGCACGGGGTCGACCTCATCCACAGTAGAATCGCGAGATGAGGTAGAGGCCTGCGAGAGCAGGTGCCCCAGCGTCTAGGGCTCAGGCTATCCGCGCGTTCACGTTGATTACGTGGGTCATGCTGTAGACCGCCGGGCAGCGCTCTTCAGCAATCGCGACGAGCTCTTGTAGCCTCTCCTTGCCCGCGTTCCTGCTCTCGGCCTCGATGACAAAGTCGATTCCCTCCGTGACGGGCTCGTCTGCGACGCCAAGGGTCTTCGCGAAGTTGACGCTGCACTGGGCGTTGACCCTAAGCTTGGTGAGCTCGACGCCCTCTGTGGCGGCGACCGTGGCGAAGGTGCCGATGAAGCACGAGGTTATCCCGGCTAAGCAGTATGCCATCGGCCCAGGCGCGTTCCCCTTCCCACCGAGGTACGAAGGGAAGTCCATCTCGATCGACTGCTTGCCCTTCTCGTACTGCACCTCGGTCCTGAACTGATAGCCGGCCTTGGGGTCGAGGACCCACTCTCCCTCAAGGGCGACCTTCTTCTTCACCCTGGATCGGTCGTTCCTTCCCTCCTTCTCCGTGAGGGCGACGCTATCAAGGTCCACATGGTTGACGACTTTCGGCATTGTCGGGTCGCTGGCTTCCCCTGTGTCTGGAACCCCTCAGCCGTACGCCGAACTCGAGCCCGTGCCAGGCAGGTATGGCGCGAGCTTGTTCTCGATGTACGCCTTCGGCACCGCTCCGAGGACGCCGTCGATCGCCTTGCCGTCCTTGAAGAAGAGAATCGTGGGGATGCTCTGGATGCCGAAGGTCTGCGAGACCATCGGGTTCTCGTCCACGTTGAGCTTCCCGAAGGCCACTCTCCCCGAGTACTCGCGGGCGAGCTGCTCGATCACGGGGCCTACCATCCTGCACGGGCCGCACCACGGCGCCCAAAAGTCCACCACCATCAGCTGGTGCCTCGCGACCTCCGAGCCAAAGGTCGAGTCTGTGAGTTGCATCGGCTGGGCGGCTGGCGGCGCCGAGCGCTCCTCTTCGAGTCGGGTCTTCCTCTGGACCAGGTCCTCGAGCTTCCTCTTGTTGAGTCTCTCTAGTTCTTCATCCTGGGACATGAATACCACTATGAGGCTCGTCCAAACACCTGATTAAATATCTTACGGTATTGTCAATACCGTGCAATACCCTTAAATCCCGACGAGGCGGAGACCTTCGGCGTGGACAGCCTCCACGTTCTGACAAGGAAAGGCGCGACCTGCTCCGACCTGCTCACATGCCTTTACGGTCTGAAGCCCATCGAGATTGAGGTCCTCCTGGGGACCGCCAAGAGGGGAGCCTCCACGGTGGACGAGGTCGCCGCCGAGGTCAAGCGGGACAGGACGACCACCCACAGGTGCCTCTCCAAGCTGGCGAGCGCGGGCTTGGTCTACAGGCGCACCTACAGCATGAAGGGTGGCGGGTACTACCACGCATACTCCGTCGTGGAGCCAAAGAAGATCAGAGAGGAGGCGTCCGGGAAGGTTCGGGAGATCACTGAAAGCCTTCTGAGACTGGTCCTCGACTTCGAGGCCGACTTCCAGAGGCGCCTGGACCAAGACGTACGGCTCGTCTGACTGCCCCCACCGTGCGGAGCGGGACACTGGCCCTATGCCCTTGGGCGCCTCGTCGTCAGGCCGGAGTCGATCCTCTTCGACGCCCTGTAGGCGTCGTAGACGCTGTAGGCCCAGAAAAGCGGATAGGCCACGACCCCCACTAGGAGCAGAATCGAGAAGGCGCAGATCAGTCCGATGAGGAAGAACCCGACCGCCTTGGTCGTCTCGCCGTTATACCCCTGCCCTATCCCCGGGAAGACTATAGAGCCCAGGACCGCGATCGTCGCGCTCTTCGGCCGGGGGACTGCCGGCTTTGGCGCAGGCCCTGCCTTCGCCCCGCAGTAGGGGCAGGTCTTCGCGCCCGCACCTATCTCTGCCCCGCAGTGTTCGCAGAACTTGAACTGCACAGTGCTCAAAGCGCGTTCGCCTCCGCCAGAAGCCCTCGCGACAGCGGTTCGCAGCTCGTCATTCTCCTTCGACCGTGAAGCACTCTGCTTCTAATAACGCGGTGAGGCGATTCTCAAAGCCTGGAATCGGGCGAGATGAGGACCGGGCAGGCCGCACCCAGATTTGCAAGAAAGCGCGCGAGATAGGCAAGGATCTTCCATCGGCGCTTAATTACGAGAATTGCCCTCTTGTTCGATGAGCGAGCCTTCGCGGGGCGAGCCCCTCGTCACGGTTTCGCTCTTCCTCTTCGGGAAGCCCGCCTGGGAGATAGAGGGCCTTGAAGGGTCTCCTGTGGACCTCGAGCTCCTCGCCGCGATCGCGGCGCGCGGGGCCGAGCTTGCCGGGAGGCTATCAAGGGCGGCCGAGGTGGGCAGGAGGCTGGTAGCCAGCGGATGGGAGGGGTACGGGCTCACCTACGAGGTGGAGTTCTACAAGGAGTTGTCCCTACGGGAGGCGGAGGAGGAGTTGAAGTCGATGGGCGTCGAGCCCGACGAGGTCGCCATTAGAGAGGTGGGCGACGAGATGGGCAGAGACCCGAGGGCAGGATGAAAGCCCGGTGCGAATCGTTTGAATATGGAGTAGCTCGGTGCACCCCACCATGGTCAAGCGGCGCGGGAAGCTCCTTGTGGCGCAGACCGTGGCGCAGACCCCGAATCGTATTGACGAGTTCAAACCCCTCGAGCGCTACGCCGACATCTACTGGCTCGACAAGATGAGCGAGGAGGAACAGGCACGCGTCCTCCCGCAGATCGACTGCGTCTACTCGCACGGCTGGCCCAATGCCCTCGACTCGAAGGTCTCCCAGATGAGCAGCCTGCGCCTGTACCAGGCTGGGAACGCCGGGGTGAACGGCCTCCGCTTCGACCTGCTGGGGAAGGATGTGGTCGTTTGCAGCAATGCTGGAGGCTACTCGGACGAGGTGGCGGAGTTCGCGATAGGGCTGATGCTGGCGGCTGGGAAGCGCATAGTCAAGTTCGACCGGCAGATAAGGGCGGGGCTGTATGAGCGCAAGTCGCTCGACGAGCTCGGTAGGCAGGTAGCCCTCTTCAAGGAAGCGACCCTTGGTATTGTCGGGTACGGCGGGATTGGCAGGTCGACCGCTAGACTGGCGAAAGCCTTCGGGATGAAGGTTCTGGCGTTCGGGAGGCATCCGGTAAGGGACGCAGGGGTCAGGCTAGTCGAGGGGAAGGCAGGCCTAACGAGGCTCCTGCGCGAGTCGGACGCGGTGGTCGTCGCTGTGCCCCTGACCAACTCGACCCGCGGGATGATCGGGAAAAAGGAGCTCGAGACGATGAAGTGGACAGCGACCCTGGTCAACGTGGCCAGAGGGGAGGTCGTGCAGAGGGAGGCCGTCTACAATCACCTCGTGAGGAACCCCTCGTTCTTCTATGCCACTGACGTGTGGTGGCCTGGCGGTGACGGAGCGGAGTCGTTCTCCCCGAACCTGCCTTTCTCGCAGCTCGATAACTTCGTAGGGACCCCTCACGCTTCGGGGCCGAGCGCAATCGTCAACGGCACGGTGGGGAACGTGGTCGTCGAGAACCTCTTGCAGTACTTCAGAGGCGGACGGCTCAAGAACGTGGTCGACAGGTCGGAGTACTACTAGTACCCTATCTCCGAACTGGGGCGGAGGTGGCGCATCGACTTGACCCTCCCGCAAGCCTTGCACCGGTACATACCTCTCCCTCGGGGGTTGTAATCGCGGCCGTCCACCACGGCTTCGTGCTCCGTCCTCCGCATGCACTTCTCGCAGTACCTGTACTCGGCCAAGTGCTGTCGGAAATCCGTGGCGACGCTATATAAAAGGGCGGGCTGTAGAGCGTCCGTGACGGACCTCACGCAGGTCGGGATGACGATGGTGCTCTTGGGTTTCACGGTCGTCTTCGTCGCAGTGGCCGCCTCGGCCAGAGGGCCGCGGGGAGACGACAAGGGCACCGAGGTCAGAGGAGGCGGTGTGGTGATGGTCGGGCCCGTCCCGATAGTCTTCGGTTCGGACGCGAAGTGGGCGAGCATCGCCGTGCTGTTGGCCATCGCGTTGATAGTTCTGGTCCTGCTTTCAGGGGTGTCGGTCCGGTGAAACCCGCAAGGCTGCTTCCCATCGGATTCCTCCTCATCTTCGCGGGGTTCGTCCTGCTCGTCATTGGGAGCCTTTCTGGGGCGGGCGCGGGCTCTGCCTCGACGAGCGGCTTCATCATCATCGGCCCGTTCCCCATATTCTTCGGGAGCGGCCATGACTCTGGCACGCTCTCGTGGGTGGGCCTGGCGGTGACCGTGGTCGTGGTCGCCCTGTACGTTGCGACCCTCCTGGGCTGGAGGTTGGGAAGGGTCGGAGGGGTGGGCGCCGAGGCCGAATAGGCTAAATATCACCCACGAAGCCTGATTCACCGACATGCAGAAGATGACGCCGATAGTGAGGTTCACCCCTATAGCGAAGCAGAAGCTCGCAGAGGCGCTGAAGGAGCAGAACGAGAACGGTTCGTACCTTAGGATCGACGTCTACGCGTCTGGCGGCTGCGCGTGCAGCGGCGGGTATAGCTACGGTATGCAGCTCGCCGACAAGCCCAGGGGCAACGACGTTGTCGAGGACGTCGACGACCTCAAGGTGGTTACGGACAAGAACAACGTAGACATCCTAAGGGGCTCGAAGATCGACTTCATAGACACCCTGCAGAGGCAGGGCTTCAAGATCGAGAATCCTAACGTCCAGGGCCAGGGCTGCGGCTGCGGCGGGCACTAGTAAATCAGTAGCTAGCATAACTGGCACGATAGAAGAAACGGGGCCGCCGCTCCAGGTGCTGCGGGAGGCGGTCAACCTCATTGAGAGCGAGGAGAGGTTCATCTTCAATGCCAAGACAGGGCAGGGGATACTGGTGACGCCCGAGAGAAAGATTCCCTTCTACAACTACTGAGCGATACGTGGCGGCAGCTCTTCACCACGAGGCCGAGAGGCGTTACGGCGTAGCAGGAATGTCGAAGCATCAATTATGCGGGCAATCGAAAAAAAGCAAGGTTGCTGACCGATGTGGAAGAAAAGGAATGAGAGCATCCTTGTCGGTATTTGCACTTTGCTCGCGATATTGCTGTTCTTAGCAACGCTTACCGACCTGTCCGGAAGAGCCTCGAGCACCACGACGGAGACGGTGACATCAACTACTACTATCACAAGTTCTATCAATGGTTTGTATCCACTTACGTTCGAGCAATGCGACCCCGGATGGTACGGTCAGCTCTTCACTATGCCTTGGAGCGTTAGTCTTTGGAATAGTGCAATTGGGAATTTGACTCTTACGGACCCTCCTGGCGCGGCGATACCGACCAACGAGTGTCTTTTTCAACGGGGGCTGAACTCCACGAGCATAACGTTCTTCGTGCCGTTCGGTTCATATGACTACAAGGTGACGACAGGTGCCGGAGTTGTGGAAGGCTACACCGCCTTCTCATTCGCGAATGTCCCGGTGCAAGTTTCTATTCCGAACTCCTGCGTCGGGAACTGACGTTGCCGTTTCCCGGCATATATCCAAAGAAGCGCTGAGAAGCCAATCTCTCGAAGGCTGACCAGAACTTCCTCAAGGTGCGCTGAAATAAGCCAAAGCAAGCGCACCCCATTCGTCTTCCGCCAGAACCGTGTACGTACCGCCTTGGAAGGTCGTGAACGTACCTCCCTGACCATAGTACCCCGTGATGCTTACCGGCCAGGGGTCATACGTCGCTGTCGCATTCAACCCTGCCAGGCATGGACTCACGCCGACGCAGCCGTAGGAGGTGCCCGAGTCGCTCATTGGCTGGAAGAGGTCCCCAGTCGGGCTCCCGTAGCCGAAATACGCAGGGCAGTTGTACGTTGCTCCCGGATTGACAAGGTCCAGCAGCTTTGCCTCTGTGGCGTTTGAAGTTGTGTAGTATCCCTTCGCAATGGCGAAACCAACCGTCTGGCCCAGGTCACCGCAAGGTACCCCATCCGTCCAATTGAGAGGAACCACCCAGTCATTCGCCGACGTGACATTGGCCGTAGACGAGGATGGATTGTAGACATCGGCGAATAGGCTCACGTTCACTCCTGTCGCGGATGCCGATGAAGCGTTAAGGAAGAGCCGGAGCTCAAGGCCGTTCGTGGGGTTGGAGACTGTCGTCGCCATTTGAGCAGAGATCGTAGAGGTGGATTTGGATGTGCTGGCGGCAATGGTGCTGGAAGAGCTGGTCACATTACCAGAATGAGAGGCAAACGCGATGACGCCGATGGTCGCAACGACGATGACCAAGATAATTGCGAGGACAATACTTCCTGTAGTTATCCCTAAGCTTTGGCGTGTCGTCGATTTCTTGCCTTTCCTTATAGGATTCCTGATATCCTATTACACATTGTGGAGAAATCATCGGCCTCCACAAGGAGTAGAGAGAAGACCTACGCCATTTGTAGTGAATTTAGGCTGGCTTCTCGTTCAATTAAGTATTTACACCCAAAGCTTTCCCGCGAAATCCGAGGGCGGTGAAGGCACGCGGTGAAACTATACCCGCGACGCGTAATTTATCTCGATCAATGCGGTTGGATTGACTTGGCTAATGGTTTCGGCGGATTGAATGTCAAATTCTCAGATGCAGCAAATGCTATTCTCAATGCTGCCGAGTCGAATCGGGCGATATTTCCCATGTCACTGGGACACTATGCTGAGACGGCGAAGCGAGTAGACTCAGACACCAGGAAGAGCCTGGCGCACTTCATGTCACGGGTGTCTCGTGGATATGCGATGCTCCCGCCGCCCAGGTGAAGATCTTGGAGATACTCGATGCTTGTGGAAGACTGCGCGGGAAAGAAGGCATGAAACTCGCCCCGTTGATTTTTCGAAGAGGGCTTCCAGACCTGACTGGACTGCCGACACCAAGAGTCGTCTCCGAAGTAGCAACACCCGCTCAATTCGAAGCCATGAATCGGCTAGCAGCTGCGGCGATGAATAATTCAAGTGCTTTCTTCCAAATGGTTCAGCATGGCTTGCCGCCAGAACGTGTTGAACGTGGCAAACGATTGGCTGAAGAATCGGCAGAAATCGTAGAGGAAGTCCGCAAGAAGAATTCGGTGGTGCCAAAGGATAGAAGATATGAGTTCGAACGCGCGCTCTACCTATCCGACGTTCTCTTTACTGATTTGTACTCCGCCATGGAAAAGGAAAAAGGCGGCCTAGAAGAGTTAGAAACAGTTCTGAGAAGCAAGAAACGGATTCTGGATCTCAAGTCGATGCCAGCGTATTATTGCTTCTTCGAGTTGGAGTGATTCAGAAGCATGCAGCATCAGCGAAGAATCCAACCAAACGACATGATTGACCTGGCATTTCTCGCCGTTGCTATTCCATATGCGGATGTATTGGTAACTGAGAAAATGTGGACGGGAGCTGCAAAACAAAGAAGACTTGATCTGTCTTATGATACGAAGGTTACGAGCGACGCCAACTATCTATTACAGCTTTTGAAGAATTAAATTCCCCCTGGCAGTTCCGACGTTCTCTTTTCCAGAATCGATTCTCAATTTATCAAAGGTTTCATTGCATGCTTTCTCGAAATCGTACCCAGGAAATACAATCCGACCACCAGAAATCCGAAGAAGGTCATCAGGAAATACTGCTCCTCCGGCGGCTGAGGTAGGTGCGCGACGCTGTCGTACGTCTGGAAGACGTCGCTCACCCCCCAGGAGTTGGTGACCCCGAACTGGTATGCCCCGTTGACGCTCATGGGGAACGAGAGTGAGCAGAACCCGAAGTCGCCTTCTGGCGAAGGAGGCGTCGTTTGGGGGCCAGAGTCTCGTTGACCACCACGTTTCCGTTCGGGTCTTTCACCCTAAGATTGGTCACTCCGCCTGACTGGGCTCCCATCATTACTGTTGCCTCGAAATCCGTCTGCTTCACCTGCACCCCGAGCAAGCTCGCTCCTCCCCCGTCGAGGTTCGCGTAGATTGGGATGCTACCGCCGTAGAGGAACCCGTACGTCTTGGTCAGGTTCCCGGTTGGCTGGTCACCGGAGAGATGAAGCTAGGCGGGCTGCCGTTGTTGCAATCCTGCGCGAGGTAGGGATTGCTCTTGCCGTCGAGGCTGAAGTTGAGCGGAGGCCACCAGTGCCTCTGCTGGTCGAGGTGCTACTCCTCCGCGCTCGGGAATGGTAGGGAGGGGAGAAGGGTAAACTTAGTAGATCATATCGTCGCTTATCTTCAGCTTCTTCTTCGCCGTCAAGAAGTACGGGGCTGCGAGACCCCTCTTCTTCGCGGCTGATACGGCCGCCATCTGTATCGCG
Organism: archaeon; assembly: GCA_021848045.1. GTDB lineage: Archaea > Thermoproteota > Nitrososphaeria > Nitrososphaerales > Gagatemarchaeaceae > Gagatemarchaeum. The sequence goes on from JAJZNC010000060.1 coordinate 134,148, forward strand.
AAGACCAGGTGATACAGACGCTCGACCGCCCCACCCTCGGGGCGCACCAGAGAGACGTCGTAGCCGGCGGCCTCGAGCTCATCGGCCAGCTGACCCCCTTTGCTCCCGTCTGGGGACTCTATCACGTTGACGCAGTCAGAGGGCGCGAGAGAGAAGAGCTGCATGTGGCTGAACTCCTCGAGCATGGAGGCCTGCGCCCGCGCCCCAAGGAACTCGTAGACCTTCGCAGCGCCGTAGATGCCCAATGCGTACGCCTCGTTGTTGCCCACGAAGTGCGTCACGCCGCTCCCAGCGGCGATCTTGATTCGTTTTGATTCCCTCCTCGCCCCGTAGAGCGCCTCCCTGAAGTCGATGTCCGGGTCGAACCCGCACACCTTCAGGGCGGCCGCGAGCGCGCACGCGAATGACGCTATGCCCGGCGACTTGCCCGGAGGGTTGTAGGGGAGGGCTACGATGTTGTGGCCCACCGCCTGGGCGAGGCGGCTGTGCGGGTTGGAGGTTATCGCGGCCGTCCGCTTCGCGACCCCCTTCAGGGCGCGGGCAAGGTCGATGTTAGCCCTTGTCTCCCCTGATATCGAGACTATGCAGACCGTCCGTCCCCTCGCGGACTCTAGCGACTGCGTGAGCGAGTAGGGGTCCCACGCGCGCACGCGGGGTCCCGCGAGGAAGGAGGCGCACAGGGAAGCGGCGTACGAGTCCCCGGCACCCACCAGGGTCAGGACTCCAGTGTCCCCGAACTCCGACCAGACGGGGGACTCCCTCAGAGAGCGCAGGAGGGCGGGCTGCGCCTCGAACTCCTTCGCCACCTTCCCGATGGTGACCCCTGTCAAGCCGCCCGCCTCCGCCTGTCTGCCCCTTGGTCGACGAGCCTTCGGAGGTCGAGTATCCGTTCGACCTCGCCTTTCGTGTATCCCAATTGCTTCAGGCCCTCTCGTATCGAAAGTCCGCGCGCCACTCTCGCCCCTACCTTGGCAGCTTTGTCGTACCCAACCTCCGGGCTGATCGCGGTGACAAGCGCGGGGCTACTCTCCGCGTACACCCTGTTCCTCTCCACGTTGGGGATTACATGGTCGAGCACTCTCGAGGAGAGCCTCCCGAGCGCCTCCGAGAGGAGTGCGACCTGCGTCACGATGTTGTAGCCCAAGAGCGGGACGCCCATGCTGAGCTCAAAGTCACCCAGCAGCCCGGCTATCTGGTTTGCCCTGTCCAGCCCCATCACCTGTGCGGAGGCGAGCATGGCCGCCTCTACGGTCACAGGGTTGGTCTTCCCGGGAATGATGCTGCTTCCGGCCACCTCCTCTTGCGTGGGTATCTCGATCTCGCCTAGCCCCGTGAGCGGCCCGGAGAACATCAGCCTGATGTCCTGGCACAGCCTGTAGACGTCTATCGAAGTGACGGACAGAACGGAGCTCAACGCGTTGAGGTCTGAGAGCAGGCGCATCGCCCTGAACCTGCTCCGGGCGACCGTGAACCCCAGCCTCGTGGAGGCGTTGATGCCGCCGACGACCATCGCCCCGAACTTCGGGTCAGCGTTGAGCCCCGTCCCAACGGCGGTCCCTCCGATGGGGAGCTCCTTGGAGTAGGCCGCCGCTGCCCTCATGAGGCGAAGGTCGTGGTCCAGGGCGTCTGCGTAGGCTCCGAACTCCTGCCCCATGGTCACCGGCAGGGCGTCCCTCAGGTGGGTCCGCCCCGCCTTGTAGACTGCGGAGGTCCGCCTAGCCAGGCCTCTAAGGCTCTTCGAGGCCATTTCGATTGAGGGCGTGAGCTCCTCCCGGCACAGAGCCACCGCAGACACCCTGATTGCCGATGTCCCTACGTCGTTGGAGGACTGCCCCATGTTGACGTGATCGTTTGGATGGACAGGCCTGGCGAGCATCGCAGAGGCCCTCTCAGCTATCAGCTCGTTGACGTTCATGTTGAGGCCGGTCCCAGACCCCGTCTGGAAGACATCGACGCTAATGAGCTGGTCGTGCTTCCCACGCATCACCTCGTCGGCGGCCATCTCAACCGCGGAGGCCACCTTCGGGTCGAGTCTACCCAGAGAGGCGTTCGCCTTCGCGGCCTCGCGCTTGATTAGGGCCACCGACCAGATGAGTTTGCGGGGGAAGCGCGTCCCCGTTGCGAGGAACACCTTCTTCGCCCCCTCGACGTACCTCATTCGGGCGAGTTGCTCCTCGGAGGCTTTCTAAAGGCTTCGAGGTGCCCGCGCTATCGTCGCGGCCTCACGCCGATCTTCTCTATGAGCCTGCCCAGCTCCGAGTCGTCTACGGCATCGACCCGCAGGTAGCGCAGTATCTCGTCCTCGCTCATCTGGAGCCGTTTCGCCTCGTCCACGGTGTACCTGTACGCCTCTATCTCCGTGGGCCTGTCGACGTACTCGAAAGTCTGGTCGAAGAGGTCCTTCCCGTCGAGGAACTGCTTGACGTGTACGAGGACGTGTATCACATCGAGGTAGAGGCAGTTGATTTTCGCGCTAGACAGGTACTTCGACCCGACGCAGACGGCCCCTGTGTTGTGGTCAAGCCATATCCCCCAGTCAGAGTCCACGATGCTGACCTTCAGGTGCCTGACGATCTTGCCCATGCTCCTCTGGGTGCCGAAGAGCTTCAGGAGGGTGGGCGAGTTCTCTGCGCCCATAAATATCTCGGTGAACTTGTACTCACCCAGCCTTGCGCTTCGCTTGGCCTTGAATATCTTCGGAGCCATCCTCGGGTCGTCGGACTGCTAATTCCGGGAAAAGAGGGGAACTCAACTTCCCTTGACGCGCGAGTTACGGAAGCGCTCCGGAGCCCCCTTGGAAAGCGCTTTAACCTGGGGCAAGACCGCGTTCACGATGAATGGGCTGCCCCGGAAGTTCTGCGCGACGTGGACAGACGTTGGCCCGGTGGTCCCCTGATGCTAGCCTCGACGAGTGGCATCCGCGGAGTGTTCAACGCAGACCTAAGCCCTAACGAAATAGCGGAGTACGCGCGCAGGTTCGTCCGCCTTGTGGGGGGGCGCGAGGTGCTCCTTGGCAGGGACACCAGGTCGACAGGCCCCGTCGCATCCAGAGCCGTGGCCGGGGCGATCATGGGTGCCGGGGCGAATGTTGTGGACTACGGGGTGATATCGACCCCTGCCATCTTCAGGGAGAGCAGGACGAGGGCGAGGCCCGCCGTGATAGTCACGTCGTCGCACAACGAGCCCGAGTGGAACGGGCTGAAGTTCGTGGTCGACGGACGCGGGATCAGCCAGGAAGGGTTCGACCAGCTATTGCGGAGGGGCGAGAAGGGAGATGGAGCCTCGACCCCGGGAGGACTGACACCCGCCGAGGGTTTCTCGTACAACAGGGAGCTCGTCAAGATGGCCGGAGAGAGCTCCGCGGCGGGGGTCAAGGTGGTCCTCGACCTGAACGGCGGCGCGGCAATCGGCCACGCCCCTGAGATTCTCAGGGCGCTCGGGTGCGAGGTCTCAACGATAGGGGACGTGAGAGGGTTCTTCTCGAGGACGATCGATCCCACCAACGACCCGCTCGAGGTGCTGTCGAGGGCGGTCAAGAGGGAAGAGGCGGACGTCGGGTTCGCCTTCGACTGCGACGGTGACAGGCTCGCCCTCGTCGACAGCTCAGGGAGGACCAGGACAGGTGACTACATGCTCACGCTCGCCACAAAAGAGATGCTCCAGGGGTCGCCGACCAAGGACATGGTCGTCTCGGTCGATACAACCCAGGCGATCGACGAAATTGTCAAGGAAGCGGGAGGCCGGGTCTACAGGGCAAAGGTCGGCGAGGCCAACGTGGTCGCGCTCATGGAGCAGAACCAGGCGAGGTTCGGCGGAGAGGGGAGCAGTGGTGGCGTCATCGACGCCACCTTCAACAGCTGCAGGGACTCGATGGTCGCCGCGGCCTTCATAGTCGCGGCGCTAAGGCGCAAGGGGACCAAGGTCTACGACCAGGTGAGGTCGTACCACATCGCCAGGGAAAAGATGGTAATGCCGCGCAAGAAGGGCCTGGAGGCGGTCAAGAGACTCCAGAAGGACAACCCTGAGGCGGACTCGCTCGACGGCCTTAAGGTCAGGACATCGAGCTCGTCATGGGTACTGATACGCGTGTCAAACACGGAGGACGGAGTCAGGGTCTCGTCGGAGGCGCCCAGCTTCAAGGAGGCGGAGCGGCTGGCCCACGCCTGGGCTCTCAAGGTCAAGCGCGCCGGTGCCTGACAGATGCTCGATGAGCGAGAGATAGTCGAGCTGATAGCCAGCCGGTCTGGGAAGCTCCCTGCGGGTTACCTCCCAATAGGCGACGACGTGGCGATGATCCCCCCAGGGAGGCCCGGGGAGAGGGTGGTCCTGAAGTGCGACATGCTCGTGGCCAGGACGGACGTCCCTCCCGGGATGACCTGGAGGATGGCCGCCAGGAAGGCCGTCGCCATGTGCGTCTCCGACTTTGCCGCGAAGGGCGTCCGCCCCTCCTCGTTCATGGTCTCCATCGGGCTCCCCAGGGGGACCCCAAAGGGAAGGATCGTTGGGCTCGCCGCCGGCCTGGCAGAGGCCTCCAAGGAGTGGGGTGTCAGGCTGGTGGGCGGAGACACCGGAGAGGCCGACGACCTGGTCGTCGACTGCTCGATGGCGGGCTTCGCCAGGAGGGTCGTCAGGAGGTCGGGCGCCAAGCCGGAGGAGTACGTCGTGACGACGGGGCCCTTTGGGCAGACAGCGGCGGGGCTCAGAATCCTCCTTCAGGGGGCCACCGCCTCGCAGGAATTTAGGGCGCGGGCGATCTCCTCGCTCTACATGCCTAGCCCCAAGTTAGAGGCAGGGCTGGCACTCTCGCGGTTCCTCTCCTCGTCGATGGACTCGAGCGACGGCCTCGCCATTTCGCTACACACCATCTCCGAGATGAGCGGGATCGGGATAAAGGTGACCGGCCTCCCTCTCGCCGACAGGCTTGAGGAGTTCGCCGCGGCCAACTCGGTCGCCGAGGAGGAGCTCGCCCTTTACGGAGGCGAGGAGTACGAGGTGGTCGGGACCATCCCGAAAGACCGCCTAGGGGTGGCCCAACGCGTGGCTCGTTCCCTGGGGTGCGAGTTGCGCATCGTCGGGGAGACGACGAGAGCCTTCAAGGGGGTTCTCTTCTCGGACGGGAGGAAGGTGAGGAAGGACGGCTGGGTGCACTTCAGAAGCGGACCCTAGCCAGCCTTCACAGCCTTGACGAACCTCTTGGCTGTCGCGTCCGCCTTCTCCTTGGTCTCAGCCTCGACGAACACCCTCACCATGGGCTCCGTCCCGCTTGCCCTGATGAGAGCCCAGGTCTTATCGTCAACCCAGACCTTGAGCCCGTCCACCTTCTCAACCTTGCCGTCGGCCCGCCGCTCGATGTTCCTCATGACCTCTCTGACCTTGCTCGGGTCGACGGGTACCTTGGTCTTGGTGAGATAGAACCTCGGGAACGCCGTGGCCATCAGCTTCGAGACAGCGCCAGCCCGTGCGGCCATCACCTCGAGCATCATCGCGGTGGTCATCCCGCCGTCCCGCGTAGGGATGTGGGCGGGGAAGAACCCTCCGCCGTTCTCCTCGAAGCCCATCAACGCTTTCCTTTCGATTATGGTCCGCGAGACGTCGACGCTCCCCACCCTTGTCCGTAGCACCTTTCCGCCCCTCCTCTTCGCCACCGCCTCTATCACCTGCGAGGAGCTTATGGGGGTGACCACGGTGGAGTTGGGGTTCCTCTCGAGGAGGTAGTCCGCGATGAGCGAGCCGCTCTGGTCGCCCCAGTACAGGTTCCCGCCCTCGTCGCAGAATATCGACCGGTCGCCGTCGCCGTCGTACGCGACGCCAAGGTCGGCGTGAGAGGCCCTGACGGCCACCACGAGGTCCCGCAGGTTCTCGGGAGTGGGCTCGGGGCCCCTCCCCGGGAAGCTCCCATCGACGATCGAGTTTATCGTCACCACCTTGCACCCGAGCGCCTCAAGCAGGTAGGGCGCAGCAAGGGCCTGCGCCCCGTTTCCAGGATCGACGGCGACCTTGAACCTGCGCTCAGAGATGAGCTTGGAGTTGACCTTGGAGAGTATCCCGTTGATGTACGCCCTGATTACGTTGGGCTCGGGCCTCGGTGAGCCAACCTCCTTCCAGTCGGCCTTCCGCGAGGTCCCTTCCTGGAAGATCTTCTCGATCCTCTGCTCGTCGAGCCTTGAGACCTCCACTCCATCTGGGCCCATGACCTTCACCCCGTTGTACTCCGGCGGGTTGTGCGAGGCGGTGATCATCACAGAGCCCCGGTAGCCCAGCGCCTTGGTGGCGAACTGGAGGGCCGGGGTAGGGACAATGCCCGCCTCAGCAACGTTCCTCCCTGAGCTCATGAGCCCTGCGGTCACCGACGCGAAGAGCATCTGGCCGGTCAGGCGTCCGTCCCTGCCCGTGAGAAGCTCGCCATCGGCGAAGTAGGTCCCCACAGACTCGGCGAGCTTGATGGCAAAGCCCACATCGCCCGTGACCCCGGGGATGAACCTGACACCGTTGGTGCCGAAGAGCCTTCCTCTGGGCGCGAGCACGCTGGGTTTCGGCTAGCCGACTCATTAAAAACCTTTGAAACAGGGATTTGATATTATAGATGATATTTGTAGAGGAATCACACGTCTGCGCGGCCATATAGCGAATACATGCAAGTGAACCTCACCCACCCTGGAGAACGCGGCTGCGTGACCATAAACACTTATGTTGAATCCGGCGGGCTCTCATATCGGGGCCCGTAGCTCAGCACGGATAGAGCGCCAGCCTTCTAACCTCCCCTTCAGATGAAGGGAGGAAAGTGAGCTGGATGCCGCGTGTTCAAATCATGCCGGGCCCGCCATTAGAACCCGCCAGGTTGAAGGCGGCCCGGCGAGGACGCGCCGCCCGTCCGGCGTGTCGGGATTCCGGCTCGAGCGAGCGACGCCAAGACCGGTATGGCTCGCTCAGCCAATCCTCTTCCGCATCCTCTCCACAGCCTCTCTCAGCGTGCTGTCCTGCTTGGGGAACGCGAGCCTCACCCGAGTCTTCCCAGCACCAGGCGTCGAGAAGAAGCTGGATGCAGGGACCACCGCAACCCCTCCGTCCTTAACCAGATTCTCGGCGAAGCCTACGTCGTCTCCCCCCCAGAGGGAGCGGAAGTCCGCCATGATGAAGTACGCGCCTTCAGGTTTCAGGCACTCGAACCCCATCGACTCTAGCGACTTCAAGAGATAGTCTCGCTTGCGGGTGTACGTCCTCGTCAGCAACGCATAGTACGAGTCGTCAAGGTTGTACGCGGCGAGCGCGGCCCGCTGGAGGGGGGCGGGGGCGCAGACCGTCAGAAAGTCGTGGACCTTCCTTATCGCCTCCGTCAGACCCTTCTCAGCGACCGCGTAGCCTATCCGCCACCCGGTCACGCTGTAGGTCTTCGAGACACCCGATATCGTCACCGTGGAGTCGGCCATGTCTCCGAGCGTGGCGAGGCTGACGTGACGCGCGCCGTCGTAGACTATCTGCTCGTAGATCTCGTCTGTAATCGCCACCACGCCGTGGTCGGAGCAGAGGTCGGCGACGAGCCGGAGCTCGTCCCTCGAGAGGACCCTCCCGGTGGGGTTGTTGGGGGTGTTCACAACAATCGCCCTCGGCTTGACGCCGCGACGACCCGAGAACGCGCGCTTGAGCTCCTCCTCGTCGAGCCGGAAGTCAGGCTCGCGGAGCCTGACGGTGCGCACCCTGGCACCCGAAATCAAGGCCGAGGAAGGGTAGCATTCATAGAAGGGCTCGGGGACGATGACCTCGTCGTTCGAGTCGGTGAGCGCGAGCATGGTCGCGACCATCGCCTCGGTCGCACCGCAGGTCACGGTCACGTTGTCATCGCCTGTCGCCTGGATGCCGTTGAACCTCCGCGCCTTATGGGCTATCGCGTTCCTGAGCTCCTCGGAACCCCAGGTCAACTCGTACTGGTTGTAGCCCTCTCTCACGGCTCGGGCGGCAGCGGCCTTGAGCTCCTTGGGGGCGGAGAAGTCAGGGTACCCCTGTGCGAGGTTGATCGCCCCGTGGACACTCGCCAGCCTGGTCATGTCCCTAATCAGCGAGTCCTGGAACAGGGCCACGCGCTGAGAGACAGAGACGCGTGGTTTCGGTCGGGTCAAGGGGCTCTTCGCCGCCTCCAGCCCGCACCAAGATGAACGTTTGGACGCCCGCATGGTCGAGGTTTATTAGGCGGATGAGCGTCCGGGCCAGGCGTTTGAAGGCCTACCTGGTCGTTCCCGGGGTCATCTTGGCGCTCGCGGGTCTCGTGTTCACCCTCCAGGGGTTCGGCTTGGTGGGTCCCGCGAGCTCGTTTATGTTCCAGAGTTCCGCCTGGATCTACCAGGGTGTGGCGATACTTGTGGTCGGCCTTTTGGTGGCAGCCTCCGGCCTCCTCTTGGGGCGGCCAAAGGCGGCGTAGCCGAACCTCAGGCCGAGGGTCGGCCCGTCAGCCTACCTGCGCCTCACTACGAGCCTCTCGGGAGACTCCCTCAGCTTGAGCCTGGTCTCGTAGCTCGTCCCGTTCCTCACGAACTGTAAGGAGACATCGTCGCCTATGCTCAGGCGGGAGAGCGCGCCCACTAGGTCCTTCATTCCCTCAAGGCGCAACTCTTCGATTTTCACGAGTATGTCCCCCACCCGGAGCCCCGCCTCCCTTGCGGGGGCTCCGTGGATCACCTCGACGAGGAGGACGCCCTGCTCCACAGCCAGGTTGTACCTTCTGGCCACGGACCTGTTGACGTCTGTCCCGGATATCCCCAGCCAAGGTCTGACAACCCTGCCGTTCCTGGCTATCTGGTCCATTATCCTCTTGATGGTCTCAGAGGGTATCGCGAAGCCCATCCCCTGCGCGAAGGGGATCATGGCCGTGTTCATTCCTATGACCTTTCCCCCGAGGTCTGCAAGCGGGCCCCCGCTGTTCCCCGGGTTGATTGCCGCGTCCGTCTGAATCAACCCCTCGACCACAAAGTCGGTCCCCGGGAGCGGCCTCCCGAGGGCGCCGATTAGCCCCATCGAGACGGTGGGCGCCCCAGGAAGGCCCAGGGCGTTCCCAATGGCCAGCACTATCTGCCCAACCTTGAGCTTCTCCGAGTCTCCCAGCGTTGCGAACGGGAGGTCCTCCGCCTCCACCTTGACGAGGGCGACGTCAGTGGCAGGGTCTGTCCCTGTCACCTCCCCCACGAACGTCCTTCCGTCCTTGAGGTTTACCTGGACTCTCGTCGCGTCGTCGATGACATGGTTGTTGGTCACGATGATCCCGCGTGGATCGATGATAACCCCGGACCCCTGGCCCTCCACTGGGACGACCCCGAAGCGGTTGTCGCGGGTGAGCCTCGTGCTGTCTATCCCCACGACGCTCTCGCTGAGCCTCTCGACCGCCCCGGTTATCTGCCTCTCCAGCTCCGTCAGACCCATACCGCCCCCCTCCCTACCAGGGCGGCCTCACCGGAGGCCCCGGTTCTGGGACGGACGGCCTTGAAGGGCCTCTCGGCTCGGACATCTAATCCTCCCTCCCCGTGGCTGGCGTGACCTCCAGGTCTACGACCGCCCCTCCCCTGAGCACGGAGACCTTGGTCCTCTTCCCTATCGCCTCTTCTCGAAGGAGGCCGGCGAGGTCCTCGGAGTCCGAAACCGTCTTCCCGTCGAACCTGAGGATGATGTCCCCGAAAGAGAACCCCGACAGCTTGGCGGGCGTGCCATCCTGGACGGAGCAAACCATCACACCAGAGTCCTGTCCCACCCCGTCGCTGGAAGCGACATCCGCCGGGAGCGAGACCGGGTGCGAGAGTATCCCCAGGTAAGCCTTCTTGAACGGCTGGCCATTCTCGACCCTGTCTACGACCTTCGATATCGTGGCCACCGGCACGGCAATCCCCCTCTTCGAGAAGTAGGCCACGTTCATCCCTATCACGCGGCCTGACGCGTCCACCAGCGGACCTCCCGAGTAGCCCGGGTTTACCCTGGCGTCTGTGACTATCGCGTCCTCTATGGTCACGCCCCGCCACCCGCCCACGGTCCGGCCCGCGCCTGTGACTAAACCAGACGTTACACTGGGACGCGCTTCGATGGAGTTCGCCAGCGCGAGGACGAACTGCCCCGACTTCAGGGACTGAGAGTCCCCCTTTTCCGAAGGGGTCAGGACGGCCTCGACGGTCAGGACTGCGACATCCGCCCTCCTGAAGCGCCCCGCCACCCTCGCTGAGAGCTTCCTCCCGTCTGAGGTCCGTACGGTCACCTCCTCTGCTCCCCTAATCACGTGGTACGCCGTGACCATCGTGTGCTCGTCCCAGGCGAATCCAGAGCCGTTCCCGTGGAACGAGCTCACACCCAATACCGAGCGACCCGAGCTCTCGGCGAGCAGCTGGATCTCGCCGGAGATTGTCTGGAGTATTCCGCTTGATGTCGTGCTCAACTTATGCGATCACTGTGGAGCTAGGGTGTCGAGGGATACTTGTTGATGGAGAATCCGGATATCCGGTCACACCAAGACGGAGCCAGCCCGCGCTAATTGTGCAAGGAGTAGAATGCGACCCGCCCCTCCGGACCCTCGAGGCTGAATCTGGAAAGGTGCCCCACCAGCTGGTAGGAGGCCCTTATCGCGTCCGCGAGGTCCTTCCCTTCCTTGACATTGCCCTCGATCACGAGCTCCCCGTCCGAGAAGACGGCGTCAATCTGGACCGCACCGTCCTCAGTGACCCACTTCATCGTGGTCCCGCGCTCGTCCTCCGAGTAGCCGAGCCAGCGTAGTGGCCCGAACCACCTGCCCTTGAGGCCGGAGGTCGCCTCCCTCGAGGCGTTCCCGAAGGGGAGGAGCGTCCGTAGTATGGCGACCCTGTGGGCCGGAGCGTGAGGACGGGTAGAGGATGAGAGCAGCCCCACCCCCATCGCGGACCGCCCCTCGCTCGTGACGTGGTAGCCGTCGGGCGTCTTCTCGAGGATCATCTTCTCCTCCAGCCTGTGTAGGCTCCTCGAGAGGGTCTCCGAATGTGTACCGAGCCTGCGCCTCAGGCCCTCGAAGGTGAACCCTAGGAGGTCCTCCTCTCCCAGGAAGCGCAGCACCTCGGCGTCCCTCTCGCTGAACTGAGGGGCGAGAGGATACTCGTCCCGCGGGACTGTGGTGGGCAAGGCTACCGTTTTGGGACGAGACGACGCCTGGATTTATAGTTGGCAGTTGTCCTCGGGCGTGCAAGTAGCGCGGAGGCTACTTGGTCGCGGGGGACTCCGAGGTGACCCTCCTGTAGGCCTCGATGTAGTCCAGAGCAAACCGGTCGGCGTTCTTCTCCGTGCCCCTGTGCTTGCCAGCGAACTGCCTGAGGTGGTGGTAGAACTCGTGGAGCATCACGAACGGGTCGTAGAAGTAATCGGAACTCACAGCCCGTATCTCCCTCCTGTCCGCGGAGTAGACGGCGAGCACCCCCTTGGAGTGCCTCTTGGTCGTCCCGACTCCCAGCTTGGGGACATCCACGCGGTACCGTTCTGAGAGAAGCATGATTGCCTTCTCGGTCTTGCAGTCGAGTATGGTCGCCACGATTGATGCCTTGAACCGGTCGTCAGACTCTGTGTTCTGCAATGCTATGCCTGCTTCTCTTCAAGCTCGAAGGTGAACCTGGCCCCGGCGAACTCTCTCGTCCCGACCTTCTCCCACTCGACGCCGTAGGTCTTGGTCATCTGGGCGCCGACCACCTTGACCTCTTTGGGGAGGTCCTCCCAGAGCCTCTCAACTTTGACCGGGTCCTTGCTGAACAGCAGAGAACGCCTGCGCTTCATCAGGTACTTCACCGCGACCTTCTGGTAGTCTGTCCCCTCAACCTCGACCTTCTCCTTGCCCGTGTCGACGGTGAAGGCTCTCTTTCCCACGAGCCTCAGGGGGCGCGGTCGATTAATGAGTTTTTGGTCGTGCTCTTCCTATAGCCCGACGGCAGACCAGACGTCGTCGTCGCTGTCGAGCTGCGTGTAGCCGCACCTGTCGCACTTCTTGCCCGTGAGGGTGGCCGCCTTTCCTCCTGCGAGGACCTTCCTCTCGTACTCGACCATCTGGCCGGCGCGACACCTTTCGCAGTTCATGGGGAGCCGGCGTCAACGCCTCGAAGCTTTAAGTCACTCCGTCCCTCTCCGCCTCCAGAAGGCGAAGCTTAGGTTGGGCGTCCCCGAGAAGATCAAGAAGATAGAGGAGGACCTTCTCAAGACGCAGGTCAACAAACACACGGAGCGCCACATCGGGATACTCAGGGCGAAGCTCGCCAAGCTCAAGATGGACCAGGAGGAGCAGCAGTCCAGGAGGTCGGGCAGCGCCCAGGGGTACGACGTGAAGAAGTCAGGGGACGCCACGGTCGTCCTCATCGGACTCCCGAGCGTGGGTAAGTCCACGCTCCTCAACATGCTCACGAACGCGAAGTCAAAGGTGGCGGCCTACCAGTTCACCACACTCGACGTAGTCCCCGGAGTCCTGGAGTACAAAGGAGCGCGGATACAGGTCCTCGACCTCCCGGGCATCATACAGGGCGCATCCTCTGGCAAGGGTCTGGGGAAGAGGGTGCTCGCGGTCGCCCGGAACGCAGACCTCGTGATGTTCGTAATCGACGTCTTCCAACCAGAGGCGAGGTCCCTCCTCGAGAAAGAACTCAGGCTCACGGGGATAAGGGTAGACGAAGAGCCCCCCAACCTCGTAATAGAGACGACGACTACCGGAGGGATATCCGTGGCCCCGATGGTCAGGCTCACCAAGACGTCGGTGGAGACGGTCAAGGACATCCTTAGGGTCTACGGGATGAACAGCGCCCGCGTCGTCATCCGTCAGGACGTCAGCGACGAGCAGCTCATCGACGCTGTACTCGGCAGCAGGGCGTACATCCCCTCGCTGACGGTCATGAACAAGATAGACCTGGTGAACGCGGGGTTCATCAACGAGGTCACGGCGAAGCTCCCGATGAGGTTCGTGCCCATCTCGGCGGAGAGCAACCTCAACATCGAAGCGCTCAAGCAGGAGATGTACAAGAGGCTTGACTTCATACGCATCTACATGAGGCGGAGATCCGGGGAGACGGACTACAAGGAGCCGATGATAGTCAGGAACGGCTCCACCGTCCTCCAGATCTGCGACAAGGTCCACAGGAAGATAAAGGACGACTTCAGGTACGCCCTAATATGGGGAAAGAGCGTGAAGTTCGAGGGGCAGAGGGTCGGGATAAACCACAAGCTCATGGACGAAGACGTCCTTACCCTGGTCACAAAGTGACATCGATGAAGACCGACGCGTCGCCGGTGGAGCTTCTCGCAAGGGCGAAGACCATCGCCGTGGTCGGGGCCTCGAGAAATCCCGAGAAGGAGGCGAACTCCGTGCCCCGCTACCTCAAGGAGAGAGGCTATCGTATCGTCCCGGTCAACCCCTCGGCTGACGAGATACTGGGGGAGAAGTCTTACCCCAGCCTCCTGGACCTGCCCCAAGAGCTCGGGAGGGCGGTTGACGTGGTGGAGGTCTTCAGGCCGAGCGAGAGCCTTCCCGAGGTCGCAAGGCAGGTTGTCGAGATGAAAGGCCGCTATGGCAAGGTGCCTGTATTCTGGGCGCAGCAGGGCCTCGACAGCGAGGAGGCGAGGCGCATACTCGAGGCCGCTGGTGTGAAATACGTCATGGATGCCTGCATGAGGACGATCCACCAGATCTACGTCAGGAAGGCTGCTTGAGGAGCTCGTAGAGCCTGAACCTCGCCTCCTCTCCTGGCGAGAGAACACTGCCGCAGAAGCTGCAGACGACCCCGTTCTCCTTGCGCTTGAGCGAGGCCCTTCCGCACCGCGGGCACTTCATCTCCTTGGAGTCGGAGGCGGGCATGGTTGTAGATAGCGCTCCGCTCTCCCTTTATACCTTTGCGACCCTCGAGAGGATAGGTTGGGCTGGGTAGTCTACATGCTCAGGTGCAGGACGGGCGAGCTATACACAGGTTCGACCAGAGACATGGAGAGGCGGCTGAAGGAGCACAGCTCCGGAAGGGGTAGCAGGTTCACTCGCTCGCGGCGCCCGGTGGTCCTTGTCTACATGGAGGAGCAGGGTAGCAGGTCGGAGGCTCTCAGGAGGGAGATCGCGATCAAGGCGATGGCCAGGAAGGAGAAGCTCCTGCTCGTAGCTCAGACCGCCCTGGCGAAGACCGCGTAGACCGGGCTCTCAGGTACCGCCTGGCCGCGGGTCGTGAAGGAATCGTAGGTCCCTTGGACGCTCCAGCCTGTCGCTTCGAGCCTCGGGACGAGCTCGTGCGGTGAGTAGACCCTGATGTCGATGGGGAATTCGCCCGCGAACTTGAGCAGCTCCCCGCCTGCCCTGGCCGCCTTGAGGTAGAGCCGCCACAACCCCTTCTCGCGCGACCTCCCTTCATCGAAGGCGTATGTATCGAGGACCAGCAGCCGCTTGCTCTCTTCATAGACGTTCTGGGAGGGGTTTCGCGCGATGTAGTCCCTGTTCCTCAGCCCGGAGATGACCAGGGCGCCTCCCTTCCTCGTCACGTCCCGAGCCTCCCTGAAGAACTTCAGGTCTTCCTCCTCTGAACCGTACCCGATGCTGGTGAAGACGTTAAGCACCACATCAAAGCTCTCCTCCTCGAACCTTGAGGTGAGGTCGAGCATGTTCCCTACGACGAACTTCGCCCTCCCCGCGCCCGCCTCTGACTTTGCCCTCCGCTTTGCGGCCCCCACCAGGTACGGGGAGATGTCGACACCTGTCAGGTCGAAGCCCAGCCTCGCTAGTGGTATCGCCACCCTCCCTATCCCGCAGGGGACGTCGAGCACCCTGCACCCTCCGAACCCCCTCTCAGAGAGGAGGGATGATATCGCCACGGCATCCTCCTCGCCCCTCTCCCACATCCCCTCCAGGACGAGTTCGTAGAGCCTGGCGTTCCGAACGAAGACCTTCTCCGCCCAGTCCACGCGCTTCAGGCGCGGCGAGGGTGGAAAAAAGCTAGACTACCCTGGTCCCGAGGTACTTGTCGCTGAACTTCTTCGTGTACCCCACGTCGAGTGCCAGGCCGACGACCACGTCGAGCAGGAGGAGGACCCAGTAGATTTTGCTGACGTTCCTGAGCAGGGACGTCCCCATGTTGGGCCTCTGTCCAGAGTCGGTCTGCACGTGCAGCCCCATGAAGTGCTTCCCCACCGTCTTCCCGTACTCCGCCTCGGCCACCGTGAAGTAGAGCACGAAGAGGAGGTTCGCTATGGCCGCGAAGAACCCGCCGAAGAAGGACACGTTTGCGGTAGCCCCAGGGACGAAGAGACTAGTGAAGTACGCAGGGAGGGCAGCGGCAGCCACAATGATGCCGACTACCAGGTAGACGATTATCGCATCGACCACGAACGCGACCAGCCTCTTGAGCCAGTACTCCTGGGCGGTCCGCTCCGCCATCAGGGCGCTCAGCCCAGTGGCAGGGGATGGTGACGGGGACCCCCCTGGGGCAGAGGCGGCCCCCTGAGTCGGCACCCCGCAGGAGGGGCAAAACGTAGACCCGTCCGGAATCTGCGCCCCGCACTTTGTGCAGAAGGCCAACGCGCCCGCTCCCGGTTGGAGGCTCTGGCTATATCTTGTACGGTGGCCTCAGGCTGCCTCTAGCGAGTCCTCAGCTAGGCCTACCGACTCTGGGATGTCAGGGAACCTCTCCTTCATCCTGCTCTCCGCAACTGCGGCCGCCTCGGAGAGCGCCCGCTCTGCCTCCTCGTTGGCAGTCTCGAAGTTCATGGTGTAGCCGCCAATCGACCCGGCGTCTACGAGTATCCCGCTGAGCAGGCTCGAGACCTCCCCCATCTCACCCTCTGCGTCCGGCATCACCCCGACTATGTCCTGCTTGATGTTCCTGATTATCGATGTCGCGGGCGCGAGGGTAGAGACTATGTCGCCCATCTCGGTTATCGTGTTGAGCCTAAGGACTATCTGCTCGAGCGCCAGCCTTGACTGGGTTACCATCTTCCCCACCTTCCTGACCTCCGCGAGCTCGTTGGCGAACATAGAGGCCCTCTGGCTCTCGTGTTTCTGGATTGAGGAGACCGTCTTGGCGAACAGCTGCGCGTCCCTCTCGCGGATCTTTGCCATAGACCCGTCCAGCTTCGCCATCACGACATGAATCTGGCGGACCAGGGCATCGAGGCGGGGCTTCAGGGGCCCTGGGTTGTTGAAAGCCGTCCTCAACTTCTCTCCAATGCTCGTGGACCTCTTCTTTTCCCAGTTGCTTGAAAATTGCGACATATCCGTGTCTCGGGGGAAAGTCGAGGCGTATCTTGGGGCGTGTGAAAACGAGATGACCAACGGGTGCGCCGGGAGTCAAGCGGCTCGGCCAATAACGTCAAACGTCCCTCGCGTGCTATCGCCCTCCCAGGGAGGCGCATGGCGCGTCAGCTGCTCCCTGGAGAGTCTGCCTGGCTCGCGGCCTCGACGCGCTCGCATGGCCTGACCACCGCCACCCTATCCCTCTTCGGAGCCCGGTTTATCTCCCACATCCGGGCCACATCTGCAGCGACCGACGGCGTGCCTCAACCTGGCGTAGGTCGCCCCTTCACCCAAGGCGTGGCGGCCCCGAGATCTCAGCTGACAGTACCCGTCGTGCAGTAGTTCGTCGAGTACCACCCCCTCAGCGATGCGGACGCTGCTCTCGGTGAGGAGCCCCTTAGGCTCGCAGAGGTGAGGGAGGTGAGGGAGGCCGGAGTCTCTGCCCGGGGAGGTACCTCTCGGGCAACTGGGCGGTGGCGGGCTTCCCTTCGGGATCTCGGCGACATTCAAGCGTGTCACTGGGGCTCCCGCTACAGGGCTATCATAGCCAAGGGGTAAGGGAGCGGGCTCCCAGGCAGGGGGAGGCGCCAGGCCCCAGAAGCCTAGTCGTCCCCCTCGAACTTCTTGGCGACCTTCTCGGCAGCCAAGGTCGCCGCCTCGACGGCGTTCATGATGCTCGTCCGGAGCGACCCCTTCTCGAGTTCGTAGATCCCCGCGATTGTCGTCCCCGCAGGGGTGGTGACGGCGTCGCGGAGCTCCGCCGGGTGCATCTTCTTCTCGCTTAGGAGGTCAGCCGTCCCGGTGAGGGTCTTCGTGACAAGCTTGAACGCCACGTCCCGTGGAATCCCCACCTTCAGGCCGGCGCTGACCATCGCCTCGATTACGACGGCTATGTACGCGGGGCCGCTTCCGCTCAGCGCTGTTATAGGGTTCAAGAGCGGCTCTGGCACCCTGATGTAATCCCCGAACGAGCCCAGGACCGTCTCGACCTTCGCCGCGTCAGCCGGGGTCACCCTGTCACCCGGCGAATAGGCCGTCATGGCCTCCCCGATAAGGGCGGCGATGTTGGGCATCGACCTCACGACCTTCGCCATGGGAAGAGCCCTCTCGAGTCTCTGGATTGTTATCGCAGCCATCAGCGAGATGACGATCTTGCCGCTGGTGAACTGGGATATCTCCGCCAAAACGTTCTTGGCGTCGCCCGCCTTGACCGCGACCACAATTACATCCGCCTTCCTCGCCGCGTCCCGATTGTCCGAGGTGAGAGTCACCTTCGCAAGGTGGGTTCGCGGGAGCGCCGAGAGGTTCCTCCTGGTCATGATCACCTGCTCGACCTCCGCCGCCCTTGCGACGGAGTTACCGACCGCCTCGCCTATCTTGCCGGCCCCTATGACCGCGACTATCAAGGTGCTCTGCCGCTCGGGTCTCGGGTTAATAACTTGCCATCATCGCGAGACGCCCGCTTGAGCAGGCGGAACCGAAGGAAGGGCGCGTCGTCGCGGAGATACTATCTCGTAGGCGTCGCGTTTGCGGCTGTTGCCATTGCCATCTACGCGCTAGCCTCATCGCCTCCAGGAGGGAAAGCCTCCGCCGGGTCTGAGCCCGTAATACTCTATGTCGACCAGGGCAACGGCGCGGTCAACGGTTCGAATTTCAGGACCATGCTGAGCACCGCGACCTCCCACGGCTTCAACACGATATTCTTCCAGGTCTACAGGTCGGGGACGCTCCTCTTCTCCAACGGTTCGCTGGGCCGGTTTGTGGAGTCGGCCCACTCGCAGGGTCTCGAAATCTTCTTCGCCCTTTACTTCACCAACTCCACGCAGACCATACCACTCTCCATCTTCTCCGACGGCGAGGACGGGATAAGCCTGGACATGTCGGCCCTCCCTGTAGGGGCGCAAATCACCCTGTTCGACTATCTATCCTCAAACTATCCTGGGAGGACAGCAATCACCACGACCGACCCGACACTCCCCCTGACGCCCGACCTTCTCGTCCTCGAGACCTACGCTCCAGGAGACCAGCAGTACATCCACCATGGGATGGTCGCCGGGGTCGAGGTGGCGGCGACCTCGAGCCGGCAGGACTACGACCAGCAGGTCGGGTACGCGCTCAGGAACAGCGACGGCGTGATGGTCTTCGATTACCACGGGCTGGTGAAGGCAGGATACTGACGCGAGCGTTAATACCTCTCGTGGGGACGTCCGGGGCATGGACCTCGCACCCGGACCCGACTCGCGTAGTATCTTGCAGTTCTTCCTGATGTCAGGTCGACTGAAGGGGGAGATGAGGAGAGGGTGGGTAAAGAAGCTGGGGATATCTCGTCCCGAGTCTGTGGCAGACCACTCCTACAGGACGACGCTCATCACGATGCTCCTCAGCGATTCGCTCCGGCTGGACACCGGCAGGACGATGAGGATGGCCGTCCTCCACGACCTCCCCGAGGCGATCGTAGGTGACGCCACGCCCGAGGAGCGGTCTGGAACGCACAAGATTGACGTAGAGACCAAGGCAATGGAGGAAATCCTGGGCGAACTCCCCGAAGAGCTGATCGCGCTCTATCGCGCGGCATGGAACGAGTTCGTGGAAGGCGCGACCGAAGAGGCCCGCCTTGTGAGGCAGGTCGACAAGCTCGAGATGGCCATCCAGGCATGGGAGTACGCGAACGAGCGCGGCGACCCCTCGCTGGCTCAGGAGTTCTGGGACTCCGCGAGGGAGCAGGTAGAGGACGCCCCAATCCTCGAGCTCCTCTTTCAAGTCGAGCCCTGACCAGGTCGACTAGATGCCGACAGTCTGCCGACCGTACTTCGCCTTGACCTCCTCGGCGGGGATGAACTCTCTCTCGTAGGCCTTGAGCTGGGCGAGGCCGCCGAGGTCGAAGAGCCTCCGGAGGTCGCTCAGTGGGTGGTCTTCGTGCTGCCGTTCGAACCTGACCTGAGCCTTGGTGTCATCCTTCTTGAGGTCGGCGAGGAACTCCCAGACCGCGACTGCCATCGCGTGTATCGAGGCGAACGGGTAGAGCATCAATGCGACACCCATCGCATGGCACTCGGCCACGCTGAGCCTCGGGGATATCGCGGTTGGGTGGAAGACCGCAGGGGCGCCGGTCTCCGTACATATCGTGGCGAGCTCTTCCTTGGAGGTGAGGCCATCTGCGAACACCAAGTCTGCGCCAGCTCGCCTGTACGCCTTGAGCCGGTCGACGGCATCGTCCAGGCCCCCGCCTACCGCCCCCCTGGCGTCGGTCCTCGCGATGAGCACGAAGTCAGGGTCTTCCTCGTTGATGACCTTCTTCGCCGCCTTGATCTTCCCCACCATCTCATCGAGGGAGACGACCATCTTGCCCTTCAGGTGCCCGCAGCGTTTCGGCACGACCTGGTCCTCGATGTGGACGCCAGCCACGCCCGCCCTGACGTAGTCCTTCACCGTCCGCATCGTGTTCAGGGCGTTGCCGTATCCGTTGTCTGAGTCCGCTATGAGCGGAAGGTCAGTGACGCTCGTGATATACCTGGCGTTGGCTTGGACCTCGGTCCCTGTTGCGAGGCCGAAGTCGGCCATCCCCAGCCTCGACATCGAAGTGGCGGCGCCCCCCATGTAGAGTGTGTCGAACCCGAGCCTTTCCGCGATTCTCGCGCAGTATGGGTCGTGGACTCCAGGCGCTACTATGGGCTTCTCCTTCCAGTTGTCGAGCTTCTTCCTTAGGGCCTTGGTGGGCTTCATGGTCCCCGAGCTTCGCATTACGAGTAATAAGCGATGCTGGGATTATCAGGGACTGCTGCTACACGGGTACCGCTGGCCCGGCCGATTCTTGGGTGGAACGACCCCTGCTACCCTTCGAGGGGGACGTGAAGAGCTCCTGGATCCCGTCCAGGGGGTTCTCGCTGAGGTGGAAGTAGATTCTCCTCCGGCCCTTCGCGTTCCCGGCCTTCTCCCTCTTCGGGAGGGTCGCCTTCACGAACCCAATCCGCTCCAAAAAGTCCATGTGGTCCATCACGCCGGAGTACGATATCCGTATCTTCCTTCTCAACTCCTCGCTGGTGAGAGGCCCCTCCGCGAGGGCGGCCAGAATCTTCATCCTGGTGTCGCACGGACTGATTAGCACGGTCTGGCCTACCTTGATGACGCAGAATCTACCAAGACGGCTCGATCCTTCAGCCATCTCGACCTTGAAAGTCATCTGGCACCGTTGCACCGTTGTTAGGCATCTTTTAGAGTTTACGGAATGGTTACGATAAATTGGGACGTGTCACGATATATAGGGGTTTGACCCAATATCCTTAAATACAAGCGCGAGCGATTATAACATAGGTGGTATTTGAGAATGTCATACAGGTTGCACTCCCCAGGGCTTGAGGGGAGACACTTGAGGGCGGACAAGTGTCCACGTTGCGGTAAGGGTCCGCTGGCGGAGGACGCCAATACCGGAGAGTTCTACTGCACTAACTGTGGCTACGTCATGAAGGAGAAGCTTGAGGAGACAAGACCAGAATGGAGGTCGTTCGGAGAGGAGCAGGGCGGGGAGAACAGGGCAAGGACCGGGATGCCCACTTCGATAACCTCGTTCGACATGGGCCTGTCGACGGTCATTGGCTCGTCTAACAGGGACGCTTCGGGGTCATCGCTGTCCGGTGCGATGAAGCACACCATGGACAGGGTGAGGGTGTGGGACAAGAGGAGCCAGGCGGCTAACTCCTTCGACAGGAACCTCAGGCAGGCCTTCAACGAGATGAAGATGTTCGCGGAGAAACTGGCGGTTCGCGACGAGGTGATCGAGAGGGCGGCGTACATCTACAGGAAGGCGGTCGAGAGGGGCGTCACCAGGGGGAGGTCGATAATCCAGATATCCGCTGCGTCGCTCTACGCTGCGTGCAGAGACATGGAGGTCCCGAGGACGCTGAAGGACGTGGCCGCGGTCAGCAATGTCAGCAAGAAGGACCTAGCTAGGTCGTACAGGATACTCGTGAGGGAGATGGACCTCCAGATGCCCGTCCCCGACCCGATAAAGTCGGTCTCGCGAATCGCCTCGCGGGCGACAGTCGGAGAGAAGACCAAGAGGCGGGCGTTGGAGATCCTGACCAAGGCGCACCAGAAGGAGATAGTGGCTGGGAAGGATCCAATGGGGCTCGCCGCAGCTGCGCTCTACGTGGCGTCGACCCTGGAGGGCAACGGGAAGACCCAGAAGGACATCGCAGACGCGGCCTCGATTACCGAGGTCACGCTCAGGAACAGGTACAAGGGACTCCGCCAGGCGCTCGGCATCTGACCGTCACGGCCGCCGCGATTTGATTGAGAACTCCACCACGTGGAGGTTCTCTCTGTCGTAGGCGAAGATGGCGTCGAACCTTGCGCCCATCAGCATCAGGGGCATCCAGAACTGGTCGTCCTCCCACATCTCCGCAACGGGCAGGCTGTCGAGCTCGAACCACCTCACCTGCCCTTCCTCGCTCGACCGCGCGCGTCCCGTGGCCTTGCGCGTCGAGAATAGGTGGCCCCTCATGTAGACGGCGTTGGCGCCGCCCATCATGAAGGCCAGCGTCCCGTGGTAGAACAGGTCTGAGACCACCAGACCCGTCTCTTCGAGGACCTCGCGCACAGCGCACGCCTCGGGCGACTCGCCGGGGTCGAGCTTCCCTCCGGGGGCGTTCCACTTACCCACACTTATCCCCCTGGTTGCCTTCTTCAGGAGCAACTTTTCTCCCCGGAACACGTGGCAGATGGTCGCTTCGATCACCAAGCGTCCTCTACCCTCGCTGCCGCAGATATCTCCGTTTGCGTGTCAACCCCCGGCCCACTCGTCCAGCCTCGTAACGGCCTCCTTCTCGCGCTTGAGGTTTGACACCCGGAGCCCCACGAGCCTTACTGGCCTTTTCTTGTACTCGAACTCTTTGAGGAGGATGCGGGCCTCGTGCCTGAGCGTCTCTTCGCTCTCGGTGAACGCGGGTAAGGTGACCTCCCGGGTGAAGGTCTCGAAGCCCTTGAAGCGTACCTTTATCCCGACGATTCTGAACTCCACGTTCTCGCGGCGCACCCTGTCGGCGAGCTCCTTCGCCTCGGTGTCGAGCTGCGCGTAGACGTTCTCAAAATCATCCACGTCCTCCCCAAAGGTCCTCTCCACGCTCATCGACTTGAGCATCTCCCGCTCGAAGATCGGGAGCTTCTCCTCCGCCTGCACCACTCCCCAGAGCCACACGCCCGTCTTGCCGAACCACTTCAAGAGGTCCTGCCCCGACATCTTCTGGAGCTGCCCTATCGTCCGGATGTCGTGGTCCTCCAGGAAGGCCTGAGCCTTGGGGCCTATCCCGGGGACGACCGAGACGGGGAGCGGCGCGAGGAACCCCTTAGGGTCGTCGAACGGGACGACGGTGAGCGCGTCCGGCTTTTGCCTGTCAGAGGCTATCTTCGCAAGAGACTTGTTTGGCGCGACCCCGACAGAGCAGGTTATCCCGAGCGAGTCTCGCACGCTCTTCTTGATCTCCTCCGCCAGGACTGCGGCCTCCTCGACGTTCTTCGTCCGGGTCGAAACGTCCAGGTACGCCTCGTCAATGCCAGTCTGCTCGAACTTGTCCGCCGCGTTCCTCAGGAGGTTCATGACCCGGTTCGAGACGTCCGCCAAGCGGTCCCACCTGGGAGGGAGATAGACTGCGTCAGGGGCTCGCCTCCGCGCGACGGAGACTGGCATCCCTGACCTGACGCCGAGCTTCCTCGCCTCGTAGGAGGCGGTCATCACGACAGACCGGGGCCCTCGTTCGGCGACCACGACAGCCAGGCCCTTGAGAGAAGGGTCGTCCTTGGCCTCGACGGAGACGTAAAAGGCGTCCAGGTCAACGTGGAGTATCGCCCGCCATCCGGTCTTAGACATCTGGAAACACTACAACGTGGTCTGGGTCGACTCCTGACCCTTGTCCCACTTTAGCTCAATCATCCCGAGGAGCCTCCGGAACTCGTTCACAGATTCGGGCCCGAACCCTGCGAAGTGGTTGTTGAAGAAGACGAAGCTGTCCTTGATCGAGGCCCTCTTCTCCTTCAGTTCTTTGGCCCAGCGCTCCATCTCCTCCCTCATCTCCTTCTGGACCCCGTCGAACTTTGTGATCTCCCTCGTCCCCACCATCCTGAGATAGACAAAGTCGGACGTCACCTCGGGAGGAGTCTCTAGGTACTGGTTGATCGACCAGGCCATTGCTACGTTGTTCTTCTCCAGGAGCCTGTAGGTCTCGGGGGCGAACCAGGATTTGTGCCTGAACTCGATGGCGTGTCTGAACCTGGGCTCGAGGGACGAGACGAACCTCTCCATCGCCGTCTTGTGCTTCTCCACCTTGATCGAGGGCGGGAGCTGGACAACTATTGGGCCGAGCTTGTTCCCCAGCTTGCCGAGCACGCTGTAGAAGTAGAGGAGGGTCGGCTCGAAGTTCTCGAGCTTGTTCTCGTGGGTGATCTTCTTGGTGAGCTTCGGGGAGAAGGTGAAGCCATCGGGCGTGGAGCCCTTCCACTGGCTGACCATCCCCTGCGAAGGGATTCTGTAGAAGCTCGAGTCAATCTCTACGCAGTCGAACGTCCGGGAGTAGAGCTTCAGATAGTCCTTCGCCTCGGTGCCGTGGGCATAGAACGGGCCGACCCAGTCCTTGTACGACCATCCGCTGCAGCCAATCCTTGTGTTCCCCGGCGCGACCAAGCCAGCCATTCGGAGCCGCCTGGTCTAATAAATGGTGGAGGCGGCCACAGAACAACCTCAACGCCCTCGGACCTAGCCGATGAGGAAGAGTGCGAATCATCCAGGCCGTCCTGGCCAGTCGTTGCTGAATGGTCGTAGGCAAACCCTTAGGCGACTGTCCCATCCATTGCGGGACCGCGTCTGGCAGGTGTGCGGCCCCTGCACCGGAAGAGCGACCTCCATAGTCGCCGTGTGCCAGACCAATCTCAGCCAGACAGTCGCGTAGACCCAGGTCTGACCTTCCGTAGGTAGTCAGGCATCGCTCGAAAGCCAGATATTGTCAACCTCCGAGCCAGCGGCGAGATGAACTCAAGCAAGGCACCCGGAGTGACCGTGGTCATCCCGGTCGACATATGGCAGCCACTCGCAGAGATTCGCGCGCAGCTCGACGCCCTCTGCCCCGGCGCCCCGACGCCCGTGGAGGAGGCGCTCAGGGAGATCATCGCTCACTACAAACGCTGCCCCCGAGCGCAGGAGGAGGCGGAGGACTTTTGCGAGCGGGCGAAGGCCTGGAAGAAGCCCCGCTAGCTCAGCTTCACGAACTGCCGTTCGCCTGAGACCGGCGAGACGACCACAGCCGTCCCGAACGCGATTATCTCTGTCATGTTGGCCGCTATCTCCGTCGAATCGAAGCTAACACTTAGCACGGCGTTGGCTCCTAAACCCCTCGCGTGCTCGGAGAGCCGGTCCAGCGCCTCCTGCCTGGCCTGGTGCGCGAGCTGGGTGTACTCCTTTATCTCGCCGCCGCCTAACGTCCTCAGCCCCGCGACGATGTTACCTCCGAGCCCCCGGGACCGCACGGTCAACCCGTAGGTCAGCCCCAGTAGCTTGTCCACCTCGTACCCGGGCGCGTAGTTGGCGGTCAGAAGAAGGATCGGCGAGCCTGATTCGCTCATGAATAGACTTGGAAAGCATATCCTTTATGCGTTTGCGGCGCTTGGTTTACTGCGTCTAGAGCGGTGAGGGACCGCGGGTGGACTTGAACCCCCGGTCAACGCACTTACCAAGCGGCCTATGCCATTGCGGCCTCATCGTATGTTTCCACCATCGCAATTTTGGGTCGTGTTGTCGATGAACTTGAATACTCGTCGCCACACTCTAAATATCGGCCTGAAAGACCCGTCCGAACCCAGCGGCCCTGATAGTGTAGCCTGGTTAGCATAGAAGGCTGTGGACCTTCCGACCCGCGTTCAAATCGCGGTCAGGGCCTCTAATTTCAATTGCCTGGGCGGCCGATTTCACGGTCTGCTGGCCGCGTTTGCTTATCAGAAATGCCACGGGCCGTCAAGCCTGCCCTTTTCCTCCGCCTGGGTCGCGATTGCGTCCATCATCGAACTGTAGAGCATCTTGGGCACCGCGGGCATCAGGTCGAGGCAGCTCTGGATTGCGTTCAGGAGGCAGACAATCGCATCCGGGTCGGTAGCGTCGACGTCGAGGGAGAACTTGTTCTCTTCATCCACCGTCCCCCTGAAGATTACGCGCGCCGTTCCGTCGCCGCATGCCTTCTTCGACTTCCTCTCCACGATTTCGGCCCACTCCATGAGGACGCTCGGGTCAGCCCCCTTGATGTTAGACCGGACCTGGTCATACCAGAAGGCGTTTCCCTCGCTGAAGCCCATGAAGTGTCTCGCACGCCATAGAGGCTAATGAACGCTATGGTGCTATGCCTGGCCCAGCGACAGCGGTTGGACCAATTCCTCGGACGAAGACTCGTCTATTCGGTCGTCGTATAGCAGAAGTACGGATAGCCGCCGTTGACCTTCTCCACGGCCCACTCCACAATCTTGTCCGAGATCTCCCTCCACTTCCTATCCCAGTCGATGTCGGCCACCACCAGTTCCTTCTCCTCCCTGCCCTTCAGCTCCATCTTCTCCCAGATCGGCCTGCCGTAGAATGGTCTGACAATCCGCGCGTTCCACCTGTTGCACATGGGCCGCGCGCCGTGGTCGTTGTGGAACTTGCAGGACATGCACCACTTTGACAGCCAGATGATGTCCTTTGTGTGCTTGACCGACTTGCCAATCTCCTCGAGGAGCCTTTCGGACTCCTTTCGAATCATCTGGGCGAGCTCTTCTTGGCCCTGCTTCGTGTTCATGTAATACTCGGGGTCGTCTGCTAGAGCCTGCTGCCAGCTGGCCGGCTGCTCTCGCTGACGCTGTTCCTCCGGGTCGTCTTCCAGCAAGATCGTGCTCGAAAAACGGCCCGAGAGAGCTAATTAACGATTTGGAGCGAGCCCTCGCGACCTCCGGCCTAAGGTCTGCGTCGTGGAGGTCTTTGGAGGTTAACCTTAATACTTCTGAGCGCGTTCTAGAGGCCGTGAAGAAGGCCAAACGCGTACTTCCGCTGGTCGCCTCTGGCGTGGTGTTAATGGCCCTCGCTCCATTACTCACTAACGTCGCATTTGCCAGCCCTCCGAGTATCCCATCTTCCGTGCTCGTGGCGGTGGCCTATGCTGACACCGAGGGGAGGGGGTCGCAGGCGGGACAATGTGGCGTCGGCTGCTTCCCCAGTCCCTGGTGCGGCTCCCCAGGGGTCCAGTTCGTGGGCTCCTCTACAAACTATGACGGCAACTCGACCGACCAGAAGAACTGCCAAGGAGGAGACTGGGACACAGGAGCGATAATGGTTGCGAACACGGGCCAGTCCCCCATCACGTTCACGAACCTGACCGTGACGTTCCCCCTTCCTTCTTCCGGG
The DNA here is from genome assembly GCA_021848045.1 of archaeon. Taxonomy (GTDB): domain Archaea; phylum Thermoproteota; class Nitrososphaeria; order Nitrososphaerales; family Gagatemarchaeaceae; genus Gagatemarchaeum. Next base: position 160,787 of record JAJZNC010000060.1, read on the forward strand.
GTGTCCGTGGTCCCCGCGTGCAAAGCCGAGATGAGGCCGATTACGTTCAACGTCTGGTTCGGCCAGCAGTACTACTGGCACAACCCCGTAGACCCCGCGTTCTACCAAGGGCCTTTGACCGTCCCGCCCGGAGGAGAGGCTATCTTCGCCGGCACGAGCAGTGCTAACTCGTACCAATGCCCCACGGGCAACTACCCATCTACAGGCCCGGTGAACGGGACCTACGACTTTGACACGAGCGACGCCTACTACATGAGCGGGTGCTCACCGACTACAGACCCCTCGTCTGCACCGCGAATCACCTTCTCTGCCGACGGGTTCGTGCCGACGACCTACAACGACACCGGCCACACCATAGACACCGGCGGCATCGACACGGGTAACTGCCAGCCTACGGCGGTAGACCCCCAGTGGGGCCATGAAGACCTGGGATGGAGGGCGATAGGCACCTGCGGGGAGAGCTGTCCCCAGAACAATCCCGCCTTCTCGGCTCTGACATCTTCAACTGGCTCGTCCTCTTCAAAGTCGAACGCCGCCTCGAACGGCCAGGCGGCCAGCTCTGGCGCCCTTGCAGCGACGACCTCGAGTTCGTCAGGGAGCGCTGGCTCCGTGGTTGAGTACTCGGCCGCTGCCGTAGCGGTAGTCGTCATCATCGCGCTTGGCTACGTAGCCGTGAGGAGGGGCAGGAATCCCTCCTGACCTCCTGCTCCCTACCCTCGGAGCATTCTAGCAGGCATATCATATAATACCGGGGCCGGAGCCTCGCAAGGAGACGCGTGGCGTGCTTCGACGGGCGATCTCGACTGACGCGAGTCAGGATGAAGATGAAACTGCCACGCGTCGACCCAACCAAACTAGGTTGAGCTCAACCCCAGATGAGTGCGGGCTCGGCCCGCGAGACCTCGGCGAGGTCCCTCGAGAGCCTCTGGCGTATCGATTCGATGCTCCGGAACTCGGTGGTCACCTCACCCTTGGAGACAATCTGCTTGAGGATGGGCTTTGAGCCGACAGGCGCGGCCGCTCCGTGGAGGGTCACCGTGTCCTTGAACCCCCTGGACCTATGGACGTCCTTCCTCCCGCCGAGCCCGCCCCGCTTGGCCCTGAAGTGGGTCGTTCCCCCCTCGCGGACCTCGACTATCTTTGCGGCAAAGTCGATGCTGGGCGGATAGGCGACGGCCGTGCCTACCCCGAAGCCGTCGACGATGTCCCTGAGGCGGACTACGTCCTCTTCGCTGAGTCGTCCTGAGACGAATATCTTGACTGCCTCGCCTCCCCTTATCTTCAGCTCCCATTTCACCTCCTCTATGATCTCCCTGAAGTTTCCCCTCCTCGACGCCGGGGTGTCGAGTCTCACCCCCGAGAGGTTCTTTCCGAGGGTCTCGAACGCCTTGATTGCCTCTGTCTTTTCGTCCCAGAAAGTGTCGACGAGGACTGTCCGTTTCACCCTCTTAGGGATGGTCTCATCGTAGAGCGTCCATGCCTTTACCTGGTCCCCGATAACCTGGACGAGGGCGTGGGGCATCGTCCCCAACGGCTCGACCCCCAGCAGCTTCCCGCCGAGCACGTTCGACACCCCGTCGAAGCCCGCGATGTAGCACCCCCTTTCGATTAGGGGCGCCAGGGCTGGGTGGACGCGCCTGGTCCCGAAGCTGATCACCTGCCTGTCGCCCGCGGCGACCCTGAACCGCGACGCCTTCGTGGAGATGCTTGAGGAGGTGGAGAGGAGTCCCAGCACCGGGTTCTCGTACTCGACGAAGTCCCTGTACCTGCCAGAAATCGTGAGCACCGGCTCGTAGAGGGAGGTCCTGGCGTCGGCTAGGAATATAGAGCCCTCGTCGAGAGCCCATACGTCTACCGGGACGCCCTCTAGGAGCTTGGCTACCTCGTAGACCCCGCTGAGGACACCCCATATCGAGTTGTCGGGAAGATCCCGAGCGAAGACCTCCATGACAACCTCTGAATCGATGTGGTGCCTGGTAAGGATCTCTTTCGTATTGAGGAAGTAGATGTCCGTGGTCTTGGCGCGCTTTATCTCGTTCTCGTTGGCCAACCAGAAGAGCCGGTCTCCGAGGTCCCGTTTCATGCGCCGTGTGCCACATGCCGATACAAAACTATTTCAACTTCAGCCACCCTGCAGTTCACCTTGCTCGCTACAGAGCTCAACCTGACCACCGCTAGGCGGAAGATAGTCTCCTTCATCAAGAAGAGTGTCGAGGTGAGCCAGGCGGAGGGGGTCGTCCTGGGGATAAGCGGAGGGATAGACTCGGCTGCCACGGCGTATCTGTGCACGGAGGCCCTGGGAAGCAGGCGGGTGAGAGGCCTGATAATGCCAGACCTGAGGGCGACCCCCGACCAGGACGTGAAGGATGCCAGGCTGGTCGCCACAGAGCTCTGCATCGAGACTATGGAAATAGACATCGCGCCGATACACAAGGCGTACATGAAATCGCTCGAACCTAACCGGCTCGCCGAGGGGAACCTTAGGGCGAGGATCAGGATGTCGCTGCTCTACTACCACGCGAGCCTGATGAACCGGCTAGTTGCGGGCACGGGGGATCGCTCCGAGCTCCTCATAGGATACTTCACAAAGTACGGCGATGGAGGCGTGGACATCCTCCCCATCGCTGACCTCTACAAGACCGAGGTGAGACGGTTGGGCGAGGTCCTCGGAATCAACCGGCGAATCATAGCGAAGAGAAGCAGCCCCCGACTCTGGCCTGGGCATATTGCCGAGGAAGAGATTGGGAGCACCTACGAAGTGGTCGACGAAGTCCTCGGTCTGAAGTTCGACGAGAGTCTCTCCGACTCGGCGGTCGCTGCCAAGGCAAAGATCGACAGGGACAAGCTCGAGGCGATACTTTCGAGGTACAAGGCCTCCAAGCACAAGAGGCAGATGCCGGAGATCTGCAAGCTCCGCGACTAGTTGGACCTCAAGTGGTGGGACGTGCGAGACGCACAAGCACGGGATGCTGCACGCATGCAGTTGGAATATTACCTCAGTCGGTCCCCAACCCATGACGGTCAGAAGGGTAGCGGGTGGATTTTTTGCGGATGCTCAATTGGTATCTCGAAGGGAACAACCTGGTGCTGCAGAAAACAGAATTTATGAGAAATTGTGGACTGGGGGGGACCCCCAGCATCGTCGGTTGGCGATGGCATTTGAACCCCCGGCCTCGTGCGTGCGAGGCACGCATTCACGGCATCTTGGCATCTTGATGCCAAGGTTCTACCGCTGAACTACCAGCCCACAAGTCGCAGACGCTCAAACTAGGGCCTTATCTCCTTTTGCAAGACATGATGCTCGTTTCAAATTCGGACAACCAACCGCTAGCCATCTGGACAAAGCCTGTCAGGAGTTAAGGGAGTCAGGTCTCGCGTTGCTCACCGCTGAACTACCAGCCCACCAATTAGACCGAGACCGACCCTGTTATTAAGAGGCTGGCTCTTCTGGGATTTTGAACCCACGGCTTCTGGGAGCAGCTCTTGTTTGTGCCCTCCCCCTAAATTAATTAGAAGAAGAATCCTAGGAAGGCAAATCTCGCATGCAGCCAATCAGAAGTTGAGGTCTCATCTCAGTTGCGTTCAGGTGTGTAACTAGTCCGGACATCTGGCGCCATGGCGTATGGGCTGTCCGCAATCTATGGATGCAACCTTCAGGAAGGAACCTATGGTGGAAGGCAGTTTAGGTCCGACCCAAGTACGGTGCTGTTGACGTTGCCTTTGATAGGGTAGTCTCTAAGAATTATCATGCTTCCAGAAGTCAGGACATAAATCTCGTCGGTGTTCAGGTTGTATGCTACGCGATCTACCTGGCTAGGGAACGAGTACATGTTCACCAACGTCCCCTTGGTCCCATCATACACCAAGAGGTAGTTGTAATTCTGCGGGACCATGAGTACCTGGTTTCTCGGAGGGATTACGGCCATGTCGATGAACGGTCCGCACGTTTGTGGATTCGACTTGAAAATCACGTTCCCATTGGTCCCGTTGAGTGCAACTAGCTGCGCCTCCCCGGACACGTAGACGATGTCGGTCGCAGGATCCACGGTCATCGCTGTGAAATAAGCCGAGTATAAGTCCACGGTGTTCACTAGGGTGCCGCTGGTGCCATTCACCAGCGCTGCCTCGGACCCGCAGACGAAGGAATTGATACATCCGGTCGCGTAGACCATGTTGCTCTCGGAGTTGAGGGCGATGTTATCTGGTTCGAATCCGAGGGAGACGTTCGCGACTACCGAATTCGTCGTCATGCTCACCCCCACCAAACCCTTGGCTTGGGTCCCCCACAACGTGCCCGTTAGCGAATCGATAGCCAAGTCGTCGAGGTTAAACGGAATCGCTTCCACCACGGTGTTCGTCGATCCGTTAATCACCGCGACCTCCCCCGGGAGAGCAGCGTATACCATACCTGTGGCGTCGTCGACCGCGAGTCCACCGTGTACGACCCCGCCGGTGTTGTTTGTAGGTAACTCAACCTTAGCAGCCACAGTGTGCGACGACGCGTTGATTACGGTCAGGTAGGACGTGTCTAGGACGTATATCCATCCTGCGCCTGGATTGACCGCAATTGCCTGGCCTCCGTCGACGCTAACATTCGCAACTTCGACACCGGTGGCGGGAATTGGCTGCCGTCCTAACAATATTGTCGATGTGGTGGTCGAAGTTGTGGAGTAAGTCGTGGTGGACACAATCGTCTTGAGAGAGGTCAGTGTGGATGTGCTGGTGGAGGCATTAAGTTCAGAAATCTGTTGCTGCTGGTAGGCGGCTACTGCACCCAAGACCACCAGAACTATGAGAAAGCCCGCTATGATTGCCTTTGGTCTCGGTGGGCGGACAGACGGTCTGCCGCTGAGCTCTGGCTGGCGCTCTTGCTGTCTGCTCGCCTCGACTATCCTCAGGGCCTCACTCCCGTTGTCGGTGAGGGCATACAATCCCTTCTGGTTCAGCTTCACAAGGCCCGTGAGCTTTCCAAGGTGGAAGGCCAGCAAGCCACTACTATCTATCCCGACCTCCCTCTTGAGCTCGGAGAACCCTAATCCTTTCTGCCCTAGGACTTGCAGAATCCTTATCCTCGTGGGATGACCCAGGGCCTCGAAGACCTCCGCCTTGGAAGCGTTAAAGGTGTCGTCTTTGTCATTGTTGTCCATCGCACACGCACCTTTGGAGATTACATCCAGTCTAGATTTAATACCTCGGTCGTAGACCACGGGACTCAGGGGATTGTTTGGCAGTCAACGGTCGTTGACTGGCCCGGCCTGAAGAAATGTGGTATGAATGAGACACTAGACGATTTCGCACGCGACCAGTCAACAGTGATGTAGGATGTCTGCCGATGGCAACTCAGCACTTGCACCGGAATGGTTGTGCACCAAGGCTTCGGACTCAATTTCTGGGGGTGCCCCAAATTCTTGCATCATGTCTCTGAGAAAGTGATATGAGCGCCGGGAGGGCTGACCACGCTACAAGTCCCCAAGCTCAGGTTGTTGGTTTCTTCAGTGGTTGAGCCGGAACCGCAAGATGGTGTGAGTTGGTTTGCACTTTGGTCCTCTAGATAGATGCCGACCGTGATCGAAGTGCCTGAGTTGAAGCTCGCCTGTGATCCACCACCGTAGCCGAATACGTTGAATTCGGCAGAGTTCCAGTAGCTATACAAGGAGAGTTCTGAGTCTGAAACAGACCTCGTATAGCAATTCGACCCGTCACACAAGTCGGCTTCATCGTTTCCGCTGGACAGGTAATTCGCCATACCCGTATCAGTGAGCGCGGCCAGCCCCGAGTTTGTCGCCGGTTCGTTTGGCACACTCGTCTGCTGAGTGTACCCCCAGCAATCGTAGTAGCCGTTAGGGTTGCTTGTATCTAGTACTTCCATCCATCCCGAATAGGGGGCAGTGCTCGGACAACCTCCGCTGCTCGACGTAGTGTAGTCGATGAGCCAATACTCTATGAAGAGTAAGCTTTGACTCCCCGACCCAGGATTGTTCTGGAAGTCGAATTGTTCCCAGCATTTCGTCGAATGTTCGCTGGAGGGGGTGCAAGTGAAGTATTGAGAGTTGATTTGAAGACTATAGTAGCCGCTCCCGAGGCTACTATCACTCTCGCTGGTGATGCCCGACACGCTGCTGAAGATGCCCTGTGCGTACCCAATGTTGGTGGACCCAGAATCAGCTGGGTTGTCTCCGTAACTCAATCCAACATTGGTCGCAATGACCTTCTCAGACACGCATGGTACACGGTCCCACGTCGTATTCGGATAGGTGCTCTCAAAGCAACCTGCGCCTGGTGACGAGGTATGACTCATGATGTTATCGTATTGCGCATGTGTCATGCTCGGAGTCGCGCCCACCGGGACCGTCCTTGCAGAGACTAGAACCATCAAGATAGCCAATCCCAGTGCGGAGAACAGGCGTTTAGGCTCGGATCCTTTCCCAACGACTTTCATTTCACTTGGCAAATGATGGGACGCACTCATAAACACGTGTGCCACAAGATGATGCAAGGTAATAGTTTGGAGACTTCATAACATCTTTCCGGTTGAAATTCTATGTGTACGCAACGTAAGGACGAGGGACAACTTCGACTTATCGTTGGCTGCATTCTCACCCGATACGCAACTCGCTATTTCTCGGCTCATCTGCACGTGAATGTTAGCATCTCGTCCTCCATCATAACCTCAGGCTCACTCCCAGTCGCGGCGCGCAGAAGCGCTGTATGGTACCGTTTCAGAAATGCCGTCCACTTCGGACCATGAGAGTGCGTGAAGATCAGCTTCCGGCGACCGCTCTCAAATCGCGAGTTATACTGATACCATCCAGAATGTTCCACTGATACCATCCAGAATGTTCCGCCAGGGGCTCAAAGTAATCCTCAACAAGGTTGTCAAGGTTGAATTCCAGCCCCTGGAAGGCGAAGCTCTGTTTCACGACTTTCGGCCCGAGACTCTTCGCGATATCCTCCATTTCCTCTAGGGAAGTAATTGCTAACCAACGCTCAAAGAGAGCCTCGCTCACTGGAATTGCCTTCGTCGCTTCCAGTATCTTGTCAAACGACATATATTTTGCCAGAACGGCGTTGATGAGAGAGTTGGGTGTGATATGCCGGCGCTTTGCTTCCCTATTCAAATCAACTCTGACGCTAGCGGGAATTCTCACTGTGAAGTGCGCATATACACCCGAGCTTTTCTCTTCACTTCTCACGATTGTTACACGTTTTCATGATATATAGGCTGAAGTTCCGTAAAAGCGTGATGGAATGTGGTTCCATGTTTTTGGAACGGACTTGAAACGAGGGAATAATCTTTTGGTACACGCATAAGGGATATGCCTTGAGAGTCGCCTCTTTCTGCCAGCATGGCCAAATTCTTCCCTCCCCTTCCCATCCTCTCTCCTCGCGAACCCATGGCAGCCAACGCCGCGACGAAGGAGAAGGGGTCGAGTATGCGCCCAAGTCAAGATTTAGCAAAGGGGATTCGGATCCCGACCTCCTGCATGACAGGCGTACCGCTGAACTACCAGCCACCAGCCCGACGATTCGGGTCAGAAAGTCTCCGTTTACAAAAGAGAAACATCAGTTGGAGGCCTTGGGCTTCCTGGAGAGCTTCGTGCCGCAGACCTCGCAGACAGAGCGCTTCGTGTCGGGGTACTCCTTGCCGCACCCTTTGCAGTAGGTCACCCATGTTATCTGCTTCCACTGGCCACGTATGGCAGTCTCCGAGAGGTTGATTCCGATGACCTCTGCCACGTTCCGTACCGCGAAGTCGTCGGTGACGAGGATGACCTGCGCCCCCATCCGGGACTTTACAAGGTCGAGAGTCACCGCGAGTATCGAGGTGTCGGCCTCCGAGAGCGACTTCTTGTCCCCGGTCCTGTTAGACGCCTCCTTGACTTTTTGCACCGATTCCTTCGACGGCTCTGTGATGTGCACCCTCGAGTGGATGAGCTGTGCGCCTACGCCTCTCCCCCTCACCTCGTCGAGGACCTGATATGTTGTGAAGTACTTGCCCTCGCCTTGGAACGGGATGCCGGCGAAGAATGCGGTCGAGTCTAGCACGTGGATTTTTTCGTTCAAGAACTGGCTTTCACTGTCATTGGATGTGGCAGGCTAGTCTCGCGCCTGCGCCCTCCGGATGAGGAGAACCGAGATATCGGTGCAGGATCTTGCCCCTTGCAATACGCTTCCTCCTCTCCCGCTCCATAATAAACAATCTGTGACGGTCGTCGGTCCTGAGAGCCTTCGGTCGCAAGCCCATTCGAACGCATCACGCCCCGACGCCAAGGGCAGGCTCTTGCGATTAGTCCAGACCGACCGATGGTTCTCCGGCACAGCAACGACCTGATCTTCAGGGACTGGCATGTCAATCGTCTCGCTCTCCCCGGTGGGCCTTTCAACGTCAGGGCAAACGGGCGCTTCGACCGCCCAGCACCCTTAATTACCGAGCTAGGAAAACTCGCGGGCAGAGCGTTTGAGCAGACCAGCGGACCTAGGCAGTCTGAAGGAGGGCAGCTACATCGTGATTGACGGTGAGCCCTGCAAGGTGGTGGAGGTCGAGAAGAGCAAGCCTGGGAAGCACGGTAGCGCAAAGGTCCGGCTGACTGGCATAGCAATATTTACAGGCTCGAAGAAGACCGTCATAGGCACAGTTGATACCCACATCGAGGTGCCGATCATCGACAAGAGGGCAGCCCAGGTGATATCCGCCACCCCTAACAGCGTCCAGCTGATGGACCTCCAGTCGTTCGAGGTCACCGAGAGCCCGATGTCAACGGAGCCTGAGCTCCAAGGGAAGCTTTCTCCAGGGGTCGAGGTCGAGGTCTGGGTGGTCCTGGGCAAGAGTAAGATAATGCGGGTCAAGGGTACAGGGTAGCCCGAGGGGCACATCCTGTCACAGTCTTTTTAGCCCGCGACCACCGCTGACCTAAGCTAGCCCTAGATGAGGTCAACGGAAGAGCCGTCTGACGACGTCGTATGATGAAATCCAATACCGATAGGGCTAGTCTCCAAGGCGCACTAATGAGCCGGTGGTATTGGTATCCACGCGCCGCCGCCAGGAGAACTCCTTGGGTTGGGCTATTCCTTTGGGATGAGTCGCGCTTCGAGTATTTCCAGGTACCCGGAGTCGCCGTTCCAGTGCTTCTTCGAAGAGACCACGTCTATCCGACGGTCGAAGAGCGGGCAGTCGAGCACGAAGGTCTCCCCCTCTCCGCCTTCCAGTGCGGGGTTGATTCTGTACTTCTCGTGGAGCCGCGCAAGGTCGGCGACCATCGCTTGGTCGAGCTGCCTGCCTAGCCAGCTCTCGTCGAGCCCGAGCGCCGCCGCGCCAGTGACTATCACTTTGAAACCGGCGGTCAGGATGTGCTCAAGGTGGGCGACCTGGTCCACATGCCACAGCGGGGAGACTGCTCTCACGCCCAGCTCTTCGCATACTCTCTCCACTCTCGACTTCTGGTAGATGCTGGCGAGGGCTCCGGTGTAGACCACCTCGACCGAGTAGCCTCTGACGGCTGTCGCGATGGCGTCTTTGAGGTCGCCGAGCTCTTCTTCCTTCACGCCTTTGGTCTGGACCGTGACCTGAGGGAGATGCATCGCTTCTGCCTGCAGGCGCGTCAACCTCAGGTTGGGATAGTGAAACATGTACGAATCTGGCCTTGACGGGAAGAGAGTGATCAGGCACCTGAGGTCCTCGCCTCCTCGCCTCGCCAAGTAGGCCGCGTAGGTGCTGTCCTTGCCCCCCGAGAAGAGGACGCCCACCCTCATGTCGCGGGGTCGCAGCTCTCAATCTTTTAAGCAACCGCGGTCGCGGGAGACCGACAGAGAATGCTGGACTCGTTGAGGAGCGGCCTCCAGAGCGCGGTCAAGAGGCTGCTCGGGAACGACATAGTGGATGAGGCCGCGATACGGGAGTTCGTCAGGGACCTCCAGCGCGCGCTGATTCAGGCTGATGTAAACGTCAAGCTCGTCCTGAGCGTCACTGAGAGCGTCCGGAAGCGTGCGCTTGAGGAGAGGCCGCCACCCGGGCTCGACAGGAAGAACCAAATCGTGAAGATTTTGTACGAGGAACTGGACAAGCTCCTCGGCGGCGACCAGGAGCTCAAGCTCGAAAGGACCAGACAGAGCGTGGTGGTGATGCTTGGCATCCAAGGGTCTGGCAAAACCACCACGGTTGGGAAGCTGGCGAGGTTCTACGCGAAGCGAGGGTACAAGGTGGGGGTGGTCGCGGCAGACACCTTCAGGCCTGGGGCAGTGACCCAGCTTAGGACCATAGCAGGGGTGGTGGGCGTGGACGTCTATTCCGACGAGAAGGAGAAGGACTCCGTGAAGATAGCAGAGGCGGGGAGGCGAACCTTCGTAGAAGCTGGCAAGAACCTCGTAATCATCGACACAGCCGGGCGGCACAAGGAGGAGCAGAGCCTTCTCGACGAGATGAGCAGCATCTACTCGAAGGTGAGGCCCGACCTCAACCTGCTCGTGATTGACGGGACGATAGGCCAACAGGCTTTCAACCAAGCAGCGGCCTTTCACAAGGCTTCGCCGGTGGGCGGCATAGTGGTTACCAAGCTCGATGGGGCCGCCAAGGGCGGCGGGGCGCTAGCAGCCGTGGGAGCGACTGGCTCCAAGGTCTTCTTCATCGGGACGGGGGAGAGGGTGGACGACTTCGAGGAGTTCTCGGCGACGCGCTTCGTAGGGCGCCTCCTCGGCATGGGGGACCTCAAGGCGCTCCTAGACATGGCCAAACAGGTAGAGGGCGGGGTGGACCAGAAGGCAGTCCAGCGCATGATGTCGGGAAAGCTCACCATGGACGATTTTTTGCTCCAGTTCGAGCAGGTGAACAAGATTGGCTCGCTCAAGAAGATACTCGACCTGATACCCGGCGCCTCAGGGAACATGAAGAGCGAGGACCTTGAAAAGGCGGAGAGGAACATGCGTATCTGGAAGAGCATCATCCAGGCGATGACAGCGGAGGAGAGGGCGGTACCTGAGAAGCTAAACGCCCCTAGGGTGAAGCGGATAGCCCAAGGGTCAGGGAGGACGGAGAAGGACGTCAGGGAGCTGGTCGCGAGGTACAGGCAGACGAAGAGCATGATGAAATCTGGCAGAGGGCGGGAGATGCGCCAGTTCCTGAGGAGAGCCGGAGGTCAAGTCTCGGGTGGATGAGAGGGCCCGCCGGTTCCAGCTCTGCAAGCCCTGTCTTGACAGGCATGGAGGGCGGCCAGAGCTCACCCTCGCAACGGACCAGGGCGAGTGCTTCATCTGCGGCGGGAGGTCGGGTGGGCTAGGAGAGGTCTCTAAGAAGACGGTTCGCGCCCTAGGCAGGTTCGAGTTCAGGACGTTCTCCGTGGGCGTAGTGTTGCCGAGCGGGATTCAGGAGCGCGAGGACACGTTGAGGTCCGAGCTGAAGATCCGCGGGGGGGAGACGATAAAGTCTGAGTTCGCAGGTCGCCTGGCGGCCGCCGTAGTCAAGGGGATGCGTGGGAAGAAGGTCGACAGGCTTCACCCCGACGCCACCGTCCTTGCGGACATCGGAGGGGGAACCGTGTCGGTGAGCTCGAAGCCCCTCTTCGTCTACGGGAACTACACCAAGCCGCGCGGCGTCTCCCAGAGGAGGCTCTTCTGCGAGGTGTGCAATGGGAGAGGGTGCGAGAGTTGTGTTGGGTCGGGCTACTCTGCCTCACCCAGTGTCGAGGGGCTCGTCTCGAAGAGGCTGGGGGAGCTGCTCGGGTCTGAGCGGTTCAAGTTCACGTGGTTCGGCAGCGAGGACGAGGACAGCGTCGTATTCCCACCCGGGAGACCCGTGGTTATCGAGGCGAAGAGCCCCAGGACGAGGCACCCCCCTGGTGAGCTTCGCCTAAAGACAGGGATCGGAGGGATTACGCTTTCGCGGGTCCGCGCTATTGCGAAGCAGTCCGAGCACCCGGCATTCTCGTTCATCACCCGCGCCGTGATTGGCGCTGAAGAGAAGGTCACGGAGGATGATGTGAAGAGGCTTCAGAAGGACATGAAGGGTGCGACGGTGAGGTACAGGAACAACAAGGGCAGGCTGGTCGCCAAGAAAATCTACTTCGTGAAGGCCACGGCCCGAGGCAAGAGGATCACCGCGGAGATCAAGCTCGACGGGGGGCTCCCGGTGAAGAGGCTAGTCTCCGGGGAGGCTGTCTCTCCGTCCTTCTCGGAGTCTGTGGGGAAGCCTCTCCGCTGCGAGAGGTTCGACATCGTGCGTGTGTGGACCAAGGCCCGCAGGTGAAACCTCTGTGAAACCGGGTGGAAACATCAACCACTCGGATGGATTAGCTTTTAAATGAGGGTGGGCGGGCGGCCTACGTTCTTCATGGCGAGGTCGCACGGGTACAGGCGGAGGACGAGGTCGCTCCTCAGGAAGAGGGAGTCGCGCGGCCTGAGTCACCTCCTTGCAGAGTACTCTCCGAACCAGAAGGTCGTAATCAAGATTGACTCGACCCAGGTTAAGGGCATGCCCCACAGAAGGTTCAATGGGCTCGTCGGCGTGGTGAGGGAGTCCGGACGGAGGGCTGTCACGATAGATGTGAAGGTCGGAGACAAAATGAAGACTGTCATCTCAAGGAAAGAGCACATCGCCCCGATGGGCGAGGCGAAGTAGATGCCCGCCGATGCGGCCGCCCCGTCGACCAAGAAGATGCTTACCCTGAGCGAGGCCCACCAGATCCTCGAGAAGATAGACCTGGAAAAGGCGGACCAGATTCAGAAGAGGACGCTCGACTATACTTCGAAGTTCTCGAAGAGCCCTCCGGAGACGTCACGGAAGCTAAAGAAGCAACTCGAGGATGAATGCGGCCTCAGCGAGGTGGAGGCCACCGAGGTGGTCAACATAATGCCGAAGTCGATCGAGGAGCTAAGGACGTTCACGGCCGGGTGGAGGAAGCTGCTTCCTACGGAGACCCTGGAAAAAATCCTCAAGATCCTTAAGTCTAAAGATTAATTAGAAGGACGGCCTCCTCACGAGCGAAGGCCGCGACAATGCTCCTCGGAGACTCATCCTGTTGTGCCGCGTCGCCCGTCACCAGCGAAGCATGAACTAGGGGGTCGCAATAGCGGAGAATGCTTCCATCCGAGAAGAGGTACGAGGAATTCGCATACGTCTTGGACTACATCCCGAGGGGCAGGTCATCCATCATCAAGGGGAGAGAGGGAGCGATAGTCCAAGCGTTGGGGGAGGACAGGCTCACTATCTTGGAGCTGCTCGCAGCCGAGGGCGAGGACTTTGAGACCGGGGAGAAGCTCAGGATAGGGAGGGAAGGCAGGGCGAAGATACAGAGCGTCTTCGGGAAGCTCGCGTACGAGGACCTGACGTCGGAGGCCAAGTCGCAGCTCCTCAGTGTCTGCGAGACGATAGTGAAGAGTAACGAGGCCAGATACGTGGCCTACTTCAACGAACTGCAACCGCTCACCCCGAGGCTTCACGGGCTCGAGCTCATCCCGGGCGTAGGGAAGACATTCATGAAGGCGATTATCGAGATGAGAGAGAAGCAGCCGTTCACCTCGTTCGCGGATATTCAGACTAGGGTCGGGCTGCGCGAGCCCGCAAAGGACGTCGCCAAACGAATAGCGGAAGAGTTGTCAGGTGCATCCAGGGTCAACATATTCGTCAAGAAGTGACCGCGGCGCACGCTCGCGGAGGCGCGCCCTAGGACAGCACTATCTGGTAGACAAAAAGGCCGTCGACTCGATGATAGCCCTCGCGGCCATTAAGCAAGGAGAGCGCGTCCTTGAGATAGGGACGGGGACGGGGGCGCTCACGAGAGAGCTAGTCAGGCTGACGGACATGCTCGAGGGTTACGAGGTCGACCGGGAGAGCTACGGTTTGCTGCGTGGTGAGCTGGGGGGCCTGTCGCTAGTTCTTCACAACGAGGACGTCTTTGACGCGTCTCCGGTTTTCGACGTCCTGCTCTCCAGCCTTCCCTACTCTGAGTCGAGCCGCTTCGTGGAGTGGCTCGCCCAAAGGAAATACGACAGAGCGGTCGTCCTCCTGCAGCGGGACTTTGCAAAGAAGATAACCGCCACCCCTGGCGACCCGTCGTACAGGGCCGTCTCCGTGATCTCGCAAGCCTCCACGCGCGTCGAGATGGTCACGGACGTCCGCAGACAGTGCTTCGAGCCACCTCCGCGGGTCGACTCCTGCGTCGTCTCTATGACCTGGAGGAGGACGTTGAACGTGGGCCAGATTGCCATGATAAAGAGGATCTTCTCGCAGAAGAGACGGACGGTCAGGGCGGCGCTGAAGTCTCTCGGTCTGGTGGAGCCGCCATTGGCCGCCGCGGGCGACGAGCAGCTCATGTGCAGGGTGAACTCGCTCAGGCCGGAGTCTGTGCTCGCGATGGTCGGGGTGCTCTCTCGCAAGACGCATCAGGAGGGTGTGGGCTGACTGGGGCTGAGTGTCACCTTAGTGGGCGCCGAATATCCCGTCAACCTCGGCTACACGGCCCGGCTGATGAAGAACTTCGGCCTGACCAGGCTCTACCTCGTCGACCCGAACTGCGACATGAGAGCCGCCTCCGTCTACGCCTCCCATGGAGCCGAGGTCCTCAAGGAGGCAGAGGTGGTCACGCTAGCGAAGGTCAGGGGCAACCACGACCTGCTCCTCGGAACGACGGCGATTAGCGCCAGGAGAGGCGCGAATATCGGGAGGACGGCGGTCAAGCCGGAGGACGCGGTGTCGCTGGCGCTGGCCGCGGAGTCGGCATCGCTGGTCTTAGGGAGAGACACGACCGGCCTGACCAACCAGGAGCTCGCGCTCTGCGACGTGGTGACCACCGTCGAGACGGGGACGGACTACAAGACGCTCAACGTGAGCCACTCCGCCGCGATACTGCTCTACCTCGCGTGGAGGTCTTCTAGGCGGGCGGCCGGGGGCCGCGAAGGCGGCTCGCGCGCGAGCGGGGAGAGGCGGGAGGCGTTCGCGAAATACGCCTACGAGCTCGCTCTCACCTCCGGGATGCAGAGGCACAGGGCGGACCGCGTCGTCCAAGTCGCGAAGAGAGTCGCGCTAAAATCAGAGGTCAGCTCCAAGGAGCTTGGGCTATTGGTCTCCCTGATGAGGAGGGCGGAGCTCGCTCTCAACGGAACACCTAGACCCTCTCCAGGACGTAGACGGCCCTCCTGACCCACCGTGTGCTCTGGTGAGAGACTTGCAGCGGATACTCGCACCTGGGCGCACCCGCTGGCTGGAAGGGCCTGAGCCGAGCCTCGTGTAAGTCGTCGAAGGACATAACGACCTCCTTTCCGTCTGCCGTCCTTATCGACGGTACGACGAGGACCATCCTCCCTCCCGGCTTCAGCGCGCCGCTCATCTCATAGAGCGCTTCGGAGTAGATGGCAGACGCGTGCCGGACGAGGCGCCGCGCCTTCTCGAGCGAGGGTGGAGAGGAGAGCTTGGGGACCAGTATCGGCTCGGAAACCACCGCGTCCACCTTCCGGTCTCCGAGCGACCTGCGGAGGTTGGTCGCGTCGCCCGCTACGACCGTGAACGAAGGCGGCGCCTCACCCCGCCTGCCGTGCGAGAGGAGCCAGGAGAGGTTCTCCTTAGCCCGCTCGACGCTCCCATGGTTCCTGTCAACCCCTACGCAGTCCACACCCTTCAGCAGCGCCTCGCCGAGGATCGTCCCCGAGCCACAGAAGGGATCGAGGAGTACCTGACCCCGGATGGCACCCGACAGGTTGACGAGGAGGCGCGCCAAGCGGGAGGAGAGTGATATCCCGGACGTGATGTAGGGGCGCTCTTTCGACCTCTCCTTGAAGGCCTCCGTCTCGGGGACGTAGACCGTCACACCCCACTGGTTGGTCGCCTCCATGGGGAAGACGACAAAATCCATCGCCGACCTGGAGACCACCTTCTCTGAGTGGAGCTCCGGGCCGGAGCGCGAGCGGATGAGGTTGGCTTTCCTCAGCCCGAGCTCGCGCAGTCTCAGGAGCAGCTCCTCCGAGAGCTCGTCGTACTCGGCCTCCCGGTCTCCCTGCACGCAATAGAGGCTGACGGAGAAGTTGAAGTTCTTCTCGGGGAAGGTAATCGCCTCGCCGAACTCGGGAGACCCCACGGGCGGGAGCGGAAGGGCGACCTTGTGGACGCCTGCTAGCTGCGCGCAGCGGTTGAACCTTACCCCATTGAGGTCTGCCACTGCGATGTCGTCGCATCTGGCAAGGACCTTGGCACCGCCCCCGAAGACGCAGCGAGCCTCGAGGAGGGAGGCGTCCCCGAAGGCGAGGACGAGGATGAGAGATTCAGAGTCTATGCTCTCTGACGGGACGAGGAACGGCAAGAGGAATCTTTGGCATGTCGACGATAATTAAGGGTTGGCCGGCGAAGGCAAAAGTTTGTTATCATGGGAGACTGTACAAGATCATCGGCACACGAAGCTTAATTAAGGGTAAATAGTGCGTCGGCCCGAAAATAGGAGGATTGGACAACGCACGGCTCGAACTACAGGGAGGCTAAATCGATGTTCTACAATAAGAAATTCGCTCCCGGGACGCCGAACCCGAAGGTGGCTAGGTTCACCACGGGCAAGTTCGGTCATGACTACGACTACAAGCTTGAGCTAATCTCAAACGCGAGACTCCAAATCAGGAGTAATGCGCTCGAGGCGGCGAGGGTTGCCGCCAGCAAGAAGCTGGCCAGCATCGGTGAGGAGGCGTTCTACCTCCGCGTGGTCACCTACCCGCACGTCGTTATGCGGGAGAACAAGATGATTGCCACGGCAGGCGCAGACAGGCTCCAGGAAGGGATGAGGAAGGCCTTCGGCAAGCCCATAGGGGTGGCCGCAAGGGTGGACATCGGGAGCGTCATCCTGGACATATTGATCAAGGCGGAGAACCTCGACAAGGCCAAGGCCGCGCTCAAGGCCGCCACGACGAAGCTCCCTTTCACCTACAAGATAGTCGTGACCCCCCTGAAGCAGATTGAAGCGGCTGTTCTTGCTTGACGGTCAAGATTGACACAGACCGTGTCTTCAGGCTAATAGAAGAGAAGCGCCCGACTAGGGTCATCATCAACGCTCCCGGCGGCCTGCTCAGGCAGACCATGGAGCTGATGCGGCTCGTCGAGCAAAAGTATGGGACGCAATGCGTCCTCGTCGGCGACTCGTGCTTCGGGATATGCGACACCGTCGACGAGGAGGTTGAGAAGCTCGGGGCGAGCATCGCCCTCCACATCGGGCACAACGCCTCCGTCGACAGAGTTGGAGACCACACGTACCTCGTCGACGCGAAGGACGACATAAAGTTCGACTCGGTGGTTGCGAGGTCAATCCCTCTCCTGGCGAAGTACAAAAGGGTAGGACTCGCCACATTCAGCCAACATCTCGACGAGCTAGAGCCCGTGAGAAGGCAGCTCGAGGACGCCGGCTTCGAGGTGCACCTGGGGAGGAAGAACAACCTCCTCCTTGGGAGCCAGACCTTCGGGTGCGACTTCTCCACGGTGTTCGAGAACTCGGACAAGGTTGACGCTTTCTGCTACCTCGGGCAGAGCGAGTTCCATGCGGTGGGGGTCGCCCTGGCGACGGGGAAGCCCACCTTCCTACTAGACCCCTACCTAGAGGAGATGCGCGATATGAGGGAGGAGGCGGAGGAGAGGCAGAAGAGGGCCATCCTCTCGGTGTACAAGGCCCTCGACGCGACGGTCTTCGGGGTGGTCACAGGCCTCAAGGAGGGCCAGATGATGCTCGGGCGCTCAAAGTGGATAACCTCCAGGCTCCAAGCGCACGGGAAGAAGGTGGTCCAGCTCGCCATGCGGGACATCACCCCAGACAGGCTAGCGCCGTTCACGGGTATCGAGGCATTCGTCCAGACTGCCTGCCCGAGGATATCCATCGACGGTTTCACGTTCGGCAAGCCGGTCCTCTCGATTCCCCAGGCGGATGCGTTGGTTGCCCTGCTCGAGGGAAGGTCTATGAACGAGTTCCTCCGCAGGCCGAAATGGATAGAACTGACCGTCGGCCAGATCCCGCGAAAGTGAACGGTTGAGATGAGCAAGAACGAAAAAAGTGGTAAGCAGGTCCTGCCAGGGGACTTCCTGGCGTTCCCCGAGGAGTTCCTTCCGGGGAAGAACACGTACGAAAAGGCTGACTCGGTGAGGGCCACGGTGCTCGGCCGGGTCGAGAAAG
>JAJZNC010000022.1 GCA_021848045.1 archaeon
CGTGGAGGGATACCCCCAGAGCCACGACGGCGCAGAAGGCGCCCGCCTCCAGCCTCGCCAAGGGGATGACCTCTCCGTGCCTGAAGAGCTCGGCCTTTGCCAGCCCCACCCCGGCGGACCGCGCATGTAGCCCTATGAGGCCGGGCCCCTCCCACTCGGCGTTCTGGACGACAAGGACGCAGGGGCGCATCGGCGTGCCGGAGGGCGGAGCGCGCCGATAAAGCGTTGCCGTCGCAGGGGAGGCAGCAGCGTGCGGGCGCCTGCTGATGGAGGGTCGGTGGGCCCGGCCGGATTCGGACCGGCGACCGATCGGTTTCTTCGAGGCGCGGAGCCCCTTATGAGCCGATCGCTCTGACCAGAGTGCCCAGCCGTCTA
This sequence comes from archaeon, assembly GCA_021848045.1. GTDB lineage: Archaea > Thermoproteota > Nitrososphaeria > Nitrososphaerales > Gagatemarchaeaceae > Gagatemarchaeum. Next base: position 376 of record JAJZNC010000022.1, read on the forward strand.
GCGACTTCTGAGCTACGGGCCCGACCGATGCGCCGAGCCCACTGTGGCGTTAATAAATCAATATCGAGCTCGGAGCCCCGACCGTCGCGTGGGGCTTAAGTCTTAATAATAGAATATGATACACCATGATTCAGCAGTGAGTAGCCGGGACGAAGAAGAGGGCTTCGAGGACATCGTGGCAGAGCTGGACCGCGAAGAAGCCCGTGTGAAGGTCAGGATGGAGATGCGCAGGTTCAGGAAACCCACCACGGTGATCGAGGGGCTCAAGATGAACGAGAAGGACCTCCAGGAGCTCGGGACCAAGATGAAGAAGATGCTGGCCACCGGCGGCACCGTGAAGGACGGGATAGTGCTCCTCCAGGGCGACCACAGGGACAGGGTGGTGGAGATCCTCGTGAAGCGCGGGTTCCCAGAGTCGTCCATCGAGGTCATCTGAGCGAAGCGCGGCCCGCCAAGGCGATAAGGGGCCCCGCTGACCGGCCTGCCCTTGGTAGGAATCGGCGAGTACGTGCTGCTCATGTTCCTCGTCTCGATACTAGCCGGGACGGTCGGGGCGATGGTCGGCGTCGGAGGGGGGATCCTGGTGGTGCCCGCGCTCACCATAGGGTTCGGGGTCCCGATCGAGTACGCGATAGGGGCGAGCATAATCTCGACGATAGCCACCTCGAGCGGCGCCGCGTCGGCCTACGTCAGGGACAGGGTCACCAACCTAAGGATAGGCATGTTCCTCGAGGTGGGCTCGGTGATCGGCTCCATAGTGGGGGTCACGGCGACCCTCCTCTTCGTTCGGAGCGGGCTCAGCTGGGCGATCTTCCTTATCTTCGGGGGTGTGCTGTTCTTCTCGTCCTACAACGTCGTACAGAACGCGAGGACCGAGCGGTCCCGCGCGTCCAGCGTCAACGTCGAGCCGGACAGGGCGGCGAGGGCGCTGAGGCTCCAGGGAGAGTACCACGACAAGTCCCTCGGGAGGACGACGCGGTATTCTGCCACGAGGGTCCCCGCCGGGCTCGCCGTGGTCTTCTTCGCGGGGCTGCTCTCGGGGCTCCTCGGGGTGGGAGGCGGGGTCCTCAAGGTCCTCGGGATGGACACCGCGATGAGGCTCCCGTTCAAGGTCTCGACGACGACTAGCAACTTCATGATCGGGGTGACCGCCACCGCCAGCACGGGCATCCTGTACATCAGCGGGTACGTCAACGTCCTGCTGTCCGCCCCGGTCGCCGTCGGGGTGGTCGCCGGGTCGATGGCCGGGGCGCGGGTCCTGGCGAGGTCTCGCCCCGCCTTCCTTCGTACCGTCTTCGTTGCCGTGCTCCTGGTCCTCGGGGCGGAGATGGTCTACATGGGACTGGCGCGATGAGCTCCGAGGGCGCGCAGCGGCTGTACGACGGCGTCTCGAGGGTCCTGCGGTACGGGACGTTCCTGAGCGCGGCGGTGCTGGCGGCCGGCCTCGCATGGCTGCTTCTCGAGGGGCAGGCGGGGGCGCCGCCCAGCCTCGGGGCCATGCTCGCATCAGGGTTCGGCGAGCCCACGCTCAGCCCGACTGCGCTCGTCTCCGGCCTCGCCTCGGGCAGCCCCCTCTGCCTGCTGGAGGTAGGTACCCTCGTCCTCCTCGGGACCCCCGTGGCCAGGGTCGCCGCCTCGGTGGTGCTCTTCGCCGAGGAGAGGGACCGCGCGTACGTGGCGATCACCCTCGCCGTCCTGGGCATGCTGCTCTTCGCCATATTCATCCTCGGCCCCGCCGAGGCTCGCGGGTCCCTGGGCGGATAGAAGGACGCACCGAATCGATTAATAGACCGCCGAGGGCTCGAGCCCTTGGAGGATTCGCCGGAAGATGTACTACCCGCCCGAAGGCCTGGGCGCCAGGAGGATTGCGGCGATCGTCGTCCTCGTGCTGGTCGCGGGAGCCGCGGGCGCGGGCGCATCGTACTACCTCGCCGCACCCAGGCCGACCCCCGCCCTGGCCAGCACCGTGACCACCACCACGACGGCGACGGAGACGGTCGGCATCCCGGCCACCGCGCTCGTGAACGGGTCAGGGGCAGGGACGATCGACGCGGTGCAGATCTACAGGCAGGCTAACGAGAGCGTGGTGACGGTCGACGGATACGTCACCTCGACGGTCGGGCTCTTCTTCGGGTCTGCGACCGTCCAGCAGGAGGTCCTGGGATCGGGGTTCGTGATGAGCTACAACAACGCGGAGTACGTGATCACAAACTACCACGTGGTGGACGGGTCCAGCAACATGACCGTCGTGTTCCGTAACGGCGACGCCTACCCGGCGACCGTGGTCGGCAGCGACCCTTACAGCGACCTCGCGGTGGTGAAGGTCCCGAGCGCTCCGGCTTCCGAGTTCCACCCGCTCGCCTTGTCGTCGTCGGCTTCGGTCCAGGTAGGGCAGCCCGTCGCGGCCATAGGCAACCCGTACGGGCTCTCGGGCTCGCTGACGGTGGGGGTCGTCAGCCAGCTCGGGAGGACGATAACCGAGGCGACCGCCGGAAACTACTCGATAGCGGACATCATACAGTTCAGCGCCCCGATCAACCCCGGGAACTCGGGCGGGCCGCTCTTCAACGCCCAGGGCGAGGTGATAGGGCTGACCACAGCCACCGTCAACGGCTCGCAGGGCGTCGGTTTCGCGATCCCGTCGGACGCGGTGACCAGGGAGATAGGCTCTCTCGTGGCGAACGGCTCGTACAACGAGCACCCCTACCTCGGCATAGGGACTGCTGACATGTTCTACCAGCTCGCCCAGGCGAACGGGAACAACGTGACCTACGGGGTCCTGGTGGAGACGGTCGTGGCCGGAGGCCCTGCTGCGTCCGCAGGGATCCGCGCAGGGACCAAGCAGGCCACCGTCGAGGGCCAGACATTCATCACCGGGGGGGACGTCATCGTCTCGCTGAACGGCACGCGCATAGTCGACCACAACGCCCTGGCTTCGTACCTCGAGGAGTATGGCAGGGTCGGTCATACCCTGGTCGTCGGGATAGTGCGCGGCACGACCTACATGACCGTCGACCTGGTGCCTTCTGCCAGGCCCCCGCCCGGCTAGGGACGGCGCAGGGCTAGCCGAGCGGCTCGCTGGCCGGCTCGACCCGCCCCGAGACTGCCTCCAGGACAGGGCGCGCCCTGGCCATGAGCCGCTCCGCGAGGCCTTCCATCCTGAGCTCTTCGGCGGTGACCGAGAGCCCGAGCCCCTGGAGAGCCTGGACCTCCTGCGAAAGGTCGGACCGCCCCTCGAAGAGCGCGTCCTGGACGGCCCCCACCGTGCACGCGACGGCCGAGAGCCTCTCCGCCGTCTGGGCGCCGATGGAAGCCTCAGCCGCGACCAGGACGGACTTTGCCTCGTCGACCGCCCCGCTCAGTCGCGCGGAGTACTCGGAGACCACGGCCTCGAGCAGACCCCCGGCCACGGCTGCGTGAGACATCGACCCCGCCGCCAGCAGCGCGCCGCGGGGGTCGGCCCTCGCCCTGGAGAGGAACCCCATGGCCTCCTCGCGCGCCCCCAGGCAAGACCCCAGGGCCCCCTCAGCCCTCGCGAGCGCGTCGGTGTCGACGGGCGCGGGCGTGCCGCGCTTCAGGATGGCGGCGACCTCCGCCGCAGACCGGGAGCTGTCAAGCTTCAGGGTGAGGTCCGAGACCCTCAGGCTCTTGCCGTCCGCCGTGACGGTGGCGCTCTGCTCCACGCGGAACCTCGCGACCAGGGTCTCCTCGCTCGACCTCCGGTCGCCGCCACTCCGCACCTCGAGCAGCCTCCTCGCTTCGTCGACCACGAGGACGCCCTCCTGGTACCTCCTCTCGCGGAAGGTCCCGGACTCGATCCGGTAGGAGCGTGTCTCTGAGGCCGCCCCGCTCTGTCCCCCGTCGGCCGACAGCTACGACACCCCCTCGGCGCTCAAGCCTGGGACGTTGGCCACGATGGCCTGGTACCCCGCGGCGATGGCCTGGAGCGCGACGTCGGTCTTCATCCCGTAGACCGTCACGAGGTCGTAGAGCGGCGAGGGAGACTCGTGGAAGCGGAACTCAGCGCTGAGTGCCGACCGGAACCTCCTGTTCCTGAAGGTGCCGAAGCCCTTCTCGAACTCGGCCTCGTCCTGCCTGCTCGAGTATGCCATCGAGTGGACCGTCTGGTAGTCCGAGAGGGCGCTGCCGAGCGAGATGTTGTAGCTCTGCGCTACGAAGGCGTTGGCCGCCGTGCCGTAGACGGCCCTCGAGCCCGCCACGACGGCCGAGAGCCCGTGCATCCTTATCCCGAGCTTCAGGTCCCTCTCGAGGAGGTCCATCAGGTCGTCAGCAGACGAGAGCAGCGGCTCCATCAGCCGCGCGATGGCGGCGGCTCCAGCCGCGAAGCCCCTGTCCTCTGTGAAGAAGAGCAGCCCCTTGGCGAAGCTCTCCGAGAGCGCGACGACCGGGAGCCCCCTCTTCAGCGCGAGCGAGAGCGCCACGTAGCTGGTGTTCTGCTCCATCGGCGTGGAGTCCTCGTCGGCCGCCACCGCGACCACCGCGGTGTGCTCGGCCTTTGGGAGGGCCGAGAGGGCGAGGACGGAGAGCGGGTCGGTCGTGTCGACGACGACGAACCTGTCGGTCGACCGCTCGACCCCGACCACGGCCATCCACCTCCGGAGCGCGTCCAGGTGCTTGCCGGTGAAGTCCAGCCAGGTGCCACCGCGGATGGTCGCGACCTGGAACGCGGTCGAGGTCTGCAGGTCCGCAGGGCCCACCGACACCTCCCCCACGTAGTCCCCGGGCAGCGACATCCGGGGGAACCCTACGCTGACCAGCGAGACCTTGCCGTAGGAGGGCTCGACCTTCGGGAGCGCCTTCAGCTCGTCGAGCGAGTCCCGGTACGAGAGGTCGGCGCCGCAGGCCGAGCACTTCAGGCCCAGCCGCTGCTCGTGGCCGTTCGGGCACCTAGCCATTTGCCCCCGTCACCCTGAGGGCGTCGGCCCCCTCGTCGTACTCGACCCCGGCCGTCCCGGCCGCGTAGAGCTCGGCGTAGAGCGAGGCCACCTTCCTCTGGTAGGGCAGCTTCGAGACGGCGAGGGCGGTCTGGCCCTCGAGAAGCCTCTCGATGACCCTCCTTGCGAGGGGGTACTGCGCGAGGACGACGAGGTTCTCCCTATCGACCTTCCAGGCGTCCACCTGGCTCTGTAGGACCCCCGCGGCGGCCCGGAGGAACCCGGTCATCGCGTCGAAGCTCACCCCCAGCCCGCGGAGGCCGTTCTTCAGCTCGGCCACCTCGTTCGCCCGGTTGATCGTCTCGAACCGAAGGACACGGACGGGCCCGAGCTCGAGCGACTCGAGCATGCTCTGGACGCGCTGCGCCCCAGAAGAGGTCTCCGTGACCGTCTTCTCGACCACAGACCGCAGGTCGACCAGGGACTCGAGCGTGCTGGCCGAGTTGGACGGGCACGCCGCCTCCACGGCCTTCGAGATGGAGTCGAGGCGCCCCCTCTCCCCCTCCTTCATCGCCGGATAGACCCCCTTCACGACGTCCAGGAGGGCGGACTTTTTCTGGTCCACCGGCTCCGACCAGCGCAGGTGGAAGTTCAGCCAGTACTCCTCCGCGACGAGCCGCATGGAGCGCGTGAACTCGTCGGTGTCCAGGAGGGCCGTGGCGTTTACCGGCGCGCCGACCTCCTCCTGGCCCATGAGCACCTCGAGCGAGGAGGTCTCCTTCGAGTAGAGATCAGAGAGCTCCTTTGTCACGTCCTTTATCGCCGCGACCGCCGCCTGGTACGCTGAGACGAGGGCGTCCAGGGGGCTCGCGTCCTCGACCGGCGGGATGTCGGGGTACCTGAGGGTGACCTTCGACTCCTCGAGGTGGTTGTTGGCGGTCGCGGTCGCCGAGATGAGCCCTCTTATCTCGCTCGCCACCCTCCTGGTCACGAGGTCGTGGAAGCCCTCCAGGGGCGCCAGCACCGTGGCCTCCAGCTGGGACTGGAACTGCGCTATGAGGGCTGCGCTCGCCCCGCCCATCTGCCTCTGGATGTCCGAGATGTAGGCCGAGTACTCCGACATCGAGCGCCGCTCGCCGCTCATGTTCATCGAGGGGACGAGCCCGGAGACGCGGTCGAGCAGCTCCTGGGAGTCCTTCATCTTGGCGAGGCAGGCCCCGATCAGGGCCTCGAGCCCCTCTGTCCCGACCTGCACGCCCTCCAGCCTGAGGATCAGGGACTCGCGTCCGATGAACGACGTCGTGAGCAGGAACGACGAGCCGAGCATGTAGGCGGCCTGCAGGTGAGAGGGGTCGCTGGTGAAGGAGGTCTGGAAGCCCCCGCTCTCAGGCAGGGAGAGGAGCGAGATCAGGACGATGAAGATCGCCGGGGTGACGACGGCCACCACCAGGGGCGCGAAGACGAGCTTCACGCTCCCCCCCACCTCCCTCTGCTTCTCGAACCGCTCCAGGAGGGTGCGCGAGACCGCTCCGACCGACGCGGCGGCCACGAGGACCACCCCGAAGATCACCATCGGGATGAGGAGGACGCCCGCGCTCCCGGCGAGCCAGGTAGAGACGGCCAGGGCGTGGTGGGACAGGTACCCCGCCGGCAGCCCCGTGAGGAGGACGTTGAGCCCGGGGAGGGACGGCCTGAGGTTCTGCGAGAGGAGCGTGAACTGCCCGAAGATTATCGGGGCGGTCGCCCCGCCGGTGGTGGTGAAGTAGAGGGCGTTCTCGAGCAGCAGGAAGGGCGTCAGGAAGAAGATGAAGGTGGCCGCTAGGGCCTCCAGGCTGGCCAGCCCCCCGAACGTGAGCGAGGCGGCGGCGATGATGGGGACCGAGAGGAAGTACGCCGGGGTGAGCATGAGCGCGACGGCCAGCGCTGCGAGCGCCATCGAGCTCAGCTCGACCCGCCTGGTCATGAACGCGAGGAGCGGGAGCGCCATCGCGAGCAGGACCGCGACCCCGACCCCGGCGGAGAGCAGCTGGAAGAACCCGAAACCTATCATCTGCCAGAGCACCGAGAAGTAGACCAGAAGGTAGAGGGTCGCGATCGCGATCCCCCGGTTCCGCATCGAGAGCGCCCCGAGCCCTATGCCGACGAGGATCGGGATCACGGGGGCTGCCGGGAGGAGGGGCACCACCGCCAGGAAGACCGACGCCGAGACGGCGATTATTACGGCCGAGGTGTAGGCGGTGACCCTTGCTCGAGACCTAGTCTCAACTTCGACCATCAGGCCTCCCTTTCTTTGGCGGTTTGTGCAGCCCTTCTTTCCTCGAACCTTGCTATGAGGTCGTCGAGGGAGGCAAGACCTTGCTCAAGCAGGAAGCTCCTGAAGAGGACGCGCTCCGACTTTTGGACGCCGTCCATGTCGTTCTTCATCGAGGGGAACTTTTCTATCTGGTCGATCCTCGCCTTGGCCATTATGACGAGGAAGGTTATCGTCCACGGGTCCATCTGGGGGATCTGCCTCATGGAGATGCTCTTGCTCGCCTCGACGCTGGAGTAGACGTTCAGGGTGCTGCTCAGCGCTCCCTGGAGCTCCTGGTCCCATAGCCCGGGGGGTATCCCGACCGTGGCCCAGATCATGTCCGAGCGGTAGCTGTCCGAGAGCCCTGGGTAGTTGGGGACGCTGAATATCCGGATGTAGCTCTTGACTATGCTCCGGAACCGCTCCTTGTCCACTATCTCCTTGAGGATGGACTCGCCCTTCAGGCTCTCCTCCTCCTCGCGGAGTATCTTCTCCATTATCTTCACCTGCTCGACCTCGCTGAGCTCCACCACCCTCTCGTAGTAGCTCCCGGTGGAGGTTATCCCGCTCATCAGCGTGTTGAGCTCCGCCCCCTTTGTGACCACGTTCGCCAGGATCTTCCGGTAGGGAGAGGTGATCTCTAGGGCCTTTTCGAGCTCGGTGAGCTTGTCGAGGTCTGCCCTGAGCTTGTCCCTGTCCGCCCTCTGCCCCTCTATCTGGGCGCGGAGCGCCTGGGTCTCGCTCTGCAGGGAGTCCAGGGTCCTCTTCTGGAGCTTCTTCTTACCGCTGACGTCGATCCGTATCTTGTCGATCTCTTTGCCTAGCCGTGAGGCGTCCTGCTCCTTCTGGGCGAGGAGCCTCTCCGCCGACTCTAGGGTGGCGCTCGCCTCGCGGAAGGTGTCCTCCAGGCCCTTTTTCACGACCCTTATCCCCGGGATGTACTGGTCGGAGACCTTCATCTCGGTCTCGGGGCGGTTCAGGATGTACCCCGCGGCCTTGTAGAGCGGGAGAAGGTCCGTCTCGCCCTTGGACGCGGCGCTCCTGCCCTCCTTCGACTCGTCCTTGGCGTAGAGGACCGCCACCTCGTCCGCGAGTCCCTTGGCCCTGATGTAGAGGTTGAGCGTCTCCAGCGCGGTGGCGCAGAGGTTCACGAAGCTCAGGTAGCTCCTCACCTGCCGGATCTGGCTCGAGGTCAGGAACTTGCTCGCCGTGATGCTGTTCTCGAGCTCGGACGTGTAGAGCGGAAGGTCCTTCAGGAACTGCTCGTAGTTTGCGCCCAGGTTGGATATCTGCTGGTGGAAGTGCACGAGGCCCTGGACCACGGAGTACTCCGTGGTGTCGGGCCCAAAGGCCATCGCCTGGAGTACCTTGGTCCACCGCTGGTTGTAGTTGCCGGAGAAGTCCTCCAGGCCGCGGACCTGCTTCCTGAACTCCGCCTCGAACTTGCCTGCCCGGCGGATGACCTCCTCGACCTCCGAGTCGAACGAGTCGGGGCGGAAGTTGTTGGTCTGGATGAGGTTCCTCTGGTAGAGGCCCTTTAGCATGGAGAAGCGGTTCTTCATGGCGTCGTTTATCGTCACCAGGGCCTCCCTCTTCGAGTCCATGAAGGTGCCGAGCGTCTCGAGCAGCTTCAGGTACTCGTGCATGTAGTCGATGTAGTCCTGGACCGGGTACCTGATCCTGAGGTAGGCGAGGGTGTGCGCCCAGTTCGCCCCGAAGTCGTTGTTGGTCCCCACCCGGCTCAGCAGGTCTGCGAGGTCGAAGCGCATGAACATGCTGAGAATGTCTATGATCGACTCGTCCAGCTCCTTCTTTGCCGTCACGAGGCTGTTCCTGTTGTTGTAGACAGGGTCCAGCGGGAGGAAGAAGAGCGAGGTGAACGGGTTGGTGTACGGCGCCCCGTACTTCTTGGCGACCTGCTCGTTCAGCTTCCTGTTGAACAGCAGCTCGGCCTCCATGAGGGCGTTGTACGGCGCGGGGCCCCTGGCGAGCAGGTCGTCGGCCGCGCTCGGGAGTATCGCGATCCCCATTATCGGGACGGCGGAGCCGAGCTTCGCGCGGAGGTGCCTGGCAAAGTCGAAGACCATTCCGCTGCCAGTCCCGCCGCCCAGGCCGAAGACGAGTACCACTATGGGTTGGAACTTTGAGGTCAGGACCCTGTCCTTGAAGACGGAGACGGCGCTGTTCAGCTCGCTGTAGTGGTAGTAGTTGAGGGCGTAGACCGCCTTGCTGAGGGCCCTCATCCTGCCGACGCCCCCCGCGAGGGGCGGGATGGTCATGGACGACGCGACCCACGGCTTGTAGTTGGTGGCCACGATCCCCTCCTTCATGAGGTACGTGTTGTACTTGCTCATGAACTCGAAGAGGGACTCGGGGGTGTTGAACTTCATGTTGAGGCCTCGGACCCAGAGTCGGTCGACGGAGACGCCCTTGCCCTCGAGCTTCGCCTGCACGCCCTTGTACGCGCTGGTGAGGTTGGCGATGTCGGCGTCCGCCACGTCCACAGACAGGCACGCGAGGTTGAAGTCCTCGGACGAGAGGAGCTTGAAGAACCGGTCGCTCTCGATGAGTGCCTGGATCACGTTGGTCCCGGTCCCGCCGAGGCCAACGAGGTGGACGCTCGCGAACGAAGCCAGCTTCTGCGCGCCGGAGCCGCTCAACTCGACTCACCCAGCTTGTCTCTGAGAGACTTTAGCTTGTCAGCCATGGCCTTGTCGTACTTGGCCGCCGTCACCTCGAGGACCGCGAGGTCCTTCTGGACGTCGTTGATTATCGAGGAAGAGTAGCCGCTCCTGCCCCTGCTCCTGAGCATCAGCACCGCGAAGAGGACCGCCAGGACCACCGCCGCGCCGAGGGCCGCCTCGAGGACGGTCTGGAGCCCGGTGCTAGGAGGGGCCGGGAAGGACGTCGGAACGAGCACCCCAAGCAGGGAGGTGCCGTTGCTGGGGAGGCCCAGCTGGTCCAGGCTCTGCGCCTGGGAGATTATCCCGTTGACGAGGGAGCTGTAGGTCGAAGAGATCTTGCCAGAGGGCACGAGGTTGGTTGCCTGCGAGTAGGCGCTCTGGTACGACTGGATGGTCTGGTCCTCCACCGTGGTCGAGAAGTAACCCGTCGGAGTCGAGGTCGCGGGCACCACGGAGACGAGCACTACGCCGGTCTGAGGGAAATGGAGCGTGATCGTGCCGTTGCCGGACGGGCTCGTGTACTTCGCCACGGGGATGGTGAAGTTCGAAGGGATCTGGAAGTACGCGGAGACGGAGAAGGTGCCCTTGTCGAACTGGAAGACGACGTTCTTCTGGCCTGGCGCGAAGGCCGTGGCGTTGTAGCCGGGATACTGCGACGTGTGGAGCGCCCAGAACCCGGTCTGCCCCGTGCTCGCCGGGAGGAACGCGGAGTTTACGCTTAGCGTGAAGTTGCTGTTGGTCGAGGTGTTGGGAACCGTGATCGAGAGCGTGAGGTTGTACGAGTGCCCGGCCACCAGAGCCGAGCCCTGCCCGACGCTCGACTTGCCGGTGAGGTCGTACACGGTCCCCGAGGTCACCCACCCGCTGGAGGTCCAGCCGTTCTGGGCCTGCGCGTGCGCCAGGCTCGCGCCGGAGAGCGCAACGACCGCGAGGATGGCGGCCAAGGACGCAAAGGAGCGCGAGCCGTTCAAACTTTCAAGACCAGCCCGCCCACGCAATTTAAGCATTAAGAATGAGTGGTCTCGTTTTCTCCCCCCGTGGACCTGCCCAGCCCTCGCTGGCTCCAGAATCCTGCGAGCGCCTCTTTTCTCCCTGCTCATCGCCCTCGAAGATGCGCGACCCAGAGATTACCCAAGATGCCATGAATTCTAGACAAGCAGCATAATTCCGTTGACCGCCGGTCAGCGGCGGCCTACGGCGGCCTTCAGGGCGGCGAGGGGCTCCAGGAGCGAGAAGAAGAAGACCGCGAGGACAGCCTTCGAGCCGAAGTTGAGCCAAAGGCTGAGGTGGAACGGGTCGGAGGTCGTCAGGAACTGCTGGAAGGCGTAGCCTGAGTAGTAGTACTGCGGAAAGCCGTAGAGCATCCACACGGACCAGATCGCCGCGAAGAGGGCGAAGAGCGCTACGCCGGTCCGCTTGAGGCGCAGGTTCTCGTGGACGATCACTATGGGGGCGATCATGATCAGCCAGAGGATGAACGTGCGGGCGTCCGTCCCCGTGAGGGTCGGCGGGTCGCCCAGGGCGGCGCTCAGCCCGAACGTCAGTCCGTAGACCACCTCGTAGCACTGCAAGAACACGTTGGCGAAGAGGACCCCGAGGACCACAGACTTGACCTCCGAGTAGCCCCCCGCCCTGAACCTGTACTGGCCCACCGCATAGATGACCGCCACGCTCCCCACCGAGACGGACGAGACGTCGCCCAGCGGGCCCACCCAGAGCCGGCCCTGGAAGGTGAGGACCAGTGCTGCGAGGAAGGTGAGGAGGGAGGCGAAGTAGGAGACGACCACGAACGGGTGGACCAGCCTGCCGAAGACGCTTCTGAGAGCCATGCTGCAGCCCTGCCCGTCGGGCAGGGCGCGCGCGCTTTAGAGGTTTCAGGACGCTGCCCTCCGCCGGCGCGGCGGTAGGGGCGCCCCGCGAGCCCCCGGGCAGGCAGGCCGGAACCGGAGACCCCCGGAACCCCTAATAGCACCGGCGCGCCGCGCCGCCCCGATTGAAGCGAGGGAGGAAGCCGCCCAAGACGTGGCGGAGGAACATGCTCGCCGGCGTGGTGCTCCTGGCGATCCTGGACGGGACGATACTTTCGGCCAGCCACGACCTCGCCCGTGCGGTCATCGCCCTCGCAATCACGGTCCTGGTGGGGGCGTTCGTGGCCTGGACGTGGGTCAGCAACTCCAGGCTCGAGCGTGAGGAGGCGGGCGCCCCCTCGCAGGAAGGTCGGCGAGGTTAGGTCGCCGGGCAGTCTCCAGAACCCAAGACTTACATACGATTCCAAATCTGCGGCTCCAAGGTTCGGTAAAGGGGAGAGCCCAGCTTGTTCGAAGACGAGATACACAGGTCGCCCGCCCGCCGCTCGAAGCTGGAGATAACCTGCGACATCCTGAACGTGATCTCGAAGGGTGCGGAGAAGCCTACGAGGATAATGCAGCTGGCGAACGTTACCTGGGACGACCTCATCATGTACCTCGAGGCGCTGATCAGGAACCAGCTCGTCTCGAGGCAGGTGGACGGCAAGAGGGTGACCTACTCGCTGGGACCAAGAGGGTCGGCGATCCTCGAGCACTATCTCGCACTGAAGCACGAGGTGGAGCCGCTAAAGCTGGAATCGCTGACGAAGGAGAGCATCTCGAAGGCGCTGAAGTTCAACCCGAGCGTGGGCTCGGAGGAGTCGGCCGTCTACGAGCGACTCGCGAGCGCCCTGAAGGCGGAGGGCTCCACCGTGCTCTCGCAGAAGCAGGAGGGCAAGTCCGGGGCGGTCCACACCCTGGGGGTGGTCGTCCAGAAGGCAAACGGGTCGAAGCACGGCTACGTCGTCCTGCCAGAGGTGGACGAGACCGAGGTGATGAAGCTCTTCGTGACCCAGCTCGACACGGAGCTGAACATCCACGCCCTCTACGGCAAGGATGTCACGCCCAAGGTGGCCGCCCTCGCCCAGGTCTACTCGCTCGACCTCTCCCCCGTCTCCGGCATGAACCAGGTTGCGGAGGGCCAGGCGCCCGGCAGGGAGCCCAAGGTCGACGTCCTCAGGTTCTCCGGCAAGAGCATCCTGCTCGACGTGGACCCCGGGATCAGCTACGAGGCCATCGTGAGGACGTTCGCCACGGCGTTCAGGTCGCCCGAGAGGGCGGTCTTCGCGTTCACATGGGAGGGCGGTCCGATCTACTCTGCGCTCGCTTCGCTCGAATGGGTCCATATCTTCAAGATGACCTCGCAGACGGCCTATCCCAAGCCGTCGGGCAGGGGCGCGGAGGTGGCGATACCCCAGGACGACGTCTCGGTCGTGCTGGACCTCTCTGCGAAGACCCTCCGCGCGAACTCCGGGAAGAAGAGCCTCGCGATCTTCGACAGCGTCTCTGACGCCATCGTCTCACTGGGCTTCGAGAAGACCTATGCGTTCCTAAAGTCCCTGAAGGAGATCTTCGCGCACGACCCCGGGGTCACGGCGCTCTTCGTTATGAAGAGGAACGCCCAGGACGAGCGTGTGACGAGCATGGTGAAGGGGCTCTTCAACCATCACATCTCGTACGATTCATCCGGCTTAAGGACGACCAGGGAGACCTGAAGGGCTTCGTGCCGCTTCCAACGGGGAAGCGCGAGCCTGCGAAAACTCTCTCGAGGCAGCCCGTTTCTTGCGATTATTCCACGGAATCATGGAGCCGGGTTCTGTGTTGAGAAAACATGCTGACGGGATTGATTGCGATTTCTTCGTCGTATATATGGCGAGGTTAGAATCCGCATGATGTCGAACAGAGATGGCACAAGCCCTTGGCCTGGAAGGGAGGTTCGCGGTGGCGGGCAGGAGGTCGCCCTTCGAGGTGAGGATGGACGTCCTCAGGGCCGTGGCGGACGGGTCGGCCAAGCCGACCAGGATAATGTACCGCAGCAACACATCCTGGGTCGTCCTCCAGCGGAACCTCTCCGCCCTGCTCGCGGCAGGCTTCGTGAGGCAGGGAGGGACGGACTTGCGGGCGGAGTACACGGCCACGGCGACGGGGATGAACGTCGTCTCCGACTATCTCGCCCTCCTGGAGAGGGCTGCCTCGGAGCTCCCGGAGGTCCGACCGTAGACGACGTCCACCATCCTCGTGCAGAGCCAGAGCCAGGGGGGAGCGGTCGGGTCTTTCGTCGTCGGGGTCGACACTCGCATCCAGCGGGTCTCGCTCAGCCGCGACGCGGCCGGGCAGGGCCCCGCCCGCGAGGGTCAGTTCGCCTTCGACGTTAGCATGACGGAGACCGGTCGTACGAGGGGGTCGCTGAGCGTCAGCTACACCCTCTCTTTCGGCAGGCAGTCGACCGGGCAGAGGTGCCGGATAGACGGAGAGGCGGTCTTCCGGCTCTCGGGGGCGGACAAGGACTCCGACATCCACGCCTTCGGGACTGAGATCGACAACGAGATGGCGGTCGCCGTCTTCAGGGAGGACTTCGAGACCATCTACCTGCTCCACCAGACGCTGGGCGTGCAGGCGCCTTCGCCCTGGGTGACTCAGGACGTGTCTTTGTCTTCGCGCGGCGTTCCCGGGTGAGCTTCCGCGGGCGGCCTCTTCGAGAGAAGGAAGAGGCCCTGCTCCGCGAAGAGGTTGGGCAGGACGCTTACCCGCCTGTCCTTGGTAAGGTAGGCGGCACCCTCGATCCTAAGGCCCCTCAGCCGGCAGTAGTCGTGGAAGTCGGAGATGCTCAGGAAGTGGAGGTTGGGGGTGTCGTACCACTGGTAAGGCAGCGACGGGGTCACGGGGACCTTTCCCGAGAAGAGCATCTGCAGCCTCGAAGATATGTGGCTGAAGTTGGGGAACCCGACTATGAGCTTCTTCCCGACGCGGAGCGCCTCCCTGAAGACCGCGTCCGGCTTTTGCACCTGCTGGAGGCTGCCGTTCATGACGACGTAGTCGAACGACTCGTCGGGGTATCCCGATATGCCCACCTCGATGTCCTCGTGGAAGACGCTGAGCCCCCTCTCGACGCACTTGTATATCGCCTGCTCGTCTATCTCTATGCCGTTGGCCCTGACGCCCTTCTCCGCGACGAGTATGGAGAGGAGCTCCCCGTCTCCGCACCCCAGGTCGAGGACGCTCGAGTCTCGCGCGACCCAGTCAGCGATGACCCGGTAGTCTAACCTCATGAGACGGCGCCCGCTCGGGTTCGTGGTGCCGGCCGTTTAAGGTCGAGGCCAGGAAGTGCCTTATGAGGCGCGTCTCCTCATCCACCTCGAGGAGGAAGGCGTCGTGGCCGTAGGTCGAGTGGACCTCGCAGTAGGTCGCGTCGACCCCGGCCCACTTGCAGGCCTTCACTATCTCCTGCGACTGGTGCGCAGGGTATAGCCAGTCAGACTTGAACGCGACGACGAGGACCTTCGCCTTCAGGCCCCTGAATATCTCAGAGGGCGCCTTCCTCCCGGCAACGTCGAAGTAGTCCATCGCCTTGGTGATGTACAGGTAGGAGTTCGCGTCGAAGCGCCTCACGAAGTTCTCTCCCCGGTTCTCGAGGTACCCTTCGACCTCGAACTCCGGGCTGAACTTCACCCCCCTCTTCGACTCCTTGAGCTTGCGGCCGAACTTCTCCTCCATGGAGGTCTCGCTCATGTAGGTGATGTGCCCCACCATCCTGGCGACGGCCAGCCCCTTCGCCGGAGGCGGCTGCCCGTAGTAGTCCCCGCCCCTCCAGTTCGGGTCTGCCATTATCGCCTGCCTCCCGACCTCGTTGAAGGCGATCTGCTGGGGCGTGTGCTTGAGGGTGGTCGAGATGGGGATCGCCGACCGTATGGCCTCGGGGTATGAGACCATCCACTGGAGCACCTGCATCCCGCCCATGGACCCGCCGACCACCGAGAGGAGGCGCTCCACCCCCAGGTGGGCTACGAGCCTCCGCTGGGCGTCGACCATGTCCTTTATCGTGATCATCGGGAAGGAGAGCCCGTACGGGCGCCCCGTCCTCGGGTCAGGCGAGGATGGGCCGGTCGAGCCCATGCAACCTCCGACGACGTTCGAGCTTATCACGTAGTACCTGTCGGTGTCGAGCGCCCTGCCCGGGCCGATCATCGCGTCCCACCAGCCGGGGCCCTTGTCCCCCTGCCTGATTCCTGCGGCGTGGGCGTCGCCCGAGAGCGCGTGGAGGACTAGGACTGCGTTGGACAGGTCGTCGTTCGGGCGGCCGTAGGTCTCGTAGGCGAGGGTGACCGGCCCCAGCCTCTCGCCGCTCTCGAGGCGCGCCTCGTCGGGCGGCGCCCCGTAGGTGAACTGCTTGGCCTCAACTACCCCTATGCCAGGAATCGGCGATCGCCCTCCGTTTCTCCCCGCCCCCGGGTGGGATGGCTCCCTTGAGGCCCCTCACCTGGTCGCGGCCCGCAGCGCCTGGTCGAGGTCGTCTCTGATGTCCTCGAAGTCCTCTATCCCTATGGAGAGGCGGATGTAGTCGTCCGTCACGCCCGTGGCCTTCTGCTCTTCCGCCGTCAGCTGCTGGTGCGTGGTGGTGGCGGGGTGGATCACGAGGGACTTTGCGTCCCCTATGTTCGCCACGTGCGAGAAGAGCTTCACCGAGTTGATGAACTTCTTCCCTCCCTCAGCGCCGCCCTTTATCCCGAACCCCACTATGCCGCCGTACTGGCCCTTCAGGTACTTCTCCGCGAGCCTGTGGCTCGGATGGTCGTCCAGCCCCGGGTAGTTGACCCAGCTGACGGCGGGGTGGGCCTTTAGGAACTTGGCCACCTTGAGCGCGTTCTCCGAGTGCCTCTGCTGCCTGAGGACGAGCGTCTCCAGGCCCTGGAGGAAGAGGAACGAGTTGAACGGGCTGAGGCAGAACCCGAGGTCGCGGAGGAGCTGCACGCGGGCCTTTATGATGAAGGCGACGTTCCCGAGCCCGGGGAAGTTGCCGAACACGTCCCAGTACTTTAGCCCGTGATAGCCCGGGTCAGCCTCGGTGAACTCCGGGAACTTGCCGTTGCCGTAGTTGAACTTGCCGCCGTCGACGATGACCCCCCCTATCGATGTCCCGTGGCCGCCGATGTACTTGGTGGCAGAGGCGACAACCACGTCAGCGCCGTGGTCTATCGGCCTGGCGAGCCCCACCCCCACGGTGTTGTCCACGACGAACGGCACGCCGGCGTCGTGGGCCACCTTCGCGATGGCCTCGAAGTCAGGGACGTCGAGCTTGGGGTTCCCGATCGTCTCTGCGTAGACCGCCCTGGTCTTGGAGGTGATCGCGCCCTTGAACGCCTGCGGGTCTCTCGAGTCGACGAACCTCACCGTCCTCCCGAGCTTCGGGAACGAGTAGTGGAACTGCTCGTAGGTCCCCCCGTAGAGGTTGTTGGCCGAGACTATCTCGTCCCCCACCCTGGTGATGTTCAGCAGCGCGAAGGCCTGGGCCGCCTGGCCGGAGGAGACCGCGAGGGCTCCAGAGCCGCCCTCGATGGCGGCCATCCGCCTCTCGAAGACGTCGGTCGTCGGGTTCATGATCCTTGTGTAGATGTTCCCGAACTCCTTCAGGGCGAAAAGGTTCGCAGCGTGGTCGGTGCTCTTGAAGACGTAGGATGTGGTCTGGTAGATCGGAACCACCCTTGCCTGGGTCGCAGGGTCCGGAGACTCCTGCCCCGCGTGGAGAGCCTTGGTGCTCAGTCCCTTGTATGACATACGGTGGCGATATTCTCAAGTTATATAAGATTAAGTCCTTTATTATGCACCTGATGAATACCTGGCAGCGGACGGGTCTCGGCGGCTCCCAGGGCAGGATTCTGACCAGCCGGGTCAAATCCTTTATGCGATTCGGGAACGCGCCCGATTAGGAACGCATGCCATGCTCCTCGACGATGGATTTGCAGTCCTATTCGGGACCTATTGCGCCTATCTTGCACTGAACGAGGCTGACCCTTCCCTCCTTATCCCCTCGATGACATCTAGGTCGGAGTCATCTGACACCAGGACGTCGACGCTCTTGCTGAGCGCCGATGCGACATGAACCGCATCCCGGGGGGTGATGCTGAATTCCGAAAGAAGCCGCTGCGCCGATCGGATGACTTCCTCCGAGGCGCTAACGAACCGAAGGTTAGGATACGCGGCGAGCCTCTCGCCAACCTGGATCGAGTCTGCCCTCCCGAGGACTCGTCGCACCA
>JAJZNC010000052.1 GCA_021848045.1 archaeon
GATCCCGCAGTCGATCGGACACGTCTGGCACGACTCGTTGGGGTCGCAGACTCCGTTGCCGCACGATGCCTTGAATATCGAGCACTGCTGCGAGTTCATGCCCGCGGGACAGGGATACGTGGGCGCTATCGCATAGTGAGGCGCGAGGACGTAGCCTGCGGGTATGTACCCGAGGTAGTCGGCCCAGGCTCCCTGCGGGGTCTCGCACTGGCCCTGGGCGTTCATCGTGCAAGCCCCTCCTGCCGGCCCTTGCCCTGCCGAGGCCGTCTGGCTCGCCGACGGGGTGATGGTCGAGCTCGTCGAGACGGTCGAGGACGACCGTCCCGGCGTAGCCGGGGCCATCGTGTAGTAGTACAGACCCGCCGCGCCAGCGAGCACCAGCACCAGGAGCGCGCCGGCTGCCGTCCCCTTCGCCAAGGCTCTTCTCGTCACCAATTCACAAAATCTCGACATCAAGCGAACTTCGAGATATTTAATCATTGGGATGGAAAAATCGTCGTAACAACAAAATCACAAAGTGTAGCGTGGACCGATGGAAGACCCCGGGTTCGACCATGGAAGGCCGACTGCGGCGGAGGAGAGAAGCGCCTAAGCTCGAGGGCCTTTGGCGAGGAAAGTTGTTTCAGGGTTCCCGGGCGATCTCTCGGACCTAGGCCACGATGTCGCCGGTCTTCCTCTCGAAGAAGTGCATCTTCGCAGCCTCCCAGGAGAGCCAGAGGTGGGTGCCCGGCCCCAGCGACCGGTCAGGAGGCAGCACCAGCCTGAAGACCCGCTCCTCGACCAGCGCGGTGACCACTATGCTCGAGCCCAGTGGCTCCACGCTCTCAGCGATTATCTCCAGGTCTGAGTCCGACCGCTTCGACATCGACGTCTGTATGTCCTCCGGCCTGATGCCGACGAGGACCTCGGAGCCGTCCCCCACCTTGTCCCTGAGGAGGTTGGAGGTGGCGGCGTCGAGAGGGATCGAGGTCGTGCCTATCTTCAGGGAGCCCCCGCCGGCCGAGGCCGAGAAGGCGACCGTGAGCACGTTGGTGGGGGGGTTCCCCACGAAGCCGGCCACGAAGGAGTTCTTCGGGTTCGTGTAAATGTCAAGGGGCTTGCCGTACTGCATGAGCTTCCCGCCGCCCATGACCGCTATCATGTCGGCGAGCCCCATTGCCTCCGCCTGGTCGTGGGTGACGTAGATGGCGGTCATCTGGGTCTCCCTCCTGATGCGCTTGAGCTCGGCCCTCAGTTGGGCCCTGAGAGGTGCGTCCAAGCTCGTTAGCGGCTCGTCCATCAGGAGCGCGTTCGGCTGGCGCACTATCGCCCTCCCGAGGGCCGCCCTCTGCTGCTCGCCTCCGCTCAGCTGGTTGGGCCTCTTCTCGAGCAGGTGCTTGATGAGGAGTAGGTCTGCCACCTCGTTCACCCTCTTGTCTATCTCGGCCTTGGGCGCGTTCCTGACCTTGAGCGGGAAGGCGATGTTGTCGTGGATGGTCATCAGGGGGAAGAGGGCGTAGCTCTGGAAGACCATCGCCAGGTCCCTCTCTCTGGGAGGGAGGTCTGTGACCGGGTTCCCGTCGATGCTTATGGTGCCAGAGTCGGGCTTCTCGAAGCCGGCGACGCAGCGCAGGAGAGTGGTCTTCCCGGAACCCGAGGGCCCGAGGATGACCGTGAACGTCCCGCTCTCGACCTTAAGCGACACCCCGTCGACGGCGAGGGTGCTCCCGTACCGCTTCACCACGTTGTCTATCTCTAGGTTCGCCATGGACCTTCAAGCCCCGTGGAGGGTATCTGCGTTGGCTAGGGCGAGCCCGCGGAGGCGTTCGCTACGGGTCGGAGCGCAAGAATTTCTGCACACGACGAAATCTTGGATATAGCTGGCGACTCCGTGTTTATTTATGCTTTGAGTGCCCGAGACCGGGCGTCCGCGCCTATAGGGACTCGTTCAAGGGGTTGGGCCCCGTGTAGGGTGGGTAGCCAGGCGGGTTCTGGGTCGGGTCGGCCGGGTTGCAGTAGGTCGACCCCGGGGTGCCGTGGCCGGAGGAAGTCGTCGTGCTGGCCAAGGACGCGTTCTGGACTACCACGAAGAACCCCATCAGGCAGGGAGCCAGCCTGCCGTCGCTGACCGGGCTAGGAGGGGCGACGGGCGTGACGAAGCTGAAGTTTCCGAGCTGGTTCGCCGTGAAGCTCATCCTTTGGGTCGTCCCCGCGAATATGGACACGTTGATTCCGAACTGCAGAAGCGTGAACACCCTGTTCTCGTCGTCAAGGTTCAGGATTGCGAGTGAGACGCTCTGCCCCAGGGGCACGTATACGTGGTCAGGGTAGAAGTGGTCGATCTGCAGCACCGGGTTGTCCTCAAAGATCGTAACGTCTATTTCCTTTCCTCCCCCGGTGTTCGAGCCCAGCCCGACCTCGTACTCGAGCGCCCCCACGGCTGCGACGACAAGCACGACGACCAGGATCCAAGCCATCCGGCTCAGCGCGGGCCTGGCCTCTCTAAACAGCACGACCCGAAGCCGGGTTTCGGCCGATTTATCCTCTTCGGTTCAGGCGCCCGAGCTCAGCCCCGCGCTGAGGGGCCCCGCCAGAACCCGTTCGCGAGGTCCGTCGAACGAGCCCCCTCGACCTCGAAGAGGGGTCTGGCCTAGCCGAGGAGGACGTCGCGGCTCTTTCCAACCCGGATGCAGGCCGCTCGCTTCGCCAAGGCGTGCCTGTCTCAGGGGACCACGAGGAACCATCCCACCAAGTACTGGTTGGAATCGCAGCTCCCGCCACCGCAGTCTGCGTGCGGCTCATAGTAGCTGTAGTTCCCCACCGGGCTAGCCACGAAGGAGACGGTCGTATTCGATCCCGGCTTCATCGCTCCGGTGTCCACGTTGAAATGCGGGACGGCGAGGCCG
>JAJZNC010000055.1 GCA_021848045.1 archaeon
GGTCGTCGCCACCATCCCTGTCGGCTCCGGTCCCATCGCCCTTGCCTACGACTCTGGGAAGGGCGAGGTCTTCGTCGCGGACCACAACGACAACGCCCTCTCGGTCATCTCCGTGACCAGCGACTCGGTCGTCGCCACCATCCCGATCGGGACGACCAGCGTCACCGGGACTTTCACCCCGCGGGCGCTCGCGTACGACCCAGCGAAGGGCGAGGTCTTCGTCGCGAACTTCGGGAACTCGAGCGTCTCTGTCGTCTCGGACTCCAGGGACTCCGTCGTGGCCACCATCCCGCTCTCGGCGGCCGCCAACGGCCTAACCTCGTCGGGGACCGACCCGATCTCCCTGCTCTACGACCCGTCGAGCCACGACGTGTTCGTCGCCAACGAAGGCTCGAACTCGGTCTCTGTGATATCTGACTCGTACAACGCCGTGACCGACGCTGTATCGATCGGGGCTCCGCCCATCGCGCTCGCGCAGGGGCCGCCCGGAGAGGTCTTCGTGGTGAACTCGGAGAACGACCTCGTCAGCGTCCTCTCAGACGTCACTGAATCGGTCGCTTCGCAGCTGACGGTCGGCCCGAACCTCTTCGCGGGTGCCTACGACCCCTCCACGGGGACGGCGTTCTTCGCGGACGTCGTCGACGGGACCGTCTTCGCGGTGACCCCTCCCGCCGAGGCTGCGAGCTCGTCCTCGCAGGCCCCCCAGGCAGGCGCCGCGCCCCCCGCGCCCGCTCCGGGAGGGCTTACGGCCACAGACGCATACTTCCTCATCGTCGACGCGGCGATACTCCTCGCCCTTCTCTCGGCGAGGGTCCTCGCCGGGCGCCGCAGGCGAGCCGCGGGCTGACCCCTTACGGGGCGAGAGCTAAATCCCTCCGACCTTTGGCCCTCCTCCATGAGGTTGAGGACTCTGCTGGTCCTCGGGACCGCGGTGAGGGAGGCTTTCAGCTTCTGGACCGGCCACCCGTTCGACTTCGAGGTCTGGGTACGGGTCGGGTACTGGGTCTCGAGGGGGTGGAGCCCCTACGCCGCGCTCCCTTTCGCTCCGGGCGTCAGCTTCGCCAACGACTTCAACCCTCCGGGCATCCCGCTCAACCACGCGGCGATCGGCTACCTCCCCTTCTGGCCGCTCCTCCTCGCCGGGATCTACAAGCTCTACACGCTCGTGGGGTTCGGGGACCGCTTCGTCTACTACTTCATGATCAAGCAGCCCATAATCCTCGCCGACGTCCTCCTCGGGTATCTCCTCTACCTCTACGTGGAGCAGCGGAGGCCAGACTGGTCGAGGCGGGTGCTCGTCCTCTGGCTCTTCTCCCCGTACCCGATCATCATCTCGGCGATCTGGGGGACGTTCGACTCGATGGCCATGGTCTGCGTGATGGCCGCCCTCCTCGTGCCCCCCGGGCGCTCGAGGTCGGTCTGGGAGGGGCTGGCGACCCTCGTAAAGTCCATACCCGTGGTCCTCATCCTCCCGCTCACCTACGCGCGCGAGAAGAGGG
Organism: archaeon; assembly: GCA_021848045.1. Lineage (GTDB taxonomy): Archaea > Thermoproteota > Nitrososphaeria > Nitrososphaerales > Gagatemarchaeaceae > Gagatemarchaeum. The sequence goes on from JAJZNC010000055.1 coordinate 1,500, forward strand.
TGAGGAACTTCATCATCGCGTTCGGGCTCCCCAGCGCGATCACTCTGGCCGTCCCCCTCCTGGCGGGCTGGCCGATGGGGGTGAACTGCATCCTCTCCCAGTGCGAGAGGGAGAACGTGCTCAACACGCTCTACAGCACGCTGGGAAAGAGCGGGTTCCCCCTCTCGCTCTGGGGGACGTGGGTCTATCTCAACGTTCTACACGTGGTGCCCGACTCGACCTTCAACAGCGTGTTCGACTGGGGCGGCTACCTGTGGATCCCCTCCGTGGTGGTCGCCAGCCTCCTCTCGCGCAGGTGGTTCGGCTTCAGCACCGAGAAGGGCGTGATAAGGTCGCTGCTCGTGATCTACCTCACCTTCCTCCTCGTCCGCGGGCAGGTCAACGAGCAGTACGCCATCTACCTCGTCGCCCTCCTCCTCCTCGACGCCGCGCTCTACAGCCCGGGCAGGATCAGGCTCTTCTACGTCGTTACCGCCGTGGTCCTCGCGGACCTCGTGACCAACAACATACTCTTGCTGAGGTTCCTCTCCCCCGTCGACCCGGGCATCCTGACCGTCGAGGCCCACCTCATAGCGGCAGTCAACCCGCTCAGGAACGCGCTCCTCTACGCGGAGGGGCTGGCGTTCTCCGTCCTGAACCTGTGGTATCTGGCCGCTCTAATTAAGGAGAGGTCCCCGGGAGGGTACGCGGCTTGAACTGCACGGAGGGGAGCGGATAGATGTTGGAGGGTCGGCTCATCGGGGTCTTCGGGACCGACGCGGGAGCGAAGGCCGGCCTGCTCGGCCCCCTGACCAAGAGGAGCGAGGCCGAGGGCATCGTAGTCCACCGGAGGGTGGAATCGGGGATGAACTACTCCTTCCTGGACGACGCCCACTTTCCCGAGAAGGTCCAGGGCTACTCGCGGATCGCCTCGATCGCCGACCGCGCGATCTACGTCCTCCCAAAGTCGGCGAAGATCGCCGCCCCCGACGGAGAGCTGGCGGTGGTGATAGACTCGTTCGGCCTCGACGGGAGCATGGTATCCGTCGACGAGGAGCCGCCCGCGGGCATCGGGGCGTACTTCAAGGGGACCCGGATCGAGGGCTTCGCCTCCGAGCCGAGGAGCTCCCTCTCCTCCGTCATCGACCTCTCGGCCGTGGGGAGCGGGCCCAACGTCCCTACCAAGGGGACGCTCGTCTACATCGACCGGGCGTTCAGCGTGAAGGGCGTCGGGGTGGTCGCGCTCGGGTTCGTCCTCGGCGGGACCGTGAGCGTCCACGACGAGCTCAGGCTCATCCCTGGAGACGGGAAGACCGCTGAGGTGAGGGGGATACAGGTGAGCGACGTCGACCACGAGAGCGTAGGGAGGGGTCTCAGGGTCGGGCTCTCGCTGAAAGGGCTGGACGTCGATGACCTCGACAAAGTCTCCTGGATGGACGACGGCACATTCGACGTGGCCGACAGGCTCTCCTTCGAGTTCAAGCAGAGCCGCTTCTACAGACAGGGAGTCGAGGGGAGGGACATGCACCTCCAGCTCCCCGGGGAGATCCTCACCTGCAGGCTCGAGTCCGGTGCGCCCGGGACCCTGGTCGCGTCGCTCCCATCGGGTGCCCCGGTCTGGAGGGGCATGCGCGTCGGGGTGGTCGACCTCAACGGCAAGGGGCTCAGGGTCGCCGGCGGCGGGGTCTGCTCCCTGTGACAAAGATTATAGCGAACGCAAGGGCTCGGGCCCCCGTTGCCGGCGAGAATGGAGGTCTTGACGCTCGGGGGCGGGTGCTTCTGGTGCCTCGACGCGGTATTCTCCGGGATTAGGGGCGTGGAGACGGTGGTCTCCGGCTACTCCGGGGGCCGCGTCCCCCACCCGACCTACGAGGAGGTCTGCACCGGCTCCACGGGGCACGCCGAGGTCGTCGAGGTGACCTTCGACCCCGACGCGGTCTCCCTCCGCGACCTGCTCAAGGTGTTCTTCACCCTCCACGACCCCACCACCAAGGACAGGCAGGGCGACGACGTGGGGACGCAGTACAGGTCGATAGTCCTCTACAGGGGGGACGACCAGCGCGAGGCCGCCGAGGAGGCCGTCCGCGAGGTCGACGCCTCCGGGGTTTGGGACGCAAAGGCGGTCACCGAGCTGCGCCCGTTCGAAGCGTTCTATCCTGCCGAGGGGTACCACCAGGACTATTATCGCAAGAACCCGCTCAAGCCGTACTGCCTCTTCGTGATACGGCCGAAGGTCGCGAAGCTCAGAGACTCCTACATGCGGATGCTCAGGGCGACCTGAGGGACGTGCCAACCAAGCGCCCGTCTGGCCTCCGCCCGGCGACGGCCGTCGGCATATGCGGCACGCCGGGGACGGGCAAGAAGACCGTCGCCCCGCTGGTGGGGCGGCTCCTCGGCCTCCGTGCGGTCTCCCTGAACTCCCTCGCTCCCGGCGGGGCAGAGGAGGTCGACCCGGCAGACCTGAGGCGCGCGTTCCTGGCGGCAGGCCAGCGCGAAGCGGTGGTCTACGGGCACCTCCTGCCTCACGTGCTGAGGAGGGGCGAGGCCAGGCTCGTCGCCGTCCTGAGGTGCGAGCCTTCCGTCCTCCGTAAGCGACTGGAGGCGAGAGGCTATCCCGCGGCGAAGGTCAGGGAGAACGTCGAGGCCGAGCTCATAGGGGTGGTCCTCGACGAGTGCGTCAGGGCATTCGGGGAGGCCGCGGTCAGGGAGTACGACACCACGGACGCCTCACCGGGGCGCGTGGCTGAGGCGGTCGCCAGGGACGCCTCCGCGCCTGCGCGGCGGGTAGGGCAGTGGATCGACTGGACACTCGGCTACGGCTCCCCGACCACGTTCAGGTCGCTCCTCGAAGGGAAGGGGCCGGCCGCCCCCACCTGAACGAGGATCGGCCTCTGGAGCCGGGTGAGGCTCACGACGGCCTCCCCCACGCCTAGGTTCGAGACGTGCGCGAGCTGCTCCTGCGTAAGGTTGAGAGAGTCCCGCACGAGCCTCAGGTCCTCCGCCCACGCGACCCTGTGTATCACCCTCACGCCCGAGTTCTTCACCACCTCCGGCGCCACCTGGCTGGGGAACTGCGCCACGAAGAGCATCGACTCGCCGAACTTGCGGAGCTCGGATACCATCCTCTCTCCCACGCTCGGGGGGTCCTCCTCCCTCCTCACGGGGGCGATGTTCCTCGCCTCTTCGACCATCGTCAGGTGCTCCATCCGCACCTTCCTCGCGAGCCTAACCTCGTACACCAGCTTCAGGATGATGTCCGCGAAGATGCTCCTCGAGAGCGTCTCCCTGATGTGCCCGAGCTCGACGCAGAGGACCTTGTCCAGGAGCTCGTCGACCGTGTGGCTGGACGGCGAGTTGAAGGCCCTCCCGACGTTCCCCTGGGTGAGCGGGACGAGCCTCCTGAGGAGGGCGACCTTGGTCTCGTTGTCGTAGGCCGACCTCAGCGGGTACGCCTCTATGGTGCTGACCAGAGACGCGAGGGTGGGGACCTCCTTCTCCCCCGCCTCCGAGATGCAGCGCTGGAGGGCGTTCCTGAACATGTACGCCTGCGGGTGGGTGAAGTGGTAGGTGTCGGAGAATATGTCTGTGACCATCTCGACGTGCTCTGCAGGCTCGGTGGAGGGCCCCATGTCCATGGGATTGATAGCAAAGTCGTCCCGGCCGGGAGAGACCACCTGGCCTCCGACCGACCTCACCAGGTCCCCGTGCTCGTTGTGCCAGTCCAGGATCATGACCGGCAACCCCATCGCGGCGACCTGCCTCACAATCACCGCGGCGGTGGTCGACTTGCCCGAGCCCGTCATCCCAATCAGGGAGACGTGCCTGCGCAGGTCGTCGAGCTGGAGCCTGAACTCGTGTCCTACCCCCGACCGCGCCTTTATCCTCCCGAGCACGACGCCCTCCCCCGTCTCGCCCGACTCCCTTGCGTTGGGCGTGTAAAAGTCGGGGGCGACGCTGGCCGGGGCGACGTTGGGCCCGTGCCCCTCGAACGACTCGAGGGAGCTCAGGGTCGCCGCGTTGGCGACCTGCCTGAGCCTGGGCTCGGTGGGCAGGAGGAGGGTCTGGGCGAACCCGGCGAGCTCGTTCCTCGTGAGCCGCCTCACCGAGGAGTTGGGGAGCCCCACGGAGAGGGTCGCGGCCAACGTCGAGGCGTTCCTCTCGCAGTCTGACATCGCCTCTTCCGCCCCCTTGCCCGGCGCGTCCACCCAGGTCCCCACCACGAGGTCGAACTCGAAGACCTGGTTCTCCTCCTCGTCCGAGCCGTTCGACGGCTTGACCATCATCGTGTAGAGGAAGGGTATCCTCGCCCTGTGGAGGCCGTCGAGCAGCCCCTTCATCCTCTGGTGCTGGAGCGTGATCCTGACGGCCGCCGAGTAGTCTAGCCTGGCCTCGTCGACCTGGTCAGCGAGGTGGACCCTGAGCAGCGAGAAGAGCCTGACGTTGTTCGCCCTCGTCGTCGCGAGGTATCTCCCGTCGACGACGCTCACAGAGTCCAGCCTTATCGGCGCGCTGCTTCGGAGCCTCCACCTGAACCGTGATAGGAGGCCGCCGGCGGGCGAGGAGGAGGCTTCCTCTTCGACCAAACGCGCCTCACCACTGGAACGCTGTGCTGAACAGGTTGTTGAGGTTCCCCGAGATCGACTTCCAGATGTTCGAGGTGAGGCCGCTCGCCTGCTTCAGTATCGAGTCCACGCCTCCGACGAGCAGCGACAGGGCGACGAGCGCCACGGAGAGGAGGAGCGCCTCCTCGATGAGCTGCGCGGCCACCCTCCTCTTGCGCATCCTCGGGAACAGCCTTTCTACGATCATCCCCACAATAGCTCGAGGCCGTATTTATCCTCCCACGGGCGGTCAGGGGCCCAGGCCGAAGGAGGCAAGCGGCCCGAAGAGGCGGACCACGCAGACGAAGGCCGCGAGCGAGACGAGCGCGTCGACGTACGGCCGCTGCGGAGAGAAGAACATCCCCAGGCCGAGCGTGCTGGGGAGCAGGAAGATCGCCCCCTCGTAGGGGGAGAACCCTGACGCGGTCGGCGCCGCGGCTCCCAGCGAGAGCTGGAAGCCCGAGAGGACCGGGGCGAGGGAAGATATCATCCCGACCACGACCCCGGAGACCGCGGAGACGAGGGTCCCACGGAACGCCATGACCCTCCTCTCGATCACGCGCCTCTCCCTCTGCAAGGTCCACCTGTCGAACATCGAGGAGAGCCTCTCGGCGCCCTTGCTCGCCTCAGAGGCGCTCACCCTCGCAAGGGCCACAACGAACTTGAGGATGTCCCCGGACGACCCCCCTTCCCCTGCGAGCGCCGCCAGCGCGCGCTCGACGGGCGTCCCGAGCAGGACCCTCCTCACCGTGTCGCGCTCCCGGGCGTCCCTCGACGAGGAGAAGACCCTCACGAACGAGGCGCCCAGCCCCGACCCGAGGGATGACCGCTTGAGGACCGACCTGACCTTCCTCATGACCGCGAGCTCCTCGGACGCGCCTGTCCGCCGCGCCCCGGTCATGCGCCCTCCCCCTCCCACCCTGCCGCGCTCGATGAGGCGGCCAGGGTCAAGTCCACTATCACCAGCTCCACCACGAAAAGGGCGGCCACGGAGACAGGCCCAGTCTCCTTCGCTATCGCCGCGAACAGCACCAGCATTATCGGGACGAAGAACGCGACCGCCATCAGGACGGGGAGCTTGGTCTCGTCGTCGAGCCCGGACGACCCTAGAATCATGTCCAGCTCCTCGCCTCCCTCGTCCACCCACGCGCGGTCGGCGCCGACGACGGAGTCGACGATCGCGGTCGCAGACTCTGAGAAGAGGTGGCGGGAGGGGTCGGCCCCCCTCGCCGCCGCGGGCGCGTCGTAGCCCAGAAGGACCCTCCTCCTGAGGTCTGAGAGGAACGCCCTGAGGAGAGGCTCCTCTGACCTGACCATGAGGAGCGTCTTGCTCCTGGACCCCGTGGCCTTCAGGAAGATGTTCGATGACGCGGCCAGCGAAGGGGACTCCAGGGTCTGCTGGAACGCCGCCGCCCTGATCGTCCTCCGGGGCGACGTTGCGAGCAGGTAGGCCGCGCCGCACGCGGCCATCGCGGCCAGGATAGCAGACCCAGCACCCGCCCCGAGCTGGGACCCGGCGGTCGCCACTATGAGGAATAGCACGGCGGAAGCCGTGAGCACGAACCCCGCTGCCCTCGCCTGGTCCAGGCCGAGCCGATCCCAGGACTCGAACCTCACCTTGCCGCCTCCCGCTGGCGCGGCGACCTCGCCTTCTCGATCTTCTCCTCGAGGTCGGAGAGGAACGCCGCCCTCCTGAAGGAGGGCAGCGGGATCCCCAGCTCCTCCCACGCTCCGGTCCTGCGGAGGGGAGATCCTGCCTCCCGCAGGTAGAGCCTGTGGAGGCTGGGCTCCGGGCTCTCCCCGGGCACCGGCCGCCCCGCGACCGCGGATATGCTCTCGACGCACCTCCTCGCGGCGAGCCGCTCCGGCCTCACCATCTGGACGAGCAGCCCGAGGTCCAGAAGGTTCGCCCGTGACACCCCGTGCAGCTCCAGCCAGCGCCTGACCGCCTGCTCGGGGGACGAAGAATGGAAGGTCTGGAGGCCCCTCACCCCCGCCGCGAGGGCCTGGAAGAACGCTCTGCTGTGCTCCTCTGACTGGATCTCCCCGAGCACGACCAGGTCGGGCGACCTGTGGAGTATCTTCGTGATCTCGGCAGACTTGGTCCTCTGCGCCCCTCCCGCGCGCTCGAAGGGGTCGACCCTCAGCTTCATCTGGTGGTAACCCCTCTCCAGGAGGTCCTTTGTCTCCACGGCGTCCTCGATGTAGACCCTCCGCAGGCGCGGGTCGAGGGCTTCGTCGAGGGCGTTGAGGAGGGTGGTCTTGCCAGTCCCCGTCTCCCCGACTATTGTGACGTTGACCCCCGCCTCGAGCATCGCGAGGAGGAACGCCGCGGCCTCCGCGGAAAGGACGTCCATGACCACCAGGTCGTCCAGGCTGAGCGCGTTGGACGTGAGCTTCCGCACGTCGAGCGAGAACCCGCTCACCGACAGGGGGTCCAGGTCGAGCGATACCCTGAGGGTGGTCCCGAACACGTCGAACTCGTTCTTCAGGGAGGGGTTCGCGTAGTCGAGGGTGTATCCCTTGAACGTGTCCATGTGGGTCTCGAGGGCCCGCCTCTCCCTCTCCGTGAGGAATATCTGGGTCTCGCAGCGGCCGTGCTTCGCGTGGTCGAGGTAGACCGGCGAGCTGGCCGAGTCGACGAAGAACTCCTGGACGTTCCTGTCCCTCGAGAGCGCGAAGACCGTGGGGAGCCCGACGGCCTCGAACGCCGCGAGGCGCGAGAGCTCCCTCACGAGCCCCATGTCCCTGATCCTCGACAGCTCGCGCGCCGCCATCTGCTCCAGGACCTCCACGAGCCTGGCGAACGTGAGGGGCTTCACCTGCTCGGGCGAGAGCGTCTCGCAGATCCTCTGGACCGCCCCGCGCAGGAGCGCGAGGCTCTCGCCCCCTATCACGGGGACGGTGTCGTAGAGAGTGGCCTCCTTCCCGCTCCCGACCGCGCCGCGCCTTATCTCGCAGCGGAACAGCCCGTTGGGGTACGACTCCACGAGCTCCCCGTCCGAGGCCTGGAGCAGCTCGACGAGCAGGGGGCTGGCGGGGCGGGCCCTGTCGCCCTTCCTCCTCGAGAACCTGACTAGGGCGTCCTCCACCCGGCCGATCATCCCAGATTGAGTGCGCCTCGATAGAAAAGCACCAACGCATGGCCGCTTAAATCCGGGCAGGAGCTATCATGGCGATAGCGCAGTGGTGGAGCTCATCGAGTACGTGCTCGTCTTCGCGGTCTCCGCCGGGGTCGCGGGCGCCGGGCTTGCTGTGGTCGGCGGGGCGATGCCCGGGCTCGAACAGGTCTCCTACGCCTCTGTGGCGGACCAGATTGGTGCCGCCGCGAGCCTGGCCGTGGCCCAGGGAAGGAGCGTCTCGGTCGTCGTCCCTCTCGCCGACGCGACGGTCGCGTGCGACTCCGGGACGCTCTCGGTCACCGAGGGCGGGGGCACGCGCGACTACGCCCTCTACTTCCCCTGCTCCTTCGACCTCCGGGGGCTCGACGGCGACTGCACCCTCGACTTCTCCTCCGCCGACGCGGTGGCTCTGGAGGCTGCCTGCTAGTTGCCTGCCGTCTCCGTCTCCTCCCAGCTCTCCCAGGCCGTCTACGTTGTCGCGGTATTCGGGCTCGCGCTCATGCTCTCGCGCCCGGTCGCCCTGGTCTACTCCGGCTCGCAGGAGCGCGCGGCCGAGGTGGCCGCTGCAGGGCTATCCTCGATGATAGACTCGATGTCTCCGGGGATGACCGTCGTAGCCGGCCTCGAGGCGTTCCCAGGCGTCGCCTCTGGGGCCTCGCTCTCGGGTGAGACTGTGGTCGTCCACTTTGGCAGCTCGACGGCGACCGCCCGCGTCGTATGGGACCTCGCGCGGGCGACCCTCGTGCCAGGACGCGAGTACTCGTTCGCCCTCGAAGGAGGGGAGGTCGTGGTCGGGCCGGCGAGCCATGGTTGAAGACTATCTCGAGGTGTGCATAGCGCTCGCGGTGCTCTCCGCGGCCGTCCTCCTGGGCGCCTCGATCGTCCTGTCGCACTTCGGCTAGGTGGGCGCCGGTTGCAGTTCCTCGACGTTGCGGTGGCATCCGGCTACGCCGCTCTATGCCTCTCGCTCCTTGTGCTGATCAGCCCGGCCGCGTCCCAGCAGGCCGCCGCCGTCGCCGCCGAGCACGCGCGGCTGGACCGCGTCGTCTCTTCGTACCTGGTCGGGGTGGGGCTCCCGTTCCTGGCCACCTTTCCGTTCGCGGCGATATGCGCCTCCGCAGGGCGGGAGGGCAACTCGACGGTCGGGGTGGACGTCGTGGTGGACGGTGAAGACTGCGGCCTCTCGCCCGCGGCCCCGCCGCTGGCCACGGCTTCGCTCTCGCTTGCGCTCCATGGAAGGCAGGTCGTGATAGAGGCGTGGCTCGCAAGGGGGTAGCCGCCACCATGGCCGCGGTCGCGCTCCTCACGCTCCTCGTGGTCGCCGACGCCACACTGGTGGTCGCCGCGGGCGACCTCGCGTCCGAGTCTCAGGCCGCCCAGCTCGAGGCGCGGGCCCTCCTGGTCGAGCGGTCATACGGCGGGCTCGTCTCCTTCCAAGCCCTGTCGCAGGTGGAGGGGCGCCTCGCGTCGAGCCCTGCCTACTGCGGCAGCCTCCCTGCGTATCTCGGCTCGATCTCGGCCGAGGCCGCGTCGCGGGGCGTCGATTCGGGGGTGGGCTACCTGGCAGACGCCAGCCTGTCGCTCGACCTCTCAGAGTCGCAGGCGGTCGTCGCAGACAACCTCACCTCCCTCGCGCCCTTCTCCGGCTACGTGCCTGGCGAGCTCGACCTCTCAGAGTCGCTGGCGGTCTCGGAGTCGGGGGGTGGGGGCGCCGTCCTGCTCGACAAGCGAGAGTCGCACACGCTCCACCTCCCCATCGGGGTGGCTGAGGCCGGTTCGCTCTGCGAATCGGCGACGGGGTCGCTCGCAGCCACCCTCTCGCGGTGGCCGTGCAACGCCTCCCTGGAGGCTGCCTCGTTCGACTCCGCGCTCGCCGCGGCCGCAGCGCAGGCCTGGGCAGAAGGCTTCCGGCTGACCGCCGGGTGGGGCGCAGACGGCTCCTGCAAAGCGGCCTACTGGGTCACCCTGGTCGAGCCTGGAGTGCCGGGGCCTGCGGGGCGGTTCGACTGGACGGTCCTCGGCTCTGGGACAGCAGGATAGGCCTCAGCGCGCAGTAGACCGCGTCCCACCTCGGCCTGAAGAGCTCGCAGAACTGCTCCCTCACGGTGTACTCGGCGACCCCCACCAACGCGGCGGCCTCCCTCTGGGTGAAGAGCCGCCTCCTCCTCTCGCTGTCGGATAGGGCGGTCTCGGCGGCGTAGAAGCTTGTGGCGGCGAGGGCAGAGGGGCTGTGCCCGCCCCTCTCGGAGGAATCGAGCGTAGCGAGAGCCTCGCGCGCGAGGCGCAGCAGCCTGTACTGGTAGCCGGGAGGGGCGCCCAGCCTAGGGAGGACCTCCGCGAGGCGAGCGGCCACCCTGCCGAGGTGCTCCTCTGCCTTCATCGGGCTCGCCTTCACCGGAGAGTCGAAGCCCATCCTGATCAGCGTCGACGGCCTGACGTTGTGCCCGAGCGCCCTGTGGGCGGACACGACCTCCCGCACGCCCGCGCTCGTGACCCCGCATATCCTGCAGGCGCTTATGATCGAGAACGCAGACACCGCGGCCAGCGTGTAGCCCGTCCTCTGCTTCCTTATCGCGAGCAGCCCCTTCGAGACCGATATCGCCTGCCCGACCACGCAGGGCGGGAGGGCGAGCTTCTCGGATATCCTCTCGATCAGCTTCGCGCAAGGGTACACCCCTGCCTCGTCGGCGTGGTAGTCGGAGATCGTCTTGAGGTACTTGAAGGTGGACGTGCTCGAGAGGCCTACGGGCGGCGGGTCGTCGCGGTCGTAGTCGATCGGCCCGAGGAAGCTCCCGAGCGAGCGGGTGGTGTAGTCCACCGCGTACGCCCTCTTGGCCGGGGGTGCGGTCGGGCTGGGCCCCACCTCCTTCGGCGTCGCGCTCCCGCACGAGGAACAGACCATCTCGTCGCCGGCGTCGACCACCCTCCCAGAGCAGTACGCGCACCTGGCATCGTCCACGGAACAGGCCGATTTTAGCATGGGATGTGAGGAGCTGCCGGGCATAATCTCCTGGGTCCGCCCCCCGGAGGCGCTGGAGCGCCGCCCGGCGGCCCTCGGGCGCTCCCGGCCGCAGTGGAGGGGGTGAGGTGCGCGAAAGTGTTGAAGCGTTTAAAAAAGAACGCCGGACCCGAGCCCCGTCTTGCCGGAGAAGGTCAAGGACATCCGCCTGCGGCCGTCGGAGGAGGTGGCCTCGCTGGTCGACCAGATGCGTTCGGCGGGGGGATTCATGGGGAGGCACCTTGCGGAGGTCGCGAGGATCTACACCGACATGCTCGACGACCCTCGCTGCACGAAGTTCCTCTCCTTCCCGGCCGCCGTCGTGGCCACGGGGACGCGCGGGGTCATCGCGGACATGATACGCGAAGGGATGGTCGACGTGGTCGTCACCGCCTCGGGGACGCTCGACCACGACCTCGCGCGGAGCTGGGGCGACTATTACCACGGAAGCTTCGACATGGACGACGTCAAGGTGAAGAAGGAAGGCTTCCACAGGCTGGGGAACGTCCTCGTCCCCCTGGAGGCCTACGGCCCGGCGATCGAGGGGCGCCTCCAGCCCTGGCTCGAGCAGAGGTACCAGGGAGGGGCCCGGAGCATGACCACCGAGGAGCTCTCCGCCGGCCTGGGCGAGCTCGGGGACGACCGCTCGATCCTCCGCTGCGCGAAGGAGAAGGGTGTCCCCGTCTTCGTCCCCGGGCCCATGGACGGGGCCGTGGGCTCGCAGGTCTGGCTCTTCGCGAACAGGAGGAGCGACTTTCGGATCGACGTGATCGGCGACGAGAAGAGGCTCGCCGACATCACCTTCGACTCGAAGAAGAGCGGCGCGCTGGTCGTGGGGGGCGGGATAAGCAAGCACCACCTGATCTGGTGGTCGCAGTTCAAGGGTGGCCTCGACTACGCCTGCTACATCACCACCGCCACCGAGTACGACGGCAGCCTCAGCGGTGCCCAGGTCAAGGAGGCGGTCTCCTGGGGCAAGGTGAGGCCGAGGGCCAAGAAGGCCACCCTGATCGCCGACGCGACCGCGGTGCTCCCCCTCGTAGCCACCTACGCCCTGACGAGAAGGAAGCCCCGCCGGTAGGCTCTCTCCCCCTCGCCCTCCGCCGAGCATCGTGGACCCGCGCTCTTCCTTCTCCGGCGGGTGCGCCGGACGTGGCGTGCCATCCTCCCCGGCTCCCGGTCCCGCTCGAGCGGTGCAGCCCGTGCGGCCCGTGGCGCATCGTTCTAGTGCAAGGGAAGCCATAGCCAAGCTTATATCGGATGTTCGGCGCCCGAAGGCGCCAGTTTCCGTCATATGTCGATAGATTACAGTCTCGTAGCTGTCGGCGGAGCGGTCCTGGCGCTGGTCTATGCGGTGGTCCTCATCTTCAACGTGAGGTCCCAGGACTCTGGAACACCGAGAATGCAGGAGATCGCGGGCGCCGTGAGAGAGGGGGCGAACGCCTTCCTCTCGCGCGAGTACAAGGTGATAGCTCCCGTCGCCGTCATCGTCGCTGTCGCGATCTACCTCCTGATCGACCTCCCGCTTGGGACCGGGGGCTCCACCGCCGTCGGGTTCTCGGTCGGGGCGGGTCTCTCGGCCTTCGCGGGCTACACGGGGATGGCGATCACCGTCAGGACGAGCTCAAAGACCGCGGAGGCGGCCAAGAAGGGGCTAGGGGACGCCCTCACCGTCTCGTTCAGGGGGGGAAGCGTGATGGGGATGGCCGTGGTCGGGTTCGGGCTCCTGGGGCTCTCGCTCTTCTACATCGCCTACCAGGGGGCTATCACCTCTAACCCTGCGACGATGGCCGGCCTAGGGTTCGGCGCCTCCCTCATCGCGATGTTCATGAGGGTCTCGGGGGGGATCTACACAAAGGCCGCCGACGTGGGGGCAGACCTTGTCGGGAAGGTCGAGGCCAACATCCCGGAGGACGACCCGCGCAACCCCGCCGTGATAGCCGACAACGTCGGGGACAACGTCGGCGATTGCGCTGGCATGGGGGCGGACATCTACGAGTCGTTCGTGGTCACCGCGGTCGCGGCGATAATCCTGGGGGCGCTGATCGACCTGGACAAGGCGGGGCTCCCCTCGGCGATACTCTCGGTCATCTCCTCCAACCAGCTGATCCTCTACCCGCTCGTGCTCGGGGTCGGAGGGATCATCGGCTCCATCGTCGGCGGGTTCTACATCAGGCGCTCGATAAAGTCCAAGCCGATGCAGGCCCTCAACATCGCGCTCTTGATAGCTGCCGTCGTGACGATCGTCCTCGACGCGCTGCTCGGGGGCGCGCTCTTCCAGGGAGCCGCTGTCTCCTACTGGTTCCTCGGGAGCGCCATCGTGGGCGTGGTGGTGGTCGTGGTCATAGAGAACGTGGCAGACTACTTCACCTCGTACACGCACAACCCGGTCAAGCAGATCTCGGAGGCAAGCCAGACGGGGGCTGCGACCAACTTCCTCGCAGGGTTCTCCACCGGCCTCACCAGCACCGCCCCCTCCGCCCTCGTGCTGGTGCTGGCTATCCTGGTCTCCTACTACATAGGATACTACGCCTCCGGCGGGAACCTGTTGATGGGGGTCTACAGCACTGCCGTGGCCACCATGGCTGAGCTCTCGCTTACCGGCGTGATCATGTCGATAGACTCCTTCGGTCCCATCACCGACAACGCGAACGGGATCGCCGAGATGGCCGGGCTCGAGGGCAAGGTGAGGGATGTCACCGACGAGCTGGACGCGATAGGCAACACGACCAAGGCCACGACCAAGGCCTTCGCGGTGATGTCGGCGGCGCTCGCGGCGGTCTCGATCTTCGAAGCCTTCCAGAACGAGGTCAACCGCCAGATCGCCCTCCACAACCTCTTCTCAAAGTACTCCCTCGCCCTGCCGACTGCGGGAAGCGTAGGCGGCACGCTGGAGTTCACCCTCACCGACCCGCACGTCATCGTGGGCCTCTTCGTGGGCGGGCTCCTCCCGTTCTTCTTCTCCGCCTTCCTGATCCAGGCGGTCAGCCGGGCCGCGATGAAGATGGTCACCGAGGTCAGGAGGCAGTTCAAGGAGATCCCCGGCATAATGGAGGGGACGGGCAAGCCCGACTATGCAAAGTGCGTCGACATCAGCACGCAGGCGGCCCTCAGGGAGCTCGCCAAGCCTGCGGCCCTCGCGGTCCTCACCCCGCTCGCGGTCGGCTTCCTCCTCGGGCCGCTGGCGCTCGGGGGACTCCTCATTGGCAGCGTGGTCTCGGGCGTGTACCTCGCCTTCACCATGACCAACAGCGGCGGCGCCTGGGACAACGCGAAGAAATACATCGAGACGGGGCAGCTCGGCGGCAAGGGCACGCCTACCCACGCGGCGGCGGTCATGGGGGACACGGTCGGCGACCCGTTCAAGGACACCGCGGGCCCCGCCATCAACTCGCTGATCAAGGTGCTGAACACCATCTCGATCGTGTTCGTCTCGGCGATAGTGATCTACGCGCTCTTCGTCTAGGCGCGGCCGTTCGCTACCTGAGCCTGAGGTCCGTGGTCAGGCAGGCCGGACACTTTAGGGTCACCCTGTCCCGCGTCTCCAGGGCCACGGCCATCTCCGCGCCGCAGCAGGGGCAGCGCTGACCTTTCCCCGGCTCCGCGCGAAAGCCCCCCTTAGACGGTCGCCACTGCCTCGATCTCTACGAGGATGTCGTCCCGCGGGAACCCGGTGACGAGCGTGGCCCTTGCCGGCTTGTGCTTGCCGAAGAACCTCGCGTAGGCCTCGTTCATCTCCTTGAACGACGCGCCGTCCTTGAGGTACACCGTGGTCTTGGCCACCTTCTTCTCAGAGGTGCCCGCCTCCTTGAGGACGGCCTTGAGGCTCGCGAGCGCGCGCTCGGTCTGCTCCTTCACACCGCCCTCCACCATCTTCCCCGTCGCGGGGTCGACCGCGATCATCCCGGAGACGAAGAGGAGGCCCTTCGCGACAATCGCCTGAGAGTACGGCCCGATGGGCTCCGGCGCCTTCTTCGACCTGACTATCTTCAATGCGTACTGCGCGCGGCCCCTTCGCATTTATGTCTTCCACGCCGCGGTCCCGTGGGCGGTCGGATGCAAGGTCGCCTCAGAGGCTGGGGTCGAACCGGGCGGCCGCCTCAGCCCCTCGAAGGAGGGAGAGGCTGTGCCGCGCCGTCCCTGGGAATGCGCAGCACGGGACCGCTTCCTGCGGGCAAGAAGGGGGGAACGAGACTGATCGAGCGCAGGCAATGGAACGCAAACGACGGTGGCTACGTGCTTCATGCCAGGGCGACGTCCCTCGAAGCGATTCACCATGCGGCGGAGGCACGACCGGCCGCGACCTCCTGGTGAATACGGGCAAAAACAGGCTGTGGGTGGTCAGGTGGGGAAGGGATTCGAACCCTTGTGAATGCGCTCGCTGCCTCGTTCCACGACGCTGCAGGCGCACGCGTAACCGCTCCGCCACCCCACCGCGACTCCGGGTCGGTCGACCCTTGGTAAATATGCGTTGGGCGCCCCGGCCCCGCGGGTGCATTCACCGACAAGACTTATATGAAATATTCAAGGGGCTTGCTCTCGCTGCATGCTGCTTCCATCTCCATTGGACGCGACTCCTCCCACCGTCACAATCTTCAGCAACGTCCAGGACTACTATCTGATCCTGGGGACCGCGGCGGCCGTGATAGTCATCGGCTACATGATAGCGATGATAATCAAGAACCGCGCCCGTCCAGGGAGGGTGGTACCCGCCTTCGCCGACGAGCACGGGGACTGGGGCAACTGGAAGAGCGTGATCGCGCTTCTGTGCATCACCGGATCAGTGCTGGGGTTCGTCGAGTACCAGACCTTCGCCGCCGCGAACCTGGTGGCACTCCCCAACGACCCGGGTATGACCGTCGGCGTCGTGGGCAGGCAGTACTCGTGGAGCTACACCTACGCCAACGGATACACTGACTACCAGAACCTGACCGTCCCTATGAACCAGATCGTCGTGCTCAACATCACCTCTGCCGACGTCACGCACGGCTTCTTCATACCCGCGCTCGACGTGGGCAAGGACGCCCAGCCTGGCATATACAACCAGCTGTGGTTCAACGCGACCCAGCCTGGCACGTTCCTGATCGAATGCAGGCAGCTCTGCGGGCCAGGGCACGCGACGATGCTCTCGAAGCTGGTGGTACTCAGCGACGCCGCGTACAACACGTGGTACGCCAAGCTGCCGGCAGCCCCCGCTGCCAAGGGAGGGGCGTAGAGGATGAACCCCTGGCTCAAGCGGTGGCTATACACCACCAACCACAAGGACGTGGGCCTCCTCTACATCGCGGGCTCGATGTACTTCGGGTTCATCGGCGCCATCCTCATACTCCTCGCCAGGATCCAGCTCGCAATCCCCACCTGCCTACCCGGGACCACGGGCTTCTGCTGGGGGAGCGCGTCGTTCCTTACGGGCTCCGCGTTCAACCAGGCGGTCACCCTCCACGGGCTCATCATGATCCTCTGGTTCCTCTCGCCGCTGGCCATCGGCCTCGCGAACTACTTCCTCCCTCTCCAGATCGGCGCCGAGGACCTCGCCCTCCCCAGGGTGAACGCCTTCGGATACTGGCTGTGGCTCTTCGGGGGCATCACCGCCACCCTGGGCTTCTTCCTCCCAGGAGGGAACGCCGCGGGCGGGTGGACGGCCTACGCGCCGCTCTCGTCCTCGACCACCTTCATGCCGGGCGCGGGGCCCACCATGGCGTTCGCCGGGCTCGTGATGCTGGCGACCTCGATCACCGTCGGGAGCATCAACATCCTCCTCACGGTGGCGGTCGAGCGCGCGCCGGGGATGACGTGGAGGAAGATCCCGATGTTCAGCTGGTTCATGCTCTTCACGATCCTGGCGATGCTCTTCTCCTTCCCCTCCTTCCTCGCCGCGCTCATCCTCCTGATGTCCGACAGGGTCCTCGGGACGATGTACTACGCCGCCTCGGCAGGCGGCTCGATTCTCTGGGACGACCTGTTCTGGTTCTTCGGG
>JAJZNC010000061.1 GCA_021848045.1 archaeon
CCACCTCAGCCGGTCCCCGGCTTCTCTACGAGGGCCTTCACCTTCTGGACGGCGCCCGAGCCGTCCTGGTCCTCGACCAGGGTGATCCCGTAGCCCTCGTTGATCTGCTTGGCCGCCTGCGACGCCGACGGGATGGCCACGAGGACGGAGAGCTTCGGGCGGAGGTCGTAGGCCTTGGCGAAGAACGAGATCACAGCGCTCGGCTCTACGGCCGCCTCGTCCACGGCGATCTGGATGGCCACGTCGCTCCCTTCGCCTGACTTGGCGTAGACGTCGAGGGTGTGCGACGTCCCGGAGCGCCCCTGGAGGGTCGCCGGAGAGGAGACGCGGTACCCCATCCCTGAAAGAAGGTCGGCCAACGCCGGGGCGAGGATGAGCGCGCTCTGGAGCTGCCCGACCACAGACTCCTCGACAGAGTAGGTGAACGCGGGGGAGAGCTTGAGCTCCGAGGTGCCGAACTCGTGCCCCTCCCTGCACTCGAAGACGACCTTGGGGATGCTCGTCTTGGTCAGGCAGTTCTGGCACTCGAACCAGACCCCCGAGCTCCTGAGCTCCTCCGCGCTTTTTATGGCCCGCTTGCAGTTCGGGCAGACGAGGAACCCCTCGTTGTCGAACTTCGTGTCCTCGTCTATGTAGCCGCAGTAGAGGTGCTCGATGAGGGTGGTCTTCCTCATCTTCCTCGCCTTGCACTTCAGGCACTCCAGCTCGATGAGAGGGTCGGCCCGCGAATGGACCGGGCAGGTCACAAAGTCCTTCGCAGGCCCCTTCTTCAGGATCCCCAGGCGGAGCATCTCCTCGATCCATTCGTGCGCCGCGTCCGGAGCCCCCGTCACCTCCTCGGCGGCACGATAGTGGATCAGGCCGTCCGCCCCCACCTCTGGCGAGAGCTGCTTCTTCTCCACGATGAGCCTGCGCAGGAGCTCCCTCGTCTTCGGGTCGGCGAGGGCCTTCTGCCGCCCTGACTTGTTCTCTGACGAGACTTGCATCATCTCAACTCACGAATATCGTGAAGACCACGATGTTGAGCAGCGCCAGGGCGATGACGTGCTTGAACCCGGCGGCGAACGACGCCTCGCCGAGCTTCCCTGCCCCCAGCCCGCCGAAGACCGACTCCATCAGCCCCATCTGGAGGAACGCCCCCTTGAGCGCCGGAAGGTTCAGCCCGCCCAGCCCGGCGAAGATGTCGACCGCGCCCCCGAGCTTGGCGTTCGAGGCGTAGATCTTCGCGAAGAAGCTGTCGATCAGGACCACCGATATCGCCAGGAAGATCCCCACCGCTATGTAGATGGTCGATATGTACGGGCGCAGCGCGTTCCTCGTCTCCTTGTCTATCTGGTGGAGGTCCGTCGTGTGCCTCTGTATCGCCTCGAGGACGTCCTGGATGTTCCCGCCGGACTTGCTCGCCTGGGCCAGGGACGCGAAGGTGCGCTTCGCGAGCTGCGAGTCGACCCTCCGGACCTGGTCGTCCATCACCTGCTCGAAGCTGAGGCCCCACGAGAGCTGGATCTTGTCGGTCCTCAGCTGCTCGGTGAGCGGTCCGTAGTCCGAGTCGGCCGCTATCTCTATGGCGCGCGCGATGTTGAACCCGCTTCGGACGCTCCCCGAGATCGACGCGAGCATGTTCGGGATGTTGTCGTCTATCTTGGTCCTCCACCTGTTGTACGACCTCTCGGCGAGGCCCGGGAACAGGAAGCAGGCTATCCCGGCTATCGTGGCCATCGTCGGCGCCGGGTAGGGCAGCGCCACGCGGAGCGCGTAGTGCAGGACGACTATCACGGCGGCTGCCACGATGGCGCAGGTCGAGGTGACCGCGTACATCAGCCCCCGCTTGTAGTGGAAGTCCCTGAGCCTCATCTCAGGCGACCTCCTTCCCGACGGTCGAGTCCGCCACGATCAGGACCGCGATCCCGCCCAGGGGGACCACCGCGTAGGTGATGATGTAGATGAGCGCGAGTATGCTGAACCCCCCGATGCTCCCGGAGATTATCCCTATGACGGAGAACATGATCAGGAGGAGGAGCGGCGTCACCACGAGGAGTATCGTGTAGAGCTCGGCCACGAAGCCCACGGACTCGCCGACGGAGCGCGCCTTCAGGCGCTTGTCGAGCATCAGCGCGGACGCGGACCTGAGCAGGTACGACTTTACGTCCCCTCCCGTCTTCGACGCCGCCACGAACCCGTCGAGGAACTCCGCGAACCGCTCGGAGGGCGACCTCTTCTCCTCCGCCACGAGGGCGTGCTCGAGGTCCATCCCCAGGAGCGACATGTCCCTCACTATCATCCTGGCCTCCTGGTTGACGATGTCCTTGGACTCTTCCTCCGCGAGCGAGTGGAACATCTGCTCAGGGGTCCTTCCCGCGGAGGCCAGGACGGCCATGTGCCCGACGGTGTGGGAGAGCTGCGAGTCCAGACTGGACTTCCTCGAGCCCGCGGTGAAGTGCGGGTAGAGGTAGAAGACCGCGAAGGTGAGGGCCCCGCCCATGAGGGCGAACCCCAGCGGCAGGAGGAGCCTCACGACGAGGGCAAAGTCCAGGTACGAGGCCGTCAGGAAGCCGGCGAGGCCCCCGCCCACCGCCCCTATCGCCGAGGCAAGGAGCATCCCCGCGACGTACGCCCTGTACGTGATGCGCAGCCCGGCCTTGGAGAGCTCCGGCCCGAGGTCGGCGAAGTACCTCTCGAACCGCCCCAGGTAGGGCTCCATCAGGATGTAGGAGGCGCCCCAGAACCCCCCGCCCC
>JAJZNC010000009.1 GCA_021848045.1 archaeon
CCGCTCGGTCTCCGCGAGCGCGGCGGGCGTCCCTATCTCGTAGAACCTCCTCCCGACCCTGTAGGCGGCCAGCTCCCCCGCCCTGATCAGCGAGCCGTAGAACTCCTCCTCGCCGCACTCCCGCCCCTCCGGGATGGCGTCCAGGGCTTCCCTCCTGAGGGCCGAGACCCCGAAGTTGACCCACCGCATCCCCTTGGCGCCCTCTCCCTTGTCGTAGCGCACGACCATCCCGCCCTCGACGTCCAGGTCGCTCTTGCCGTGCCTCCCATCGTTCTCGTAGACCGCCATCACGCCGAGCCTCCCCGAGCGCACCAGCGCGCGCATCAGGGCGCGATAGTCGATCCGGAGGTACGCGTCCCCGTAGGTGACGAAGAACCTCTCCCCGAGCAGGGGCACGGCCCTCCTTAGCGCCCCCGCCGGGCCCAGGAGGGATGGCCCGTCCCAGCTGTAGCGCACGCGCACGCCCCACCTCCTGCCGTCCCGGAAGTAGCCCTCGACCTGCTCGCCCAGGTGGCCCACGCAGAGCACGAAGTCGGTTATACCGCCGGCCCTGAGGAGCCTGATCTCGTGCTCGAGGAACGGCCTCCCCGCCACGGGGACCATCGGCTTGGGGACAGTGCGGGTCGCCTGCCCGAGCCTCGTGCCGAGGCCGCCCGCGAGGATGACCGCCTGCATCCCATTCCTTTCACCGCTAGACGTTGTAGATTACCTTGCTGCCCTGCGGGTCGAACCTGAACCTCATCTCGACGAGGCCGCGCCTCGCGAGGGCCGCCCTGACCCTCTCCCTCCCCTCCTGGCAGAAGAGCATCAGGAACCCCCCGCCCCCCGCCCCGACCAGCTTTCCCCCGAGCGCCCCGTTCTCCCTCGCGGAGGCGTACCAGGAGTCGACGCTGTCGGTGCTCATGCTCTCCGTGATCCCCCTCTTCAGGACCCAGTGCTCGTGGAGGAGCTCGCCGAACCGCTTGAGGTCGCTCGACTCTAGGGCCTCCTTGCTCTCCATGCCTATCGCCTTTATCGCGTGCATCTTCCTGAGCGCGTCGTCGTCCCCCTCCGAGACCTTCGCCTGCTGCTTCCCGAGGATCTCGCCGGCGCTCCGGGTGATCCCTGTGTAGAACATCATCATGCCGTACTCGAGCTCCGAGAGGGTGTTCTCCGGGATCTTCAGCTCCTTGGAGGTGACCCTCCCGTCCCTGTCTATCTCGTACGACCTTATTCCGCCGAGGCTGGCCGCGTACTCGTCCTGCTTCCCCGAGGGCTCGCGCAGCCTGTTCATGGCGATGTCGCAGGCGGCCTCCGCGACTTCGTCGGGGCTCTTCACGACCCTCTGGCGGGCGTAGAGCGCGTTGAGGAGGCCGACGGTGAAGCTCCCTGACGACCCCAGCCCCGTCGCGGCGGGGACGTCCGCCAGGGAGACTATCTCGATCCTGTCCCCCACGCCCACGAGCTTGAGCGCCTCCCTCACCGACGGGTGGCGTATCTGCTCCACCGCGTCCACTATCTCGGTCCTGCTGTAGCTGAGCCTTATCCCCGGCTCGAACCGGTCGTTGAGTACGATGTGCATGTACTTGTCCACCGCCCCCGCCACGAAGAAGCCGCCGTGCTTGGAGTAGTAAGCAGGGAGGTCGGTCCCCCCTCCCCCCAGGGAGATCCTGAAGGGGGTCCTCGACACGATCATGGGACGCTCCGCCGCTCCGTGGCCGACCCCCCTCCGCGCGTATTTAACCCGTGCGAGGCGGGCCCCGTCGAGTCGGTTGCGCGACGACCGCGGCGGCGCTCAGCGGCCCTCACGTCGAGACCTCGGGTTGGCCTTCGTGGTGAAGGCTGGCTCGGAGAGGACGAACCGGCCGCGCACGGCCTCCTTCTGTCGCTCGACGGTGTAGCGAACCTCCTGAAGTGCAGGGTGGCGACAGGTGCGGGCCGTCACCGACCTGCCTCTGGCGCTTTCCAGCCGTCGACTGGACTCAACCCGAGGCCGGGGCGCCCTCGGGCTGAGCCCGACCTCGCCCTACCAGCCTACCCAGGGTGACGGCCGCCTGCTCCCAGTCGAGCAGGAACGTGAGTATCCCGATCACCACGAACGCGGCGCTCCCCACGACCGAGAGCTGGAAGCGCGAGAGTCCGAGGAAGTGGTACGTGAGGTTCCTTATCTCGAGGAGGCCAGAGAGCTCCAGGAGTATCTCGAAGGCGCTCTTCGCGAGCTTCGCGAGGAACGTCACCCCGAGCATCGGCGAGAGCCTCCCCCGGCTGGCCCCGGCCCCGATGTAGACGTAGTCGTCGAAGGGCAGCAGCGGGAGGAGGGCCGTGACGAAGAGCCCGAGGTAGAACCCCGTCCTCCCCGTCCAGTGCGCGATCAGCCTGACGTTCTTGTTCTTCTCCAGCCGCTTGTGGAGGCCCACCCCGCTGTAGTAGACGGCGACCTTGCCCACGGTCGCCCCCAGGGCGGTGACGAATACCACCAGCGCGAAGTTCCCGGCCGTGACCCCGGAGGCCGTGAGCTCGGCAGTCCCTATGAGGGTGTACGAGGCGCCGAAGAAAGCGGTGGCGTTCGAGACCACCGAGATGAAGAAGAGCAGGAGGAGCCTGACGACGGAGGAGATCAAGCCTTGGCGACGCCTAGCCGCCCGGCGGTTCCTGCCCCTTATAGAACGTGCGCGCCCCGCGGAGGGCTCAGGGGAACCAAGTTCCAACACCCTCATATACGATGGCGGTGCAGCGGGACTGGCCTGCGGGCGCGGGTGTGAGACCGATCCCATCGCGAAGACTTGTCATCATCGGGCTCGACGCTGCCGACCACGACGTGGTGAGGGCGCTGATGGCGGCGGGCGGGCTCCCAAACCTCTCCAGGGTCGCAGAAAGAGGCTTCTTCACCCGCCTCGGGTCCACCGTCCCCGCACAGACGGCCCCCGCCTGGACGTCGATCACCACCGGGGTCAACCCTGGCAGGCACGGGATCTACTACTTCCAGAACTTCTCGACTTCCCCCATCACGATAACCAACGCGACCAACACGGCCACCCCCCGGATCTGGGACTATGTCGGAGGGGTGGGGGCTAGGTCGGTGGTGGTGAACGTCCCCATCACCTACCCCGCCCAGGAGGTGAAGGGGTCGATGGTCGCCGGGATCCCGCCGTGGTACTTCGACGAGCGGTCCGTCTGGCCGGCCAGCCTGCTCCCAGAGCTCAAGCGCCGCGGGTACGAGACCGACGCGCCAGTGAGCAGGGCGCTCGAGGCGGACCCCGAGGCGATGGCGAGGCGGATGGTCGCCACGGAGGAGCGGAGGGTGCGCCTGTTCCTCGACATGCTCGGGGAGGGGGACTGGCTCTTCGGGATGGTTGTGATTACCGCCCTGGACCGGCTCCAGCACAAGGCCGTGGGCAAGGGAGAGAGGGAAGAAAAGGCGGTGAGGCTCGGCTACACGGAGGTCGACCGACTTGTGGGCGTGGTCATGGACGCCCTGGGCGGGGAGGCCAACTTCGTCGTGGTCTCGGACCACGGCTACAACGCGAGGCCGCTCGCGTTCTACCCGAACGCCTGGCTCTACGAGCGGGGGCTCCTCCACCGGAGGTCGTCCCTGCGCAACCGCCTGGTGATGCTCGCCCACGACCTCTTCGACGGGCACCTTCTATGGCTGCCCCAGGGCATGACCAAGAGGTTCCAGGGGGCGGCGACCGTGGTACACACCATCGACGCGGTCGACCTCGAGCGCTCGAGGGCGTTCGTCCCGGGGACGGACGGGGTGATGGTCGTGAGGTCGAAGGTGGACGAGGGGGCGATCGCCTCGGGCCTCTCCGCCCTCGCCGACGGCTCGGGGCGGGCCGTCTGCCGGGTGCTGACGCGCGACGAGGTGTACAGGGGCGACAGGGTGGGCGAGGCCCCGCAGCTGCTCCTCATCCCCCGCGACGACGTCAACATCAAGACCGACCCTTTCAGCAGGAGCGTCCTCTCCCCTTCCGGGAGCTTCGCCAAGGGCAACCACAGCCCGAACGGGATCCTCCTCGGGGCCGGCCCGGACATCGCGAGGGCGGAGGGGGTCCAGGCGCGCATCGAGGACGTCGCCCCGACCGCACTTGCCTTGATGGGCATACGCGTCCCCGACTCGGTCGAGGGGCGCCCGTTGGAGGCGGTGCTCGCCTCCCCGCAGGGCTCCCGCGTCGGCGAGGAGGCGTCCGTGGTCACCGAGGCAAGGGTCCACACCTTCTCAGAGAAGGAAGAAAAGCAGGTACTGGAGAAGCTGAAGCGCCTTGGCTACGCGTGAGACAGTCCTGCTCCCGCCGAGGGAGGCAGACCCCGACCTTCGCGCAAGGCACATCGCCACGGGGATACGCTGGCTGACCGTCCAGAACGCGGTCAACAGCGGGCTGGGCTTCCTCTTCCTGACACTCCTTCTCCGCCTCATGTCCCCCTCCGCGTACGGGCTCTACTCGGCTGCCGTCCTCGTCACGGGCATCGGCTCGTCCGTCGCCTCGTTCGGGCTCCAGTACGCCGCCACCCGGTTCGTGGCCTTCTTCTCGCACGACGAGGGAGAGTCGAGGGTGGTCTCGAGGTCCATAGTCGCCCTCTCTCTCGTCTTCGCGTCCGTGGCCACGACGATCTTCGTCGTGCTCTCGCCGGCGATCTCGGTCTACTTCACCAAGAGCGCGGCCTCCGCGTGGGTCTTCGCCGCGTGCGGGGCTTGGCTCTTCACGAGCACCATCTCGGGGATATTCCAGGGGCTCGTGCAGGGCACGCGCAACTACCAGTCCCTCGCCAGGATACTGATGGGGGCGAACCTGGCCATCGTCCTTGTCACCGTCCTCGGCCTGATGGCCCTCCACAGCGTCATCGTCCCGATAGCCGCGTGGGTCGTCTACGGGGCCGTGATCAGCGTGTGGTCGCTCTCCCTGACGAGGAGGCGTCTCCTCGGCCCTACCTCCGAGCGGGCGGACACGAGGACCGTCCGGCAGGTCCTAAAGTACTCGATGCCCCTCGGGATCGCGGGCATCGTCACCTACGCGACGGGGGCTGCCGACCCGATCGTCGTGGGCGGCTTCCTCAGCCCGGCCCAGATGGGGGCGTACTACGCCGCCATAGCGATATCCGGTGGCCTTGGCGTCATCCTGTTCACCCCGCTCAACACGGCGTTCTTCCCTGAGACCTCAAAGGACGCCGGGGACCCCCAGCAGCTCTCCAAGGGGCTCAGGCTGGCGTTCAGGTACACCGGGCTCGCGCTCATCCCCGTCTCCTTCGCGCTCGTCGGGCTCTCGACCCAGATGCTCAGGCTGTTCACGGGCGGGGCGGCCACCTACATCCTCGCCAACCCCTCGCTCCAGATGATGTCGGGGTTCTTCCTCTTCGTGGCGCTGCAGGGGATACTCACCTCGCTCCTCCTCTCGCTGGGCAAGACCACGCAGGTGATGGCCATCGGGATCGTCACGGTGAGCCTGGACCTGGTCCTCTCGCTCGTGCTCGTCCCCAGCTTCGGGCTCCTCGGGGCTGCCACCAGCAGGACGCTGGTCGACGTGGCGGGCTTCGTCATGGCCCTCTTCCTGACCAAGAGCTACCTTTCAGGGGTGATCGACCTGGGGTTCCACTTCCGGGTGCTGACCGCCTCGTCGGTGATGCTCGCGGTCCTCCAGTCGCTCTCCAAGTTCGTCTCCCACAGGGTGATTACCCTGCTCCCATACGGGCTCATCGGCGGCGCGGTCCTCCTGATATCCGCCCGCGCGCTCCACCTCCTCACAGAGGAGGACAAGCGGTACATCGAGCACTTCATGCCCGGCGGCCTCGGGCGCTACGTCAGGCGCCTCCTCTAGCAGCGCCCACATCGTCGGCCCCTCCTCGAGGAGCGCGGCGGCCTCGGGCGCTACGTCAGGCGCCTCCTCTAGGGACAAGCTTAAAGCGAATGCGGGCCGGGACGCCGCTGGGTTGTCCCGAACCGACGGATACCTCGTGGAGGTCTCGGAGATCGCCTCCAAGCTCGACAGGGCGGCCATAGACAAGGCCATCCGGCTCCTGTTCGAGGCGTGGAAGTCCGACCAGCAGATATTCCTGATCGGGAACGGCGGGTCTGCGTCGACCGCGACCCACTTCGCGTGCGACCTCAACAAGTGGTGCTCTGACGACGCGGAGAGGCGGTTCCGGGCGCACTCACTGGTGGACAACATCCCCCTCGTGAGCGCGCTCACCAACGACAACGGCTGGGGGGAGATATACTACGAGCAGCTCAGGAACTTCTTCAGGAAGGGGGACGTCCTGGTGGCGATAAGCGTCCACGGCGGCTCCGGGAGCGACAAGGCGGGGCTGTGGTCCCAGAACCTCCTAAAGGCGGTGAAGTACGCGAAGGAGAACGGGGGGAGGGTGGTCGGCCTATCTGGGTTCGACGGCGGCGTCCTCAAGACCGCGGCCGACGCGTGCATAGTCGTCCCGGCGGAGTCGACCCCCCACGTCGAGGGGATGCACCTGGTGCTCACGCACCTCATGGCGGAGCAGCTCCGCGGCATGGTGTCCAAGGGGAGAAAGCCCAGCCGCTACTGAAGGGACCGCAGGAGCTCGGGGACCTCCCTCAGGGAGTGGACCACATAGTCGGGCTCGGCCCCCTCCGCCTCGATCATCTTAGCGAGGAACGAGGTGACGTGCCCGAGAAGTATCGTGCGGCAGCCTGCCGCCCTGCCGGCCTTGACGTCGGCGAGGGCGTCCCCCACGAAGAACGACCCCTCCATCTCGACGCGCATCTCCCTGGCTGCCCGGAGGAGGAGCCCCGGCTTGGGCTTGCGGCACGCGCAGTCCTCCTTGTACCTGGCGACCAGCGCGTCGGGGTGGTGGAGGCAGTAGTACTCGCCGTCCAGGGTCCCCCCGCCCTCGGCGAGCCCCCTCCTCAGGGCGACCCCCATCCTCGCGAACTCCGCGAGGGTCAGCTGCCTCTTGGCGACCCCCGGCTGGTTCGAGACCAGGACCGCCAGGTACCCAAGCTCCTTGATCTTCCTCACCGCCTCGCCCGCGTGCGGGGCGACCCTGAGCTGCCTCACTGAGAGGGGGCTGCCTATCTGCCCCTCCTCGTCGTTGTACTCCAGGTCGTTGAGGACGCCGTCGCGGTCCAGGAAGACCGCCCTCCTCGGGCGCTCCTTCCCGCGGGCGGCGGGCTTTCGTGTCGTGCCCCGCCGCGGGCCCCGGAGGGCTTTAGGCTTTCGCCTGAGCAATTCTTATACCCCGCCGGCCCAAAGCTCGGACACAGGCGCAAACCCCGTGGTCCAGTTCTTCCTAGACACCGCGTCGCTCCAGGAGGTCAAGGAGTTCGTAGCGCGAGGGATAGGGGACGGAGTGACCACCAACCAGCGGATAATCCTCTCGGAGGGCAAGGTCGACCTGAAGAGCCGCATCCTGGACATCTGCTCGCTGGTGGACGGGCCGATAAGCGTCGAGACGACCAAGACGACCGTCGAGGACCTCGTCGCCGAGGGGAGGGAGTACGCCTCCTGGCACAAGAACATAGTGGTGAAGGTCGCGATGTACGGGAACGGCAAGGGCCTCGAGGTGGTCCACCGGCTCACCGAGGAGGGCATCAGGACCAACATGACCGCGATGATGACCTTCAACCAGCTGGTCCTGGCGGCCAAGGCGGGCGCCGCGTACGTCTCGCTCTTCTACAACCGCGCGATCGAGGCGGGGGAGAGCCCACTCCAGACGATCAGGGACTACGCGGCGGTCGTGAAGGAGGACGAGGACATCGCCGCCAGGCTCATCGTCGGCAGCATCCGCAAGCCTGAGGACGTGGCCCAGGCGGTGGCCGCCGGAGCCCACATACTCACGGTCCCCTCTAAGATCCTCAGGCAGATGGCCTACAGCAAGCGGACGGAGGAGACCATCGCAGAGTTCGACAAGGCGTGGGAGGAGTTCCTGGCGATGAACGGCCAGGGGCCGGCCGCCGCCATCCCGAACGCGTCGGCGGGCGCCCCGCGACAGGCCCGCAAGGGCGCCTAGCCCCCCTGCCCGGAGCTGACACCTACGAGACACATGCTCACGACCAGGGGAGGAGGCCGTTGAGGGCTCTCGTGACGGGAGGGCTGGGGTTCATAGGGAGCCACCTGGTCGACCGCCTGCTCGCGGACGGGTGGGAGGTCGCCGTCCTGGACAACCTGCTCACCGGCCGTCGGTCCAACCTTGCACACCGCGAGGGCGACCGGTCGCTGGAGCTGGTCGAGGGGGACGTGAGGGACCTTCCCACGCTCGAGAGGTGCTCGAAGGGGTGCGACGCGGTCTTCCACCTCGCAGCCCACGCGCTGATGCGCGTGAGCCTGAACGACCACCGTGCAGACCTCGAGCACAACATCGTCGGGACCCTCAACGTCCTCGAGAGCATGGCGGCCAACAGGGTGAGAGACTTCGTCTTCGCGTCGACCTCCGCGCTCTACGGCGAGGCGAAGGTGGTCCCCACGCCGGAGACCTACTCGGGGGTCCAGACCTCGCTCTACGGGGCGGCCAAGCTCCTGGGGGAGGGCTACGCCTCCGCCTTCGCCGAGTTCAGCCCGCTGAGGGTGTGGGCGTTCAGGTTCGGGACTGTCCTGGGCGAGAGGTGCAGGAGGGGGGCGATCTGGGACTTCACCCACAAGCTGATGAACGACCCCCGGCGGCTAGAGGTCCTCGGCGACGGGAGGCAGAGCAAGGACTACCTCTCGGTCTCCGACTGCGTGGACGGGATCATGCTGGGCTACCAAAAGGGGGGCGAGCGCGTCAACATCTTCAACCTCGGCCTCCAGGAGCAGACGACCGTCGACCGGCTCGCGGACATCGTCATCGAGGAGACGGGGCTGCCGGACGTCAGGAAGGCGTACACAGGGGGGGCCCGGGGCTGGGTCGGGGACAACCCGGTTGTCTACCTCTCGACCGAGAGGATCCGCTCGCTCGGGTGGGCTCCCAGGGTCTCCCCGGAGGACTCGATAAGGGCGACCGCCAGGTGGACGCTCAAGGAAGTCGGGTGGAAGGGGCGGTAGGGGCGGCGATGGGTCCGGTAGCGGTGACGGGCGGGGCTGGCTTCCTCGGGAGCCACATCACCCGGGCGATGGTCGAGCAGGGCAGGGAGGTCTCGGTCATCGACGACTTCTCGGCAGGTTCGCGCCAGAACCTCCTAGACGTGGGAGTGAGGCAGAGGTGCGTCCGCGGGGACCTGCGGAGCTTCGAGTTCGCCAGGCGCGCGCTGCGAGGGGCGGAGACGGTCTACCACTTCGCGGCGGAGGTGGGGAGCGTGAGCTACCTCCACGGCTCGGACGCGAGGGAGCTCGCGGCGCTCACCTCGAACCTCCAGATCGACGCCAACGTCTTCAGGGCGTGCGCCGAGAACGGGGTCAAGACCATAGTCTATGCGTCCAGCGTCTCCGTCTATCCGTTCGACGAGCAGCTCGGCTCGGACGTGAGGTTCAAGGAGGAGGACGCGGAGAGGAAGGTCAACCCTGAGGGGGGGTACGGGTGGGCAAAGTACGTCGCAGAGAAGCAGCTCTCCCTGATGCCCGGGGTCTCCTGCGGGGTGGCCCGGATATTCCACGCCTACGGGAGGAACATCTACCTCAGGCCGGACCGCAGCCAGGTGATCGGGTCGCTGATCAGGAAGGCGGTCGACTACCCGGAGGAGGGCTTCACGGTCTGGGGGGACGGCTCCCAGAGGCGCTGCTTCGTCTACATCGACGACGTGCTCGACGCCCTGGCGAAGCTCGAGCGCCACGTCGTGCGCAAGGGAAGCCTGACCGTGAACATAGGCTCGACCGAGGAGACCACCGTGAGGGAGCTGGCGGAGAAGGTCGTCTCCCTCTCGGGGAAGCGGATCAAGATGGGCTTCGACACCACCAAGCCCACCGGGGCGCTCAACAGGACTCCCGACCTGGCGAGGGCTAAGAGGGTCCTGGGGTGGGCCCCAGCGACCCCCCTCGCAAAGGGTCTCGAGGAGACGTTCGAGTGGGCCCGGGGGAGGCTCGACAGCCAGGGGGTGCACGGCGAGTGAAGAGGGCGGGCGTGACGGCGGTGCAAAAGGCCGAGGTCGTGGTCGCCGTGGCCCTCATCGCCCTCGCGGGGGCGTACGCGGTGGCCGCGCAGCAGCGGGCGCCGCCCAGCTCGACCCTGGCCTCGTCCTCCGCCCTCGCCACCTCCGTGACCAGCTCGCCGGCCCCCTCCGGGACGGCCTCCACCTCGTCGCCCTATCTCTCCTCCTCCTCTTCGTCGGGCTCGATCTCGCACGTGATCGTCGTCCTGATGGAGAACGAGGAGTACGGGAGCGTCATCGGGAGCCCCTCCGCCCCCTACGAGAACTCCCTGGCCGCGAACTACGCCCTGGCCGCGAACTACACGGGCGTGGCCCACCCGTCCCTCCCCAACTACCTGGCCCTGGTCTCGGGGAGCACCTTCGGGGTGACCACCGACTGCTTCCCGGCCCAGTGCAGCCTCCCGAGCAGCGTGCCCACCGTGGCCTCGCTCCTGGACGCGCACCACCTCTCTTGGATGGAGTTCGCCCAGTCGATGCCCACCAACTGCTCTCAGCTCGAGAGCCCCGACGGGCTCTACCTTCCCAAGCACGACCCGTTCGTCTACTTCGGGTCGGTCACGGGGAACGACGGGACGGGCGCCACGTCGGCGTACTGCGACTCGCACGTAGTCTCGCTGAGCCAGTTCTACCTGGACCTGGCCTCTGGGGGCCTGCCCAACTACTCGTTCGTCACGCCGAACATGTGCAACGACGGCCACAGCTGCCCGCTCTCGACGGGCGACCACTGGCTCTCGACCTTCGTCCCCAGGGTGATCAACTCGAGCGCCTTCTCCTCCACCGCGATGTTCATCGTCTACGACGAGGGGAGCCCCACTGACCTCACGGGGGGCGGCGGCTACGTCGCGTGCCTGCTCGTCTCCCCCTTCGCCAAGCCGGGGTACGTCTCTCACGTGAGCTACTCCCACTACTCGCTCCTCGCCACCGTTGAGACCATCTTCGGGCTCGGGAACATGGGAAGGAACGACGCGACGGCGAGCCCGATGAGCGACCTCTTCGCCGGCGGCCTCCCGTGAGCGAGCAACCCTAATACCGGGGGCATCCGCGGAGGGCAGCCGATTGCAATCGACGGTAGCTGACAGACCCGACCTCGCCGGGAGGCTGAGGGCGCTGACCGAGCCGGTCTCCGACCTGGAGGAGGGGCTCCTGGTATCGGCCACCTACGACGGGGACGCGAGGAGGGCCGTGCTGAAGTTCTACGACCAGAAGGCGGAGAGGGTCCTGCTCTGGGAGGACAAGACGGGGCACAAACCCTACTGCTACACCAGGCTCTCCGACCAGGAGATCGCCGAGGCCGGGGTGGCGGTGGGGAAGAACGGGGTCGTCTCCATAGAGACCGTGAAGCGGCGGGACCTCCTCGCCGACTCCGACGTCGAGGTAAGGCGGATCACGGCCTCCGACCCCCTCGCGATAGGGGGGTCCCCCGGCAGCCTCAGGGAGAAGCTGAAGTGCTGGGAGGCCGACATCAAGTACTACGAGAACTACGTCTACGACAAGGGGCTGATGATGGGGACCTACTACAGGGTCCAGCACGGGGAGGTGCTGCCCCTCGAGAAGGAGGTCGCGGGCGAGGTCAGGCGCTCC
This sequence comes from archaeon, assembly GCA_021848045.1. Classification (GTDB taxonomy): domain Archaea; phylum Thermoproteota; class Nitrososphaeria; order Nitrososphaerales; family Gagatemarchaeaceae; genus Gagatemarchaeum. Next base: position 11,588 of record JAJZNC010000009.1, read on the forward strand.
CTGGACGCCATCCTCTCGAGGGCCTCCAGGGACGCCTCCGGGTACATCAACGCCTGGGCGAGCCTCCTCGGCCAGCCCCTGGCGAGCTTCAAGAGGATAGCCTGCGACATCGAGGTGGCCAACGAGGAGAACCGCATCCCTGACCCCGAGGTCGCCGACAGGCAGGTCATCGCCGTCTCCTTCTACAACGACAGGGAGTCGATAGTCTACATGCTGGACAAGGGCGGGGCCGACAGGTCGCTGGAGGGGGCGCTGACGGGCTACGCCCCGACCCTGTTCCCGGACGAGGCGTCCCTCCTCAGGGCGACCTTCGCGAAGATGATGGATTACCCGTTCCTCCTCACGTTCAACGGAGACGACTTCGACCTCAGATACCTGAAGCACAGGGCGATGCGGCCAGAGATCGGCGTCAAGGAGGAGGAGATCCCCATCTCCCTCCAGAGGCAGGAGGCCTCCCTGAAGCACGGAGTCCACATAGACCTGTACCGCTTCTTCAACAACCGGTCGGTGCAGGTCTACGTCTACAACAACCGCTACACCGAGCACACCCTCAACGGCATAGCGGAGGCCCTCCTCGGGAAGGAGAAGATCGCGTTCGAGGGCAACATCGCCGAGCTCCCGCTCGTCCAGCTCGCCGACTACTGCCTGAACGACTCGACCCTGACCTACGAGCTCACGTCAGCGAACGACTCGCTCCTCATGAAGATACTCCTGGTTATCACCAGGATAGCCAAGATGCCGATGAACGACGCCGCGAGGCTGGGCGTCTCGAACTGGATCAGGAGCATGATATTCTACGACCACCGCAGGCTGGGCGCGCTCATCCCGCGCCCGGACGAGCTGAAGCAGAAGGGCGGGGCCTCGTCCGAGGCGATAATCAAGGGCAAGAAGTACAAGGGCGGGCTGGTCATCGAGCCCAAGCCGGGGATCTACTTCGGGGTCTCCGTCCTCGACTTCGCCTCTCTCTACCCGAGCATCATAAAGGTCCACAACCTCTCGTACGAGACGGTCAACTGCTCCCACGAGGAGTGCAGGGCGAACAAGGTCCCGGACACCGACCACTGGGTCTGCACGAGGAGGAACGGCGTCGAGAGCCTGCTCATAGGCTCGCTCAGGGACCTCCGCGTGGGGCACTACAAAGCGCTCTCGAAGGACAAGACCCTCCCCAAGGAGAGCAGGGACCTGTACGCCACGGTGACGCAGGGGTTGAAGGTGATCCTGAACGCGTGCTTCACCGGCGACACCGAGGTGGTCACCCCCGGGGGGATCAGGAACATCAAGGACTTCAGGGTGGGCGACCAGGTCGTCAACGTCAACCCGGAGACGCTCGAGGTGGAGGTCGACAGGGTCGTCGCGGTCCAGGCATTCCGGTACGAGGGCGACCTCTACCACTTTGCCGACGGGGGGTTCGTTGACCTCATGGTGACGCCCAACCACAGGCTCCTGACCGCCGACGGGGGGGCGACCTTCAGGACGGCCGAGGACGTCGCAGCTCTGGCCAACGTGACCGTCCCGAAGCTGAGGGGAGGGGTTCGACGGGAGGGCGCCAGCAGGATCTCGCTCCTCGAGACCGCCCGCGCGCTGGGGGTGCCCGTCAGCTTCTACCCTCCGGGCGGGGTGCGGCTCGACGACTGGATCGGGGGGCTTCCCCGGGGGCTCCAGGGGCGGGTCAGGGACCACGGGACCGCCACGGCGCCAGGGGCGGAGCAGCCGTCGTCCCCCGAGGCCGGAGCCGTCGAGCCGCGCTGCGAGCTCCCCGCCGAGATGGTCGAGGAGGCAGACCTCGACGCCGTCGAGGGCGCCGGCGGGCGGGCGATGCTGGGAGGACTGCGCTCCGGGCAGGTCCCGGCGCGCTACACGGCCAGGGAGCTGGCCGCCCTCTGCGGCCGGTTCGCCTCCGGAGGGGGGGCGCGCCCCATGGTCCGGGCGCACTCGAGCGGCGGAGGCGAGGCGGCGGGCCTGGCGATGGCTCAAGCGTCCGGCAGCGCTGTCCTTGACAGGTGGGTCGGCTCGCAATGCTGCGCCGCGGCCTCGAAGAGGGTCCCCGGGTTCGTCTTCGAGTCGGCAGCCACGATGAAGGAGTTCCTCGCATCTGCCTGCAGGGAGAGCGGGCGGCGGGCGAGCTGCTCGACCGCGAGCACGAGGCTCGCCAGCGAGATGGTGGTGCTCGTGAGCCTCCTGGGATACAAGGCCAGGCTGTCCTACGACGGGCGGTCTCGCACCTACACGATAGCCTTCGGGAACGTGAGCTCCAGGCTCACCTCTTCAGGGGCGGGGCGGCTCAAGAACCTGGATGTCCTTCCCTTCCAGGGGACCGTGTACTGCGTGACCACCGAGAAGAACCACACGGTCATCGCGGGAAGGAACGGGCGGTTCTCCCCCGTGGGACAGTCCTACGGCACCTTCGGGTTCGAGACGTTCGCTCTGTACTGCCTCCCGGTCGCGGACGCGACGGCCGCATTCGGGAGGGACGCCATAACGAGGACGATAGACAGGTGCAAGCAGGAGGACGTCTCGGTCATCTATTCGGACAGCGTGACAGGAGAACGCTGCGTGACCGTGGCCGACCCTTCAGGGCGGGTGAGGGTCATTCCCATCGCCGAGCTCTTCGGCTCGTTCGACGAGGTCTACGTCCGTCCCGACGGGAAGGAGGCGGTGATACCGGCGGGATGGAAGACGCTCAGCTTCAGCCTGGATGACGGCACGACCGAATGGAAGGACATATCGACCGTCATCAGGCACAAGACCAAGAAGAGGGTATACCGGGTCTGGGACGAGCTGGGCTCCTCCCGCGTGACCGAGGACCACTCCCTGGTAGCGGACGATGGGAGCGGGCCCTCCCTCTCGAGGCCCCAGGAGCTCGGGGACAAGCGCCTGGTGAGGCTCGACTACGTCCCCTTCCCGGCCAGAGCGGAGGTCATTGACGCGTTCGAGGTCATGAAGCCCGCCGCCTCCGCGGCCGCGCCCGGGACACGGACAGAGGCCGTCCACGCCCGCTGCGACGACGAGCGGGTCTGGTACTCCCGGACGGGCGGGGATGGCCGGGTCAAGCTGAGGCGGTTCATCCGGCCGGGGTCGCGGGAGTTCACCGCGCTGGCCGAGCTCCTCGGAGCCTACCTCGCCGGGGGTAGCCCGGACCGAGGGTGGCTGGACAGGCTCGCCGAGGGCTACGGCCTCCTCTTCGGCGACGCGATGGCCTCGACGCTTGAGGGCGTGGGGCTCGTTTCGGGCTCGGGCGGGGCGGTCCAGATGAAGCACGAGGACCTCGCGCGGTGTGTCAGGACGATGGACGGGCTCTGCGCGGCCTTCTTCGAGGCGTTCTGCGGCGGGCGGGGCGAAGGGGCGCGCCTGCCTGACTTCATCTTCAACTCGAGAGACGAGGACAAGGTCGCCCTGCTCGAGGCCATGGCCGGGGCGGTCAGCGGCGCGGGCTCCGGGGACGCCCGTTCCACGGGGCGCCTCCTCGAGGGCTTCGAGTACGAGGCGCAGTCGCTGAGGCTGGTCAGCGGGCTCTCCACCCTCCTCCTCCAGCTCGGCGCCGAGCACGCCATCGGGTACGACGCCGGCAGGGGGGTGTATTCCCTCCGCACGAAGCCCATCCGATGCCAGGACCGTCTCCCCCCCAGGGTGGCTCGCGAGGAGCACGACGGCTACGTCTACGACCTCTCGGTAGACGGGTTTCACACCTTCGCCGACTCGTGCGGGAGCGTCGTCCTCAAGAACACCGACTCCCTCTTCATCGAGAACCCTGACAAGGAGAAGATATCCGGCGTCCTGAGGTGGGCGGACAAGGAGCTGGGGGTCGAGCTCGAGGTCGACAAGACCTACCGCTACGTGGCGTTCAGCCAGCTCAAGAAGAACTACTTCGGGGTCCTTCAGGACGGGACCGCGGACATCAAGGGACTGACCGGGAAGAAGTCGGTCGGCGGGGAGACCCCCCTCCTGGCCAGGGTCGACGGACGGGCGACCTTCACGACGGTCGAGGCGGTCTACAAGGAGTTCGTGAAGGGAAGGAGGATCGAGCTTGTGACGGTCTCCGACGAGCTGAGGTCTCGGTGGACGCCGGTCAGCGACGCCCTGGCGCACAGGGTGGACGACCCCTACCTCCTGCGGACGAGCAAGGGCAGGCTACTGAGCCTCTCGGGCGACCACAGCGTCTTCTTCATGGACGGCCTCGGCCGCTTGCATTGCAAGGAGACGAGGAACGTCAGGCCGGGCGACGTCTTGGTGGGCGCCCGCTACATCCCCGTCTCGCCGCTCGTGACGCGGATCGACGTGAAGGAGATCCTGCCAGAGGCGGACGGCCCAGACGGGGCGCTTCGCCCGGCCGCGGGGGCCCCTTTCCCAGGGCACCTTCCGGTCACCGAGGAGCTTGCGGAGCTCCTGGGGATCTTCACCGCGGAAGGGGACGCCCCGGCCTCCGCCTGGCCTGGGCAGGACGGCGCATCTCGGATCGAGCCGGCCGACGCTAGGGTCAGCGCGGCGCTCTTGAGAGACTGGCGGAGGACGTTCGGATGGGACGCGGGGGCGCGCATGACCCCCGAGGGGCGCGCGTTCCACCTTCCGGCTCTCCACGCGCGCCTTCTCGGCAGGCTGTGCGGCGGCTCCGGCGCCGCGAAGAGGGTCCCCGACTTCCTCTTCGCCGCATCCCTGGACGTCGTCGCGGCCTACCTCCGCGGGCTCTTCTCGGGTGCCGGGCCGGGCCTCGAGTCCGAGAGCCGCGTCCTGGTGGAGCAGCTGTCCTACCTGCTCGCCTACTTCGACATCGAATCCAGGGTGGCGAGGCGCTGCGGCCGCTACGGGATCAGCGTCGTCGGGGCCACCAGCCGGGCCGCGTTCGAGCAGAAGATCGGCCTCCTCCGACCCGGGTTCCACAGGGCTCCCCCAGGGGGGCCGCGCGAGAAGGAGCTTCTGCCGCTCTCTACCGAGGGCCTCTCCATGGTCAAGGCGCGGATCGTGAGGAGGCTCGGGAAGACCCCGCCCGGGGACGTGGAGGTCCACGGCAGGACGAGGTTCGACCTGACCCTGGTCGGGCGTTACAACGCGGTGATCGACGCCCTCTCGGAGCACGCGGAGCCCGCCGAGCTGGGCGCGCTGTCGAAGATCAGGACCATGCTGAACTCGCAGGACGTGGGCTACGACGAGGTCGTGTCGGTGGAGAGGCGGCCCGGGCCGTGCGTGATGTACGACTTCGAGGTCCCCACGTTCGAGAGGTTCGTGGCGGGCAACCTTCCTTCGCTTCTCCACAACAGCCAGACCCCGGAGTACCTGAAGGGCAGGTTCTACGAGACGCTGGACATCCTCGGCGCCGTCTACAGCCAGTCGGACTTCGACCAGGCCAAGGCCAGGATCAAGAAGCTCCTCACCGAGATGGTCACCAGCCTCAGGGAGAGGAAGGTCCCCATCGAGGACCTCTCGTTCAACGTGATGATGGGCAAGTCGATAAGCGGCTACAGGTCGACGAAGGCCCCCGAGTCCCCAAAGGCCGATGCACAGAGGCGCGCCGAGCAGGCGTCCCTGTCGGGGAGCCCTCCTGAGTCGCAGGCGGGCATCTCCTCGGCGGAGATGAGCGGCCTCCCCCAGCACGTGAAGGCCGCGATCCTGCTC
>JAJZNC010000008.1 GCA_021848045.1 archaeon
ATCTGGCGAGCCTCGAGACGGCGTCGGGGAGCGCCACCCCGGCCTTGCTCTCCTCTGCCAGCTCGTGGAGCATCGCCCCCACCTCCACCTCCCCCCTCCTGACCCTCGAGTACCGCGCCCTGCTCCTGTAGAACCCGAGCGCGGAGACGCAGACGGGGACGAGGGCGCACTCGCCGGCCGTGAGCGCGCCGGCCGCGTACCCCGCCGCGGAGAGGGCCCATGAGGAGAGCGAGAGGGAGAGCCAGACCGCGGAGGGAGGCGTGTCGTAGACCACGGGCTGCATCGCGTCCATCAGGAGCAGGAAGACCGCCGCGGCGACCGCGACGAGGGCGAACGACGCCAGGAAGAGGGGAGAGGACGTGAAGCCGGTGACCGCCGCCCCCACCATCTCTAGGCCGACCGGGAAGAGGGCGAGGACGATGAAGGTGACCTCCGCGAGCGAGCCGACGGAGGCCGCGAACCCCGCCCACGACTGCTCGAGCCTCTGCACCTGGAAGGAGGTCTCCTGCGCGAGGAACTCGGCCGCGTCCTTGCCCGTGGCGAGGGTCTTGAGGAATCCCTGGACGAACGCGCGCAGCCTCGCGCTCGGGTGGCCCGAGAAAGCCCTCTCGGCCACCCCTACCGGAGACCCGGGGACGAACGCGTCGTCCCTCGCGAGGAGCTCGGCCTCCCCGTTGAACCCGGGGAAGACCCTGGGCCCTATCGCGGCGACGCGCCTGAAGCCCTCCTGGAGGGTGGGCTCCGACCCCCTCACGAAGACGGAGAGCGTCATGAGGAAGAAGGGGAGCTCGGCGTCGGTCGCCCGCCTCCTCGCGTTCGAGCGGGAGAGGAGAGCGAGGACGGGCGAGGCCTGGAGCGCCGCGAGCCCCCCGACGATGAGAGCCGCCTGCGCGAGCGGGAGGAGGAGCAGGGCGAGGGCCTCCGCCGGCGCCGGGAGGACCGCCGCCGATACGACCAGCCGCGAGTACGCCCTCGGGGAGACGAAGAGGCGCGCGGCCACGAGCATCCGCCCCACCCTCCCCTGGAGCCTCTCCGCGACCCGTGGCAGGGGGCAGAGGGAGGCCATCCCCCTGACGACGGCGTCCTGGACGGGCTTCTCCACCCCCAATAATCGGTGAGGTGCTTAAAAGCGCCCGCGCGGTCACGCCCCGCCGTGTACTACCAGCTGCTCATGCTGGCTTCCTTCCTCCTGGCGGGCTACCAGGACGCCAGGGAGCGGCTGGTCTCGGACTACTACTGGATCCCGGGGATAATCGCGGCGGTCCTCGCGGTCGCGCTGGTCCCCTCGATGGACTTTGCGATACTCGCGAAGGTCACGATGATAGGGGTGCTCGCGTTCGTCTTCACGTGGTTCGGCTTCATCGGGCAGGCCGACGCCATAGCGCTCACGCTGATCTCCTCCGACCCCGCCCCCTACGCGCCCATCCCCGTCCTGATCGCCACGGGCGTCGTGGCCGTGGGTCACATAGGGTACCTCTACGCGAGGGGGATCGCCGGCAAGCCGAAGCTCGTGACCCTGGAGGAGTTCAGGTCGCAGGCCAAGTGGATACCAAAGGCCCTCGTCGTGGACGGCGTGAGGAAGGAGGTGACCAGCGACGTGAACGTCTCGAGGGAGCTCACCGAGGAGCACGCCGCCTCGTCGGGCGCGACCACGATGGTCGAGGTGGCCTACGGGGTGCCCCAGGTAAGCTACATCGCGGCCGGGTTCGTCGCCTACCTGGTGTACCTGGCGCTCTTCCAGCACGCGGTCCTCCTCGCGCTCCCCTGACCCGCGCTCAGGCGTCCTGCTTCGAGAGGACGAAGAGGCAGAAGGGGTCGCCGCTCGCGATGCACTTCGTCTCGGCGCACTGCATCTGCACCTGGAGCGCGGTGGTGGCAGTCCCGCAGAGGTGCCCGCGAATCCACTCGCTGTTGGGCTTCTCGGTCTGCTTCCCCTCGCACTCTATGTTGTCGAAGATCCTCACCTGGAACCTCAGCGAGTCGAAGTCGGCCTCGAGGACGTCCGCCCGGCCGACGCCTGACGCGTTGTAGAGCTTGACGGCCCCGGGGACGAAGTGGCGGAGGTCCCCCTTCGCGATAGCCCTGAAGACCCCCGTAGCCCGCGAGCCGGCCGCGAACCCTTCCTGGTAGGAGATCAGGGTGCCCCCCGACCCGAACGTCTCCCCCATCGCGGCTATCATCCGCTGGAGGGAGTCCTTGCTGAAGAGCATCATCCTGTCCTTCGTGGTGTCCACGATGGGAAAGTGGAGCTCGTCCACGAGGAGCTCGCCCCCTCCGGCGACCCTGAGGTCGAGGAGGAAGTCCAGCCTCGAGAGGAGGCGCCTGAGCCCCTCGGCGGTGACGCTGTAGTCGTCGCACTCCAGGAAGACGTTCCACCTCCCGCCCGTCCTCTCGAAGTTCGAGAGGTGGCAGCTCAGGATCTCGATCTGGTGGGCCTTCAAGGCCCCCAGGAGCTTCGCCAGCGGCGTCTCCATCGGGCTGGCACGGAATGCGAGCTGGAAGAGCCTCTTGCCGGGCCTGTACAGGACGGTGACGAGCTCCCTGGGAGGGGTCTCTCTGGACTCTGGCTTTGGAGGCAAGCTGGACGCCGCCTCCGTGGGTACGGACCTCTTTATGGCTATTTTTCGCAGGATGACGATTCTTTTGTTTTGGGGAGAGCCAACCCCGGGAGCAGAACAGTAAAATGGCCACCCCCGGCGCGGAGCGAGGGATGGTCAACTGGGAGTCTATACTCAAGGAGGCCGGGGAGCAGGTCCAGAGCATCTCCGACCAGCTCAAGGGCAGGCAGAGCGGCCTCGAGGCGCAGGGCCAGGGCGCCGGCGGGGACATCACGATGAAGGTCGACGCGGACGCGGAGAGGTCGATAATGGACCTCGTGAAGGGCCAGGTGGACGACGTTAGGTTCGTCACCGAGGAGGCGGGGGTGGTCGGGCGGGCGGGCGCGGCCTGGACGGTGGTGATCGACCCCATAGACGGCTCTATGAACTACGCGAGGGGCCTCCCCTTCTACTGCACGTCCATAGCGGTCCTCGACGGCCCGACGCTCGAGGAGGCGAGGTACGGCCTGGTCAGGAACCTCATCACCGAGGAGACCTACTTCGCCGAGAGGGGCGCCGGAGCGGAGAGGGACGGCACCCCCATAAGGACGTCCAGGGCAAAGAAGCTCTCGGACGCGTGCGTGGGGATAGACATGTCCAAGGCGCCCCGCGCGGCGGTGGAGAGGCTGGTCCCCCTCATCGCAGGGGTGAGGAAGCCCGCCCACTTCGGGGCGAACGCCCTCGAGCAGGCGTTCCTCGCCGACGGCAAGGTCGACGCCTTCGTGGACATCCGCGACAGGATGCGCGTCGTGGACTTTGCGGCCGGCTACCTCATAGCGAAGGAGGCGGGGGCGGTGATGTCCGACCCCGTCGGCGGGCCGGTCAACACGAAGGTCTCCCTGGACGAGAAGTTCAACGTGGTCGCCTCCTGCAACTCCACGATACAGGAGAGGATCCTCAAGCTGCTCAATCCCTGACCCAGGGCGACCTGGCGAACTCCGCGAGGCTCCTGAAGAGCGCGTCGGCGGGCGGGCTGTCGGGGCGCTTCCTCACCATCACGAACCTCACGCCGACCGCCCTCGCGGCGTCGAGGTCGTTTATCCGGTCACCCACGAAGAACGAGTCGTCCTTCGCCGCGCCGAGGCTCTCGAGGGCGGCGCCGAGCTGGGCCCTGCGGTCCATCGAGTCCTCCCTGGTGAACCTCGTGGCGAAGAAGGCGCGCAGCTCCAGCCTCTCGAGTATCGCGTCGCACGCGGCCCTCCCCTGCATCGTGACGAGGGAGAGCCGGGCCTTCCGCGAGAGGGCGGAGAGGGCGTCGCGGGCGCCCTCCTCGAGCCTGGCCCGGGGGGCGGCGAGCGCTTCGTACCTGTCGATGGTCCTGAGCATGGGCGCTAGGAGGGCGGGGTCCCTCGCCACGAGGGTCTGGACGTCGAGGAAGAACGGGTTGAAGGCGAGCCCGGTCCCGGTGAGGGCGCGCAGGTCCTCCCTCACCCTGTCCCACTCCACCGGGAGGGAGATGAGCGTGCCGTCCATGTCGAAGACGCAGTAGCTCGCGTCCGTCCTCACGGCTAGAGCACCTTCAGCTTGAAGCCGTCCTCCCTCCAGAGGTACGCGCCCACGTCCATGTCCCTCAGGAGGTAGTACCCCGCGGGAAGGAGGTCGGTCTCGGGAGGAACCTCCCCGAGGTCCTCGCCCATCCCGAGCCTCACGTAGAGGTCGGCGAGGTTGGCGTACTCCGGTAGGCCGAGGTGCTTCACCGCGATGTACCCCCACAGGGGCATGGTGGAGTGGAACTTGCCCGAGTCCACCTCCGTGATGCACGGCCTGCCGTCGGCAGACTCCTTGATGTCCACCGAGTAGGCCCCGTTGGGGCGGGGGTCGACCGCCAGGACTGACCTCCGGGCGACCTCGTCCACCCTCCGGTCGCTGACTATCCTCGAGACGGAGGGCGTCCCGGTGATCCCCGAGGGCGAGATGTGCCTGAACGGGTACTCGAGCCTCTCCCTCGAGTACGAGGTGACCAGCCTCCCGCCCCTCCAGATGCTGTCCCACGCGATGTTCCGCCCAGGGAGGTACTCCTGGAGTATGAACTCGGAGTACGGGTCGCCGCCCCGCCTCACCCAGAGGTCTATCCAGAGGGAGGCCTCGGCGGCGTCCTTGCAGAGCAGGCTCAGCCTCCCGCCCGCCCCGTGCCTCGCCCTGGCCCAGAGAGGGGCCCCCAGCTCCTTGAAGGCCGCCCTCACGTCCTGCCTGCCCTCGAGCTGGTATGTCCTCGCCACGGGGATCCCCTTCGCCCTCAGCCTCTTCTCGGTGAGGAGCTTGTCCTGGCCCACCCGCATCACCCGCGCGGGCGGGAGGAACGTCCTGCAGGGGATGTCGGCCCCCCTGCTCGAGACCACGTACGCCTCGCTCGAGGGCTGCGGGTGGAGGAACTCTATCCCCTCGCGCTCGACGACCTCCGCCACCCGGGGCACGAACTCCCTGTCGGTGTGGCGCGGCGTCGGGTACCTGGCGTCGACGTCCGGGTAGAGGATGTGGAACCTGTTGAAGTCGGTCCCCACTATGTAGTGCTTGCGCGGGGACGCCCTGAGCGCCCTGACGAAGTTGACCCCGGCGAGCCCCCCCGCGCCGGTCACGAGCACCCGCGTCATCGGCCGGGCAGCTCCAGCCTGAAGGCGCCCCCGCTCGGGGAGACCTCGTGCTCGTGGAACCTCCTGCCTTCGCGCTTCGAGCGCAGCGAGCCCGCCGCGCGCCTCACCCTCACCCCCGCCTCGACCTTCAGCTGGACGACCAAGCCCTCGGGCGGGGCGCCCCCCAGGGTAATCAGCTTGCCGCCCCTGGCCTCGAGGGGGACCTCCCTCGCCCGCCACCACCCCGCCACCTCCGCCCCGCTCCCCACGAACGCCCCCGTCCCGCGGAGCTCGTCGAGGATGTCCCAGTATATCCTCCCGCCCCTCATCCGCACCGCCTCCTGGTGCCAGAGGAGGGTGAAGAGCCCGCCGACGTCTCGGACCATGCCCATGAGCCGCAGAAAGTCCGCGAAACCCCCCTCCTCGCCTCTCTTGAGGTAGCCCCACAGGGTCGTGTCCATGAGGGAGAGCGGGAGCTCCAGGAGGCGCATCGGCCTCCACCTCGGGTCGGGCGGGTGGAACGGGGCCGCGAGCCCCAGCTTGAAGCCGAGCCTGTCGTTGTTCCCCACCGTGCTGTCGTAGTCGAACCCGGCGCGCTCCATCACCCCCCAGGACCTCGCATAGTCGAACCTGAGGTAGTGCTCGCGGAGGCCTCGCGGCCTGATCCCGAGCCCCCGCTCGAGCCGCTCCACCGCCTCACGCATCCTGGGGTACGAGTCGTGGGTCCCAAAGTCCCCGTGGAGCCCCACCTCCCAGCCCTTCCTGCTTATCCGGCGGGCGGCCGCCCTCGCCCTCGCGAGCGGGTACTCGGCGGACATGTAGTAGAAGCTCGAGCGGAAGCCCGCCCTCCCCTCCCTCCGGGCGATCTCCTCCACGTTGTCGTAGAGCGAGAGCTCGCCCCGCCTCCACCTTGCGTAGTCGGACGGGCTGAACCTGTCCTTCACCCTCTCGACGTGCTCGGGCGGCCTCTCGATGTTGTCGACGTCGTGGGTGAGGCAGACGGCGAAGGGGGCGGCCCCGGGCCACATCGCCTTCCTCACGAAGTAGCCCTGCGAGTCGAGCGAGTCGCGCTCGACCTCCGCGAGGAGCCCCTGGACCCTCGACTCGAGGGAGGGCGAGCCCTGGTCGGAGGGGGGGTTGCCCCGCATCGCCGCGCAGAGCTCGGCCACCAGCTCCTTCGGGACGAGCTCCTCCTTGAGGGAGCCCCTCACCAGCCCGAGGCTCCCCTCGATCAAGCCGAGGGCGTAGCGGGTGGGCGCCGGGAGGGTCAGCGCCTGGCCCCCCTCTCCGGGAAGACGCGCGCGAGGTGGGACTCGACCTCCGCCTGCACCCGGTCGAAGGGGGCCGTCGCGTCAATGACCGGATAGCCGCGCCGCTTCGCGATCGCCAGGTACTCCCGCCGCTCGCCGTCGAGGACCTCCCTCGGGTAGTGGATGTGGGCGACGCGCTCGTCGATGACCCTGAGCGACTTTTCGACGGGGACGTCGAGGACCACCGCGCAGGTGGGCGCGGGGGCGAGGTAGAGCCGCGAGATCGGCCTCACGTGGTATCCCAACGCCTTGTACTTTACGTAGGTGCTCCAGATGAACCTGTCGTAGACCACCACCCTGCCCTCAGCCCTGCACCCGAGGGAGGTCCATGCCTGGAGGACGAGGTTGTCTACGAGTGAGAGGACTGGCCTGAGGGGATTCCCGCCCCTCCTGAACCTGAACCTCTCCTCCGCGGGGACGGCCTGCCTCCCCCTCGAGGAGAGGGAGGCGAGGAGCTCGACGAAGAGGTACCTGTGGAAGGGGGTCACGGAGCACCGGTACCCCCTGGCCTGGAGCCAGCGCCCGAGGGCGGCCGAGTGGGAGGACTTGCCGCTCCCGTCTATCCCCAGGAGGGCGACCGTGCCACCCCTCCTGCCCGCCCGCGCCGCGTCCACCGCCCTCCTCTGGAACTCGTCGTTGAGGAAGACCGCGACGAGGAGGAGGACGAGGCCCGCGGAGGGGAAGACGAAGACCCCTCGGAGGGTGACCAGGTACCCCCCGAGCGAGGAGAGGAAGACCCTGAGCGCGTTCGGCAGGTCGTTGAGCGGGTCGATGCGCCTCGCGAGGCTCGCGGCGACCCCGTAGGCGGCGAAGGACGCCCCGAAGAAGACGGGGAGCAGGAGCCCGGCCACGGGGACGAGGAGGGAGACCGCGGCCGAGGCCGCGAAGAACGCTAGCGAGACGAGCTTCATCTTCAAGGCGGTGCTTGACTCTATACTCTCCAGCCCATGCCCTCTTAACGCTCTCGCTCCCCGGCCGGCCGACGAGGAAGACTGAAAGCCACGCCCCGCCGGCCTTCAAGCCTCGGGTATAGCGCGCGATTGGGCTCTCAGATCTCACTGAGGAAGACGGGGATGGTCGTCTTCGGCGCGCGGATCGCCAGCATCTTCACGGGGCTGGTCTTCCTGGTGATGATGACCCGCGCGCTCTCAGCCCAGCAGTTCGGGCTCTACGAGGTTATAACCGACGTCGTCGCCTTCTCGGCGTACCCCGCGGGGCTGGTCGCCTTCTGGGCGACCAGGGACATCGCGCGCGAGAGGATGTTCGGGAAGACGGCGATAACCATGAGCATGCTCATGAGCGCGCTGGGGATAGCCATCTACGTCGCCCTCTCGTACCTCAGCTCCGCGAGGGTCGCGCCCGGGGACCTGGGCACCCTCGTGTTCGCGGCGGTGCTCGTCCCCGCTTCGTACCTCAACCAGGCGGCCAACTCGGTGGTCGCGGGCCACAAGCCGGTCGTCCTCGGCTACGCGGTGATCTTCTCGGAGGCCTCGAAGCTGGCGGTGGCGTTCCCCCTCATCGTGGTCTACAAGGTGGGGATAGACGGGGTGATACTCGCGGTCCTCGCCGCGAACCTCGCGCAGGGCATCTCCTCGGCGCTCCTGGCGGGGGACGCGCTCGCGAACCCCGTCAGCCTCGGGCAGGGGAGGCGCTGGCTCGCGCACTCGTGGCTCCCGATGCTGACCACCCTCCCGCTCATCCTCTCGGTGGCGGACACCTTCATCGCCTCGCTCGCGGCGAGCGGGACGGTGCTCGTGGGCCACTACCAGGCCGCGTTCTCGGTGGCCACCCTCGCGGGGTACTCCCTCTACCTGGCCTCGGCCACCTACCCGCTCCTGCTCAAGGGCGGGGGTGACCACGTCGCCTCGATGACCCTCGACCTCACCCTGGCGTTCGGGATACCGATGGCGGTGGGGGCGGCCGTCCTGGCCACCCCGATCCTCCACATCCTCAACGCGCAGTACGCCGACGCGAGCACCGCGATGGGGATACTCGCGTTCGCCGCCCTCTCGTTCACCGTCTCCTCCGTCTTCGACCAGGTGCTCCTCGGGAGGGACAGGGTGGACGTCGACGAGTCGGCGAGGTTCGGCGACTACCTCAGGAGCAGCATACTCTTCGTAGCGAAGACGAACATCGCCGTGGGGGTGGTCTACCTCTCGCTCGTGTACGTCTCCGTGGCGGGGGGGCTCTCCCTAGGGCTCCCGACGAGGTCGATACTCGACGCGTGGGCGGTGGCGCAGCTCTCCATCTTCCTCCTCGCGATACTGGTGAAGTCCAGGAGGGTCAGGAAGACGACGAAGATCGTCGTCCCGAGCGCGATAGGCCACTACGCGCTGGGCGCCCTGGGAATGGCCGCGGCGGTCTACCTCCTGGAGCCGCTGGTCACCTACGGGCGGGGGACGTACCTGCTCGCGTTCCAGCTGGCCCTGATAGGGGGCGCGGGGGTCCTGGTCTATGCAGGGCTGGTCCTGGGGATGGACAGGGAGCTGAGGGAGTTCGCCCGGCGGGCTCTCCGCGAGACCCTAGCCTGAGGGGCCCGCGCCTCCCCCGAGGAGGCGCCTGAGGGCGCCCAGCTCTCGCCCGTGCATCGCGGTGAGCTCCTCCTGCTTCCTCTTCGCCCTGGCCGCCCACTCCGCCCTGGCGGGCGCGGAGCAGAGCGCCCCGGCCGCCCCGGCGACGCCCTCGGGGGTCGAGTCCGCGTAGATGATGGAGTCTCCGAAGATGTCCTCGACCACCTCCTGCCTGGAGGAGACCACCGGGAGTGAGCTGGCGACGAACTCGAAGATGACGTGGGAGAGGGTGAACGGCTCGTCGGTTATGTTGAGGGCGAAGTCCGCGGAGGCCTTGAGCGACTCGTAGACCTCCCTGGGGAGGAACCCCGCGTACCTCACGTTGGGCGGCACGACCATCCCCGCGAACCTCGCCTGGAGCTTCTCCCTCGGCCCGCTCACCACCAGCGAGACCCCGGAGCCCTCGAGGGCGCCGGCCGCCGCCACCTCCACCTCGAGCCTCTCGAGCGGGTGGCCGCCGTGGGAGGAGACCGCCAGGATAGGCGTACCCCCCATCTCGCGCCTGAGCGACTCGTCCCTCCTCCGCGGGTTTGCCGGGACGTAGTCGTGGTATACCAGTACGTTCCTCGCGCCCATCCCCGCGAGGACCCTCGCCCAGAGGGCGTGCGGGGCGGTGTTGGCGTCGGCCGCCCTGGCCACCACCCGCTCGAGGAACCCTATCCCCCGCGAGAGGGGGCTCCGCCCGCCCAGGGTCTTCACCCTCCAGACAGAGTGGTGGTCGACGACGAACCGCGCGCCCGCGAGCCTGCAGTAGAGGAGGCAGGTGAGAGGGCAGAAGACGGGGGGGTTCTGGGCGTAGACGACGTCGGGGCGCCTCTTCGCGAGGAGGAAGAGCGTCCTGAAGAAGAGCGCGAGGTACCGGAGGGGGGCGAAGTACCTCGGGCCGTAGAGGACGGTGATGCTGGCGCGGTCGGCGCCGAGGGCCTCGGCGAGCTCGTCCGCCCTGAACCCGAACGGGCCCCACAGCAGGATCAGCGTCTTCGGCAAGGCAGGTCAGCCGTGGTCGAGGTCGGAGGGGTGCCGATTAAAGGATGAAGCCCGGCCACCGCGGGGAGGCGTCCCTGCCCCCGGGGGCCTCTCGTCAGGGGCCGGCGCGCGGGCGGCCCCTCCCCCTGAGGACAGCCTCGTAGGCGTCGGCGACCCTCGCGGCGACCTTCTCCCAGGTCAGCCCCCTCGCCACCTCCCGCGCCGCCTCCCCGAGGCGCGCGGCCTCCCCCGGCGATGAGAGTAGCTCCTTCAGGCGGGAGACGAGCTCGTCGTGCCCCCTGTAGATCAGGCCGCTTACCCCATTCTCGATGAGCGACCGGTGCGTCGGGAGGTCCGAAGCGAGGCACGCCCTGCCTGACGACATCGCCTCGAGGAGAGAGAGCCCGAAGCCCTCCGAGGCGCTGGTCGTGAGGAAGACCGACGCGCCCCCGTAGAGGTCCGGGAGCGACTCCTCGCTCACCCGCCCGAGGAACCTCACGGCGTCCCCCGCACCCAGGGACCTTGCCAGGTGCTCCAGCTGCGACCTCTCGGAGCCGTCCCCGGCCACCTCGAGGGTGCACGAGCCCTTCGGGAGCTCGGCCACCGCCTCTATCGCCTCCTGTACGTTCTTGCGCGGCTCGAGCCTGGAGACCACAAGGACCTTGCCGTCGGGGGCCGCCGCGGCCCCCGGACCGCTGGAGAAGCGCCCGTAGTCGACCCCGTTGCCTATCACCCCGACCTCCTCCTCCCGGAGCCCGTAGCTCCTCACCAGGTCAGACCTGCTCTGCGCGCTGACCGCGAGGACGGCGCTGGCCCTCGAGAGGGAGGCCTTCTCCAGCGCGATCGCAGGCATGGAGAGCGCCTTGAGTGCGGCGCGGTAGTGGGGGAACTCCTCAAGGACCGGCGAGTGGACGGTGACCACGAGCGGCACGCCGAAGACGAACGCCCCGTAGGGGAGGCTCTGGACGTGGACGAGGTCGTACCCCCTGAGGGGGATGTCGAAGGGGAGGAGGAGGGTCTTCACGTCGTTCCTCCCGACGTAGAGGTCGGCCTCGACCCCCATCCGCCTGAGCGCGCCCACGAGTCCCTGGACGTGGGTGGCTATCCCGCCTACGGTGGGGGGATAGTCCCGCGTCAGGATCGCCACCCTCAACGGGTGGCTCGCGCCGCCCCGCGGTTCTTAAGCTATAGCCGGCTCGCGTCCGGCCAGGGCACGGCGGTGGACCGGCTCGTCCTCGCGCCCAGGACGTCCCTCAGGGCGACCGCGCCGCTGCCGTCGACGGGCGAGACTGCCCCCTCGTGCGCTCCAGGGGAGGCGGGATTCATCGAATTATTGCAGCGAATGGAGGAGAAATTCGTAAGAGTCATAAGCGCGCGGGTCTCCCGCAGGCCAAGGGTTAGGGGAGGATTCACTATGGATTATGGAGCCATTCCGGAAAACCGCTATAACTCCTCCCCGGGCCGGAAGCCGTGGTAGACTTGCGCAAGTTGGTGCTCGCCAGCGCGCTCCTAGTCCTCGCAGGGTTCCTCCTGCTGCTGCCCTCCAGCCAGTTCTGGAGCCTCCTCAGCCCGTCGTCGTCCCCTGCCCCCTCGGCCACCGCATTCAGGTTCGCCCTATCGAGGGCCTCGGGCGGCTCGAGCAGCACGACGAACGACCTGGAGTCGATCGTGGGGCTGGGGGCGGTCGCCGTGGGGCTGATCCTAGAGGTCTTCTCGATGTTCACCGACGTCGGCGGCAGGGCCCGCGTCCAGGCCACGGCGGCGGAGGAGAAGGTATGAGCTCCACCGCCTCCCTGCAGGCGCCCGAGCGCCCCCTGGAGGAGCACGCGATAAAGGTCGTCGACCTCAAGAAGAGGTACGGCTCCGGGGAGGACTCGACCCTGGCGCTCCGCGGCCTCACCTTCTCCATAGACAGGGGAGAGTTCATTGCGATAATCGGGCCGTCGGGCTGCGGGAAGACCACCCTCCTCAACATCCTCGGGGCGCTCGACAGGCCGACCTCCGGGAAGGTCTACCTCGACGGGGTGGACGTCTCCCGCCTGGGGAACAAGGAGCTCGCCGAGGTGAGGAGCAGGAAGCTGGGGTTCGTCTTCCAGGACTTCAACCTCCTCTCGAGGATGTCCGTGGTGGAGAACGTCGAGCTCCCGATGTTCATCGCGGGGAGCGACCCCGAGCTCTCGAGGAGGCGCGCCCTCTCCCTCCTGGGGAGGCTCGGGATAGCCCACAAGGCGGGGAAGAACGTCAACCACATCAGCGGAGGGGAGAGGCAGCGCGTGGCCGTGGCCCGCGCCCTGGCCAACGACCCCACCATCGTCCTGGCCGACGAGCCGACGGGGAACCTCGACACGAGGAACACGGAGATGATGATGGGGCTGATGAAGCAGCTGCACGACGAGTTCCGCAAGACCCTCGTGATAATCACCCACAACCCGGAGGTGGCCGCGCACGCGCAGCGGGTCATCTCGATACGCGACGGCTCGATCGTGGACATCCGCAGGAACTGAGAGGATGGCCGAGAGAACCTCCGTCGCCTCGCTGCTGCTCGCGGCGCTCTTCGTGGCGAACGCGCTCATCTTCGGCGCCCCCGTCTCGGCGGCGACCGCCTCGTGCAGCTCCACGACCGACCCGTTCAGCGTCACCAGCACCTACTGGGGGACCCCGGGCGCGCCGCAGAGCGTCTATCCGGGCGCGCAGGACGCGCCGTTCACGGTGACGCTCCTCTTCGCGGGGCCGTGCAGCTCCCCCTCGAACACGTTCCAGCTCCTCCTCTCGCAGGGCAACAACCCGAGCGCGTTCACGGGGCAGAACGGGAACACCCAGCCCGAGCTGGTCACGCTGAACGTCGCCGCGAACACGGTCGTGACGGAGACGTTCTACCTCGACGTCAGCCCGAGCGCCCAGACCTCGAGCTCCGGGATAACCTACACGTTCCCCATGGACATCCAGTACCAGAGCGACAACGCCTCGAACCCCCTCACCCAGGTGCTCAGCGTCCCGCTATCGCTCTACGGGGAGGCCGACCTCAAGGTATCGTCGACCGCCACGAGCATCGCCGCAGGGCAGACGGACACCGTCCCTTTCACTGTCTCCAACGCGGGGAGCGGGGCCTCAGGGCAGGTCGCGACCAGCGTCGCGGGCCCCACCTCGGCGACGGTCCTCGGCCAGCCGCCTACGGTCGCTTCGCTCGCCCCAGGGGCGAACGCGTCCGAGTCGGTGCAGCTCTTCGTCCCCTCGTCGCTTAGCGGGTCGACCGTGACGCTCACCTTCACCACCAGGTATGTGGACGGGTACGGCAACTCCCAGACGGTAACGCAGAACCTGGTCTTCAACGTGGGAGGCTCTGCGCCCTCTTCGTCGTCGTTCCTCGTGGAGGGGGCCAGCTGGGGCAGCGCGGGCTCCGCCTCCTCGCCCCTCCCCGGGAGCCAGGACGAGCCCCTGGTGGTGAGCCTCCAGTACCTCGGGGCGACCCCCGTGACCAGCCTGCAGGGCACCCTCACCCTCCCGCAGGGGTTCTCCAACCTCAACGGCCAGGGAAGCGCGGTGGCCTACTCCTCGGCGACCACCGCCCAGTACGGGGCGCTCACCCTGACGTTCGACCTCGACGTCTCGGGGACGGTCCAGCCGGGGAGCTACAACTTCACCCTCGGGCTCCAGTGGATGACCTCGCAGTCGTCCGGGCTCGTCGAGAGCGCCACGATCACCCCGCCGCCGGTCGCGTCGCTCCAGTCGTACTTCCAGGTCGAGTCGACCAGCTGGCAGGTCTCGTCGCTCAACGCAAGCTCGGTGGTGAGCCTCCCGACCGTGGGGACCCAGGGGCAGCCCCTGGTGGTGACGCTCCAGAACCTCGGGGCGGTGTCCGCCTCGGGGATCGAGGGGACGATCGCCCTCCCCCAGGGGATGACGTCGCTCAACGACCAGCAGACGGCGACCGCGTTCTCGGCGAGCGCGGCCGCCGACCAGGTGGTGACGCTCACGTTCTACCTCGACCTCGGGAGCGCCCTCCAGCCCGGGAGCTACTCCTTCCCGCTGGCGCTCTCCTGGCTCAGCCCCACCTCGACGAGGATGACCCAGAACACCACGATCTCCCCGCCGCCGGTCGCGGCGGAGACGGCGACCTCGAGCGTCCCCCTCACGCTCGTGCAGGAGAACTCCATCGTCACGGTGGGGACCACGACCTCCGCGAGCTTCGTGCTCACCAACGACGGCTCGCTCCCCATCGAGTCGCCCACCTTCACCCTCGTCCCCGGGGCGTCCGTGGTGGTCACCTCGGTCGGGTCGTCGGTCCCCACGGGGGTCCTCGCCCCCGGCAAGAACGCCACCTTCACGGCGCAGGTCACCAGCGACACCAGCACCACCCCCGGGATCTACAGCGGGACCCTCGAGGTCACGTACACGGACTCGAGCGGGTCGTCCCACGCCCAGTCCTTCCCGGTGAGCTTCACGGTGGAGGGGACGGTCATCCTCGTCCTCCAGGACACCCAGGCCAGCCAGAGCGTCACGGGCTTCACGGTGACCGGGACGATACTCAACGAGGGCACGGCCCCCGCGTACTACGCCTCGATAGGCGGGCTGCTCGGGAGCAGCTCGGCGACACCCAGCTACCTCGGGGAGATCGACCCCAACACCCCGCTCCCGTTCAGCGTCACGATCCCGTTCACCGCGCCCCTCCTGTCGAGCCAGGGCAACGCGAGCAGCTCCGCGACCACCACGTTCAGCAGGTCCAGGTCGGGGGCGTTCCCGGGGCTGGGCGGCAACTTCTCGTTCCCAGCGGGGTTCAACGGGACGTTCTTCGGTAGGAACTCGACCGCCGCGGGGACGGCCGCCACGATAACGCTCTCCCTGAGCTTCAAGAACACTTTCGGGAACCTGCTCGACCAGAGCTTCCCGGTCCAGACCACGATAGAGTCGGCCAGCCAGCTCTCGACAGGGACGGGGCTCACCTCGCTCTCGGGCGCCTCCGGGGGCAGCCCCGACCTGAAGTATGCCGCGTACGGGATGGTCGTCATCATCGTGGCCTCGCTCGTGGTGGGGGCGGTGATGCTCAGGAGGCACCGCGGCCTCGCCGGCCTCCCTCAGGAGGCCAGAGGGGACCAGTCGGTGATCTGATGGCGCCTCGGCGACGGGACGGGTGAGCCGGATGCGCCCGGCAGGCCTCGTAAAGTACGCGATGCGCGCCCTCACCGAGAGGAAGCTCCGCGCGGTGCTCACCATACTCGGGATAGTGATAGGGCCGGCGACTATCGTCTCGCTGGTGGGGGCGACCCAGGGGTACAGCAACGCCAGCACCGCCCAGTTCTCGAGCCTGGGGGCGACCACCCTCTTCGTCTCGCCCACCGGGAGGTCGACCACCCTCACCGCCTCCGACGTGTCGCTTATCCAGAACATGACGGGGGTCTCCGCGGCGCTCGGGTACCAGGAGGCCCACGGGCAGGTGAGCGACGGGAGCTACACGTACCAGGCGTCGGTGATAGCCGTCGATTTCAACCAGCTGGGCGCGGCGTTCCCGACGCTCAAGCTCGGGGCGGGTTCGGTCCCCGCCTCCTCTGACATGGTGGGGGCCGCGGTGGGCTACAACATCGCCTACCCCGGGCTCTCGGGGGCGTCAAACTACTCGGTCAACCAGGTGATAACCGTGACCGGGCTCGGCCAGTCGGCGACGTTCACCTTCGGGGGGAACGCGATAGGGTTCCAGTTCTTCAACGGGGGGGCGCCCGGGGCGAGCGCGGCCTCCACCAAGAAGGAGTTCGTGATACGCGGGATATACGACCAGTTCGGGAACGGGTTCAACATCTCCCCCGACACGACGATATTCATCCCGCTCTCGGCGGGCGAGCAGATACTCAAGAACTCTGACTACACGGGGATAATGGTGGTCGCCTCGAGCCCTGGGGCGGTCTCCGCGGTGACGAGCGAGCTGACGGCGCAGTACGGGACGGACATCAGGGTGACCTCGGTGAGCTCGCTCCTCTCCTCGATCCAGTCGGTCACCTCGGGGACGACCACCCTGCTCGAGGCGGTGGCCGGGACGTCGGTCCTCGTGGCGTTCATAGGGATAATGACCACCATGCTCACCTCGGTGATCGAGCGGACCAGGGAGATCGGCGTCCTGAAGGCCCTCGGGTCGAGCAGCCGCGGGATAATGCTGGTCTTCCTCACGGAGGCGGTTGTCACCGGGCTCATAGGGGGGTTCGTCGGGGTGGGGGCGGGGTACCTGCTCTCGTTCGTGGTCATCGGCGCGCTGAGCGGGACGTTCAGGCTGCCCGGGGCGGGGCCCAGGTTCGCGGGGGCGGCGGCCGGCAGGGGGGCGACGGCGTTCGGGCCGACCGCGGCCTCCTCGGCTGCGAGCACCCTGACGATAACCCCCGCGATAAGCCTCGAGGTGGTCGCGCTGGCGGTCCTCCTCGCGGTGGCGGTCGGGACGTTCGGCGGGCTCATCCCCGCGTGGAGGGCGTCCAGGCTCAACCCCGTCGAGGCGCTGAGAAGGACCTAGGCGCGCGCGGGCGGGCGTCTCTTGCCGCTGCCCCGCGGCCGCTCGCTCTCGGGAGTGACCTTCTCGAGCGTGCACGCCTGGGCTGAGCCCCCCAGGAGGGCGAGGTCCAGCATGTTGAGGAGCCGCCTGCCGAGCAAGAGCTTCCCTCCCCCGTGGAGGGGTGTCTCCAAGATCGACTCTACGGGCCCGCCCTGGAGCTCCATCTTCACCCTCGCCCTCCTCATGAGGATGGGGCCTGCGAGCGTGGAGTAGCTTCCCCAGGCCTCCCTGGCGAGCTCCATCGACGCCAGCTCGGAGTAGTCCGCCTGGGGTACCATCAGGAAGCCCGCGAACCCCGTGTCGACGGGGGCTACGTACTCCTTCTTCCTTCCGTTGACCGGCTCGGCTACCTCGACCTTTACCGCCGGGATGGGCGGGTCGGTGGGAAGGTATCCTACGCACCGAACAGTTCTAACGACGACCACAGCCAATCACCCCCCTTCGGTA
>JAJZNC010000020.1 GCA_021848045.1 archaeon
CGCGGAGGACGCGTTTCTCAGCTAGGTCTTGCCCCTCAGGATACCGATATGCGCCTTCGACGCGAAGACTGGTATCCTCTGCGCCAAATGCCAGGCCAAGCTCAGCGCGGGCCAGATATCCAGCTCCGACATCGTCGTCTCAAAGGCCCTGGTCAAGCTCGCTGAATCCGTCCCCGAGATCAACAAGTCCACCCTGCAGAGGTCGTACGAGGTGGAGGGCAACTACGTGCTCGAGATGGAGCAGGCGGACGCGAACGCGGTACGGGCCAAGCCCGAGATAAAGCAGAAGCTCGAGGAGCTCCTGAAGGGCAAGGTCTGGGTGATAGGCGCGTCCAACTCCGAGAGGAGGTTCCTGGAGGAGCTCTTCTACCCGATAAGGATACTCACGGTCAACACGGTCTGGCTCCCCGACGGGAGCAAGCTCACCAAGGTCATCATACCCGGCAGGAGGCCGGAGAGGATGCGAGGAGAGATAGAAGCGCTCAAGAAGATAGTGAAGCGGGTGAAGGGGATAGAGCTACTCGTAGAGTCCGAGCGAGAAGCCACGCTCAGGCTCCAGTAGCTGCTGCACATCGACGACTAGGCCCCGGACGGCCCCCCAGGTCGAGTCGTGCCAGGGAGCACGCCTGGCCGCGGCCAAAGATTTAGAAGCCCGCCGAAGGTGAACGCGCACGTGGCGTTCAGGCGCGAGGAGGGCGAGGGCGGGTCCGCCCAGAGGTGGGTCGACGCCAACCTGCCCACGTGCCCCCTCTGCAGGACCCAGTCACTTTGGGAGACCGCGGAGGGGTCCGGCGACCTGGCGTCCACGAGGTGGTTGTTCAGGTGCCCGACGTGCGGGGCCGTCTTCTCGATGCCCCCCGAGGTCAGGGCTGCCGCGGTCGCGGAGCCCGTCACGGTGGTGAAGGTCCCGCTCGCCGTCCTCCTGAGGATAGACAGCGTCCAGAGGAGCCAGGACGAGGACTTTGTGGGCGAGGAGTTCCCCCTGAACGAGCTGCAAGAGTGGGCGTCCGAAGGGCAGGACTGACCAGGCCGTCAGCGGAAGCCCGACGCGACGAATGCCGCGAGGGACGCCGAGCCGCCCCTCCCGGGGGCGCCGTGCCCGGGGAGCAGGAGGCCGTAGGAGAGGGCCGAGACCTTCCTGATCGACTCCTTTGCAAGGTCCATGTCCGCGGTGAACCCTGCGGGGGGCAGCATCGGCTTGCCCTCCGAGTCGGTCCTGAGGGCGTCGCCGACGAACAGGACCGCCCCCTCCTTGTACAGGGAGATGCTCCCGTCGGTGTGCCCGGGGGTGTGGACGACGCTAAGGCCGAGCACCGTGTCCGACTCCTTGAGGAGCAGGTCGGGCTTCACGGGGGTGAAGCGCATGAAGGGGCTGACCACGCCCATGAGCAGCCCCATCCCGCCCTTGACCTCCTTGAGCTTCATCTCTCCCGCGACCCGGGGGGCGTCGGCCGCGTGGACCGCGAGCTTCGCCCCTGTGGAGGCCTTGAGCTTGGCGGCGCTCCCGGAGTGGTCGATGTCTGCGTGCGTGAGGACTATCAACGAGATCTGCGCCGGCTGGACACCGACCTTCGCTGCATACCCGAGCAGCTTCTTCTCGTTCCCGGGGAGCCCCGTGTCGATGATGGCCGTCCCTTCCTCGGTGGTCACGAGGTAGACGTTCGCGCCGCGCACTCCCTCCACCTTGTGCACCCCGGGCGAGAGCTCCATCGCCCCCACGACGCCAGCCCGGGCGATAAGGGTTCCGGCTACGGCTGGAGGCGCTCCGGATCCCGCGGGAAGAGGGCCGCCTCCTTCACGTTCTCTATCCCCAGGAGCGCGGCGGTGAACCGCTCGATGCCCAGGGAGAACCCGCCGTGGGGCGGCGCCCCGTACCTGAAAGGCTCGGTGAACCACCTCAGGCCCTCGAGGCTCAGCCCCTTCTGGGCGACCTGCTCGACGATCTTCGGGTGACGGTGCTCCCTCTGCCCCCCCGAGGAGAGCTCGAGCCCCTTGAACACGAGGTCGACAGACCGGGCGAACCCTGGGTCGTCGTCGACGTGCATGACGTAGAACGGCTTGACGCTCGAGGGGAACCGGTTCACGAAGAAGTAGTCTGACCCGTGCTCGCGCTTCACGTGCTCGGTGAGGAGCCTCTCCGACTCCCTGTCGAGGTCGTGGCCTGGGGGCAGCTCGTGCCCCAGCCCCCTGAGCGTGTCGTACACCTCGGGGAAGGCGAGCTCCGGGAACGGGGTCGCCGGCACCTGGGGCTCGACGCGGAGCAGCCGGAGCTCCTCGCCGCACTTTTCCAGGGCGTTCCTGATCCCCGCGACCAGCATCCCCTCCTCGGCGCGCATGGTGTCCCTCTCGTCGCGGATGAACGAGAGTTCTGGGGCGATCGTCCTGTGCTCGCTCATGTGCCTTGGCGTGTGCGAGACCTCCGCCCTCCAGCTCGGGCCCAGGTCGTAGACCCTCCCCAGTCCGCCTAGGATGGAGAGCTGCCTGTGGAGCTGCGGGTCCTGCCGAAGGAAGGCGGGCTTGCCGTAGTAGTCCGTCTTGAATACCTCCGCGCCTCCCTCTGATATCCCCCCCAGTATGCTCGGCGTGAATATCCTGAGGAACCCCGTCGAGCGGAGGTACGCCTCCATCCCCTCCAGCAGGGCGTCCTGGACCCTGAATATCGCGAGGACCGACGGCCGCCTCAGGTCGAGCGTCCTCCAGTCGAGCCTGGTGTCGATGTTGGCGTCGGTGACCCCCCTCGGGTCGAGGGGGAGCGGGACGGCCGACGCGCTCAGCACCTCGATGGCGTCCGGGACAACCTCGAACCCCCCGGGCGCGGCCTTCGCCTCCTTGACCGTCCCCGAGCAGCGCACCACGTCCTCCTGGTGGAGGGCCGCGACCGCGTCGAGGACCTCCTTGCTCACCGCCTTCTTGGGTGCGGTGACCTGGACTAGGCCCTTCTCGTTCCGGACGAGGACGAAGCTGATCCCCCCGAGCAGCCGGACGTCGTGGACCCAGCCTGCGAGGGCGACCTTCTTCCCCAGCATCTTCGCCAGCTCTCCGGTCGAGGGGACGTCTTCCAAGGCACCTCGCTCCCTCCAAGGGCGCCTTAAGAGCGTTAGAGGGCCTTGTACTGCTCTGCCCAGTTGGCGTACGCCCTGAGCATCTCCGGCGAGACGCTGGGCTTGCGCGCCTTCATGGTCTCCTTAAAGTCCGACATCGCTATGGCGCGCGGCTGGACGCTCTTGTCGAGGGCGTTCCCGGTCTCGAAGAGCTCCCGGACGACGCGCAGCTGGCTGCCCTGGCAGATGTCCCGTATGTCGGAGCCCGAGTACCCCTCGGATATCCTGGAGAGGTCCTCCAGCGATATCCCGGAGTCAACGTTTATCGGGGCGGTGTAGTTCTTGAACATCGACATCCTCCCCTCGAAGTTCGGGAGAGGGATGTAGATCCTCTTCTGGAACCTGCGGAGGAACGGCCAGTCCAAAGACCACGGCTTGTTGGTAGCCCCCACGGTGTAGAGGTGGACGTCGTTGCCCTTGTCCTGTATCCCGTCCATCTCCTTGAGGAACTGGTTCCTCACCCTGGTCTCGCCGCCGACCTCGTTGGTCCGGCTCCCCAGTATCGAGTCCAGCTCGTCGATGAAGATGATGACAGGGTCCCCCTTGTCGAGCAGCTTCCTCGCCTCGGTGAAGAGCTTCGAGACGTTCTTCTCTGCCTCCCCGAGCCACTTGCTCATTATCGAGGCGGCGTCGATCGAGATGAAGTAGCCGTCGATCTCTGCCGCGGTCGCGGCAGCCAGCATGGTCTTGCCGCAGCCAGGAGGGCCGTAAAGGAGTATGCCCCTTGGCCACCCGAGCGGGAAGAGGTCGGGCCTCTCGTAGGGGAAGACGATCGACTCCCTGATCGCCCTCTTCGCGTCGTCCAGCCCGATGACGTCGTCCCACTTCACGTTGGGCTTCTCCCTGACGACCAGCTCGTTGAAGGAGGCCTTGAGCTGCGGGACCATCTGCGGGCCCTTCGCTGACGAGCCACCGTTCCCCCTGTCGGGGCCGCCCGTCGCTACGGCGGGGGAGCCTCCATCCCCGTCAGCCCGCTGGGGGGCGGACGGGGCGCCGCTCGGACCCATCACCGAGAAGCTCGCCGACTCCTGGGGGGCGTCCTGAGGGACGAGCCCGTGCGCCTGCTGGATGGCCTTCACCCGCTCCTGGTAGATCGAGGCCTTGTCCATGTAGTGCCTGTTCAGCTTGTAGTCCGGGTAGAGCCTGACCAGCTTTATCAGGGTGGAGATCGCCTTCTGGTAGCTCTGGATGGCCATCCCGTGGGCCCCCTGCGAGTCGAGGCGGATGGCCTCGCCCGCGTACTTGCGCGCGTCCTCCTCGAGCTCCCTCGCAGCCACGACGCTCATGCTACTCGCCGCCGCTCCTAGTCGCGCCCGGTTTAACCTTGCCCTGCGCGAGCAGATGTATCATCGACTCCTCCACCTGGTCCTGGGGGATCCCTAGCTGCTGCGAAGTGCTGGAAATGTCCATCCCCCCGCCGTGGGTCGCGGCGTACGAGAGGACCTCGTCGTCCACCTTCTCGTCCTTCGGGGACGAGTAGAGGGTCCCGAGTACCGCGTCCTCGTCGTCGCCGTCCTCGGCCGTCGCCAGCAGCGGGGTCCGCTCGTCCTCGGCGCTCACCCGCAGCTGCTCCTCGAACCTCCCGGGCATCATGTTGAGGCTGTCCCTCATGTTCGCGGAACGCTCCTCGGCGAACCTCTTGGCCTGCTCCACGAGCTCCTCGGACCCCTCGGTCTTGATGTCGAGGTTGAGGCTCGGGGAGATCTGCCCCATCTGCGCCATCGTCTCGACGAAGGTGCTGTTGATGTTCGTCGAGGCCGCGTCGAGGGCGGGCATCAGCCCCTCCATCTCCTTGCTGATCTGCTTGAGCGACCTGAACGCCGAGTCCATGTGGACCATCGCGTCCCCTATCTCGGTGATGCTCTGGAGCCGGAGTGAGACCTGGGTGAGGGCGAGCTCGCTCGCGTCGACCACCCTGCAGACCTTCCTGACCTCGGCGTGCTCGGCCGCGTATACCGCAGCCTTGGACTTGTTCTTCTCCTGGAGCGCCCGGACGGCGGTCTCGTAGAGCTTCTGCCTCCTGACCGCGAGTCGCCCCTTCAGGGCGTCGAGCTCCTTGCGCTGGACGTCGATCTCCCTGAGGGCGGTCGCGATCCTTCCCTTGTAGTCGCCTCCGCCCCTCACCTTCCTGAAGAACCGCAGGGACTCCAGCGACGCCATCACCGGGGCACCATCCCGCGGTCGACTGCGCACGCTAGCAAGCACACTTGCACGTTCCATTCGCCGGAAGGCGCTCCGGAGTAATCATGCCGTTGGTCAACAAAAGGAAACAAATAGCTGAAAGTGCGGCGAATCCGGGGCTTGCCTGTCGCCCGCGTCAGATAGTGGCGCGTCGTCCAATCTCCGAAAAAAGAGGTGGCGAGGGGGCGCGCCCGCCTCGGCGGGGCGGCGCCCCTCTCGGTTTCCATCCCGGGCGTCCTTTACGATGTGCTTTCCGTCGAGCCTTCCATCGACGGGAGCCCGGTCGGGATCTCGGGGAACTTCTCCTTCATCCTCTGCTCGGCGACCGCCGCAGCCTCTGCGAGGACCTTCTCTGCGTCTTCGTTGGCAGCCTCGAAGTTCAGCGAGTAGCCGCCCACCGTGCCCGCATCCACGAGGATGCTGCTCAGCAGGCCTGATATCTCGCCGATCTCGCCCTCTGCCTCCGGAAGGACGCTGACCAGCCCTTGCCTGACGCTGCGAATCACAGACATTGCAGGGGTGAGGGTCACGACGATGTCGCCCAGCTCGGTGATGGTGTTCAGCCGCAGGGTGATCTGCTCGAGGGCCAGCTTGGCCTGAGTGACCATCCTGTTCATCTTCCTGATCTCTGCGAGTTCGTTCGCATAGACCGAAGCATGCTGCGAGTCATGCTTCTGGATCGAGGACACGATCTTGTTGAAGATCGAGGCGTCTCTCTCCCTGAGCTTGGCTGAAGTTGCATCGAGCTTCGCTACCTGTACCTGAATCTGCCTCGTCGCCAGGTCCAGCCTCGGCTTGAGGGGCCCCGGGTTCTTGACAGAGTCACGTACTCTCGACGTGATTCCCGCGTTGTTTGACTTCTCCCATTTGCTTGCGAATTGGGACATATTTGACTCGCTGGTGGATTCTACATGACCAGTCTTCTTATGCGGGATGTCGCCGAGCAACCAGACACCGCGGTGAATACTGTGCCGGTCACAAGCGCTACCAGAGGGATGAGCCTGGCTGACGACTCCTCGGACCTGGTCGCGGGCCTCCAGGGGTTCGGGCTCACGGAGTACGAGTCGAGGGTCTACTTCTCGTTGCTCTCGAACGGCGCTTGCACGGTCAACCAGATCCAGTACGCGTCAGGCGTCCCAAGGACCAAGGTCTACCAGGTGGCGCAGCAGCTGACGAGGAAGGGCCTCCTGAGGGAGGTGGAGGGCGTGAAGCCCTCGAAGTTCGAGGCGCAGCCGCCCGAGGTCCTCCAGTCGATACTCGTGGAGAAGGAGCGGAAGGTGAGGTCGCTGAGGAAGTCCATGGTCGCGCTGCGGAAGGTCAGGGAGAAGAACGTCAACCCCGGCGACATGCTCGAGGAGAGGTACCTCTCCCTCGGGTCGCAGAGCCTCCTGACCAAGCTCAAGGAGTCGATGCTGAAGGCAGAGAAGGAGGTGAAGTGCGTGGTGGACAGCTGGGGGATGCACCTCGTCCAGGAGTGCATCGAGGAGGTCGAGAGCGCGTGCAGGCACGACGCCCAGGTCAGGATCGTCTCGTCGCTGGCCGAGACCGTCCCGGAGTTCCCGTTCTCGTCGCCCAAGCTCAGGCTGAGGTTCGGGAGGCACCTGGCGGGCAAGAGCCTGTTCATCATCGACAACTCGGAGCTGATAATCGTGAACAGCCAGACAGGGAGGGGGTACCAGATATTCTTGAGCGAGCTCAGGAGCGCGATAGGCGACGAGCTGTTCGAGGGGATATGGAAGACGTCCACCAGCGGGAGGGCGGTGTCGTCGCTGCTCGTGGACGGCCTGCCCTTCTTCGTCGACCCGCTCCTGGTGAGGGAGCTCTTCGTCGAGGCGGTGGCGAAGGCGGTCAGGGACGAGGCCACGGTGGAGAGCATCGGCGAGGCGCTCGTCGGGCTCCTCGAGATGCGGGTCTCCTCGAAGCTCACCCGCCAGCCCCTGGACGCCACCATCAAGTTCATGCTAGCGATGATCAGGGAGGAGCTGGGCGAGGAGGCCACCTCCACGGAGTACGACCCGCTCACCAAGATCGCCAGGATAGAGATGCCCGACAGCCAGGGCTCGACCCCGGCCTCGGCGTGGTACTTCGCCCTGGCGGGCATCCTGAAGAGGACGGGTACCGCCAACGAGCTCCTCCAGGCGGCAGCCTTCCCGGAGACCCGGAGCCGCATAATCCAGAGGCGGTTCGCAGGGACCCGCTCGGTGCTGAAATAGCCGGACGACGGGACGGGGTCCCGATGCAGGCCAGTGAGCCGTCTCGCGCGGTCTTCGTCTCCGACGTCCACTCCAACCTCGAGGCGCTCGAGGCAGTCCTTGAGGAGGCCGGGGGGCTCAGGGTGTTCTGCGCCGGGGACGTCGTGGGCTACGGGGCTTCCCCGAACGAGGTGGTCGGCCTGCTAAGGCGCGTCGGCGCGACCTGCGTCCAGGGCAACCACGACAGAGCCGCCGTCACCGGGGACGTGCGGGGCTTCAACCCCACCGCAGGGATGGCCGCCGTCTGGACCTCCAGGCAGCTGACCGACGAGAGCAGGGGGTTCCTGGCGGCGCTCCCGACGGGCGCGAGGGGCACCGTCGGAGGGAGGTCCCTCTACATGGTGCACGGCTCCCCCGACGACCCCTTGTGGGAGTACGTCCTCCCGTCGACCCACGCCGACCTCCTCGACCACTACCTGGGGAAGGTCGGGGCTGACGTCCTCGCCCTCGGTCACACGCACGCTCCGTTCGAGTGGAGGGGCGAGGGGCTGGTCTTCAACCCCGGGTCGGTCGGGCAGCCCAGGGACGGAGACCCCCGGGTCTCATACGCGGTGCTCTGCGCGGAGGGAGGAAGGGTCGAGGTGGAGCTCAGGAGGGTCGAGTACGACGTCGAGAGGTCGGCCAGGAAGGTGCTAGCGTCGGGGCTTCCGCCCTCGCTTGCGAGCAGGCTTCTTTCTGGGCGCTAGCCCGCCCGAGACGTCGAGGTAGATGGGTCGGCCGTCGAGCTCGTCCTCCTCCCACTCGGGCTCCTCGGCCATCTCCGAGGCCACCTCGACCAGCTTCACCCTGACCAGGAAAGCGAGGTGCTTCTTCAGCGGCGAGAGCATCGAGACGGTCTCCTCGTCGAGCCCCGCGACGCTCGCCCTGGCCAGCACCGCCGCCGGCGAGTAGCCGCGCTTCTTCCTCAGCGCCTGGAGCCTCCTGGCGACGTCCCTCTCGACGCCCTCGGCCATCAGCCTGTCGTCCCTGACCTTCTCTATCGCCACGATGGTCTCCCCCTTGGCGGCCGCCTCCCAGTCGCCGGTACCCCTGAAGCTGAACTCCATGGCGGAGACGGGCACCTCGAGCCTCTCCCCGTTCGCGGCGGCGAGCCCGATGGAGGAGCCAGAGCGGTATGCCTCCCATGCCTCGTCGCCCTCGAGGGGCCTCAGCTGGGAGAGCACCTCGTTGGTCTTCTCCTTGAACTGGGCGCCTATCTGCGAGCGGTTCGGCGTCAGCGAGACGGTGACCGGGAGCGACGAGACCCGGGTCGCGAAGGTGACCTTCTTGACGTTGCAGAGGAGCTCGACGAGCCTCCGGGCGCGCTTCATCTTTGCCGCCTTGGCGGGCGGGACGTAGACGGCCATCGCCCTGAGCGGCCACCTCCTCTTGAGCTTCGCCTTGACCCTGGCCGAGTTGCACGCCCCCTCCACGGCGAGCGCGAACTCCACCGCCTCGCTCTCGCCCTTCGCGCCCTTTGGGAGCGCCACCTTGGGCAGGTCCCCGAGCAGGAGGGGCCGCTTCCAGGGGGACCCGGAGAAGACCTCCTGGTGGAGGTACTCGGTGAGGAACGGGGAGACGGGGTGCAGCAGCGAGTCGAGGGTCGAGAGCGCGTGGCCGAGGACCGCGAAGATCGCCAGCCGCCTCGACTTGGCGCGGGGGGTGTCGTCCCAGAGCTCGTTCCTGACCATCCGGACGTAACCCTGGCTGACCACCTCCACGATCTGGCGCTCGAGCTCCTTGCAGGCCTCGTTGTACCTGCCGGCCCCGTAGGCGGAGACCACAGACTCCGCGGCCTCCTGGAGGCTGTAGAGCAGCCAGAGGTCGACCTGGGTGAGCAGCCTCCGCGCCTTCGCCCACTTCACGGTGTGCCTGCGGGGGTCGAACCCATCCTCCTGCCCGTTCTGCCAGAGGTAGACGTGCAGGTGGTAGAGGGTGTTCAGGACCTGGTACGGCCTCCCCGACATCTCCTTCGGGTCCAGGCTCAGGGCGTCGACGGGCGAGCTCTTCCACATTATGTAGTACCTGAGGAGGTCGACCGACCCCTCGTTGAGCATCTGCAGGGCGTCTAGGACGTTCCCCAGGCTCTTGCTCATCTTCCGCCCCTTCTCGTCCAGGACGTGGCCCTGGAAGAGGAACGCCCCGTAGGGGGCAACCGGCTTCCCCTGGTAGATCACGTTGAGGACGAGGAGGGTGTACGCCCATCCTCTCGTCTGGTCGATCCCCTCGGTGAGGTGCTCGACGGGGACGAGGGCCGCCCTCTCCGAGTCGGTGAACGCGGAGAGCGGCGCGGAGCCGCTGTTGTGCCAGGTGTCGAGGACGAAGGGCTCGCGCCTGGAGGGGCTCCCGCACTTTGGGCACTTGAGCGCGATCCTGTCTATCCACGGCCTGTGCAGCTCGAAGCCCTCCCCGTCCGGGAGTTCGAGGGCCTTCTCGACGATGCTCTTCCTGGAGAAGGCGGGCACCTTCTCCTTGCACTTCGTGCAGACCCAGATCGGGAGCGGCGTCCCCCACACCCTCTCCCTCGATATGCACCAGGGAGGAGACTGCTTGATGAACTCGATGAACCTGTTCCGTGGCTGGTCGAAATAGTACTCTACCTTCTCAGCCGCCTCGACGAGGCTCTCCTTGACGCGGTCGATCCAGTAGAAGTACTCTCGCCGGGCGACCCAGACCAGCCTGTGCCCGGACCTCCAGCAGGTCGGGTACTCGTGCTCGAGCCTGCCCTCGCTGACCAGGTTCCCGCTCTCGGCGAGGAGCTTCGAGACCACGCTGTCGGCGTCGCGGACGTAGAGGCCAGCGAACCTCCCTGCGTCCTGGGTGAACCGCACCCTGTCGTCTATCGGCGCGAAGACGGGCACGTTCCTCCTCCCGGCCACCAGGAAGTCCTCCTCCCCGTTCGCCGGGGAGAGGTGGACGAGGCCGGTGCCCGTCCCGGTGTCGACGAACTCCTCGGCGACCACCATGTGGATCGAGCCCTGCGCCTGGAGCCTCTCGAGCCCCGGTATCAGCTTCACGAGCGGGTGCTCGTACCTGAGCCCGTCGAGGTCCCTCCCCTTCACTGTCTTCACGACCTCTCCGAGCTCCACGCCGAGCTCCTTCGCGAGGGCGGCCTTCCTCTCCTCACCGAGCACCCAGGTCTCCCCCCCGACCCTGACGTAGGAGTAGTCGGCCTCAGGCTTGACCCCCACCATCTCGTCGGTGACCACGGTGAAAGGCATCGTGGTCCAGATGACGAGGTAGCTCCCGTCGGATGCCCGGACCTTGTAGTAGAGGCTCGGGTCCTCGAGGGTCTCGTAGCCCAACACGGCCTCCGCGTGGCTGAGGGAGGTCATGCAGCTGGGGCAGTAGGGGACGACCTTGAACCCCTCACCCAGGATCCCCTTGTCCCACGCGCGCTCGAGGAACCTCCACTCCCTTTCGATGTACGAGTCGCGGTAGGTCATGTAGGCCTTGGAGTGGTCGAGCAGGAGCCCGAGGAGGTCGTCCGCGGCCTCCCACGACTGGAGGTACTTGTCGAGGAGGCGCTTGCACGCCTCGACGAGCTTCTCCTCCCCGATCTGCTTGAGGTCGTCCCACTTGTTGCCCGAGAGGCCGAGCTCCTTCTCGGCCTGGAGCTCGACGGGCAGCCCCTGGCAGTCCCACCCCGCGCGGAACACGACGTTCTTCTTGAGGAGGAGGGTGCTGTACCGGTACCAGAGGTCCTTCATTATGCGCCCGCGGATGTGCCCTATGTGCGGGACCCCGTTGAGGGTGGGCGGCCCCTCGACGTAGCCCACCTGGCGCTTGCCTCCGAGCGCCTTCTCCACCTGCCCTCGAAGGCCTGCCTCCTTGGTGAACCTCCTCACCCTGGGCTCGATGGACCTCCAGTCGTAGACCGGAGAGAACTTTGCCTCCGACGGTTGGTCACTGGGCACGGATTTGATGATCACTCATGCGCGTCTTGCCGCACGACGCTTCCGCCGGGTCGATTTTAAAATCCTTCTCTAGGGATAGTCCGAGAGGGCAGCCTGGTAGCCTTCCAGGGGCTTGGCGTCGAACCCCTCCCCCCTAAGGGTCTGCGCGAACTCCTTGGTGAAGCCGTGGGTGGTGTAGACCTCCTCCGGCGAGACCTCCCTCACGAGCTGCAGGAGCTCGGGATAGTCGCAGTGGTCGCTGACCGCGAAGGAGTAGTCCGCCCCCAGGAACCGCCCGTACCCCCCGTCCGTCGCCCACCCGCTGAACGCCGCGAGGACCGCTCTGTGCTCCTTCCTCAGCCTCTGGGCGGCCCTGTTCTTGGCGCCCATCATCGGGGCGACCATCAGCCAGGGGCCCTGGGGGAGGCCGTCGAGGCCCCTCCCGACCCTCATCGCCTCCCGCTTCAGTGGGACGCCCCGGTCCCTGTAGATGTCGTTCATCTGGCCCACGGACTCGTGGACGAAGAAGGGGGTCCACGACG
Organism: archaeon; assembly: GCA_021848045.1. Taxonomy (GTDB): domain Archaea; phylum Thermoproteota; class Nitrososphaeria; order Nitrososphaerales; family Gagatemarchaeaceae; genus Gagatemarchaeum. Next base: position 11,952 of record JAJZNC010000020.1, read on the forward strand.
AGAAGAGGTGCGAGAGGACCTGCGACTTGCCCAGGGGATAGCCCATGAGGACGACCGGCCGCCCCTTGTCGAAGCTGCGGCCTATCATCTCGTTGACCCTCCTCACGGTCTCCTCCAGCGGGGGGAAGACGTACCGCGGGTCGCCGAAGGTGGTCTCCGTGATGAGCACCCTCGCCTTCTTCGTCCTGCACCTCGGCATGAACGCCCGCTCCCTCCCGGCCGCGTCCCCGGTGTAGAGGAGCTCGTCCTCGACGTAGAGCGCGCGCGCCCCGAGTATGTGCCCCGAGTCCAGGAGGGCCACCCCCTCCGGGGGGTCGCGGACGTTCCCCTCCAGCTCGATCCCCCTCGCCCGAGCCAGGAGGACCGTCTCCGGCGTGGCGAGGACCTTCGCCTTCGGGTGCGGCTTGTCCACGTGGTCCAGGTGGGCGTGGGAGACGAACGTGTAGTCGGACCGGACGGGGGCGTCAGGGTCGAGGGCGAAGGTCAGCCCCCCGCACTCTGCGACGATCCCGTGGCCCAGGGAGACGCGTGTCTTGCTCAATTCGGTGAGGAGTACCCTATCAGAGGCTCTCGGGGGAGAAGCTTATGACGTTATGCGTCGCCGGGCGGGCGTCCGGACGATTGGTTTTAATCGGACCGCGGGCCGGTGGCCCTACGAGGCTTCCATGAAGATCTCTAGGCGGGGCTTCGTGAAGCTCGTGATTGGGGGGACATCCGCCGCCGTGCTGGTGGCTGCGGCGTGGCTCCTCGGGACGCGCCCAGGGCGCGAGACCCTCCTCTCCCTCACGGAGCAGCCCGTGGCGTCGAAGTCGGTCACCCTGACCGTGAACGGGGCTCAGGAGACGCTCGACGTGAAGGCGAACGCCACCCTCCTGGAGGCGCTCCGCGAGGACCTCGACCTCAGGGGGGCCAAGCCGGGCTGCCTGAACGGCGAGTGCGGGGCCTGCACGGTGCTCCTCGACGGGCTCCCCGTCTACTCGTGCCAGAGATTGGCGGTGGAGCTCTCCGGCCACAGCGTGACCACGATAGAGGGGCTCTCGGGAGGGGCGTCCCTCACGCCCCTGCAGCAGGCGTTCCAGGACGAGGGCGCGTTCCAGTGCGGGTTCTGCACCCCCGGGTTCATAGTCACGGCCACCGCCCTCCTCGAGTCGACCCCGCGGCCGAGCGAGCTCCAGGTCAGGCAGGCGCTCTCGGGCAACCTCTGCAGGTGCGGGAGCTACGCCCACGTCGTGAAGGCGGTGCTAGCAGCCGCGGAGGCGACCTGAGCGGGTGTCCTCCTCGGTCATCGGGAGCCGGGTCCCCGACGTGCGGGCAGCCGAGAAGGTGACGGGGAAGCCGGTCTACACCATCGACATCCAGAGGCCCGGGATGCTCATCGGGCGGGTGGTCAGGAGCACCATCCCGAGGGGCAGGATCGTGAGCATCGACACGTCCAAGGCGGCGTCGCTGCCAGGAGTCGCGGCGGTCGTCACAGGGAAGGACGTCCCGCCCATACCGATCTCTGCCACATTCCCCCCCTCCTACGACCTGAGGATGCTCGCCGGGGCAGCGGACGACATGGTGAGGTTCGTGGGGGACGAGGTGGCAGCCGTGGCCGCCGCGGACGCGGAGACGGCGGACCGCGCCGTGAGCCTCGTGAGCGTCACGTACGAGCCCCTCCGGTCGAACTCCGACGCGGCCACGACTACGGATCCCGGGGCGCCCGCGGTGGAGTCTCCATGGTTCCCCGGGAACGTGATGGCTCCATACGCGCCCATGGTCATCTCGAGGGGAGACGTCGCCGGCGGCCTGGCGGAGGCGGACGTGGTCTTCACCGGGAGCTACGACATGCCTTCGCAGGCCTCCGCCTCCCTCAGGCCGTACTCGTGCCTGGCGGAGTGGAGCGGTGACCAGCTCACGATATACAACGACACGCAGGTGATGTACACGAGGCAGGGCGAGCTGGCGCAGCTCTTCCAGATCCCCACCTCCAACATCAAGGTCGTCTCGCAGCCGCTGGCGGGGGGGTTCGGCGAGGACAACGTCTACCGCTTCATCCCCCTCGCCGCGTTCCTGGCGAGGAAGACCGGGAAGCCCGTCAAGATGGTGATGCCCCAGGACTTTGCCTTCGAGGCGACCCCGAACAAGCGGCACCCCGCGTCGGCCACCGTGTCGATAGGAGCGAAGGCCGACGGGACCATGACGGCAATCGACCTCACGATAACCTACGACAAGGGGGCGTACCTTGCAGGGGGCTTCTCGGTGCCCTACGTGGGGGCGAGGGGGGTCTTCAACGCGTACCGGACGCCGAACATGCGCTACACCACCTACGCGGTCTTCACGGACAACCCGCCGGCCGGCGCTCTCCGCGGGTACGGCGGGGTCCAGTCCAACTTCGCCGTCCAGTCCGCGATGGACGACCTGGCGGCCAAGCTCTCGATGGACCCGACAGACCTCCACGCGCTCAACTGCATCAGGCCCGACGACGTACTCAATATCCAGGGCGAGATCGTCGACTTCTCCCAGGTCGGCGGCGCCGCGTTCCGGCAGGCGATCTCCGAGGGGAAGGCGGCGTCAGGCTGGGCATCGAAGTGGGCGCCGTTCGGCGGCCTCTCGGGCGCCGGCCGGGTCGTGAAGGGGATAGGGGTCGCCCTCCTGACCTACGGGTTCGGGCACATCCCCGACACGTCGAGCGCGCAGGTGGCCATCGGGCAGGACGGGGCGGTGCAGATAACGATGGGGACCGCCGACCTGGGGGGCGGCCAGCCGACCACCATGTCGATGATAGTCGCGCAGGAGCTCGGGGCAGCGCTCGACGACGTCTCCATCGCGATGGGCGAGACCGACTACCCGCCTGCCCCCTTCCAGGGGACGTTCGGGAGCAGGACGACGTTCATCGCGGGGAACGGCGCGAAGGCGGCCGCGGCGGACGCCAGGCAGCAGCTCCTGGCCGCGGCGGCGACCGCCATGGGGACGGAGCCGTCGAACCTCCTCACGCAGGGCAGCTCGGTCTCGAGGGCGGACAACGGCCAGTCGATGAGCTTCGCCGACGTGGTGAAGACGGTCCTGGGCGGGAGCATCGTGGGGACCGGCCAGTACGTCCAGACGCTCTACGTGAGCAGGACCGGCTTCCAGTTCGGCGCGTGCTTCGCGGAGGTCGAGGTGGACAGGTGGACGGGGAAGGTGACCCCCACCAACCTCACCATGGTCCAGGACTACGGCAAGGCCATCAACCCCCTGGCCGTGGAGGGCCAGATGCAGGGGGCGGCCCTCCAGGGGATCGGCTACGGGCTCCTGGAGGACTACGTCGTGGACCAGGCGTCGCTCCAGCCGCTCAGCAGGGACTGGCTCTACTACAAGGTCCCTACCATGATGGACGTGCCGCCGATGTCGGCCATAGTCCTCGAGAACCCCGACCCGAGGGGCCCCTTCGGCGCCAAGGGAGGGGGCGAGAGCATGATCATCTGCACGCACTCCGCGATAAGGAACGCGGTCGCCAACGCCATCGGGGTGAGGTTCACCACCATCCCGATCACCCCGAAGATGGTGATCGACGCCCTCAAGGGAGGCGGCTAGGCCTCGTCCGGCGGGCTCATCCCCAACCTCACCCCCATGTCCCTTCCTGAGGTGGGCTACGCGGCGCCCCAGAGCGTCGAGGGCGCGGTCGCCCTCCTCGAGAGGTACGGGACCAGGGCCAAGGTCATCTCCGGCGGCTCCGACGTCCTCTACCTCATGAAGAGGGGGGCGATGCAGCCCGTGCCGCAGGTCCTGGTCGACCTGAAGGGGATACCCCAGCTGCGCGGCCTGGAGGCCGACCCTGCGACGGGGCTCTCGATGGGGTCGCTTGTGACC
>JAJZNC010000016.1 GCA_021848045.1 archaeon
GTTATCTTCGCGAGGACGATGGAGAGCCCGCGCTCCTGGCTGTTGATCGTCCTGATGCGGCTCTGCCACCTCTTCATCTTCTCGACGGTCGCGCGCATCGTCGGGTCCAGGTACCGCCCGTGCGAGTCGCGCATGTCGCTCCCGATGTCGGTGGAGAGCCCGAGGTCGTGGAGGGTCAGGGTGGTGGGGGCGCCGACGCGCACGCGCTTGCTCTTCTCCTCAAGGTCTATCGCCTTCCACTCTGGGCCCTCGTCTGCGCCCGCCTGGGCCACATAGCCGCACGCCTGGCAGACCTGCTCGCCCTTCTCGGCGTCGCCGATGAGCCTGTCGCCGCAGTTGGGGCAGTACGTCCTGTAGAGCTCGCCGTCGGCCTTGGGGTCCCACAATTGCCCGACTCACCCGAGAAAGAGTTTGCGGCCCTGCTTCCCGGTGTCAGCCCTCTCGGTGAGCGGCGCCGCCGACGCGTAGGGCTTGGACACCGGGCCTATCAGCTCGACGACCTTCGCGGCCTTCCGGCCCTTCGGGTCGAGGAGGATCGACCCCGGCTCGACCCTGCGCTCGAGGCGGACGATTAGCCTTCCGCTGCGTGCTCTGTGGAGAACCTCGCCAACTTCCTGCATATGGCTTCCGCAAAAACGGAAAGCTTGCCTTTAAACTTTCTTTGGCTGCGAGCCCCTGATTCTTGACAATTCTCGTGCGATAGCCACGATAACGTCCTGTTTTCGCCCCGTTTTCTTTATCGAGACGTATCCCGACGGGCGGCGCGCCGCCCTCGGGTGGAAGCCCCCCTGCGGCTGGGCCTCGATGTTGAGGCGCCTGCAGGCCTGGACGACCTCGTCGAGGGTCGGGGCGCGGACGCACGAGTCGAGCGGGACCCTCCTCCCCTCGCCCCGCTTCCGCTCAGAGTCCAGATAGTCCAGCCAGACGACGAAACGGTCGTACTCCTTCATTGGGGGTCCACCGGGACGCAGCCGTGCCGCGCCAGATATAGCGCTTCCTTACTTTATCAGGACGCCGTTTACCACGCCGTCGTCGCTGGGCTTCGAGGTGACCTTCGCGGGCCCGAGCTTGGTCTCGATGGTCGCGCCGCGCGTTATCACGCCCCTCCGCTCGTACTCCCTGTTGGCGGGGTTGGCGGTGACGCGCACTATATCGGTCCTTACGGTCTTGCTGGTGCCGGGGTCGTAGACGTTGGCCTTGTTGGCGTACCTGAGACCGAAGTTGAGCGACCCTCCCCTGGTCCGCTTCGGCGAGCTGACCGTCTCTCCGACGGCGGTCTCGAACGCGTAGTCGTCCGTCTCGGAGGCCTTGCGCCCCCTGAACGGCCTCCGCTTGCCGCCTGTGAGCTTCCTCTTCCTAAGGTTCTCCACTGCCTTGACCAAGGTCGGTTTCCGGCCACTCCCTCAGGGAGAGGGTGTTAAGCCTTTCCTCGCTGCTACCTGAGGATGAGGGCGCGCCTCTCGAGCTGGTGCTTTAGGGTCTGCGGGTCGGTGCTGAGCCCGAAGTACTCGGAGAACTCGGTCGTCGTCCTGTAGAGCCTCGACCTGCCTTTTCGCTCCCACGCGAGGAACCCGACCTCCTCGAGGTCCTTCAGGTGGTCGTAGGCCTGCGAGCCGCGCCTCAGGGCGAGGTCCGCGCTCGAGATGGGCTGGAAGTAGGCGATGAAGGAGAGCGTGCGGAGGGCGGCCTTGGAGAGGAGGGGCTTGGTGGCGAACTTGCGCGCCACGCTCGTGTACTCGGCCTTTAGCTGCATCGCGTACCTCTGCCCCGGGTACTCGACCACCTCCACGGCGGAGAGCATGGCCTTCATCCGCGACTGGATCGCCTTGGCCTCGTCTATCGCCCTCTTCTTCGAGGAGATCCCCGCCGCCTTGGCGAGCTGCTCGGCGTCGAGCGCCCGCCCGGAGGAGTAGAGGGCCGCCTCGATCCTCGCCCTGACCTCGTCATCGGAGGCCCTGGGGCGCGCGGCCTGCTCTTGGTCCTCCTGCTGCTGCGGCTCGCTCATCCTCGGGATCAGCCCACGAGCGTCACTAGGAGGTCGTCCTCGCCCTCCTGGTCGAGGACCACCGTACCGTTGACCGCCGAGAAGAGTAGCAGGATGAAGGTCCGCGACGCCTCGATGAGGGGCATCCCTGCGACGAGCTCTGAGAACTTTACGCGCCCCAGCGCCCCGATCCTCTCCCTGAGGACGCGGGTGAACGCCTGGAGGTTGGAGAGGATGGTGATCAGGTAGTCCTCGAAGTTGGGCGGGGGGCCCTCCTCGAGGAGCGAGGGAGAGACGGTGCTCTCCTCCCTGTCGTTGTGGACTATCTCCTCGAGGATGCGCGAGAGCGCGTCGAAGAGCTCGTCCACCGTGGTGGAGTAGACCTCGTACCTGAAGGGCATGACGACGATCTGGGGCGGCTCCACCGAGTCGATGACCCTCCTCTCGCGCTGGAGCTTCTCGAAGAGGAAGAGCGACTCCACCTTGAACCTGTAGATGGTGGCGGAGGTGAGCGCGGCCGTCCCCGCGGCCCTCAGGTCGAGGAACTCAGACTTGGCGATGGCCTCGAGGAACATGTCGAGGAGCTCGGAGAGGTGGATCTCCCACGGGGACTTCCTCTTCGCGGCGTTGGGGTCGATGAGCAGGTTGAGCGGGGGCCGCGCCAGTATGCCGCCTTCAACCACTCTTTACCTGCACCTCCATCTTCGCCCTCACTATCCTCGAGATCCCCGCGACGTTGTAGACGCCGTACGCGACGCCGCTCCCCGCCACCATGGTGTCCTTGAGAGAGACCACGATGATCTGGGCCTGGGAGGACCTCTCCTTGAAGAAGCTCGCCAAGCTCTGCGAGTTGGCCTGGTCGAGGTTCTGGTCGATCTCGTCGAAGAGGTAGAACGGGTGGGGGTTGACCTTCTGTATCGCCAGGATCAGCGCGACCGCGGTGACCGACTTTTCGCCGCCCGACATCGAGGAGGACTCCCACGCCGGCTTGCCCCTGAAGCTCGCCATCATGTAGATGCCCCCCGTGAACATCTCCTCCTTGTTCTCGAGCTCGAGCCAGGCCTGGCCGTCGGTCAGGGTCTTGAAGGTCCCGGCGAACTCGTTGTTTATCGTGGCGAAGGCGGCGCCGAAGACCTTCCTCTTCTCCGAGTCCACGCTCTCGATGAACCTGACTATCGAGTTGCGCTCCTGCTCGAGCTCGTTGATCCTCTGGGAGAGGTTCCGGTAGCTGTCGTAGACGGCAGCGTAGTCCCTCTCGGAGCTCTTGTTCACCGTCCTTGCCAGTCCCTCGTGCTCGAACTCCACCTGCGAAAGGAGCTGGTCGCTCCCGTCGAAGAGCGGAAGGACGTCGTCGTAACCGTAGAACTTTAGGCTGCTGAGCTGCTCGGCGACCTTGTCCTGCAGGGCCGCCGCGCCCTGCTGGAGGGCGAAGATCTCCTTCTCGGTGTTGAAGGCGGACCTCTCGGCGGCGGCCGCCTCCTCCCGCAGGCGCCGGATCTTGTTGTCGAACTCCTCGAGGACCGGGCGGCTGTTGCTCGACGAGTCGAGCACCTTCTGGAGCTGCGCGTCGAGGTCGGCGAACCTGTGGCCGAGCTCCGTGAGCTCCTTCCTCGATGCCTGGACGAACTGGCGGTCCGCCTCGTACTGCATCTCGCTCGCCTCGAGGTCCTGCCTCATGCGGTCGAGCCCCGGGACGACCATCTGCTCGAAGTTCGCCTTTTCGCGAGTGTACGAGAGGTGGATCTCTGAGACCCTGCTGGAGAGCTCGTTGAGCTGGAGGTTGAGGTCGTTCCTCGCGCCCTCTATCTCTGCCATGTGGCCGTCTAGCCCGAGGGACTCCTGCTCGACCAGGCCGTCCTTCAGAAGCTTCATCTCGGTGGCCATCGCCTCCCTCTTCAGGAGGAGCGACGCCTCCCGCCTCTGGAGCCGCTCGACCGCCCTGGCCTGCCCCTCAAAGTCCTGGTTTATCGAGCGGTGCATCGCCCGGTAGCGCTTGGAGAGCCTGACGACCGTCTCGGCCTCCGCCCTCAGGGCGGCCACCGCGGCGATCTTCTTCACCCGGTCCTTGGTCAGCGCCCTGTCGTCGTTCTCGAGGGCGGTCATCTGCTGCTTCCTCTTGTCGATGGCGGCCCTTAGCGCCTTCACCGCCCCCTGGACCTCCCCCACGTTCTCGATGTCCTCGAGCGCCTCCAGGACCGATGCGAGGGCGTCGCGGAGCCCGAACGCAAAGGCCCTACCGCCGAGCTCGAAGGTCTCGCCGTCCGGCGTGACCGTCTTGAAGCCCTCGGAGGCAAGGATGTACGCGATCCCCTCGGACTCCACCAGGACGGTGTCTCCCGCGATGAAGTTGACCAGCCCCCTGTGCTGCTTGTCCGCCTTTAGTACCGCCGAGAGCGGCCCGATCACCCCGGCAGACCTTGAGACCGAGACCGGCCGCACGTCCGCCACCTCGGAGAGCGGGATCACGGCGAAGGACTTTATGTTGAGCTTCTTGCCCGCCTTTATCAGCGAGGTCATCGACCTGACGTCGGCGACCACGAAGGCGGTGCTCCACGTGTCCATCACCGCGGAGCAGGCGCGGGAGTACTGCGACGGGTAGCTCACGAGCTGGTTGACCATCCCCAGGTACCCGGGGACACCCCCGCCCTCGCAGAGCGCCCTCAGCTTGCCGTGCCCCACGCGGTCCGAGACCAGGTCTTCGGTGAACTCAGCCTTGGCAGACTGGGTGGCGACCTCGCCCGAGGCCTTCTCGAGGACCCTGCTGGCTGCGCCTATGCTCTGCTCTATCAGGTTCCTCTCCTTCTCGAGGCCCGACAGGTCGTCGTCTATCTCCGCGAGCTCCTTGGCCTCCTGGCCCTGGAGCTCCATGAGCTGCCTGGAGTTGCTGTCAAGCCTGTCCAGGAGCTCGGTGAAGTTCTTGACCCTCGCCTCAAGCTCCTCCGCCCGCTTCTTCTCAGCCCCGAGGCCCGCCTGGACTGCGTTGATCTCGAGGCCGACCGGCGAGAGCTCCTCCGAGAGCTGGTCGAGCTTCGACCTGACCTTGTCGGCCTGCTTCCTGTTGCGCTCGACGGTCGCGCGCAGGGTCTCCTCCGCGTCGAGCATCTCCTGCAGGCGCGCGCTCACCTCCTTCCTCCTGGCCTCGAGCTTCTCGAGGGTGGCCGAGAGCGACTCGACCGTCGAGCCCACGGCGGTGACCTGCTTCTTCCTCTCGGCCACGATCGCGCGCATCGTGGGCATCGTCTCCATCTCGAGCCTCCTGATGTTCTCCTCGCGCTTCTGGACCTCCCCGGTCAGCTGGTCCCTCCTCAGCCTCACCGACTCGAGCTCGTCCCGGAGCTTGGTCGGGCCCTCTCCCCCGCCCTGGACTATCTCGACGATGAACTTCTCCTTCTCGGCGGTCTGGGCGGCGACCCGCGCCTCGAACTCGTCCTTCCTCTTCCTCACCTCGTCGAGCTTGAGGGTGAGCTCCTCCTCCATCCTCTTGTTCGAGCTGAGCCTCTCGCGGAGCTCGGTTATCCTCCTCGAGGTCTGGACGGCCTTTAGCCACCCGAGCTGGCCCTCGAGCTGGTTGAACCTCACCAGGTCGTTCCTCTGCTCCTCCAGCCGCTCCAGCTGCGCCTTCATCTCTCCCGTCCTCGCGAGCTCTATCTGGAGCTTGGTGTCGGCCTGGGAGAGCTGCTTCTGCGCCTCCGCCTTTTTGTCGTCGAACTTTGAGATCCCGACGACGTCCTCGATCATCTTCCTCTTCTCGTCGGGCGTCAGGTCGGCCACCCTCGTGGCCGCGCCCTGCGGGATCACGTTCAGCCCGGAGGGAGAGAGCCCCGAGACCTCGAGGAAGTCCGCGATCATGGACTTTGTGGACTTTTTGCCGTTGAGGTAGTACGAGTTCTCACCGTTGTTCTTGAGCTCCCTTGTGAGCGTGACCAGGTCCGAGTCCACGGGGATCTTCCTGTCGGCGTTGTCGATCTGCAGGCTCACCTTGCAGCTCGTGGGCCGGTCCTCGGGTGAGAACGACCTGGCCGCCCCCTCCCCCGCCTCGCCCTCGGCGCCCTCGGCTGCCCTGCGCGCCTCCACGGCCTCGCGCTTGGGGTCGTAGATCAGCCCTGTGAGCCGGCCCTGCGCGGCCCTGAGGACGCGGGGGGAGTTCTCGCCGAGGGCGAAGAGGATCGCGTCGGCGATGTTGGACTTGCCGCTCCCGTTGGGCCCCGTCACTACGTTCAGGCCCTGTTCGAACGTGATTGTCAGCGCGCGAGGGCCGAAGGACTTGAAACCCTTTACCTCGAGCCTTCGAATATAACCCAATCCACGGACTCCGGCAAGCTTACGCTGCTGCAGGGAGGCGATATAAGGCTAAGGTTGGAGAACTCTATTCGACTACTCGGCCAGGACCTGTGCAGTCCTGCCGCCTATGTGGAAGGAGTCGACCTTCGCGAACTTGGATGCGGCGCGGATTGCCGAGGAAAGGCGTGCGACCTCTCTCTCGCGCACCACTGCGTGGAGGGCGTTGCCGAGCATGTTCTGGCTGGCGCCGACCGCCCCCTCCTCGAGCGCAAGCGCGACGAGCGTCCTGACCGCGTGCGTCATGAACCCCAGCTCCTGGGCGAACTCGTATCCGGCTGCAAGGAGGCTCTCGAGGCTCCTGTCGGAGGCGCGCTCCAGTGCGGCCTCCCCCAGCCGGTTGACCTTGTTCCGCATCCTCTGGGAGCCCAGCCTGCCGCCCTTCTTCTTCGGGGAGAGGAAAGCGGTGACCACGCGGAGGTCGTGGGGGACCGGCACGCTCTGTACCTTAGCCACCCCCGGCCCGCCGGCCTTTGTGATGACCGCCGCGCCAGAGTAATCGAAGGTCGACGAGACGGTGCCGAGCCCCGTGTGCCGCATTATCTCGGCCTTGTGCGCGAAGAAGGCGACCTCCTCCTTGCTCATGGGCAGGTCTAGCGCGGCCGCCACCGCCATCACGGCGGAGAGGGCGGAGGCGGAGCTGCTCCCGAAGCCCGCCTTTATCGGGACCTCGACCGTCTGGACCAGCTCTACGAGGTGGGGAGGGCATCTCGCCGCGTCGAGCAGGAGCTCCACCGCCCTGACCGTGGTGTCGGCCGGGTAGTTCGCGTTCCCGTTGACCGCCGCCGAGACCGCCCTGGAGGAGCTCCTGAGGAGCCAGGCGCTGGTGTACACCCCCTTGGAGAGGGTGAACCCTCCTCCCGTAGCGCCGGCGCGCCAGTAGTCAGGGGGGTCCTTTGCGAGCGCCTCGGTGTGGACTGCGAAGAAGTTGGATATCACCGCCGGCGCGAAGGCGAGCGCGGTCTTGGGCGGCATCTATCGGCCCGTCGGTCTGGCCCCGGCTAAAAGCCCTGCCATGGGTCCGAATATCACCACCACCACGGCCGCCACTGCGAAGTAGAGGCCGAGGCCAGGCCAGCTCGAGAGGGTGCCAGGGGCGCCGAGGAAGAGCACCGCGCCGAAGAGGATGAACGCGGCGCCGAAGGCCAGGGCGACGGCGGTCTCCCTCGCGCCGACCCTCCCCGACCACTCGGCGCTGTGCCTGAGGATCGTCGACCGCCCCACCAGCGGCTGGGTCGCCCGAAGGAGCAGGGGGACCCCCACGATCACCGCGGGGATGGCGCCAACGTTCCAGAAGAGGGTGAAGCCGAGGATCAGCCCGCGGGGGAGCCCGAGGAACTCGACGACGTCGAACCCCGCGATGAGGTTCCCGAGCGTGACGAAGCACACGGTACCCGCGACGAACGCGGGCCAGGAGCGGTACCTCTTCACAAAGTACCCGAAGAGAAGGAACGCGACGAAGTTGGCCGGTACGCCCGCCACGAGGCTGAGCACCGGGGTGGTCTCCTTGAGAGGGGTAAGGAATACCACGTCCCCGACGAACGTCCCGAGCCCCGCGCCCACCGCCACCGGGAGGGTGTCGGAGACCACGGCGAAATAGGCCGGGATGAAGAGGCCGATCAGGAACTCGCCGATGCCCCACGGGCTGGGGATGTACGCCGTCAGCGCCTTGCCTACCGCGTAGAGGGCGGCCACTATCGCGATGGTGGCGACCCTCGAGGCCACGGAACCGCTCAACTTCTAGGGTCCCGGCGCGGGAGACGATATCAAGATAACCTATAAATAATCTATAGAAGTCTATAGAACTCGTGGACACCAGGAAGGTCCTCGAGATGGGAGGCGGGACGGTCCTGATCTCGCTCCCGAAGAAGTGGGCAAGGAAGAACGGCGTGGTGAGGGGCTCGAGCGTCGTGGTCGAGGAGATGTCCGGGAGGCGGCTGATGGTCAAGCCGCTGGAGGGAGAGGGAAAGCCTCGGGAGGCTCGGGTGGTGGTGATCGAGTACCCGAAAGAGAGCGTGAGCCACGTCGCCAACGAGGTGACCGGCGCCTACCTCATGGGGAGCAGCGCGATACGCATAGAGGGCAGGTCAGTGATCGCGCGAGAGGACCGCGCCAGGCTGAAGGCGGCGGTGACGAGGCTCGTCGGCCTCGAGGTGGTCGACGAGGACGCGAAGGGGATGACCATGCAGTTCCTCCCCGACTCCGCCGCGCTGGACCCCGAGAAGATAGTGAGGAGGATGGCCAGCCTCATCGGAGGGATGCTCAGGGACTCCTCCGAGGGGGTGGCGGCCGACAGGGGGCTCCTCACCCTCGTCGGGGAGAGGGACGACGAGGTCGACAGGCTCTACTTCCTCCTCGTCAGGGCGATAAGGACCGCCGCGATAGACCCCGAGGTCGCGGAGAGGTACAGCCTGGCCCCGATAGAGTGCCTCGACTACCGCGTCCTGGCGAGCTACCTCGAGAGCCTGGGCGACGCGGTCACGGACTTTGCCAGGCGCGCCGCGTCCCTGGAACTCGGCGAGGTCTCAGTCCAGCTCGTGCGGTTCCTCGCCACGCTGGAGAAGCTCGTGGACGTGGCGGTCGCCTCGTTCCTGGCCAGGAGGCGCGTGAAGCCCGTGAGGGCCCACGCGGAGGTGGCGTCGCTGAGGGAGCGGCTGGGCGAGCTCTCGAAGGCCGTGCTGGGCACGAGGGGGGCTTCGACGGGGCAAGTCCTGGACCTGCTGGCGCTCCTCGAGAGGGTCGCGAGCATAGTCTTCGACGTCTCTGACCTTGCCCTCCCGACATACCAGTTCGGCCCGTAGCCCGGGGGGCGCGTGGCGGGGAGGGCCAGGCAGCCAGGTGGATCTCACAGATATTTGACGACGCGAAGGGCGCGCATGCAAGATTTCGAGCCCGGGAGGGGCATGACATTCCGAATTCAGAAGATATATAATCCCGGATTCTTGAAAAAGAACAAGATCTCCTGCATGGAACGAGGCACCAACCCAACCGAGCAGAGGGCCGCGCGGAAGACCCTCGAGGACGCGATCAGTGAGAGCCTCCGGGAGATGCTGGGCGGGGACGGCCTCGAGCTCGTCTCGAAGATCCTTCCCATGGACCTCGCCGCAGCCGACCCCCGAAGGCTCCACGAAGTGCTCGTCTCGGTATTCAAGGAGAAGGGAGCGCTCATGGTCGAGAGGGAGATCGCGAAGAGGCTCCTGGCGAGGATGGGGGACGCCGGGAAGGGAGTGGAGGCGAAGGTCAGGGCCGTCCGCCGCCTCGCAGACGTCGCCGACCTCCCGGCGAACCACGAAAGGAGGCTGGTCGAGGCCATGGACGAGGCCGCGCAGGGCTTCGCCGCAGAGTTCGCGACCGGAACGTAGAGTTTGCCGCGACTCCTAGGCGCGGCGAGCGCATCCGTCTTCGCAGTCCTGGTGCTGGTATCCTACGCCGCCGGGCTCAGGCTGACCCCGCTCCCCATCCCAGCGTACATCCTGGTGACCATCCTGTTCATCACCTCCACCTCGGCCGTGGTCTCCTTCGTCGCCGCGAGGGCGTACATGAAGCAGAGGCTCCCGAGCCTGCTCTTCCTCGGGTCGGGCTCGCTCTTCTTCGGCTCGACCAGCTTCATCGCCGCGGTGGTGGGGCTCCCCGAGGGGACGAGGGGCTCGAACGTAGCCGTGACCGTCTTCGTGGTCGGGGCGGCTCTCTCGGCGGTCTTCTACCTCGCGAGCGCGGGCTCGAGGCCGCTCGGGGGGAGGGGGGGCCGCGGCGCCATCTCCACCGTGGCGCTCTTCTTCGGGGCGGTGCTCGCCGTGGCGGTGGCGCTCGCGTTCGCAAGCTTCCGGGGCGAGCTGCCCGCGTTCCTCGTCCCAGGCTCCGGAACGACGCCCCTGGCGAAAGGGCTCCTGGCGACGTCTGCCGCCGCCATGGCCATGGCCTCGCTCCTCGTGGCCAGGAGCTCGCTGACCTCGGAGGTCTTGAGCTGGTACTCCGCCGCGCTCGCCGTGGATGCGGTGGGGATCTTGGGGCTCCTCATCTCCGGCTGGACGTTCGAGAGCGGAGCCTTCCTGATAGGGAGGGCGGCGCTAGCGGTGGCCGGGATATACATGCTCATGTCAGTCCGAGCGGCAGCGAGGAGCGCCTGGTCAGACCCCGACTCGGTGGTCAGGGAGCTCTTCAAGCCGATGGCCTCCCAGGCAAGGGCCCCCCGCCCGGGGGCAGCGGGCGGCGAAGGCCCGTGGACCTCGGTCGTCGAGAGGAGCGTCCTCATGGAGGTGGACCCCGCCTCGAGCTACGAGAGGGCCGTCCAGGCGTTCGCGGACGAGATGGCGTCGCTGGGCCGGACGGTCGTCTCATTCACGTCGGGCGGGAGCCCGGTGAACATGGCGCTGAGCGGGACGCCGGGGGTGGCGCAGTTCCTCTTCTCGGACGTGCCGTATCCCAGGGCGTCGCCCGTGAGGGGGGAGGTGATGGTCCCGCGCGCGGACCTCCCCGTGCTCCTCGGCGTCGTCGAAGAGGTCGTCGAGACGGGGCCGACCCAGCGGAAGGCCGTGGTCTTCGACAACGTCTCCTCGCTGGCCGTCGAGACGGGGTTCTCGGAAGCCTACAAGTTCATCAGGAGGGCCATCGAGATAAGCAGCGGCAGCGACGTCGTCTCCCTGTACGTGATGGTCTCGGGGGCGCACGGCCTGAACGAGGCGGCCCTGATCAGGAACCTCTTCGCGGGGCAGTATGCCTACGACTCGGCCGGCCTCAGGCAGACGAACGGGGGGCAGAGGAGGGCGGAGCTGGGCTGACCGAGACGCTTTAGAAAGCGCCCGCGAGAAGAAAAGACCAATATACGGCTCCGACTCGTGTCGCCTGTGCCGAAGTACATCTTTGTGACAGGGGGCGTGATGTCTGGCCTAGGCAAGGGGATCACCACCTCCTCGCTCGCGAAGCTGCTCCAGTTGTCGGGTGTGGCGGTCACCTGCATGAAGGTCGACCCCTACATCAACTTCGACGCGGGGACGATGAACCCGATAGCGCACGGCGAGGTCTTCGTCACAGACGACGGCGGGGAGTGCGACATGGACCTGGGCAACTACGAGCGGTTCCTGAACAAGGACCTCTCCAGGGAGGACAACATAACCACCGGCCAGGTCTACAACGCGGTGATCGAGGACGAGAGGAAGGGCAAGTACCTGGGCAAGTGCGTCCAGATAATCCCCCACGTCACCGACGAGATAAAGAGGAGGATAAGGGAGCGGACGGCCAAGAGCGGCTCGAGCGTGTCCGTGATAGAGTGCGGCGGGACGGTCGGGGACATCGAGAGCCTCCCGTTCCTGGAGGCGTTCAGGCAGATGCGCCTGGAGGACGGGGCGGAGAACACGATGTTCGTCCACGTGACCCTGGCCCCGGAGATAGGCGTCGTCGGGGAGATGAAGACCAAGCCGACCCAGCACAGCGTCCAGGAGCTCCGGCGCATAGGCATCCAGCCCGACGTGATAGTGGTCAGGGGCACGAGGGCGCTCCCGCCTGACGCGAAGGAGAAGCTCGCCCTCTTCACGAGCGTCCCCGTCCAGAACGTCATCTCCAACCCCGACGTAGGCTCGATATACGAGGTCCCCGAGTCCCTCCACAGCGAGGGAGTGATGAAGCCCGTGATGGGGCACCTCAGGATAAGGGGAAAGAGGACGGACCTGGTCGCATGGAACAGGGTCGCATCCAGGTTCGCCGACAGAAGGTCGGCGGTCACCGTGGCGATGGTGGGCAAGTACGTGACGCTGATGGACAGCTACGTGAGCGTCAACCTCGCGCTCAGGCACGCGGCGGCCGCCAGCGGGGTCGGGGTCGAGATAAAGTGGGTCGAGTCGGAGGAGTTCGAGGGCGCCGGGAGGGAGGAGCGCGCCAGCAAGGCCCTCTCGCATGCGGACGGGATAGTCCTCCCGCAGGGATACGGTAAGAGGGGGACGGAGGGGAAGATCTGGACGGCGGACTACGCAAGGAGGAACGGCTCCCCGCTCCTGGGGCTCTGCTTCGGCTTCCAGCTCTCGATAGTCTCGTTCGCGAGGAACGTCCTGGGCCTGAAGGAGGCCAGCTCGACCGAGCTCGACCCCCGTACGCCCGACCCCGTGATCGACCTCCTTCCCGAGCAGAAGGGAGTCTCGAACATGGGCGGGACGATGCGCCTCGGAGGGCACGACGTCTCGATCCAGAGGCCGAGCAAGGCGTTCGACGTCTACCAGGCGAGGACTGTGAGGGGGAGGCACCGGCACAGGTTCGAGCTCAACCAGGGGTACATGGGGAGGCTCCAGGACGCGGGGATGCGGTTCTCGGCGTTCAGCGACGGCGGGAGGAGGGCGGAGATCCTCGAGCTCGACGGCCACCCCTTCTTCATGGGGACGCAGTACCACCCCGAGTACTGCAGCAGGCCGGAGTACCCCGAGCCTATGTTCATGGCCTTCATGAAGGCGGCCATAGACGCGCGCAGGGCCAGGGGCGAGGAGCTCGAGGTCGCCGCCTCAGCCCGCTGAGGCATAGTCCCTGGCTATCTCGAGGGCGCTCCTCACCACCCCCTCTGCGTCCTCCGCGAAGAGGTAGAGGCTGGGCTCCATCCCCTCCCCGCCAGGGTCGACCACCGCACCCAGGTCGCCGGTGAGCCCGCCGCCCGAGAGCGAAGAACGGAGCGACGCGACCACCCTGTCGTCGGCGACCGCAGGCCTGGCCCTGCCCAGGGTCAGGACGCCCACGCCCCGCGCCCTGAGGACCTCGGAGATCCGGGAGTCGTACCGGAGGTTGATCGCGGCCCGCAGGGCGGGCCGCCTCCGCCCCACCTCGAGGAGCATCGCGGCGAGGTGCGTCGAGGCCCCGTACTCGGGCCGCATGAACGACCTCGCCCGTCCCCTCACCCGGACGATCCTCCCCGGGATGGCCACCACATCGGCGGGGGACCTGGCCCCGGGCGGTGCGAAGGCGAGGTTCACCGAGACCTCCGGCATCACCCTGACGAAGAGCGACGAGCCCTCGAGCGACCTGAGCGCCGCCTCCACGTGCTCCACGGGCCCCCCGGAGCGGCCACGGGAGGGCCCGAAGACGTTCGTGCACACCTCGCAGTTGGCGAGGAACGGGAGCTCTGCCCTGTGGGCCGGGCACGCCTGCCCCCCGCCTATCACGCGCCCCCATATCGAGTAGAGCGTGGCCACCGCGTAGGCGGGGTTGTTCTTGAGGTCCTCGGCAAGCAGCGCGGCGTACGCCTCGGCGTCCTCGCCCCCCACCCCGAGGGACGCGAGGGCGGCCAACCGCCCGGCCGAGGGCGAGGAGAGGTACGAGCTGACGGAGGCCTGGGTGAGGCCGAGGAGCGCGGCGATCCTCCCCTGCGAGAGCCCCTCCTCCTTGAGCTTCCTCGCCACGAGGGCCCTCATCGAGGGGAGGAAAGAGTCCACCATCATCTCACAGGGAGGATGCATCCCATAAGTCGATTATGAGGTCGTTTATAAACACCCGCCGGGTGGCCGACCAGCGACCGGCATGGGGACATACGCGGAGTCTTCCTTCCACGAGGACACGGCCTCGAGGAGGGTCCCGTCCACGAGGTCGAGGCTGGCGCTGGTCGCCGTCTTCTCGGCAGTGGTCGCCGTCTGCACTACCATCGCCATCCCGCTTCCTCCTCCGGTCTTCGAGATCACCCTCGCCCCGGCGGTCTACCTGGCGCTCGCAGCCCTGGCGGACAGGTGGGACGCCTTCGCGGCGACAGCGCTGGGCGGGTTCGTGGGGGAGCTCTTCAACGTCGCCACGAGGGGCGGCTCCCCGATCTACCCGTTCGGGATGGTCTGGGCCAGGGGCCCCGAGGCCCTCATAGTGGCGTGGGCAGCCAGGAGGGGGCGGCGGACGCTCGCGGGCGCCATGGTCGCGGCGACGGTCTACGAGACGTTCGCGTTCCTCGTCCCGGACTGGCTGTTCTACTCGTACGGCCTCTTCGAGTACGGGAGCCCCACCTCGCTCTATACAGGGCTGGTCTCCGCGCTCCCCGACCTCGCGACCCTCGCCGACCTGGCGTTCATACCCGTGGCCTTCGCGATAATCGCGGCCGCCGGGCCGACCTTCAGGCGCCTGGGATACATGCCTTGACAGGGCGACCCAGGCCGCGCGAGGGCAAGGTCCCTCGGGAGTTCCTCGAGAGCTCGGTCTTCGGGAGCCTCGGGGCGAGGAGGGACGAGCTCGTCGTGGGTCCGGGGCACGGCCTGGACAACGCGGTCGTCTCGCTCGGCGGCGGGAGGGCGCTGCTGCTAACCAGCGACCCGCTCACGTTCATCCCCGCCCTGGGAGCGGAGTGGTCAGCGCGGCTCACGGTGGACCTGCTCGCATCCGACCTCTCGACGAGCGGCGTCCCCCCGCAGTTCGCGATGCTAGACTTCAACCTCCCTCCGGGCCTCGACCTCCGCTCGGCGGGGGCCTACCTGAGGGCGGTCGGGCGGGAGTGCGAGAGGCTGGGGGTCGCCATCGCAGGGGGGCACACGGGGCGGTACGCGGGCTCCGGGTACACCGTCGTGGGCGGGGGGACGATGCTGAGCGTCTGCGACGAGGACGCCTACGTCACACCCGCGATGGCGTGCGCGGGGGACTCCTTGGTCGTCACCAAGGGGGCGGCGATAGGGGCCACCGCGGTCCTCGCCGGCTGCTTCCCGGACGCGGTCGAGTCCAGGGCGGGGCCGGGTGTCCTGAGGGAGGCGAGGAGGCGGCTCCGGGACTGCTCCACCGTGGCGGACGCGGCGGCGGCCTCGGGCGTCGGGCTCCGCGAGCGGGTCACCTCCATGCA
>JAJZNC010000011.1 GCA_021848045.1 archaeon
GTGGTCTATCCCGGGGCCGTGCTCGTAGACGGCAAAATCCGACCCGAACTTTATCCCCGGCCCCACCACGAAGCCCGAATCCCTGAGCAGGGAGTACACCAGGTACTCCTCGCGGAAGTTGGGATACCCGGCCGCGCAGAGTGCCTCGAGCTCCTTCGCCGCCAGAAGCTCTCCCTCTTCGCTCTCCACCCTGAGCTTCTTCTTCTTCACCAGGTAGTAGCTCTCCATCAGGTCGAGGACGAGGGGCGCGTCGAAGAGGAAGTCCTTGGGCTTTGGTATCCCGAGCGGCTTGCCGTAGTATGAGTCCTTGAAGAGCCTCCTGGAAGCCTCTACGTCCCAGACCACGATGCGGTTCTCGAAGAGCCTCCCGGTGGCGAGCTTTGGAGGGTTGGCCAAGCGACCGACGCCGGACCGCGCGGCTATATCTGCGTGTCCTCAGACCGATTCTGTGAAGTCTTTTGCACGCTGAGTGTTTGATGCTACCACTTGTAGGCTTCGTCCCGTATATCGATGTCCAGAAGGTGTATTGTTCTTCTTGGGTTCTCGTCGATGATTATTATGATTCGATAGGCACCGATTCTGAACTTTCTCATTCCGGCCTTCTTGGCTTTACCATCTAGAGGGAAACTAGTTTCATAGGGCGAAGGCCTGAGAGTTAACTCTACCTCTGTGTTAATCTGGTTCTGGACCTTGGGGCTTAGCTTACGAAGCTTCTTCTCATATTTGGGAAGAGGGTCAATGTCGTATTCGGGAGTCCCGCTCAAGCAGATTGATTCACGGTTCTCTGCCTATATTCCTCGTAGGCTTCATCGAGACTCTTACTTTTCTCTTCGTCAAGATGTATGTCTAGGGACATAATCTGTGCATCTTTTTCCTCCGCATATCGCACGGCGAGCTTACTTAAAGTTGTTAGCGTGGGAGTAAGTTTGCTATCCTTGGCGAAGATACCATCGATAAGTCCCATGATCGAGAAGTAAAGATGGCCAGAAGTAGTGAGCATTTGCCCAAGGTCGAGGTCATTCGTCGTGAAGAGAGCCATTGAATCTGGTGATGCGAATAGTTGACCGTATTTCGACATGAAATACATTGCGTTATTGGTCTCTAGCTCGAAGACTCTGAGGAGATTGTTCTCAACTTCGCGTGGCAGCCTCATTGCCTTCAGAATTGATTCGATGTCAATTTTCCCCATGAGTTTGACCACATGTGCGAATCGTTCTGGTCCAGCATTTCCCATTGTGGCCATCATCAATTTTGCAAATTCTTCAAGAAAGTTTGTGGTATTTTCCTCGATGAATTTCTCCAAAGAGGCTGGTTCTTGGCGAATTAGCGGCTTAGTGAACTCCATTGAAATCGTTTTGTAGATTGGGGCCATTGGGGCGAAG
This sequence comes from archaeon, assembly GCA_021848045.1. Lineage (GTDB taxonomy): Archaea > Thermoproteota > Nitrososphaeria > Nitrososphaerales > Gagatemarchaeaceae > Gagatemarchaeum. Next base: position 1,383 of record JAJZNC010000011.1, read on the forward strand.
AAATTGCCCATTTCGCTTCTGGTTTTGGGGTCAATTGTCGAAACGGTGCGCAATTCCACCAGTCTGGACATGGCCAGTGGCGTGAAGAATGCCAAGCTTCCCTTCGGAGTGCTCCTTCTCCGCATCCTTAAGTCTTTACTGAATCTCGAATCTACGTTTTACAGTATGGGGACAATGCTCGCCGGATTAAAGACTTTAGGTTCTTCTGAATCTTTTGTTCCCGCCCTTCTTGGGTTATTAGGCACTTCTCTTCCAATAGCTCCGCTAGGGAAGTAATCGTGGTGTCCAATATGTCGGTCTCATCTGCCGGGACCTTTGGCTTCTTTGGTACCTTTTACGGCCTGCATGTATCCCTGGTCGCTCAGGTAAATTAGGACTATGGCCCTCACGATATCGGAGCGTCCTATCCCTGGCTTTCCCTTTAGCTTCGAATCGATAATGGCCCAAGCCTCGTCGGGCAACGCAACTAGTGCTTTCTCCACGCTCATACCACCTGCATAGGAACGACTGGGATTGGCTCAGGTTGCGCTTTCGGATCCTTGGCATCGGCCTGAATAGCACCCTTGATGAGTTGCTTCCGGCCCTTGATCTCTTGACCGGCCTGCATTGCCGTTGTCTTTCCCTTTAGGATCATGTGCGGCCTTGCATAGTTGTAATTCACGACATAGCCTTCTAGTATCGTGCAGGCGGCGTCCTCGTTCTTGAATCCGCGCATCGGGCGCGTCCTTTCATTCACGTTCTCGTGAAGGCGCTCTAAGATATTGCTAGTCTCTGGGGCGCGGATGCCGACTCTCTTCACCAGCTCGACCCTTCCGGCCTTGTATCTTGTATAGAATACCTTGAAGGCGGCATCGTAGGTGTGCGACCCGTCAACCAAGAGAGCCGTCGGCTTGCGCTTCGTGACCTCTACGCTCTGCCTGAATACGGCTATGGTGTCAAGTGTTCTAGTCCCTGAGACATGGGACGCCACCAAGAAGCGAGTGTCCTCATCAATCATTTCCCAGAACCACTCGTTCTGGCCCACGCATCGGATAACGGTCTCGTCGTGACGCCACTTGCCGCCTATCTGGGGAGAGAACGACTTGGTGTAGGTGCTTACCAGCTTCGAATATTTCTGCAGCCAATTCCAAATCGTCATCTGCGAGACCTTCTCCTCGAAGATCGATTCTAGCTGGCGTGAGACCTTCCTAGCGGAGAGACCCTCTAGGTAAAGCGACAAGCCGGTAACGATGGCGTGCTTGTTCACCTTCATCGTAGGCCGGTTTTGACTGTCAAAGAAGCGGTGTCCGCATTCCATACACTTCACCAGCTTCTGACCGTTCATCGAGGCGGCAGGCTTAGTCTGTTCCGATTGGCAGTATTTGCAAGCGCTCATGTTTCCGACGCATCTCCCTATGGATATCCTCGGTATTTGCGACATTGCCCCCGACATGGCCTAGCCAAAAGCAGGGAGATATGACTATCCGGTCAGGACGCTTGACGACTGCGTCGATGAGCTTCGGAAGGCTTGGGAAAGTTCCAAGAGCTACATTCTACCACGTGATTCATTCGCAAGCGCGATAAAGAGTTCAGCCAAGAGTGGGAGCTTCAACACATTGATCGGCTCGATGGCGATGTTTCACCTTGTCGATACTGGTGGCGGAGAGATTCGCTGGACCGACTTGGCTAAACAAATCGTTCACGGCAAGGGTGATGAGATAACCATGGCCAAAGAGCAGGCCACTAGGAACGTTGCGCTCTTCGGAGACATATTCGAGAAATTCGGGGCCAACTTCACTGATGACAACTTGAGGCTCTTCCTCAAGGACAACGCAACAGCCGACATAGCTGAGGCAAATAGCCTCGCGCCTGTCGTCGGAAAATTACTCAAGAAGCACACCCAGTATCTGACCACAACCAAGAGGGGGGGAGGTGACAAAGAAGAAATGCAATCAGGCACAGGAACGGGGGGAAAGACCGACACAGGGACGCTAGCACCAGCCGGATACACTGACTTCAACCTAGGAGACCTAGGCATGGTCAGAGTGTCCAAGGAAGAGACCGTCGATAAGTGGGACAAGATGAAGGCCGCACTCGACATCATCATAGGGACCAAAGCCAAGGAGCCCAAGAAATCAAGCTAGCCGAACTTAGGAGCCGCGTGCGGGACGGGGTTGTCGTGCGACGCAGAGATATGTCGGCCCTCTGCGAGGTCTGACCTGCAACCTCGTCCCGCCGCTTCTGTTTCTCCTACAATATCGGGCAGATTTAACACTTGTGGACCTTTGCGATCGTTTGTGCGTTTACTACTTATGCATGGAAGCCACGCGACATGGCGAAATGTCTATAGTGCGGGGAGAATGAACGCCTGCTAAGTAAGATAACAAAGAGCGACGATCAAGATGACTACTGGTATGCCTGCCCCTCTTGCGGCTACAAGTGGCCGTTCTAGTGCTCCATCGTTCGTCCAAAAGATTTACAGTATCCCTCAGACCCCGAGCGCGACGATGGTCGTGGCGTCGGCCGCGGTCAGCGCCGCGTCCGCCGTGTCCTCGATCGACTGGGCGAGGTCCCTCATCGTGATCAGGTCCCTGTAACCGTGGACCGACTTTATCAGCTCGGTGATGAGCTCGCGGTGCTTCGTGTCTATCTCGCTCTCCAGCTTCTGGACGTGCGCGGCCATCTCTATCGACTGGTCGGGGTTTATCGAGAGGGCGCGGACGCAGTCGTTCTGCTTTGAGATCGCCTCTATCAGCGTGTTGATCAGCTCGCCGTAGGACTCTTTGTACTTTTTGAGCCTGATGACGGTCCTTCTCACCTGGGAGAGCTTGAAAGCGCACCCGTTGACGTGGCCGACCACGCTCTCGATGGCGAACGCCACCCTGAGCAGGTCCTCCTTGTTCATCAGGAGGGTCCCCACCTGCGCCAGCTCCCTGATCAGGGAGCGCCTGAGCGTGACGACGTCCTCCTCCGCCTTTTTCACCCTCTCCTGGCAGGACTTTAGAGAGGCCTTGTCGTTCGAGAGCACGGCCTGGTACTCCTCCCTGAGCACCCTTGCCGCGTCCGTGACACGCCTTACCTCGTCCTCGAGGACAAGGAGCGTCCGCCTGCGCGCCTGAAGGTCCGCCTCTGAGCCTGACAGTATCTCTCCCGCTAACGCTATGAATGTTGAGAATATAAGATAAAGGGGATTTACCCGTTTAGGACTCGGTGGGGGCAGAATCAGGCTTTTATCGGGGCAGCCCGGCTCGCCGCACATGTCCGGGGCGGCTTCCGGGTGGAGGGTCGGGCTGGCCCTGGTGCTCGCCGCCGTCCTGCTCGGGACCTTCGCCCTCAGGGCCTCCGCCGCGGGGCAGGAGGGGCAGGTCGTGGTCGTCGACTTCTCCGTACCCGTGGACCCGGGGGCGTCGAGCCTGATGGCGGAGGCGGTCACCGTGGCGAAGGTCGACCACTCTCCGGCCATCGTGATAGAGATGAACACGCCGGGGGGGCTCCTCAGCGACATGACGAACATCATCTCGACCATCCAGGACGCGAACCAGTCGGGGATCCCCACCTACACCTACGTGCCCCCGAGCGCCCTGGCGGCCTCCGCCGGGAGCTACATCGCGATGGCCACCAACCGCATCCTCATGGGGTCGGGCTCTGAGATCGGGCCCTCCACCCCCATAGTGCAGGGCGGGTCCGCCCTCCAGCAGAACCACACCGAGGACGCGATGGTCTCGCTGATGGTGAGCCTGGCGCAAAAGTGGGGGAGGAACGCCACGGCTGCCCGGGAGATGGTCCTCTCGGACGTCGCCTACTCCGCCTCCACCGCCATCAAGAACGGGCTGGTCGAGGGGTCGGCCACAAGCCTCGGCGGCGCCCTGGCCCAGCTCGGCCTCCCCGCGGCGTACACCACCGTCCAGGAAGGGTTCTACGACCAGCTCCTGAGCGCGCTCAGCGACCCCAACCTCAACGGGATACTGATATTCGTGGGCGCCCTCGCCATCGTCCTCGACCTCTGGCACCCCACCTTCGTCCTCTCGGTCGCGGGGGCGGTGGCCCTTGTCGCCGGGCTCGTGGGTATCGAGGTCGTGGGCGCCTCGACTCTTGGCGCGGTCGTGATACTCTCGGGGGTGGCCCTTATGTTCCTCGAGCTCAGGCTGGGGCACGGGCTGGCGATGATGGCGGGGGCGATCGTTGGGGCTGCGGGGGTCTACCTCCTCTTCCAGGGGATCCAGTACTCCGCCTCGGGGACCGCTTACTACTCCCAGGTCGAGGCGGTCGCGCTAGGGGGGGCCGGGCTGGTCGCCGCGCTCTACATGAGGTGGATACTCGGGCCGCTGAGGAGCGGGAGGAAGCTGACGGGGGCAGAGTCGCTGGTGGGGAAGGCGGGGGTGGCGGTCTCACCCACGGAGGTGCGGGTGGAGGGCGTGGTCTGGCAAGCGAGGGCGGCCTCCGGGGCGATCGCGGAGGGCGACCGCGTCATCGTGAAGAAGGTGGAGGGGCTCACCATCCTCGTCGAGCGCGAGGCCGGCCAGCCCCCCGCCTAGGTCCCGGTCCAATCCCGTGGCCGGGGAGAACGCCTATATGCAGCGGGTGCCCTTGAGCAGCGGACTGGTCTCATGGTCAACGTCGCGGGCCTGGCTGTCGAAGTCCTTGTCGTGCTCGTCGTAGCGGCGGTCCTCCTGAGCGGGGTGCGCATCCTGAAGGAGTGGGAGAGGGCGCCCGTGCTGAGCCTGGGCAGGTACCGGGGGCTGAGGGGCCCTGGCGTGATCTACATCGTCCCGTTCATCAACCGCGTCCCGTTCGTCATATCGACCCGGCTGCAGGTCGTCTCGTTCAAGACCGAGCAGACCTTCACCAAGGACAACGTCCCCGTGGTGGTCGACTCGGTGATGTACTTCCAGCCCTTCGACCTCCAGAAGGTCGTCCTGGGTGCCGAGAACTACATGATGGCGACCCAGCTCGCCGCCCAGACGACCCTCAGGGAGGTGATAGGGCAGGTCAGCTTCGACGACCTGCTCACGGAGCGCGAGAAGATAGGGGCGAACGCCCGGGGGGTCATCGACAGCAAGACCGAGGTGTGGGGGGTGAAGGTGACCTCCGTGGAGATAAGGGACGTCGGGATCCCCGCGGCGCTCCAGGACGCGATGTCCAGGAACGCCCAGGCCGAGAGGGAGAGGAGGGCGAGGGTGACCCTGGCGCTCGCCGAGTTCGAGGCGGCCCAGAAGATGGTCGACGCCGCCGACCTCTACGCGAACAACGACCGCGCCTTCCAGCTCAGGTGGATGAACATAATCTACGAGCTGGGGCTCGAGGGGAAGAACACGATGCTCCTGATCCCGTCCAACATCCCCACGGCGGGCGCCGCCGCGGGCATGCCGATCTCGCCGGTCGGCGTGATGGGGATCAACGAGCTCACCAAGAAAGCCAAGGCCGCCGCGGACGAAGAAAAGTGACCTAGGGGGGCCCGGCGCCCTTCGCCTTTGACATCACGCGCTTCTGCATGGAGTACATCTCCTGGATCTCCTTCACGGTGGTGGCGTCCTCTGGCCCCTTCTCGTCCCTGACCTTCCCGGTGAACTTCGGGAACCTAAGGGCGAGGCCGCTCCCCTCCCTTACGGCGTTCATCGCAGCCGGATGGATGGGTGAGAGGGTTATCTCCGAGGCTATCGTCTCTATCACTACCCTGGGACGGTACCAGATGTCGGGGACGAGGTTGGACTCCACGTCCGGGGGCTTCACGTGGCTCTCGTACCTCCTCAGGAGCTTGGGGAACCTCGCGAGGTCCGCGTCCGTGAAGCCCGTGCCGACCTTGGTGACGCTAGGGTAGACCTTCCTCTCGGCGTCGTACGCCGCGAGCAGGTAGCTCCCGTAGACGCCCGTCCTCCCTCCCCTCCCGTGGAATGCCCCGATTATCACCAGGTCGATCGTGTCCGTGAGCTCGCGGCTGTACTCGCGCTTCAGCTTGATCCAGAGGAACCCGCGCGCCCCGGCCTGGTACGCGCCGCCGGGGTTCTTCGCCATTATCCCCTCGCAGCCCTCGGAGATCGCCACCTCCATGAACTCCTCCATCTCGCCGGCGGTCTTGACCAGCTTTGATGTGACGACCCTGGTCTGCTCCGTCTCCTCGACCACCCGCTCGAGCTCAGACCGGCGCCTCGAGTAGGGCTTCCCGGTGGCGTCCTTCCCGTCGACGAAGAGCGCGTCGAAGAAGTTTATCGCCACCGGGTACCTCTTCATGGTCTCCTCTATCCCGTGCTTCCTCCTCCGGTGCATCAGCTCCTGGAAGGGGAGGTACTCCCCGGTCTCGGCGTTGACCGCCACCACCTCGCCTTCGAGGATCGCGCGCCTCGACCTCACGTGGGCCTTCACGTAGCCCACCACGTCTGGGTAGTTGTAGGTTATCCTCTCGAGCCTCCGGGAGAAGAGCTCGACCTTCTCCCCGTCCTTGTGCATCTGCAGCCTCTCCCCGTCCAGCTTGTACTCGACCGCGACCTCCCCGCCTATCTGGTCGAGGATCGCCTGGGCCGACGGGAGCCGCTCGGCCAGCATGGGGCGGATCGGCCTGCCCACCTGGGGGTGGACCCTCTCGACGCCTCCCAGCCCCTCCTCCGCGGCGACCTGGACCACGAACCCCAGGTCAGAGCTCACGTTGTAGGCCCTCTCGAGAGCCTTCCTGTGCGCCTTGTCCCCTAGGAGCGCCACGGCGGCCGCATCGAGTATGGTGTAGTCGGCCACCCCCAGCCTCAGTACGCCCATCGACGTCCTGAGGATGTACTTGGCCTCCAGGGGGGTCGCGTCGTTGAGCAGGCTGACCAGCTCCTTGAGCTTGGACTCGACCGACCCTCCCCCGCTCGTGCGCGCGATGGAGATCAGCGAGCCGTAGACGCGGGCGAGGGTGAGCTGCTCGGGGAAGAGGGCCTCCTGCTGGCCGCGGCCGGACGCGAGGAGCGACTGGGCCGCGCTCCCGATGTCCCCCGCCTTGATGTAGGCCTCCCTGACCTTCTCCGGGCCGCACCCGGACGCGGTGCCCAGCGCCCTGAGCGCGAGTTTCTCGGCTATCCCGAGCTCCACCCCCTCGTAGTCTGGCCTGAGCTTCCCCTGCATCAGGTAGGCGAGCGTGGGGAGGTCGGCCTTCGGGGTCTCCTTGAGGAGGGTGGCGAGGATCTCCGTCATCTGCAGCCTCCCGCTGGTGCCCTCGAGCTTCTCGAAATATCCAGCCACGACGGAGTACTTCATCCGGACGTTCCTCGCCAGGCCGGCTGGCGATATAACCTATCGTCAGCGCGCCCCACGGGAGAGCGAAGCCGCGAACGACTCAGGCGCGGGGACGAGCATCCCCGCGGCCCTGAGCTGGTCGGCGACCTTCCTGGGGGAGATCCCGACCGGGTATGTGTACTCCCCCTCGACCCTTCGGAGGACCGAGGCGTCGAGGCCGGAGAGCGCCGCGTAGGCGGGGACGTAGGCACCTGCCCCCCGCCTGACGGCCTCGAGCGATGCGGCGTAGGCCCTGGATAGGGTGGCGATGGCCTCCTCGCCCAGGTGGTTCCCGGCCGCAGCGGCGCAGCAGACGTGCTCTCCCAGCTCCGAGTAGCGCACCAGCCTCCTCGCGCCCTTCGCCTCGAGGATTGTCGCGTAGGGCTCCCAGATCGAGCAGAGGTCGACCCCTCCCGACATGAGGGTCGCCTCCATGGCGGCGGGGCTCGGCGCGTACTCGAGGTTCGAGATCCGCGGGATGGCGCCGCGGCTCTCCGCGGACCTCACGAGGGCCTCCATCGTGGACGCCCTGGTGCAGACGGCTGTGGCCTCGGCCGCGTCCGGGCGGGCCCCTGGGCCCTCCATCACGCACGAGCCCCCCGCGGCTGCGGGGCCGAGGATGGTGAGCGGCGCGTCGAGCGAGTGCATCAGGAAGAGGGTGGTGAGAGGGGCGACCCCGACGTCGACGGCGGTGAGGGAGAGCGCCCGCGCGACCGAGACAGGCTGGTCGTAGACGTGGAACTCCACCTCCAACCCCTCGTCCCTCAGGAGGCGCCTCAGCGGAACAAGGAAGGGGTACTCGGCCGAGCGGGTGAAGCCCACCCGCAGACTGCCCCTCCGGCCCCGCCCCCCGCCCACGTACGAGACCCTCGAGTTCCTCCCCTCGCGGGTCCTGGTCACCATCTTCTTGCGCTCGAGCCTTCCCAGCGCGTCGGACACGGTGGCCCTCGAGTACCCCGTCGACCTCACCAGCTCGGACTGGAGCGTGCGGCCGCCCTCGCGGAGCACGGCGAGGATCTCGGATTCGGCTCCGCCCATGGCCGCCCGGCGGGCCTGAGAGCTTATAACGTGTCCGAACATATGTTCGGCGTCGCGATGGGGCTCCCAAAGGCGTCAGCAGTGTCTCCCGTCGCGCGGGGGGTGTGAACCTGGCTTGGAGAGGCTGGGCATCGAGCACGTGGAGGAGGAGAGGCGGCACGGCCTCCCGTTCAGCGCGTTCACCCTGTGGTTCGGGGCGAACCTCACGATCGCCGACTTTGCGCTCGGCTCGCTCTTCTTCGGGCTGCCCCTGTCGAGCGTCGCCGTCGCCATAGTGCTCGGGAACATACTCGGGGGCGTCCTGGTCGGGCTGATGGCGGCGATGGGCCCCACGTTCGGCTACCCCCAGATGATGATATCGAGGGCGGTGATGGGGAGGTCCGGGAACGTCCCGTTCGCCCTCGCAAACTGGGTGAGCACCGTCGGCTGGTTCACGGTCAACATCATACTGGGCGGCTACGCGATAGAGCTGGCATTCGGGCTCCCGTTCTACGCGGCGGCGGCGGTGATGGTCGTGGTCGACATCGCGCTCGCCACATACGGCCACGACATCATCCACGCGTTCGAGAAGGCGATGTCGGTCGTTCTCGGCGTCATGTTCGGGGCGATAGCGTTGATGGCGTATCTCAAGGCGGGGACGGGGTTCGCGGCCTACGAGGCGGGGGCCTCCTTCGACGCCTACTTCTGGGTCCTCGTCGTGGCGGTGGTCTTCTCGTACCTGATGAGCTGGTCGCCCTACGCCAGCGACTACTCGAGGTACCTGCCCAGGGGGGCCTCGAAGCTTCGGGTCGTAGCGTTCACGGCGGCGGGAGGGGCGGTCGCGAGCGCCTGGGCGGAGGTCGCCGGCTTCTTCGTCTACGTGGCGGCGAACAACACCCACCTCAACGCGGTCGCCGCGCTCGCCCAGGTCTCGGGCGGCTACTCGGTCTTCGCGCTGATGGCGATCGTCCTTGGGGCGGTCGCCGCAGACGCCCTCAACCTCTACACCAACTCGCTCTCCGCCCTCGTCCTCTACGGCAAGGCGGGGCGCGCGAGGACGGTCCTCGTCGCGGGCGGGGTGGGGTTCGCGCTGGCGCTCGCCGCCTCCTCGAGCTTCGGCTCGTTCTACCAAAACTTCCTTCTCACCCTCGACTATTGGATCACCCCGTGGATCGGCGTGATGGTCGCGGCCTTCTTCGTGAAGAAGGTCCGCTCCGGCGTCGAGGGCGCCCCGCCCTTCGTGGCGTCGGGGCTCGGCGCGTACGCCCTGGGGATGCTGGCTTCCGTCCCCTTCATGAACCTCAGCTCCTACGGGGTCAGCTACGTGGGGCCCGTGGCGAGCCTCATGGGCGGGGCGGACGTGAGCTACTTCGTCGGCGCGATAGTCGCGTTCCTCGCCTACTCGGCCATCGCCATCCGGCAGAAGACTTAATTCACCGTTGCATCTGCGCGATCAGCAGCTGATAGAGATGGGCGGCACCAAGAAGAAGACCCTGGCCTCGATGGAAAAGTCGCAGGACGACAGCGCTACCACCCCTGCCGGGGGAGACGACAAGGGAAAGAAAAAGTCAGACAAGGCCAAGATCCTCGGGGACCGGAAGAGGGCGGACGTCGTGTCCCCCAGGATGAACGACCAGGAGCTCATGAAGAGCCTCGCCTCGCTAAAGGCCATCACGGTCTACGGGGCTGCCAAATCGCTCTCGGTCAACGCAGCGGTCGCGCGGTCCGTGCTCTCGTCCCTAGAGTCCAAGGGGATGCTCAGGCGCGCTGGCGGGTTCAGCGGCCACTACGTCTGGACAACTGCTTCCTGAGACGGCTTTGAGATCTGGACGACGTCGCCCGGCCTGACCGCGTCCAGCGACTCCAGGCCGGACTCGATCCTCCCTATCGGGTTTAGCGGACTGTCGCTCTGCGCGTTCTTGAGGAAGACGCAGACCGACCCCGTCCCAGCGAAGAACGCGACGTCCCCCCTCGAATAGTCCTTCCTCTGCTTCTCCACCCCCGTCTTTATCGTGGTCAGGAGCGTGACCATCCCGGGGTAGACGGCGGCCCTCGACGACAACGGAAGCGCGTCCGTCACGGCGTCCACCGTGACCGGAGCGAGGTGCCTGTACAGTGAGAGCACGAACCCGCCCTTGCCGCGCACGACGGCCGCGCAGTCGACCTTCGAGACAGACATGTCCTTCGGGGCTCGGTCGGCTGCAGTCTGTATTTATGCCGTGGGGGCTCCACCCGCGGCCGCCTTCCTCTTGAAGACCGTGACGCCCCCGCTCGAGACGCTGTTGAGAGGCACGACCGTCTCCTCATCCGCCCCGCTCACCTTGAAGTAGTAGGGGCCCACCTCGGTGACCGTCCCCTCGAAGTTGCCGGCGCTGAGCCTGACCTTGTCTCCGACGGCGAGCGAAGGCATCGGCGCTTGGGCCTGCTGGATCTTGACCAGGGCTGTCGACCCGCTGAGGATCGCCTGGTTGGGTATGCTCAGCACCTGCCCCGAGTCTGTGGCCACCTTCGTGAAGAGCCCCGTCACCTCCTCCACGGTCGCGGGGTAGGGGTAGAGGGTGGAGATCACCCTGTCCCCGGGCCTCGCGAGGAGGTTCGGAGCGTCGCCGACGGGGCCGGTGTCAAGGAGGAAGGCGTAGCCCTGGATGATGGCGGCGTTGGGTATCACCATCTTCGCCCCCGCGTCGGTCACGACAGTCGTGAACAGCGTGCTGATCCCGGCTATCGTTCCCGGCTGGTTGTTCACCGTGATCACTATCCGCTGGCCGACCTTGATGGGGAACGACGTCAGCATGAACGCGCCCGATATCACGTTGGTCGCGATGGTGGATATCGCGAAGCCCACGACGATGCTTATCCCCCCGACCGCCACAAGGAAGGAGGTGGCTGGGATCGCCAGGGCTGCCAGGAGCGCGAGGAAGGCCACGGCCAGGACCACGAGCGTGGCGAAGAACGCGAAGGCGCTGGCGAAGTGGGGCCCTCCCCTTGCGGCCAGGCGGACCTTCATCGGCCTCTGCACGAGGGCGAGTACCACCGAGGTCCCCACCGCGAGGATGATGATTCGAGTGACCTCCGCGTAGAACTCCGTGATGCCCAGCGCGAGGTGCTCGAAGGAGAGGATCGCTCCGACCACGAAGAACGCGGCTATCGTCAGGACGAACTCAGCGAAGAGCCTCGTGTACGGGTGCCTGGGGTGCGGCTCGCTCACGTCGGCGAAGCCAGCGCTCCGCGCTTTAGAAGTTTGGGGTGGCCTGGGCCGCGGCTCCTGGCTCTCCTCCCCGGGCAGGGCGGAAGACTTATACCGGCTTCCGGGAGGGGCTCTCGTTCCCTGGGTTCTTTTTGGTAACAATCGCAGCTTCCAAGGACAAGCGGAAGGGTAAGAGAGCTGCGGAGGAGGGGTTCGAGATACTCGTCGGCCCTCAGAAGCTGACGCGCTTCGAAAGGGCGAGGATCGTCGGCGCGCGGTCCCTGCAGCTGGCGATGGGCGCTCCCTCGTTCGTGCCCGTGGACGAGACGGTCCGCGACTCGATCGCCCTCGCCATGATGGAGCTGGCGAGCGACGCCCTCCCCATCTCGATCAGGCGGTCCTTGCCCAACGGCCACTCGCAAGACATCCCGGTAAAGTACCTCCTGTGACAGACCTGGGTCGCGGTGGACCAGACCTTCGGTATGCATAAATAGTCTGGAGCCCGCCGGCCTTTTACAATGTCAGCCAAAGCCAGCACTAAAAGACAATCCAGGTCCAGCGTCGAGGAGAAGACAGAATCTCCTGCCGAAGAAGCACCCGCCATGATGGGGCCATCGAACCACATCTACGTCGGAAAGAAGCCAGTGATGAGCTATGCGATGTCCGCGCTCATCCAGCTATCACAGGTCGGGGAGGTCAACATCAAGGCCAGAGGCCTCGCGATAAGCCGCGCGGTCGACGTCGCCGAGATAGTGACCAAGAGGCTGGGGAACGGGACCTTCACTGTGAAGAACGTCAACATCACCACAGAGCAGGTCAAGAGCACAGAGACCGGAGAGATGCGCAACGTCTCCTCCATCGAGATCCTCGTAGGCAAGTAGGTCTCTCCCCAAAGGGTCACTCGACGCGGGCGCCGAGCCAGGACTCTAGCCTGAGCAGCCAGACAGGGTAGCGTCGGCTCTCCGCCCTTGCAGCAGGGGCGCGGCCCACAGCGAGCCGCGCCCTCTCGCGTGTCTTCTCCCCCCAGCCTGAACGGGGCGCGCGTCTGTGCAGGTCCGCGGCGGCGTCGAAGAGAGAGACGGGGGAGACTAGCATGATTGAACGTTGTCAGAGGCTGACGCCACTACGTTTGGGTGCAGCACAGGAGGCGTCCCTAGCGAAGTCGGAAGGCACGTACCATGCCGGAGGCTCCCGTCAGGAGGACTGCCAGATCCGTCGACTACGGGCTCAGTGACATGCGGGTCTTCAGGATCATCGATAAGCGCGGCAGGGGATGCAAGGACGTAGTGCAGGTCGCGAACCAGCTCCAAAGGCGGTCAGGCATCCTCGGACACGGCGGGAAGACGGTCAGGGTTCGCGGAGGGAAGAGGGCCTTCGCGAGTGCGGTCGACCCCGCTCGTGCTATGGTCGTGAAAGCTGCTCACGGCTCACTTCAGCGTAGGTGGTGAGCCGACGACACCAACTCTACCGAGGACGTCAACGCCGGCTACCTGAGTAGGGGCCTCAAGGAGAGGAGTCTGCCAGGAACGCGAAGTCGATGGTCCTGCACCTCGGCTTCGATCCGTTCCTCCTGCTGCAAGAAGAAGGAGAGCGACGGTAAGAGTTAGCTCGACATCGCAGGAGTCGACACATCGAAACTTGACTGGGTGGTCAACTCCCAGAAAGATGTTCGGACATTCGACGCGCCGTGACGTTTCAGTCCCGAAAGACGTGCG
>JAJZNC010000035.1 GCA_021848045.1 archaeon
GCTTGAGCGCTGCGGCTGAGGTTCTGCCTCCGTTCGCCGGGCGGCCTTCGCCCTCAAAGCAGCCGAGGGCCCGAGGGTCGCTGCAGAGGCATCCGGGGACCTCGACCGACGTCACCTTCCCGGGGTTTGGGGTCCTCCGCGACACCGGGGCGTCCGAGCGACCCTCAGGGATGCGCGAGGACGCACCTTCCCGGCGCGTCCACCCGCACGAACCCGTACCTCGGGAACTGGACGATGTCCCCGACGGCGAGGTTAGAGAACGCCGCCTCGGCGCAGCCCTTCCGCACCCTGAGGCTGTGGGGGTTGGGCGTCTCGTCCTCGAGGAAGAGCTCCGCCGGCTCGAGGACACTGACGTCCCTCTTCTCCGAGTCGTCCAGCACCCACTGGACCTTCCTCACGTCCGGGAGCCTCTCGTCGCCCACGAACTCCGCCTGCGACGAGTCGCCCTTCTTGGTCAGCCTGACGTTGTAGAGGTCCATGAGGCGGAAGACCTCACCCGGCCTCATCGCGTCCACGTCGGCGCCGGGCACGAGCAGGCGGGGGCCCTCGGGGACAGAGACAGCCCTCCGCCCCAGGCCCTCGAACGTGGGGTGGAACTGCAGCGAAAGGTCCTTCTGGGGCCCGCCCTTCACCCGCAGCTGGACGGGGTCGGGTACGAAGTAGACGCGGAGGGAGATCGGGTCGAGTATCTTCCTGTTGACCGCGAAGAGGAGCGTCCAGTCGAAGGTGTGCTCGGTCTTCCCGTAGCCCACCTGGAGGGTGAACTGCCTGATGGCCTCGGGGAGTATCCCCCTGCGCTTGACCCCCTCGATCGTGGGCATCCTAGGGTCGTCCCACCCGGAGACCACCTTCTCCTCGACGAGCGGCCTGAGGAGCCTCTTGGAGACCGGGGTGCCCTTGAAGTTGAAGCGCGAGAACTGCTCCACCACGACTGGCGGGAACCTGAGCAGCTCCCTGATCCGCTCCTGGAGGGAGACGTGGAACTCCGAGCTCCTGAGGATGTGGGTGACCTCGCAGAGCTTGTCCTCCACCACCACCTCGAAGTCGTAGACCGGCCAGACCACGTACTTGGTCCCGACCACCGGGTGGGCGGCCTGGATCACCCTGAGGATGTTGGGGTCGCGGAGCGAGGCGTCGAGGCCCTGCATGTCGCCCTTGAGCCGGATCACCCACTCGCCCTCCTTGTACCTCCGCGCGAGCATCCCTTCCCAGACCTTGAGGTTGGCCTCCACGGGGTGCGTGCGGTGCTCGCAGGGCTTGCCCTCCGCCCGGAGCTTCTTGACGAGGTCGGCGGGGCAGGCGCACGCGTAGGCCTCGCCCATCTCCACCAGCCTCCTCGCGTGGAAGTAGAGGACCTCCATGTCGGAGGAGACGTTCTTCTCGTGGTCCCACCGTATACCCACCCACCTGTACCCGTCCCTGAACGAGTCGTAGTAGTCCTTCCTGACCTTCCGCGGGTTCGTGTCCTCGAACCTGAGCCAGAGCTCGCCCTGGTACATGTCCCTGTAGGCGGAGTTGATCACGCCCGCCATCGCGTGGCCGATGGTCATGTAGCCGGAGGGCTCGGGCGGGAGCCTGAGAACGACCTTCCCCTTCGTCGCGTGGGGGAGGGGCGGGAACTGGGTGGCCTGCGCCTTGTCCTCGGCCTTCTGCTGGGCCCTCTTCGCGTTGCTGGCGGCCAGGGCCTCGGGGTACTTCGCCTCCAGGAGGGCCTGCTGCTCCCCGAGGGAGAGGGAGTTGACCCTCCTCACCGCCTCGGCTGCGGCCTTCGCGACCTCCCCTGCCATCCCCCTGATCTCGGGGGACTCGCCGAGGCTCTTGCCCACCACGGCGCCCACCTCGGCCGTGCCCGAGTGCGCCGCCGCGTTGAAGAGGGCGTTCCGCTCGATGGCTTCCAGCTGGCCAGGGGTGAGGGTCTTTGGCATCCGGCCACGCCATCGACGAGGCCGCAATATATCTTGACGGCTACCAGTCGCGCTCGACGGCGAACCGCGCCACCGCGTCGAGGCAGTCGGCGGCCTCCTCGGCAGCGCGCCCGGCCTTCCAGTCGGCCTCCCTGAGCATGGCCCTGGCCTCGCTCACCAGGCGGGAGGAGGTCATCCTCGCGTACTCTATCGCGTCGTACTTTTGGATGAGCTCGAGCAGCTCGCCGACCCGCCTCCTCCTGCGCTCGCGGGGGAGCTTGAAGACCGACGCCACCCGCTCCCGCTCGGCGGGGGTGCACTCCGAGATCAGCCTGATCAGGACGAGGGTCCGCTTCCCCTCGAGCAGGTCGTCGCCGATCTCCTTGCCGTACTTGGACTGGTCGCCAGAGAGGTTGAGGATGTCGTCGTGGATCTGGAAGCCCACGCCCAGCTTCTTCCCGGCCTCGACGACGAGTCCGAGCGAGGCGGCGTCCGCCCCGCCCACCACCCCGCCGAGGCGCATGGGCCCGATGACCGTGTACCACGAGGTCTTGTGGGTGCACATGTCGAAGTAGTCCTGCTCGGTGAGGTCCCACCTGTCGCCGACGACCCAGCCGAGCTCGATGTGCTGCCCCTCGGTGGTCTTGCGCACCATGTTGTAGAACTCCTCCATCACCCGGAGGGTCTTCTCGTCGGAGAGGCGCTCCCTGTTCTTGAGGAGGGCGCCCCACATCAGGGCGTGGAGGCCGTCCCCGGCGTTGAGCGCGAGCCTCCAGTCGTACTTCCTGTGGAGGGTGGGGGAGCCCCGCCTCATCTCTGAGCCGTCCTCGATGTCGTCGTGGATGAGGATCCAGTGCTGGAAGAGCTCGATGCACGCCGCGGTCACCAGCGAGTCCTCCTCGCGCCCGCCGAACGCGGTGCAGGACTTTACGCACAGCAGCGCGCGCATCCCCTTGGCGGGGCGGGCGGGGTAGTCCCTGAGCATCCTGTAGAGCAGGTCGACCTCCTTTATCGGGCTCTTCCTGGGCAGGAACTCCTCCATGATCAGCTTGTCCACGGAGGACTTTACCCTGACCATCTCGGAGAGCATCTTGTCGGTCTGCATCAAGCGAGGGGGCGCCTCCCCCCTAGCGGGCCGCGTCGTTCGCCCCCCGGAGGCGGGTTGGCGCTGGAGAGAATCCTAGCCGCTGGAGACACCTCGAGCTACCCTTACGGTGGTTCCGTGGAACTCCACGCCCTTTAAGGCTTTAGAGAACTCGCCTGGCGCTAGCCCGGATACGAGGCGGACCTCGGTCCCCGCGGCGGCCATCCTCAGGGCCTCGCTGACCTTGAAGGCGATGCCCCCCGTAGCGTCGGCGAGGGAGCCGGGCAGGGGTGCGGCCCCCTCCCCGAGGGTCTCGACCACCCTGCCGTCGTCGTCGAGGACGCCCGCCACGTCCAGCGCCATCACGCACCGCTCCGCCCCGAGCATCTCTGAGAGCTCGACGCAGATGGTGTCCCCGGAGAGGACCCGGAACCCCTTCCCGTCGTGGACGACGTCGCCGAAGGTGAGCGGGGCGGCCCCCGCGGCGATGAGCCTCCGAAGGAAGGAGCGGCCGCCCCCGCCCTCGAGGTCGAGGAGGGTGAAGGGCGAAAAGGTGTAGGGACGGAGCCCGGCGGAGGTGAGGGAGGCGCTCACCATGGCGTCGAGCCTGAGCATCGCCTCCCTCGTCTCGCTCACCCCCTCGGCGGAGGCTGCGGAGGCCCTCGACGAGAGGCCGTACCTCTTCGCGAGGGGGTGCCCGAACGAGCCTCCCCCGTGGACGACCACGACGGGGAGCCCCGAGGAGGCGATCGCCATGCCGAGGGCGCGGACGGCCTCCTCCCTGTACGAGAAGGAGACCTTCTTGTCGGTGATGACGGAGCCGCCGAGCTTCACGACGACGGGGGAGGGCGGACGCCTGCTCATTCTCTCCACGCCCTCGCCCCGGCGGCCGGGACCCTCGTGAGGAAGGCGTCATAGCCCCTCCTCCTGAGCTTCGAGACGACCCCCTCCGCAGCGGCGCGGCCAGGGGGAGGGACGGCGAGGACGCTCCCCCCGCCCCCGGCCCCCGTGAGCTTGGCCCCGAGGCACCCCAGCGAGAGGCAGAGGTCGACCAGCCCGTCGAGGGCGGCGGTGGAGGCGCCCACGCGCCCGAGGACGGCGTGGCTGTAGGTCATCAGGAGCCCCAGGGCGCGGGCGTCGCCGTCGCCGAGGGCACCCTCGCAGAGCCCCGAGACCATCGAGGCGCCCTCGCAGAGCCCGCCGAAGAGCGAGGGATGGGATGCCCTCTCCTCGCCCACCCGCTTGATGAGGGCACCCGTCGACCTGCGGGCCCCCGAGTAGACCACGAGGAGGGTGAGCGGGGAGCCGAGGCGGAGCGCGCGGGGAGGCTCCCCCCTCCTGAATGCTATCACCCCGCCCATAGCGGAGGCGGCGGTGTCGATCCCCGACGGGTTGCCGTGGACGAGCCGCTCGCCCACGAGGCCCGCCTCTGCGAGGCGCATCCCCTCGAGCCCCCAGCCCTCGAGCGCGCTCGCCGCGCCGGCGACGGCGACCATGGCCGCGGCGGAGGACCCCAGCCCGGCGCCGGGCGCCAGGGTGGAGGAGACCGATATCGAGACGCGCGGCTCCGCCCCCATGGACGCGTAGAGTGACTCGACGACCTTCCTCGCCGGCCCGAGGGCGAGGGGGGCGCGGACGGGGGCGGAGAGGAGGAGGCGGTCGCTCCGGGTCGCCTCCGCCCGCACCTTCCTCTCTATCGCGGCTGCCACGGCTTCCGCCCCGTGGACCACGAAGTGCTCTCCCGAGACGATCACCTTGCCGGGAGCCTCAGCGACGCCCTTCAACCGCGCCCGCCGGGAGGGGCGCGTCCCATAGGCGTTTCGTTTGCGACCGGGGTGGCCGGCCCGGGGGCTAGCGGAGGACAGAGATGGAGGAGCCCGCCCCGTCGGCGACGAAGAGCTCCCCCCTCGCAGGGTCGTAGGCGAGGGCGACGGGCCCCGCCCCCGCGCCCACGGAGTAGACGAGGCGGAATGGGGGCGCGTCGGAGAGGACGGAGACCGTGTCGCCGTGGTAGTCGCTCACGAAGACCCGGCCGCCCGAGGGGTCGACGGCGACGTCGGTCGGGCCGCTCCCCGCGGGGACGGTGGCTACGAGGGAGTCGGTGGAGGCCGAGATCACGGAGAGGGTCCCGCCCAGGTAGTCGGCGACGAAGACCTCCGCCCGCCCCGGGTCGTACGCGACGTCCCAGGGGCCCGCGCCCACGCCCACCGTGGCCACCACGGAGTCGGTCGAGCCTGAGATCACGGAGGTGGCGTTGGAGCCGTAGTCGGTGACGAAGAGCCGCCCGTCGGAGGGGTCGTAGGCCACCGCCCGGGGGCTCTGCCCGACCACGATGGTCGCGACCACGGGGTACGGGGCCGAGTCTGAGACGACGGAGACCGTGTCGCCGCCGAAGTCGGCCACGAAGACCTCGCCTCTGGACGGGTCGTAGGCCATGCCCCGCGGGTCCGCGCCCACCTTCACGGTCGCGACGACCGAGTTGTTGGAGACGGAGACGACCGAGAGGGCGCCGTCGAGCTCGTCGGAGACGAAGAGGAGCCCCTTCGCCTGGTCGTAGGCCACCCCGAACGGCCACCTCCCCACGGTGACCGTCGCCACCACCGAGGCGGTCGCGGCGGAGATCACGGAGAGGGTCCCCGGGGCGAAGGGAGGGCCGAGGAAGGCCCCGCTGGGGACGAAGAGCTCGCCCAGGGAGGGGTCGTAGACGACGTCCCAGGGCATCGCGGGGACGGGGACTGTGGCGACGACCCGCGGTGGGCGGGGCGAGGGGGCGGGGAGGGCGGAGGGCAGCACGAGGACGGCCAGGAGGAGAAGGGCGGCGGCGACGGGGAGGAGGGGGGCGAGCCTGCGCAATTGGGTCGGGAGGAACGCGGCCTGGGGCTTAATCTGTTTCGCGGGGGCAGGAGGTCAGCGGAAGCGCCTGGGGCGCTCCTCTTCCTCTTCCTCCACATCGGCCTCGGTCATCTTGGTCTCAAAGTCGTCGATGGTGTACTTTAGCTGCTGGTCGCCCGTGAGGAGGGACGAGTGGGTCAGCACGGAGCGCGCCAGGAGGTAGAATATCGTCGCGAGCGACCTCCTCCCACGGTTGTTCCCCGGGATGACGAGGTCGACGTCGTCGGTGATGTTGTCGGTGTCGCAGACCGCTATCACGGGGGTGCCCATGTTGGCGGCCTCCACGATCGCCTGGGTGTCCGAGGCCGGGTCGGCGACCACTATCAGCTCCACGTCGAGGTGGCCGGGGAAGAGCGGGTTGGTGAGCGTCCCGGGCATGAAGCGCCCCACGACGGGTATCGCCTGGGTGAGCTCGCAGAACTTCTCGACGGGGACCTTGCCGTAGTCGCGGCTGGTGTAGACGACGACGTTCTGGGGGCCGACGAACGAGATGAACTTGCCCGCCACGTCGATCCTGTGGAGGGTCTTTGAGTAGTCGAGGAGGTGGAGCCCGTCAGGCCTAGGCCTGGTGGTGAACTGCTCCATGCTCTTGGTCCTGACCTGGGTGCCTATCCTTATCCCCGTGGCCAGCAGCGCCTTCTCCGAGAGGAGGGGGACGACCATCTTCTCCTCGGAGCCAGCGTCGTCCCCGTCTTGGGAGGACATCATGTTAGCCACATTCCCGTCAAGCCGAGCTTTTCGGCATCTTCGGGAACCTCATTTAAACATTCCACGCGCGGGCTCTGGTAATTTCTCGTCGGCCAGAGTCGAGGAACCCGAGTGTAAACTGTCGTCATCTTGTCACCTTTTTCGATGGACGAATACACCAAAAGGTGTAAGACCCGACATCCATCCCGAGCTTGAATGTGCGTAGCGCATCGAACCGGCTCAGGATTGTGGCGGCGATTCTGGCCGTGTCTTTTGTGATTTCGGCGAGCACACTATTCGTCGTCCTCGAATACGGTCTTGGCGCGAGAACTGAAACCGAGACCGAGACTGAAATGACCACCGTGACCATCACGACAAACGCGGTAGAGTTGTATAGGGTCACCTTCAACGAGACAGGAGGTTGCTACCCTGTCGCATTCGGATACTTCTACGAAAGATGGTACGTGACGATGGACAGCATTACAATAGTTCAACCGTCGAATGTAACGCTGTCGGAGGTAAACAATCAAACCGGAGGTCGTTCAGGCATTCAATACCAGCCGATATCAACGATAGTCTTCACAGTCCCAGATGGCAACTACTCTTACTACGCTTCAAATGGCGTCAGCGATATTGGGTCTGGGTTCGTCAATGTTAGCGGTTCAAATGTCGAGGTGCCAATCGCGTCCGGTCCATACTGTCCATGAAGGACCGATAAATTTGCCGACTCGTTCGGTCCCGAAGCTCTCCGTTAAACCTCTCCATCTCATTTCTGTGGATGCGTTGAAGTTTATGTCGCGCATGTGCGCCGTGTTGCTGTTTGGGTGGCGTGTCCAATGTCCTCTTCTGGCGGCGGTCGCGAAGCTCCAAGCAGTGGTCAAATCACCCATCAAGAAACGAGCCGACCAACGCGGGGCAGCTGACGACAGTCAACAGTCCGAATCTCCTGATGTAGATGACGATAGCCTACCAAAGCCCACGCGCGGCGGGCGGGCCGGAGGGCGGGGGGCCCTGGGCAAGCCTTAGAAGCCCCTACGCGGGCGTCCGTTCCCGATGATGAGGGCGCGCGAGGCCGCCCTGCTCACGGCCGTGGTGGTCGGCGTGGCGCTCTCGGGGGCGGCGGCCTCGTTCTACTACCTGGACGTCGCGCGCTCTCCCGCCCCCTCGGGCGCGGTGACGGTGACCATCGTGGCGGCGCACGGTAGCTTCACGCCTGCCGAGTTCTCGGTGAGGGAGGGGCAGCGCGTGACGATAGTGCTGGTGAACGACGACAGCGCTTCGCACGAGCTGGTCGTCCCGGAGTTCGAGGCGAGCACGGGGTTCGTGCAGGCGGGGTCGAGCGGCCGGGCGGCCTTCGTCGCGGACAGGGCGGGGACCTTCGGCTTCGGGGAGCCGTCCCCCTTCGGCTACCTCTCCAGCCCACAGCCAGGCGCGATGGGGACGATGACCGTCCTGCCGCCCTAAAGGGGGGCGCCCCGCAAGGCACATAAGACATCCCGGCGGCCGGGCCTGGAGGCGACGGTCCTTGAGGAGGCGCGCGATTGGAAGGCTTGCGGCCGCGTTGACGGTCGCCGTGATGGTGCTCATCGTGGTGGGCCTCGGCACCCTCCTGAGCGACCAGCCCATCAGCTCGAACCCCACCGGCACGGCATCGGGAGCCGCGCCCTCCGCGCCCGCCGGGTGCCAGTTCACGACCCAGCAGGTCGAGCCCACGACCACCATCGACGAGAGCTACACCGGATGCCTCGTCGCGGGGGCGTCGGGGAGCTTCGAGATCGCGGTCAACGACCCCAACGGGATGACCCTGGGCATGACCGTGAGCGCGGCGTACCCGGTCGACGTGACGGTCGCGGGAGCGCCGGTGGGTGGGCTCTCCTCGGGCGGCGAGGTCCAGTACACCTCGAACGGGACGACCTCGGCGAACGCCTCGGGGATAATCCTCATGCCTCAGAGCGGCTACTCGGTCACGGTGATGAACCCCGGCGGGGCGAACAACACGGTCACCCTCAGCCTCGACCTGAAGGACATACCCGGCGGAAGGCAGTGAGCGGCCAGGCAGCGGTCAGGGACGGACGGACGCCATCTTCGCGCTCGTCCCCAGGGCCTCGCCGATCCTGATGAGCTCGTTGAGCTTGGAGGTCCGCTCCCCGCCGACGACGCCGGACTTCATCATCTGGTCCCCGAACCCGACCGCGAAGTGGGCGAGGTGCCCGCCCTCGTTGTCCCCGGACCGGTGGGAGGCGGCCACCGTGTGCCCGGTCCGCCTGGCGAGGTCGGAGAACTGCTTCGCCTCCCAGAGGGTGCCTATCTGGTTGACCTTCATTATCACCCCGTTTGTGCTCTTCTTTGAGACGCCGACCTTGAGGCGCTCCACGTCGGTGGTGTACAGGTCGTCCCCGGTGACGAGAGTCCCCTTGAGGGAGGCGTGGAGCTTCGCGTAGCCCTCGAAGTCGTCCTCGTAGAGCGGGTCCTCGACGTAGAGGAGCGAGTACCTGTCGCAGAGCTCCTCGATGAAGACCATCTGCTCGTCCCTGGAGAGTGTCCTCTTGGTGGTCCTGTAGTAGTAGCCGCGCTTCTTCTTGTCGTAGAGGCTGTCGGCGGCCACGTCGACCCCCACCCGGACCGCCCTCCCGGTCTCGTCGGCGACGGAGGCGGCCACCTCTGAGACCACGCCCATCGCCTCGATGTCGGTGAGCCCCGGGGACCAGCCCCCCTCGTCGCCCCGCCCCAGCGGGTAGCCGAGGCTCTTCGAGAGCCTTCTCCCCACGCCGGCGTGGACCTTGAGGTTGAGCTCGATCGCCTCGCGGACGCTCCTGGCCCCCAGCGGGACGACGAGGATCTCCTGGAACGCGGGGGAGAGGTCGCTCGCGTGCTTCCCCCCGCCGATGGTGTTGCCCAGGGGGAAGGGGAGGGTGCCGCAGCCCGGGTCGATCACCCTGCACATCGGGACGCCCCTGGCCCTGGCCTCGGCCTCGGTGGCAGCTACGCTGACCGCGTAGGCGAGCGACCCCCCGACCTTCGAGTAGTTGCTCGTCCCGTCGAGCTCCCTGAGGAGCCTCGTCACCCCCTCGGGGTCGGCGGCGTCGAGGCCCTTGAACTTGGAGGCGAGGCGCCTGTTGAACTGCGAGACGGTCTTGTCGGGGTCGTCCTGGAAGAAGGGGACCGCCTCGTTGGTGCCCCTGCTCGCCCCCGAGGGGGACATCGCCCGCCCCATCGCGCCCTCGACGAAGACGTCCGCCTCGATCCCGGGGTCGCCCCTGCCGTTGAAGCAGACCCTCGCCCTGATCTCTTCGATCTTCATCGAGGGGATGCCCTCCAGGCAGAGCGGTGCGTCGAGGCGGCTGGCGTCCCTCTACTCGCCCCCGCCTCTAGGAAGGAGGGCTCTTCTGGGCGTAGTAGGGAAGGACCTGGTCGATCAGGTCGACGGAGGAGATCAGCATCCTCCTGCAGCAGTAGCGCTTGATCTTCAGGTCGTCGAGCACCTTGCCCGGGTCCTCGCCCGCCTTCACCTTGGCCTCGAAGTCGGTGAACTTGTCGCCGATCGGCTTGCCGCAGGTGAAGCACCGGATAGGGATCATCATGGCTATGCGGTCACCTGTATGATTTCTGGCGTCGTCTTCTCGCTCCTGGTCCGCCGAACTTCTTGGGCTCGGTCTGTCTTGGATCGCCGGCGAGGAGGTATTTATTGTAGGCGGCCATCTTCTCCTTCAGGCTCGCCCCCCTCCCCTGGTCGAGGAAGGCCCGCGCGATGGCCATCGCCGCCGCGTCCGCCTGGCTCATGAATCCCCCTCCGGCGACCCGGACGTCGACGTCGAACTTCTCCCTCAGCTCGCCCACTATGGCGACGGGGGCGGTCATGTGGAGGCGCGCCACCTCTGGCTCCCAGACCTCGAGCGGGACCCCGTTGACCCTGATCCTGCCCTTGCCCGCCGTGAGGGCGGCAGTCGCCCTCGAGGTCTTCCTGGCTCCAGGGTAGAGCTTGGGCTTCGCCGCCGGCTTTGTCTGTGTGACCAACTGTCTCAACCGCTCCATCCTATCTCGTGGGCTATCTCGCCGATGGTGGTGTAGGTCGGGAGCGGCCTGGTGGCCGCCGCGCCCTCCACCCTGGTCAGCGTCACGCCCGTGTACCTCGCGGGGACGCCCATGTATATCCTGAGCCTCTTGAGCCCCATCGTGCCCTTGGCCTTGGTCTTGGGGACCATCCCCCTGACCATCCTCCAGAGGATGTTGTCAGGCCTCCGGGGGTGGAGCGGCCCGTACATCGGGTTTACCTTGCTCCCCAGCTCGAGCCTGTCCTTCCACGCCGCCAGGACGGAGCCCCTGTTCCCCGAGACCACCGCCTTTTCGGCGTTGAGGACCACCACCCGTCGTCCGCGGAGTATCTCCGAGGCGACCCTCGAGGAGAGCCTGCCTGCGACGTGCCCCGTGGCGTCGATGTAGAGCACAGGGTCGGCGGCCGGCTTTTCCTGCTTGGGCGCGGGCTTGGCCTCCGCAGGCGCGGGCTTGCTACCTGACAAGGGCGACCCCGCTCCCTTCGGGATACTTTTCAACGAACTCCTCCACCGTGAGGGCCCTGCCCCCCGCGCGCTCGATCTTCTCCCTGGCGGAGTCCGAGAACGAGAAGGCGCCGACGTTGAGCTTCTTCTCGAGGGTGCCCGACCCCAGGACCTTGCCGGGGACGAAGACCGCGGCCGCGTCGCCCACGTTGGCGAGGCGCCCGACGTTGACCTCGGGCCAGGTCGCCGTCCCCGAGGCGAGGTACCTCGCGGCGTCCTTCCAGATGGCCGCCTTTCCGGTCCTGGCCTTCCTCTCGAGGAGGACTATGCTGCTCCTCAGCAGCTTGTTCGCCTTTGCAATCTTGAGAGC
The DNA here is from genome assembly GCA_021848045.1 of archaeon. GTDB lineage: Archaea > Thermoproteota > Nitrososphaeria > Nitrososphaerales > Gagatemarchaeaceae > Gagatemarchaeum. The sequence goes on from JAJZNC010000035.1 coordinate 11,434, forward strand.
GGTCATTGTGCGGCCTTCTCCTCCACTTCCTTCTGGAGCTCCTTTAGCTTCTCCTCGAGCTTCTCGATGGAGCGGGCGACTATCTCCTTGGCGGGCATCGTCCCGCTGGTCTCGACCTTGAGGACGAATACGCCCTCGCCCTTGCCCTCCGTGAGTATGGAGGCGGTGGCAGGCTGCCACTTTGCGTGCTCCTTGCCGCGCCCGAGCCTCGCGTAGGCTTCGAGCTTCACGGACTGGCCCACGGCGAGCTTGACGATAGGGATGTTGGGGTTGACCGGGCAGACCTCCCTGTCCTCCGAGACGAGGTCCCCGGAGACCACGGTGCGCGGCCTCTCCTTTGCGGTGGCGTCGAGCACAAGGAGGACCCTGCACTTTTGGCAGCCCAGGGGGTTGCCGCAGTCGCACCGTTCGGGGAGGACGTACCTCTCCAGGTCGGTCCTCAGGGGGACCATGCCCAGCCTGTGGGCGAGGATCTCGTCGTAGAGGACGCTCGAGTTCTCCAGTATCACGATGTCGTCGATGGCCATGGAGGGGACCTCGGAGATGCAGAAGCGCCTGACCGCGTTGGCGTAGCTGCGGTCTACCCCCTCGAGCTGGAGGGAGATCTCGTCGTCGCTCTCTTGGAGGACCTTCACCTTTGGGGCTGTCAATTCCTAATCAACACTCTGTTTGATGCGAGAAGAGCCGAGAATTTTGTGGGGTTTAAAAGCATTCGGCGCGGTCGTGCGGTGCTGCTCTGGGAAGGAACCCGTGGCGCTCGCATTCTCGTCGACCCCCGCGACTCCTCCGGTGGGGCCTTATATGGCCCTGCTCAGTCTTCGTCGACACCGAGGGCCATGGGTTGGTGCGGAGCCGCACGGACTGCCCGGCGCGGGGCCTGGTCGCGGGAGGGTCGCTCCTCGTGCTCGCCGGTGCCCTCTATCTCAGCGCGCGCTTCGCCACAGTGACGTGCGCCCCAGGCCTACCGGTTCCCGACCCAGCCGGTGGATGCGTCTCGGCCCCCAACCTCGCCTTCGAGGCGATCGGGGCGGCGGCCGCGGCCGCAGGGCTCTCGGCCCTGTCAGCGTCCGGGCTGCGTGCGAAGGAGCGGCCGCAGCAACCCCCGCCCTCGGGGGCTCTGCGTTGGCCGGGCTGCGCGAGCGCCGGGGGCTGTGCCCGCCCGGCCCAGGTTGGGAGTGGATCGAGGCGAGACGCGGCTGGCTGGGAACTGGTCGCCGATGGGAGAGGCTACGCTCTGCGGCCCCGTCTTCCGCCCTTCTTCCTGGTGGTGTCGTGGGGGATCGGGGTGGCGTCCTCTATGCGCCCGATCCTAAAGCCGGACCTCGCTATGGCCCTGATCGCCGCCTGTGCGCCGGGCCCGGGCGTGCGCGGGCCGGTCCCGCCGACCGCGCGGACCTTGATGTGGACTGCGGTGATGCCCTTGACCTTGGCGACTTCGGAGGCTGCCGAGGCGGAGCGCATGGCCGCGTAGGGGGAGGCCTCGAACCTGTCGGCCTTTACGTGCCTGCCTCCGGACGAGAAGGAGATCGTCTCGGCGCCGGTCAGGTCGGTTATGTGCACTATCGTGTTGTTGTAGCTGCTGTAGATGTGGACAACGCCCCACTTTTCCTTGAGCGCCTCGTCCTCACCCATGGAAGGGGTGATCTGCCCCGTGGTCTCCACCGGCTCTCCCGCCTCCTCCTCTCCCTCGGGCTCTCCCGCGCCCTCGAGCTCCGTCTCCTCCTGCTCGGCCGCCTTTAGCTCCTCTTCGGGGACTCCCATCTTGATCACCAGTCTATGCCGGGGCGGGCGCCGCGACCGCCTGCTCCTGCGCGGGCGGGGCGGGGGGCGCCTCCGGGGCCTTTGGCGTGCCTATGCCTCCCGTGACCTGGAGCCTCTTCTCCTCGTCGGCCGTGACCCGGTAGCCAGGGATGTCGACCACCCTCCCCGCGATCTTGACGTGGCCGTGGACGATGAGCTGCCTCGCCTGGAGCGGCGAGACGGCTGCCCCCCTCCTGTAGATCAGAGTCTGTAGCCTCCTCGCCAAAAAGTCCTCGACGCTGAGGTTGAGCACGTCGTCCAGGACGACCCCCTCGGCCACGAGGCCCCGCCTGGTGAGGCTGTCGAGGAGCTTCTTCCCTTCGCGCGCCCGCACTTCCGCCGAGGCCGCCAGCAGGTGCCTCGCCTGCTTCCTCACGTCGCTGAGCTCGGTCTGGGTCTTCCACAGCTCCCTCTTGTTCCTGAGGCCGTAGGTGCCCAGGAGGTAGAGCTCCTGCGCGAGCTGCTCGCTGCGCCAGGGGTTCTTGGGCCGGGAGTATGACTTGCGGGGTTTCTTTGGGTCGCCCATCTATCAGCTCGCCTACTTCTTCTCTTCGGCGGGCTTGGCCGCTGCCGCTGCTGCCTGGAGGGTGGCCTTTCTCACGCCCACCGTGCTGCCCTTCCTGCCCGTCGTCCTCGTCCGCTGGCCCCTGACCTTGAGCCCGAGGCCGTGGCGGACCCCCCTCCAGCTCTGGATGTTCCTCTCCCTGTCGATGTCGGCCTTCATCGCGAGGTCGAGGTCGGACCCTATGAGCTGCCTCGTCTCGCCGGTCTCGGGGTCCCTCTTCCTGTTGTAAGCCCACTCGGGGACGTTGAGCGAGGAGGTGTCGGTGAGCGCCCTTTCGATGTCCTTGACCTGGGCGTCCGTGAGCTGCCCGAACCTCAGCTTGGGGTCGATCCCCACCCCGGCGACCAGCGCCTGGGCGAGGTTGTAGCCCACCCCCTTTAGATCAGAGAGCGCAGCGACGGCCTTTTTCCGCCCGTCCAGGTCCTTCCCCTTGAGCCTGACAAGGTACCTGAACTCGGCCGCCTGCGGTGATGACAAATGGTAGCTTCCCAGCCCCAAGCCGTGACATTTTAAGGATTGCCTTGCGCCGCGCCCTCGCCCGGCGGGGAGGCGGGACGGCCGTCAGAGGATGTCCACGCTGTCGACCTTGCCGTCGCCGTCCAGGTCCACCCCGTGGAGGACGACCGCGAAGTCGCTGCCCTCTGAATACCCCGAGAGTACATCGTCGGGCATGTTCGTGAGCCCAATCACGGCGGCCTTGGTCGCCGCCCCCGAGAGCCCGGCGACGACCACGCAGACCTTGGAGGGGTCCCAGGGGTTCCTTATCTTGGTGACCACCGAGTCGAACTCGGAGAGGTACTTGCGGCCCGAGGGGTCGACGATCGCCCCGAAGAAGGCCTCCTCGGAGAAGCGGACGGGCATGTGCGGGTTGAGCTCGGCGGAGACCACGTTGGTCCGCGGGCCGCCCACGACGAGCAGGTTGGAGGACTGGAGCTTCTCGGCCTTGAGGTCGACGTCGAGCTTGACCGGGAAGGGCTTGGGGACGCGGACGAACTGGCCCATGGCGAACCCGAGCTGGATGGCGTAGTGGCCGTCCCTGCCCTGGGTCCGGTTGGGCCCGTGCGCCTCGGGGGAGCCCACGACGATCCACCCGTCGAGCTGCCCGCCCGCGACGAACTCGGCGAGGAATCGCCCGAACCTCTCCGAGCGGGAGAGAGACGTGGGAGGGCCGTATTCCACGCCCTTGACGTCGAACTCCACCGCGTACCCGTCGGCGGCGAGGGCGAAGAGCTGGGCCCTCCCTCCCCTCACCGTCTTCTGGGAGACGCGCCGCACGAGGCCGGCGCCCTCGAGCCTCTTCATGTGGTAGTAGACCGTCTGGTGGTAGAGCTTGAGCTCGCGGGCGATCCTCGAGGAGTAGTCGGGGCCGTCGGCGAGGAGTCGCAGGATCTTGTGCCCGAGCCCCCCGGCGGCGGGGTAGAAGCCCGAGGGGTCGGAGTCCACGATGACCCTCTTCGCGGCGCCATCGCGCCTGCGCGGGTCGACGAGGAGCTTCTCCTTGCGCACGTGCGTCGCGGGGGCAGACCACTATTAAAGAAATATGCATGGTACCCCGGGAGGGCGGGCCGACGCGCCCGCCCCATGCAACGCCGGTTTTGCATACCAGGCGCAGCCCATCAGGGCTCCTTATTACTCGACGGGCGGAGGACGGGCCCGACTATGTGCGGGATAATCGCGGCAGTCTCCTCCGAGGAGGAGGTGGCGCCGCTCCTCCTCGAGGGGCTCAAGCGCGAGGAGTACAGGGGGTACGACTCGGCGGGAGTGGCCCTCCTCGACGGCAGGGGCAGTATCGCGGTGAAGAAGGACGTGGGGATGGTCAGGGAGCTGGAGGCGCGCCACGGCGTCTCCAAGCTCAAGGGCCAGGCGGGGATCGCCCACACGAGGTGGGCGACCCACGGAGGGGTCTCCAGGGAGAACGCCCACCCCCAGGTCTCGTGCGATGGCGAGGTCGCCATAGTCCACAACGGCATAGTCGAGAACTACGTGGCGCTGAAGAAGGCGCTGGAGGCGAAGGGGCACGTCTTCGTCAGCGAGACGGACAGCGAGGTCATCGCCCACCTGGTCGAGGAGGGGTACGAGAAGGAGGGCGACCCGGTCGCAGCCGCGCTCGCGGCCGCGAACCTCATGCGCGGGCAGTACGCGTTCGTCGCCCTGTTCAGTGACAGGCCGCGGCTCCTCGTCGGGGCCAGGTACGACGCCCCCCTCGTGGTGGGGCTCGGGGAGAGGACGAGGTTCCTGGCGAGCGACGTCCTCGCGTTCCTCGCGGAGACCGACAAGGCGGTCTTCCTGGACAACAAGGAGGTGGTCGAGCTCACCCCTGAGAGCCTCAGGGTCTTCAACCTGAAGGGGAGGGAGATGTCTCCCAAGACGAGGAAGGAGACCCACGTGGCCTGGGAGCTGGGGAGCCTCTCGAAGGCGAACTACGCGCACTACACGCTCAAGGAGATACACGAGCAGCCGGCCACCGTCCAGGCCGCCCTGGCCCAGGACCCCGAGAAGGTCGGGGAGGCGGCCGAGAGGATCACGAGGGCGAGGTCGGTGGTCCTCACTGCAGCCGGGTCTTCGTACCACGCCGCACTGCTCATGAAGCTCAGGCTCGCCCTCGAGGCGAAGATGAGGTGCGAAGTGGTCCTCTCGGGGGAGTTCGAGAGGGAGCTCCCGTTCATCGACGAGGGGACCCTGCTCGTGGCGATGAGCCAGAGCGGAGAGACCGCTGACGTCCTGGAGGCGGTCAAGATGGCGCGCAGGAAGAAGGTGGGCGGGGTCCTCTCGATGGTGAACGCGGCCGGCTCGTCGCTCGTCCGCCAGAGCGACCAGAGCCTGCTCCTGAACTGCGGGCCCGAGGTGGGGGTCGCTGCCACCAAGAGCTTCACGGCGCAGGTGATGGTCGGGAACCTGATGATCGACAGGGTCACGGGGAGGGAGTCGGTGGGAGACCCGCGGAGGCTGGGGCAGCTGGTGGAGAGGGCGCTCGAGTCGGAGCCGCTCATGAGGGAGCTCGCCAGGAGGTACAGCGGCAGGCCGGACTTTTACTTCATAGCGAGGGGAGGGCACTACCCGGTCGCGCAGGAGGGGGCGCTCAAGCTCAAGGAGCTGTCGTACATCCACGCCGAGGGGATGCCCGCGAGCGAGCTCAAGCACGGGACGCTGGCGCTGATAGAGGAGGGGACGCCGGTGGTCGTGGTCGCGCCCAACGGCCCGGGCTACGACGACACCATCTCGAACGCCCAGGAGCTGGCGGCGAGGGGGGCCGAGATAATAGGGATCGCCCAGAAGCCGCACCCAGTATTCAAGCACACCGTCGCCATCCCGGCGTCGAACGGGACGGTGGCGCCGGTGCTCGAGGTCGTGCCCCTCCAACTCCTCGCCTACTTCATGGCGACGGAGAGGAGGAACGACCCCGACCACCCCAGGAACCTCGCGAAGTCGGTCACGGTGAAATGACCTTAAAGCACCACGACGCGGTGGCCGGGCCGTGGGAGACAAGGAGTCCGGGAGAGCCGCGCGCGAGAGGAAGGCAAGGCCGTACCTGAGGCAGCCTGAGAAGACGATAGAGGTCACGCCCAAGAGCGTGTCGGGGCTCCTGGACGCCATGAGCCAGACCGGCTTCCAGGGCAAGCGCCTGGGGGAGGCGGCGAGGATCTGGTCGGAGATGGTCCAGCAGAAGGGGCTCACGATATTCATGGGGTACGCGGGGTCGATGAGCACGACGGGACAGTGGAAGATCGTGAGGTGGCTGATAGAGAACAGGTACATCGACGTCCTGGTCAGCACCGGCGCCAACGTCTCAGAGGACATCTTCGAGGCGATGGGCCACACCTACTACCAGGGGACGTGGATGGCCAACGACGAGGCGCTCCTCGAGGCGAAGATAGACAGGTTCTACGACGTATACGCCGACGAGTACGACTACCGCGAGCTGGAGTCGCTCATCAAGGAGTTCGCCGCCACGCTGGACCCTGGCAGACCGTACTCGACGAGGGAGTTCCTGAACAGGTTCGGCGAGTTCCAGTGGAAGAAGGGGATCAAGAGCATCACCGCGACGGCGTGGAAGCACGGCGTCCCGATCTACTCGCCGGGGCTGATAGACAGCGGCTACGGGGTCGCCCTGAGCCTTCTCAAGAGGGAGGGCAAGCTCATCAGGCTCGACCAGACCCAGGACATGGAGGAGCTCGGGCAGGTCGCGGAGAGGACCAAGAGGACGGGCGTGGTCTACATCGGTGGCGGCGTCCCCAAGGACACGATCCAGCTGGCCACGATAATCAAGTCGCTCGCCGAGGGAGGCGAGGACGAGACCCCCCACGACTACGCCATCCAGATCACAACGGACTCGCCGCAGTGGGGAGGGCTCTCGGGGTGCACCCTCGAGGAGGCGATAAGCTGGGGGAAGATCGCCGCCGACTCCAAGAGGAGCGTGGTCTACTGCGACGCGACGCTCGCGCTCCCGCTCATAGCCCACGCGATGCTCGAGACGGCGAAGGGCAGGAAGGACCCGCCCGACCTCTCGTGGGTCTTCAAGAACGGGTGAGCCCCGCCTAGTAGGAGCCCTCCACGAGGGTCCCGAACCCTGTCGAGTTTCGCAGGAGGGCGAGGTAGCTCGTCGAGTTGAGCACGAGGAAGGACGGCTGGGCCATCTGCGGCTCGAGCGGCTTGGAGTTGGAAAGCGAGTAGAAGGAGTAGGGCGCGAAGTCCAGCGACCTCACCAGGGACATGGACTGGGTGTAGACGTTGACCTGGTCGGAGGAGACCGCGAAGAGGTAGCCGTCCTCCCATAGCAGGTACGAGGCGGGGATCCCCACGTCGTAGAAGGTCCCCCCGCCAGCCCCCGTCGCGCCGAGCACCTCGACCTCGTCGGAGGACGGGATAGCGAGGTACACCTCCGCGCCGTCGGTGGCGGCGCTCGTGTACCCGTTGGAGTCGAGCGTCCCGCTCCTGAGGACGGCCCCCGAGGAGGAGGAGAGGACCGCCAGGAAGGGGTTCGAGCCAGGGTAGGGGCCGCCGTAGTAGGTGGGCTGGCTCCAGTAGGTCTGGGAGAAGAGCGAGACGAGGACTCCCGAGCCCGCAGATGCGGCGACCACCTGGTTCGGGTACTCGTCGCACGCGTCAAGGTAGAGCGGGGCGGACCACCGCTCCTGGACGCCCTGGGAACCGGCCGAGTACGCGAAGACGGTGACCAGGTTCCCCCGCGGGTAGGTGCAACCGAAGCCCCCGGGGTTGTTCGAGGTCTCGTAGAGGTAGAACTGGCCGGCGTCTGAGGCCTCGAGGTTGTAGGAGTCGGAGGGGACGGTCGTGGGCGAGAGGCCTGCGGACGAGAGGAACCACCCGTCGTAGTACGCGTAGAGCGAGTCCCCGCCCTTCTGGACGGGCTGCGAGCCCACGGGGTAGGGCGCCTGGCCGTTGTTGGGGTACTGCACCTCGACGGTGGTGAAGAGCCTGAGGAGCCGCATTGTGTAGTCGGCCGTCGGCGCGCCGGCAGGGGAGAGGTAGAAGAGAGCCGAGGTGAACTGGTCGCCGTAGTACCCGTCGGAGGCGTATACGCCGCCCCCGGTGAGCGGAAGGACGTCGGTGACCTCGCCGACCCCCGCGTCGAACGCCCACCCTGCCGCCCCGGTGGACGACGAGAACTCCTGGACGTCCGAGCCCTCCGCGAGGAAGAACCTAGATGGGTCGCTCGGGTTCTGGTAGACCTGGGCGTCCACCCCTGGCCCGCCCACGCCCACCTCCAGGGTCTGCACCCCGAGAAGGCCGGGGGCGGCGCGGCCGCCCGACGACTCGAAGACGTCCCCCAGGCTCGTGACGACGGCCACCGCTGAGGGGGAGGCCGCTCCCGTCTCGATGACCGCGGAGCCGCCCACGGGGATCGGCTGCTGCACCTGGACGACCTGAGAGGAGTTGCGCCCCTGGACGAGGAGGAGGGAGACCCGCGAGGGGATGAGCCCGACGTTGGTGACCGTGACGTTCCCCCCGGGAGAGAGCGCGACGTCGAACCGCTCGAGCGACCTCATCTGGGCGACCTGCCCCGCCTGCTGGGCCGCGGCGTCCGCCCCCTGCGCAGACGACATCGAGACGGAGATCGCCTGGAGCGACGCGATGGCGAGCAGGTAGACCATGATGAATCCGTAGACCGAGCTGAGGCCCCGCCTTGGCCTTCGCGACCTCACGGGTATTCAGTCCGCCCGGGTATTTAGACGGCCACGCCGCCAAAGGATTTATCCCCGTCCGCCCCGGCCTCGGGAAGGTAGCAAAGAGATGCACTACGACGGCTCGTTCGAGGTCCCCGTCCCGAAGGAGAAGGTCTACGCGTTCGTCCTCGACCCCGCGAAGATAACCTCGATCTTCCCGGACGTCCAGGACGTAAAGGTCGTCGACGACAGCAACTTCACCCTGAAGGCGAAGGTGGGGATATCGTTCGTCAGAGGCAACATGGACGTCAAGATGACCATCGCCGAGAGGACCCCGCCGACGTTCGCGAGGATGAAGGCGAAGGGGAACGGCCTGAGCAGCTCGGTCGAGCTCGAGAACACGTTCGCGATGGAGGACGCGGCAGGCGGGAAGGGCACCCTCGTGAAGTGGGCGGCCGACGCGAAGATCTCCGGGCTCATGGCGAGCGTCGGCTCGCGCCTGATAGACGCGGCCGCGCAAAAGTACGTCGCGGAGATAATCGGCTCGCTGAAGGAAAAGCTGTCGTCGGCCTAGCGCTTCATCAGCGACCTCAGGTACGCCGGCGAGGCGGGCATCCTCTCGACGAGCGCCCCGAACTCCGAGAGCGCGTCCTCGATCGCGTTCACCACGGTCGGGGTGGCCGCTATCGTCCCGGCCTCACCCATGCCCTTCACCCCGAGGAGGTTGGCGTCGGTCGGGGTGTTCGTGGTGTCCCAGACGACGTGCGGCATCACGTCGGCGGACGGTATGAGATAGTCCGCGAAGGTGGTCGAGAGCGGCTGCCCCTCCTGGTCGTAGGCGAGCTCCTCGGTGATCGCCTGCCCGATCCCCTGGGCGACCCCGCCCTGGACCTGCCCCTCGACTATCATGGGGTTGATCATCTTTCCTCCGTCGTCTACCGCGAAGTACTTCAGGACCTTCGCCAGCCCGGACTCGCGGTCGACCTCTACCAGGGCGACGTGCGTCCCGAATGGGTAGGCGTTGCTCTTAGGGGCGTAGACCCCGTACGCGAAGAGGGTCATCTCCATCCCCGGCGGGAGGCTCCACATCGCGTACGCCATGCGGGCGACGTCGGCGAACCGGAGCCTCTTCGACGGGAGGTCCTCCCGGAAGACATGCCCCTTGCTGAAGACCATCTTCGCGGGGGAGCGCGCCCCCAGCTTGCGCGCGGCGATGGCCGCCATCTTCTCGCGTATCTTCCTGGCGCAGAGGACGGCCGCCCCTCCGGAGAGCGCGGCCGACCTGCTCCCGGCGGTGAGGCTGCTCCAGGGGAGCATCGCGGTGTCCCCGTCCTGGACTGTGACGTCGCCCACCGCCACCCCGAGCTCGTCCGCCACGACCTGGGTGAAGGTCGTGGCGTGCCCCTGGCCGTGGGAGTGGCCACCCAGGTTGAGGAGGACCCGCCCCTCCTCGGTAACGGTCATCGACGCAGACTGCGGCCAGGACGGCCCGAACGAGCAGACCTCGACCCAGGTGGCGAGCCCGATGCCCACCAGCCTCCCCTCCTGCCTGGCGCGCGCCCTCTCGGCGAGGAGCCCCTCGTAGCCGGAGACCTTGAGCGCCTTTTGCAGGTTCGCGTGGTAGTCCCCGCTGTCGTAGGTCATCCCTCCGGAGGTCTTGAACGGGAACTTGTCCTTCTTGATGTAGTTGAGCCTCCTGACCTTCACGGGGTCTAGCTTCATCCTCGCGGAGGCGACGTTGATCGCCCTCTCGATGAGGTAGGCGGCCTCGGGCCGCCCCGCCCCCCGGTACGCCCCCATCGGGACCTTGTTCGTGATCGCGACGTCGGCCTCGCCCTGGAAGCTAGGGATGTCGTAGACCCCCGGGGCCATGTCGAGCGTTATCCTCGCCAGCTCGCGCTCCCCGCCGTAGGCTCCCCCGTCGACGACGAGCCTCACCTTGTAGCCGAGGATCCGGCCCTCGCGCGACATCGCCAGCTCTGCGTACTGGACCTGGCCGCGCCCCTGGGTCATTGTCAGCAGGTTCTCCCTGCGCGTCTCGACCCACTTCACGGGGCGGTTGACGAGCCGCGCGGCGTGGGCGACCACGACGTCCTCGGGGTAGACCCCGGCCTTGCCGCCGAACGCGCCGCCGACGTCCGGGGCGATCACCCGGACGTCCTCCTCCCTCAACATGAGCTTGTCGGCTATCTCGCCCCTCGCGCCGTGCGGGTCCTGGGTGGAGAGGTGGACGGTCAGGAGACCGGTTCCGCGGTCGTAGTGCGCGACCACCCCCCTCGGCTCCATGGGCGACGGGGCGAGGCGCTGGTTGAGGAGCCTCACCTTCACCACCCGGTCGGCGCGCTTGAAGGCCCTCGAGACGTCGCCAGCGCCCACGGTCTCGTGGGAGGCGAGGTTGGTCGCAAGGTCGGCATGGACAACGGGGGCGCCTGGCTCGAGCGCCCTCTCAGGGTCGGTGACGGCGGGGAGGCTCTCGTAGTCGACGCCGACGAGCTCCGCCCCGTCCTCGGCGGAGTACTTGTCCTCAGCAAGGACCACGGCCACGGCCTCTCCGGGGTAGTTGACCACCCCTGTCGCGAGGGCCATCCTGGTCACCCCCGACCTGTTGGCGCCCCAGCCCTCCGCCTCCCCCGGTGCGGGCGGCTCCATGAGAGGGGCGACCCTGCCCTCGAGGTCAGCCGCTGTGAGGACCGCCACGACCCCGGGCTGGGCGAGCGCCCGCTCGGTCTCGACGCCGAGCACCTTCGCGTGCGCGTGGGGGCTCCTCACGAAGGCGGCGTGGAGCATCCCCTCGAGCTTGAGGTCGCCGAGGTAGCTGGCGGTCCCCGTGATGAACTTCCTGTCCTCCACCCTCTTGAGCGGCTGCCCCACCATAGGGGCGGGCCTGGAGACGAGACGGGCTGAGGAGGCGCGCTTGGCCATGGAGGGTCAGCCTGCGCCCCCGATATGAAAGCCTTCTCGGCTAGTCGGTCACGCGCCGGTGCGTGGCGGTCCTCTCCTCCCCCATGGAGACGATGCTCACGCTGACCTTCATCTCGTCCTCGAGGTACTCGACGAACTTCTCCACCGGGCGGTGGAGCCTCGCGGTGGTGAGCTCCGCCCCGTAGAGAGGCGGAAGGTCGAGGTAGACCGGCTTGACCGAGGAGAGCTGGGGGAGGGCGCGCGAGAACTCGGCGGTCTCGGTCCCGTCGACGTCGTAGTGCGTGCAGACCTTGAACTCCTTGAGCTTGGTGAGTATGTCGAGCTTGGTGAGGGCGAGGGTGGAGACCCCGTTCATCTTCACGGCGTACTTGAGGGCGACGAGGTCGAGCCAGCCGATCCGCCTGGGCCGGCCGGTGGTGGCGCCGTACTCCCTCCCCGTCTCCCTGATCAGGCTCTCGACCTTGCCGTGGATCTCGGTGGGGAAGGGCCCCTCCCCGACCCTCGTGGCGTACGCCTTGGCGACGCCCATCACGTCCCCCAGGGAGGTCGCCGGGATCCCGAGGCTGGCCGGGACGTAGCTGGCGAGGGTGTGGGTCCCCGTGACGTACGGGTAGGTCCCGTGGACGAGGTCGAGGAGGACGCCCTGCGCGCCCTCGAAGAGGACGGAGCGCCCCGCCTCGTTGGTCTCCATTATCTCCTCCCCCACGTCGCCGATGAGGCCGCTGAGGGAGGTCCTGGCGGACTCGGTCCAGCCCTCCATGGACGGGGGCTTCTTCATGAGGGAGCGGTAGAACTTCAAGGCGGAGGAGAGGTCGAAGGTCCCCCTCGCGAGGTCGCCCGCCCGAGGGGTGAGCCTCAGTGCCCGCATCGCGTAGGAGGGGCCTATCCCACGCTTCGTGGTGCCGATGGCCTTGTCCCCCTTGAGCTCCTCGATGAAAGAGTCCATCGCCTTCTCGAGCGGGGTGACGATGGTGCACCTGCCGTCGACGGCGAGGTTGGCCTTGTGCCCCTCGCGCCTGATCATCTCGACCTCCTCGGTCAGGGTCTGAGGGTCGACGGCGACCCCGGGTCCGATGAGGAGGCGCTTGTTCTTCAGGAGGCCCGAGGGGAGCAGGTGGAAGACGTAGGTCCTCTTGCCGATCACGATCGTGTGCCCCGCGTTGCTCCCCCCGTTGTATCGCACGACTGAGTGGAACCGGTCGGCGTAGTAGTCTACTATCTTCCCCTTGCCTTCGTCCCCCCACTGGAGGCCGACGATGCAAAGGTTCGGCAAACCGCGCCATCTCCGTCGTGCGGCATTTAACTCTATACGGGGAAAAGTCGCCGAGTCCGCCCCGGAAGCAGGCGCGCCGAAGGAGCGATGGCGGTGCCGCCCTACATGATCCCGCTCTCGACGTCCCCGGCGGCCGCCTCCAGCTCGAGTGCGAAGAGGGCCACGTGCTCGTCCTTCTCGACGATGTCGGTCGAGCGGATCTCCCGGAGGATGGCGTTCATGAGCACCCCGCTCCCCACGCCAAAGAGCGCCCGGAGCGCGAGGGTGAACGAGGCTGGCTTGAGCGGTATGCTGACCCTCGCGAGGCCGAACTGCCGCTCCAGGTGGTAGAAGGTGGCCTCGGCGCCCTCGGCCCCTATCGTCGAGAGCCCCCGGGTCACGCACGAAAGCACCGCTTGCTGCGAGAGCTCGCTCATCCCCAGACAGTCTTCACCAGGAAGCCAACCGCTCCTTGACTTTCGGCGGGTCACTCAGCTCTACAAATATCTTGCCATTCTCTGGCGAGACCGGCAAGGACCATTAGGGCGGGGGGCGGGGCTCTGGCACGCCCGGGAGCAGGGGGCGGCCAGCGCCGTCCTTCGCGGAACTCGAAGGCCCGTTCCGGGGTGAAGCTGAGGGCGACGGACCTTGGCGGCCGATCTCATCGGGTCGCATGGGATCTCCTGCCCAGGGGGCATTTCAGGGACCATCCTGCAAGCGTGGCGATGAGAGAGCGCCGCGGCAGTCCGCCGTGCCTCGAGGCGAAGGAGTCTCCGAGTTGCGCCGTGCGACGTAAAGGCTCTAGCATGCAGAACCCTATCGAGACGCAGCTTCCCAGGTTGAGGGGCCCCGCGGTACTCTCCGGCGGCATAGGAAAGGGTCGTGCGAAGCCATCCGGTAATCGCTAAATATCCGGCGTGGCTCTTGATGCCGGATAACTCGATGACAGCCGAGATCAGCGTCGTCGGCTCGAAGGAAGAGCTCTACCCCCCAAAGAGGATCAGACGAGCCCTCGGCTTGAAGCCGGGGATGAAAGTGAGATATACCTTGGAGGGGAGGAAGATAGTCGTCGAACCCATTCCAAGCGTCGATGACCTGCTTGCGATGCAGCCGACAGTGACCATCTCGCTCGAGGACCTTCACAAGGATAGACGGGAGCTTTCTTCGAGACTCGAAGGCAGCAGGAAGGCATAGAGAGCCAACCGAGCGCACAATGTCACGGGTCTTGCTAGACACGGCATACCTCCTTCCTGTCGCCGGGATCAAGGTCAAAGCCATCCAGAGCGACACGATGAAGCAGGCGAGACTGCTCGGGCACCAGCTCTTCGTCTCCGAGATCTCTTTCTTCGAGCTTGCCGCCAAAGGAGCGAGGCTCGCGAAGGACGGTCTTGTTGATAGAGGGCGCCTCGAAGAGGCGGTTCTGTCGCTACTCTCGGATGCGAGTCTGAAGAAGGTCGGAGTCTACGAGGAGGGGCCGTTGTCGCTGGCGATCGACCTCCGTAGGCATCACTCTGACTTTGTGGATTGTCTCATCCTGGCTTCAGCTATGTCTGCTTGCGAGATCCTAGTCACCGAGGATGACGTCCTCGCAAGCAATGACGGACTCGCTGAGTACGTGGAAAGAACAAGGCCAGGGTTCTTGATCACTAGTTCCAAGCGACTGCTGGCAGCTCGTGCCGTCTAACAGCAGAATACCGCTCGGCATCGAAAGGCCTTCAGGAGAATCGGCACCGGCGGCAAGAGTTGAGCTTGCTCTCCTTTTCGAGCGACGGCTTTCCAGCGTGCGTTTGACTTGGCCAACCTCTGTTCCAGTCTCAGAGACCAGCCGGTCCCTCGCTTCATTGGCTACAAGAAGGATACAATTCCAGCTCGTAGGTCAATCCACCTATGCTCGCGCGAAGGGCTCCGACCAATAAGTCAGCTTCCCAGCGAGCGAAGGGTCAAAGACGAAACCTGCAAGCTGCTGACCGTCCTCTTGCACCTGCATGTAGTAATTCCGCATGTCTTTCTTGACGCATTCCAAAATAGACCTCACAATGGACTTCGCCGAGCCACTCCCGAGCACGATCGTCATCTGCAAAGCTGAGCCATCGACCTTGGTCTTGACCAAATCACACAGACGCTTAACCCGTACTCTGTCCCTGCTCTCAACCCACAAGACAATCTCGCTCACATTTTCCAAGAACAGGTTTAGCTTCTTCTTTACATCTGCCTCATTTCCGAGAAGCTTGGTTAGTTGAGTTAGGAGCTGGGTCAGAATCCCCCTTTGTGCCAACTGAGCGGCGCGAACTCCATCCACGCCATCCCTACGGACAATGTCTGTCTTTAGTAGTTCAATTTTCTCTTTGTCACTTTCGATTGCTCGAAGGGCGAGCCCGAGCTTGAACACGAGCCTTGGCCATCCTTTGTCCGCGAACTGCTTGAACAGTTTGTATTCGGGGTTCTCTGACTCGTTCTTAGCTATCTCGTAAGTCTGCTTGTCCTGAATGAACCTGATTTCATGGTTCTTGAGGCGCGACAGCCAATCAGGGAGCTTCTCTTCCCAGTGCTCGAAGAACCCCTTCGTTGCCCCTTTGGCTATGTCCTCCAAAGGGCGTTCGGACAACCCTAGCTTGCTTCCTCGTATTCCTCGATGTATGAAGTTATGCTCAGTAGGTTGTCGTCCATAACGACCACGGGAGATCGAGTCGGGAAAACAGCCATGTTGTCGATATTGACCTCTTTCCCCGCATACTTGTCCTTGATTCGCTCTCCCTTGGAATCAACCACATATCCTTGCTTATCGACATCGTAGCCAAGATTCTCGAGTAGCGCTACCTTGAACTCCCGTGGTGCGCCCTTCAGGCTAACTATTTCCAGACTCAATTCACCTTCGCTCTTGGCAGACTGTGTATAAGAGTATACTTGCGGCCAAAGCGTCCCAGGTCAAATTTTGCTGTTAGATGGGTAAAAGCGAGTAGGGGAAGCGTTCTCTCACGGGTTCAGTAGGTTAATTGCAGTTATAAGCATAACCGACCTATCTTACTGGAAACCCGATGGAGAACCCCGAACGATGCAGTTTCCATAGCTCGGTCGCGTAGGCTCGGCTGCATACGAGAGAAGGGGAGTTATTACAGGATTTGAGGCGCCGGCGGCAAGATTTGAACTTGCAAGCCCTTTCGAGCGGCAGCTTTCCAGGCTGCTGGGTTACCAGGTTACCCATACGCCGGCCCGCGCGGGTCGCCCACCGGATTTAGCGTATTTCGACTTTGCGCATGGGGCGGGATAAGGACAATAAAGCCCGCCCGAGCCGCACGCCCGCATTGGGAAAGGTCATCGACGCCCACGTCCATTGCTCCGACAAGAGGAAGGACGACGGGCTGAGGGGCTACGCGAGGCTCAACGGCCTCCGCTACGACCTCGAGGAGCTGCTGGAGAAGATGCTCGAGCACGGGGTGGCCGGCGGGCTCCTCCTGAGCCCCCCGATGACAGGGGGAGCCCCCCTCCCCAACGAGGAGGTGCTCGCCCTCTGCGAGAGGAGCCGCGGCCTGCTCTTCCCGGTGTTCACGGTCGAGCCGGACAAGGCCGCGCTCAGGGACGCGCTCAGGCTCGCAGACGGGCAGAGGGGCGTCGTCAAGGGCTTCAAGGTCTGGCTGGGCTACAGGAGGGTATACGCCAGCGACCCGGTCTACTCCCCCCTGTACGACTACGCAGAGGAGCACGGCCTCCCCGTCCTCTTCCACACGGGGGACACGGCCACCAGCGACGGAAGCCTGGCGCACGCCCACCCCCTGACGCTGGACGAGGTGGCAAACCGAAGACCGGGGCTGAAGGTGGTGATATGCCACATGGGCAACCCCTGGGTGCTTGACACAGCGGAGCTCCTCTACAAGCACCGCAACGTCTTCGCGGACATGTCTGGGCTCGTGGTCGGGGGCGGCGCCTACGCCAGGGAGTACTCGCGCACCATCGCCAGGAGGATCAGCGAGGCGGTCTACTACGCGGGCGGAGCCGACAAGATATTCTTCGGGACAGACTACCCGGTGGAGACGCACGAGAGCGGCCTCGCCCTGGCGTCGATGCTCAAGGTGGCCCAGGCCGACAGGGAGAGGATACTATGGCGGAACGCCTCGAGGGTCTTCGGGATATGACCGCGCCGGAGATCCAGGTGGTGGAGGTGCCCAAGGGCGAGAGGGAGAGGCTCCTGCCCATCCTGGGCGAGAGCTTCGAGGGGGTCTACCTCTGGCACGCGAAGCGGACGCTCAGGAGCATAGACGTGGTCCGCGCCGCGGTCACCCCCGAGGGGGAGGACGCAGGCCTCGCCATGCTCAAGACGCTCTCGGAGGGCCCTGGCTACGTCTACTACGTGGCGGTCCCGCCAGGGCACAGGAGGAAGGGGGTCGGCGGGAGGCTACTCGACGACGCGATCGCTTACTTCGCGGGGAGGGGCGCTCAAGAGGTCTACGCGAGCGTCCCCGAGGAGAACGAGGGGTCCAACGCGCTCTTCTCGGCGAAGGGGTTCGCGAGGGTCGGCGAGTCGGAGGTCTCGGGCAGATACGGCAGGTTCCGCTCCTTCATCATGTACCGTGAGATGATGGTGGTCAGGGGAGAGGTGCTCCTGGTGAGGCGCGTGGCGGCCGCGCCGGCCTGACTCAGGCTGCACCCTCTGCCCGCTCTGCCTCTGCCCTGTCCTGCTTCTTCCACATCTTGGGGTAGGACCCCTGGTCCATGATGACGCGCCGGACAGGGAAGGCGATCCCCTTGGGCTGCGCCTGGACCTCCTCCGTGGTCATCGAGGCCTCCGCTATCCCGATGAGCTCCCCCTTCGCGGTCAGGAGGACGACCGTCTCGCCCTTCGCGATCCCCTTGGAGAGCGATATCACGCCCGGGATCGCGAGCATGGCGCCGTGGCAGACGGCGTCGACCGCCGAGTCCTTGACCACCACCTTCTTGATCCCGTCGAGGCAGGACTCGATCGGCCAGACCACCCTGCGCAGCTCCGACTCGTCGCCGGAGTCCTTCCACTTTTGGAGCGCGATGTCGAGCTCGTGCAGGGTCACTATGCCCTTCGCCTCGTCGAGCGGGCCGACCTTGGTCCTGCGGAGCTCGACCATGGTGGCCCCGACAGCGAGGACCTCGCCCATGTCGTAGAAGAGCTTCCGAATGTAGGTCCCGGCCTGGCAGACGCACCTGAGGAGGAAGAGGTTCCCCTTCTGCTCGAGGACCTCAAGCTCGTATATCCGGCGGGTGCGCGTCTCCCGCTTCACGGAGGAGCGCTGGGGAGGCCGCTGGTAGATCTCGTCCGTGAACTCGGCTATCACCCTGTCGACCTGTTCCCTCGGGACGGAGGAGTGGATCCGCATCACCCCGACGTACTCCTTCGGAAAGAGGAGGAGGAGCCCCAGGGCCTTGGTCGCCCTCCCCAGCCCTATTGGCAGCATGCCCGAGACGCCGGGGTCGAGGGTGCCGCTGTGCCCGGCCTTGTCCGCCCCCGTGAGCCGCCTCACCCAGGAGACCTCCTCGTGGCTGGTCGGGCCTGTGGTCTTGTCTAGAGGGATCAACCCATACTTCAGGAGCTCCGCGACGGGGCGCTCCGCGGGGCGCCACCCGTGCGCAGGGTCGGTGGGCTCCTCGCTTATCGCGACCATCTCTTCGGCCGGGGCCTTGGCCTGGGTCAAGACGAGGGTCTTCTGCCGCTCTTGCGACGGCGCGCCTTGGACTTGGCAGCCTTCCTCGCAGGGCCGCGGGGGCGCTTGGGGCCCTCGACGCCCTTCAGCTGCTTGAGCACCGACTCCGCCACCTCGGCCGCCGGGACCCCGTCCGTCCCCACGACTATGTCGAAGGGGGAGAGGTCGTTCCCAAAGTCGATCCCGTAGAGCTTCCTGTAGAGGGCGTTGTTCTCGCCGTCCCTCGCGTCTATCACCTTCGCGCACTCCTCCGGGGAGGACGAGTCGCGCTTGGCCATCCTCTGCGCCCTGCTCCCCTTGGAGCCCGAGAGCCAGACCTTGACCCCGTGCTTCGAGAGCCAGGGGAGGGTGTAGCTCGTCATCACGACGTCGCCGGTGCGCGCCTTTGCGAGCAGCCGCCTGTCGACCTCCTTGTCGAACTCGGGCGACCCCTTGCGCTCCTGCATGAACCTCATGCCCTCGCCGGTGTCCCACCAGTCGTCGCCGACGGCGTTGTATCCCTCCTCGAGGGCGATCTCCTTCAGTATGTCGCCCCCTCCCACCAGCTTGAGGCCTAGCCTGGAGGCTATCATCTTCGCCACGGTCGTCTTCCCGACCGCCGGCATCCCGCAGAGGATTATCGCCTTCATTTTCTGGATACCCGGGTCACATCGTCTGGGAGGTGCCCAGGAGCTTGGTCATCAGCGTGGAGAACGAGAGCGAGGAGAGGAAGTACCACCAGATCAGGACCATGCTCCCGCCTATGAACGGGACCCCCGCGGGGAAGGGCGAGTACGCGACCACGCCGGAGACGCATATCGAGGGGAAGTGGCACCCGCTCACAAAGTCCCCCATTAGGTAGTAGACTATGATGAACGGGAGCCAGGTCACGAGGACCACCTTGAACCGCCCGGAGGACGCCTTCAGCCTCATCTGGTCCATCTGAGGCTTCTTCTTCTTGAGCTTCTCCTCCTTGTCCTTGTCCTTCCCGGCGACCGCGGCCCGCAGCTCCTTGTCGAAGGCCGCGACCTCGGCCCTCATCCTCCTCTCCCGCTTGAGGTCGACGAGGAGCCTCGTAGCGACGTTGGACATGAAGCCCAGGAAGATCGCCGTGCACGTGATGATCAGCGTGGACTCGGGGATCGCAAGGCTCAGGCTCTCGCACCCCTCACGAGCTCGGCGATCCGGCCTGCGGCCTTCTCTGGCTGCCCCTCGGAGTTCCGGACGAACATCATCGGCGCGCCGCTCACGAGCGACGCGGACGTGAGGAAGCTCCTGGCCAGCGCGAGCTCCTCGGCGACCTGCTCCTCGGTTATCTCGTCCCGGTACCTGGTGGTGTCGTTCTTCCTGTGGGCGAGCACCTCCGAGGGGGAGGCCTCCACGAGTATCAGGTGGGTGGGCTTCATCGGCTGGATGACCCTGAGCGGGAGGCCAGGCCAGAAGCCCTCCGGGGTCCTGATGAAGAGGTGCGTGTCGATGAAGAGCACCTTCCCTCTGCTCCTGCTGATGCTGGCGGCCGCCGCCTCCTGCAGCTTGGTCTGCCTCTCGACGGGGAGCTTCCTCATCTCGTCGCGGTGCTTCACCCACTTGCGCTTGACGGCCTCCTCGAACATGGCGGTCCCGAAGACCTGGACGGAGGAGCTCTCCACGGCCTTTCTCGCCCCCTCGACGACGGTGCTCTTCCCCACGCCGGGGACGCCCACTATGACGATTCGTAGACCCATCTTCTCTCGACTCCTAGATCTGGCCGAGGACCCCTGCGAGCCTCGGCGAGAACTCCTCTAGCTGCTCCTTGACGAGCATCTGGTAGTACTGGAGTACGATGTCCACCCCGAGCAGGAGGCCTATCCCCGTGTCGAAGACCCCGAATATGTCCCCCACGGCGGCAACCGCCCCGATTATGAGGCCTCCGATTATCGTGATGGGAGGGATGTACCTGTTGAGGACCTGCTCTATGGAGAGGCCCGCCCTCCTGAACCCGGGGACCTGGACGTCGGCGTTCATCAGGTTCTTGGCCACCGAGCGCGAAGAGAGCCCGCCTATCTCCACCCAGATCCTCGCGAAGAGGACGGCGAGGACCATGAGGAACACGGCGTAGATCACGGCGTGGACCGGGTCGGCAGCGCTCTGCTGTATCCCGTTGGGCGGGGTGAGGTAGTAGACGATCCCCGCCGTGGGGGTGAACTGGCTGTTGTAGACCACCAGGTACTTCATCCAGCCTGGGGGGTGCGTGCCGATGTAGTTGGAGAGGAGCCTCGTGAAGAACGAGACGTTGGCGGTGAGCGCCGAGACGAGGATGACGGGGATGTTCGAGACGTACATCAGCTTGATGGGGTAGACCCCCTGGAACCCGCGGTACTTTACCGAGGTGATCGGGACCTCGACCCTGATCCCCTCGATGTAGGTGATGAAGAGGATGACCGCCGCGGTCATCACGAACGTGAAGAGGCTGGGGAACTGGTTCGCCCTCAGGAAGACCGAGGCCACCCCGCCGCCCCCGGGGAAGAGGGCGGCGATGAACGCCGGGACGAACCCGAAGATGACCGCGGGCGAGCCCTGGCTGGCCGTGACCGGGAAGGGCGAGAGCGTGTCCCACCAGAGGGTCTGGGCGACCCCTCCGAGGATGAAGAGGCTTATCCCGCTCCCGAGGCCCCATCCCTTTTGTATCATCTCGTCCAGCAGGAGTATGATCACGCTCGCCCCGAAGAGCTGGAAGAAGATCACCACGGCCTGGGTGCTCTGGAGGGTGCCGAGCGCGCCGCCGAGGATGTAGGCCCCGCACTCGACCACTATGACGATGAAGGTGAGCAGCTTGGTCGCCGTCCCGAAGAGCGCCCTGTCCTCGCTGTCGCCCAGGTCCAGCCTGAGTATGTCGCTACCCTGGAGGAGCTGGAGGATGAGCCCCGCCGTGACGATCGGGCCTATCCCTAGCTCGGTGAGGGTCCCCTGCGAGGACGCGAAGATCAGCCTGAGGTAGGCGAACTGGTCGGCCTCGTTACCGAAGTGGAAGAGGGGGGTGATCCCCATTATCATGTAGATGACGAGAGCCCCGCCGGTCCAGATGAACTTCTCAGTGAGCGTGGGCTTCCTGATCGGCTTTGGTATCTCAGGGAGGATCGTCGCAACGCTCTTGACAAAGTTGCGTAATGAGACCAAGGCTAATCGCGAACTCCGCTCTCACTCGGTGAGTATCTTGCCACCTGCTTCCTCGAGCTTCTTCTTCGCCCTCTCGGTATATGAAGAGACCCTCACGTTGAACGCGCGGGTCACGTCACCCCCTCCGAGGAGCTTCTCTATGCCCTTTGCCTCGAGGTCTATCGAGACCGCCCCCTTGGGGTCGCTCCCGTCGGCCAGCGAGACGAGGTCGCCCACGTTGGCCCACTTTGAGACCCTCCTCCAGCTCGGGGGCCTGAACGGGTCGCGCCCGAAGTGGTCGGGGTCGTGGATGGTCAGCCAGGACCACTTGTGCTTGTGAAGCCCCGCGTTCCCGTGGCCGCCCTGCTTCCCGGAGTGCCTGTGCTGGCCTATCTGCCCGTAGCCGTGGGTCCTCGAGCCGCGCATCTTCCTGACCTTCCTCAGCCTGGTCGGCATCTAGAGCATCCTCCTCACTATCTCAGGGAGCTGCGGGTTGTCGCCGAGTATCCCGCCCTGCCTGAACTGCCTGCGGGACGAGCGCCTGAACCCGCCCTTTGGAGGGGAGAGCCCGAAGAACGGCTTCAGCCCCTTCACCGAGGACAGGGTGTCGGTGGTCTCTCCGTCGATTATAGCCTGCGCCAAGTCCGCGTGGGTCTTGTAGCCCATGGCTTTCAATGCTTCACCGTCGAGCGACCTTTGGTTGCTCACCCTCCCCCGCGTCTGTAGCAGGGCGGTCAGGAGCTCGGAGTCGAGCGGCGCCCAGGCGACGTAGTCCTTGCACCTGTGCACCTCGCCCTTCGAGACGGGGTCGTCCCCGACCACGGCCGCGGCGAACTTCCTGCCTATCCCGAGCTGGATGAGCGTCTCCCTGGTCGCACGGGGGACGTTTATCAGCCCGTGGAGGTTCACAACGAGGATCTTTCCCATTTCCATCTAACCCCTATACGTTCAACCCGTGCGACTTGCTGAAGGCGTCGTAGACCGCGTTGGCGAGCGATGAGAGCGTGTTCGTGGAGCCGAACGTCCTCACCCAGACGTCCTTCACCCCAGCCAGTGCCAGCAGGTTGGTGAGCGCGGGGCCCGCGACCCTCCCTAGGGAGCGGGGGCCCGGGAGCAGCTCCACCTTGACGCTCCCCGCCTTGCCCATGATCCTGTACGGCACGGAGTGGGCTGTGCCGCACTTGCACTCCCAGCTCCCGCAGCCCAGCTTGACCGGTATGATGTTGAGCAGCGCGTCGTTGGTCGCCTTGTCGATGGCGGACTTCATCTGCGCGGCCTTGCCCTTGCCCACCCCGAACCAGCCGTTCCCGTTCCCCACGGCCACCACCGCCCCGAACCTCGTGAGCTCGCCGGCGTCGGTCTGCTTCTGGACGATGCCCACGTAGACCACCTCGGACGAGAGCTCGGGGACCAGCTTCTTCACCATCTCGGGCTCGCGTATCTTCCAGCCCTGCTGGAATATCTCCTCTAGCGACGTGATCTTCCCCTCGGCGACCATGCTCCCGAGCTTGGTGCGCGGTATCCACGGGACCTGCTTCTCTTCCTCCCTCCGGCGGTAACCCCTGTCTCGCGACATCTATCTTGTCACTTTGCTCCTTTCAATATCGTGTCCTTCATCGCGGTCGCCCGCTCCGCGTACTCCTCCGGCTTGAAGCCGGCCTTTAGCAGCCCGGAGAAGACCCTGGAGTACTTCTCCTTGTCCCCGGCGAGGAGCGACTGGGCATACTCCGCGGTGGCCTTGCCGCTGAGCCTCTCCTGCGAGGGGACCACCTCGTCTGACATCGGGACGTCCACCCCCGCGTCCCTGACCCCCTTCACGAGAGCCGAGACCCTCGAGCCCTTCACGAACTTGGCGAGGCCGGTGTAGAGGTTGGCGCTCTCGACCCCCTGCTCCTTGGCCCGCTTGCCGGCTAGCAGCCCGAGGAGGTAGCACGCGGGCACCGACTTTGTCGAGCCCTTCCACCCGAGCTTCTTCAGGCTCTTCGAGTGGGTCGAGGAGAGCACGGCGTCCCCCTGCGCCTTGGGCCTGATGAACTGAGCCGAGACGTTCTTCGAAGAGACCCTGACCGCGAGCAGGGGCACGGAGGAGGTCACTATCTTCTTGCGCACCCTATAGTCGGTGACCCCCATCCTCCTCCTCCGGTAGACCGGGACGTAGCGCTTGCTGGTGCCTGCCATGCTCCCTACTTCCTGGACTCCTTTATCATCTCGAGCAGCCTCTTGACGTCCCGCACCTGCCCTCCCTTCACCTGGCGGTATAGCTTCGAGTAGCTCTCCTTCGAGATCTCGTTCCTCTCCCTGGCGACGGTCAGCCTCCACCTGAGCGCCCTCACCTTGTGGACCCACGCCTGCTTCTTGGGGTTGCGGGAGCTCTTGGGACCCTTCAGCGAGCCCTGGTGCCTGATCTTGCCCTTGGCGCGCTTGGCCCTGAACCGGCCCCTCGAGACCCCCTTCTCGGGCGCGACCTTGATCGCCCCCAGCCCCACCAGGCCCCTTATGGTCGACCTGGTGATCGCGTCCTGGATGAAGTCCTCCGCCTCCGGGTCGAAGACTATCCTGTCCTTGCCGACGCCCAGGACGTCCGCAGCCAGCCGCCTCTTACTTCTCAGATTCAATGGTCCTCAACCTCGTCGGGTTCAGCACGCGGAGCCCCAGCTCCGACGCCCTCTTGATTATCTCGGCCCGCTTCCTGGCGCCCACCCTCCTGCCTATCCGCACCGCGTCCTTCTCCGGGACGAGGTCCTGGAGCTGGGAGGGGTTGTGGACTAGGACGTCCACGTGCCCGCTGGGGTGGTAGCCCCTGGCCTTTACGGGGCCCCGGTAGCCGACCTTCACGCGCTTCGGGTACCCCTTGAACGACTTGCGCACCTTGTTGTCCAGGCCCTTTGGCTTCCTCCACTCGGGGTGGAGCCTGACGAGCCTCCAGCTCTCCGGGCGGACGAACCTCGGCCTGGCGTCCGCTACGCTCTTCCGGAGCTCGAGGAGCTCCTGGAGCTCTTTCTTCGCCGAATCGGCCTTTTGCTGCTTGGTCGCGGACATGCTGTTCATCAGTTCCTCTTTTTCTCGTAGACGTAGACCCCGTCCAGGAAGATGCGCTGGTCCTTGCGCTTCACCCTCGTGGCCTGCTCCACGTTGGCTGCGGTCTGGCCTATCTGCTCGAGCGAAGGTCCCTTTATTATTATATCGTCCCCCTCCGTCGAGACCTTGCACCCCGGGAGGATCTTCGCGAGCCTGGGCGACCTCTCGCCCATGAAGTTCTCGACGAAGACCGTGTCGTCCTTTATCTTCACGGTGACGGGGAAGTGTGCGAAGACCACCTTCATCTTGTACTCGTAGCCCTTTGTCACACCGTGGACGAGCGCCCTGACTATGGAGGAGACCGTGTTCGCGGAGATCACGTCCTTCTTCTTCCCCGTGAACGGGGTGACCGTGACCTTGTTGCCCTGGATGACGACGTCCACGGGTATCCTCTCGAAGACCTTGCCGGCGCTGCCGTTGGGGCCCTTCACGAGTATCTCCCTGCCCTTCACGCTCGCGGTGACGCCCTGCGGGAGGAGCACGGTCTTGGTCCCGGCCGCCCGCCTCTCGGCGGACTTTAGCACGCTAGTAGACATAGCCTAGCAGCCTCCCGCCCAGGTTCTGCTCCTGGGCTTCCGTGTGCGAGAGCACACCCTTGGACGTCGAGACGACGAGCATCCCCACGCCCACCGCAGGCAGGTACCTCGCCTCCCACTTTTGGAACTCCTTGGCCTTGATGGGGAACCTCGGAGAGACGGCGCCGCACCTGTTGATCCGGCCGAGCAGCTGGACGCGGAGCTTCCCCGCGACCCCGTCGTCGATGAGCTCGAACTCGCCTATGTACCTCCGCTTCTGGAGGACGCGCATCACCTCGCTCGCCAGGTTGGAGGCGGGGATGACGACGCACTCCTTCTTGTGCCTCATCTCCGAGTTCTGGAGGGAGATGAAGAGGTTGGCGAGGATGTTTGTCACTGGCATGCTATCTCAACCACTCAGTCGTACTTCCTGAAGCCGAGCTTCTCAGCGACCTCTCTAAAACACTGCCGACAGAGGAACAGGTCGTAGCTCCTGATGACGGCTCCGTACTGCCCGCACCTCCGGCAGTATCTCGTGGACTTGCCGTACTTCCTCTCCTTGGGATGGCGTTCCTTCACTCTATTCTTACCTCGAATTCGCGCTTGAAGTAGTCCATGGCGTCCTGCTTGGTCACCACGTGGGACTTGCCCAGGGACCCCGTCCGCCTGACTCGCCTCGAGACCCTGTACCCCGGGCGCTGCAGCACCACCGAGATGTTCATCCCCCAGATACCTATCTCAGGGTCGTACCTGATCCCGGGGATCTCGATGTGCTCCTTGAGCCCGAAGGAGACGCTCCCCCTCGCGTCGAAGGAGGACTCGGAGACCTTCCCCTCCCTCGCCACGAGCAGCTTCTTGATCAGCTCCTTGCACCTCTCCTGTCCCCTGGCGGTGACGACCAGCCCGATGGGCTCGCCCTTGTGGGTCCCAAAGTCCCTGATGGACTTCTTTGCCTTGCGCTGGCTCGGCTTTTGGGAGGTTATCTGCTCGAGGACCTTCCTCGCCCTCTCGACCGCCTCTCCGGACTTGCCCACGCCTATGTTGATCACTACCTTCCCTATCGATATCCTGCGCATGCCCCCCTCCGGCTGCGCCGCGCTGGTCTCGGTGCCGGCCATCAACTTGCGGCCTGGACCTCCAACGCTGGCTTGTCAGTCCCCACAGCGAAGACGAGCCGCTCTGGGAGCTCGGTCTCTCCCGTGGGGAGCGAGATCGAGATCATCTTCTCCCTCGAGGCGGTCCCCTTCTTCACGCTGACTATCCTGCCCACCTGGCCCGCCCTGTCCCCGGAGACGACGATTCCCGTCGACCCCTTCGCGAGCTTCACGCTCTCCACGACCGTCTGCGCCGGGACCCTCATCACTATCGTGTCCCCGCAGGAGGCGGCGAGCTTGTCGTCGAGGAGCGACCTTCCGTCGTGGAACCCGTACTGGATCTTGCCTCCTGAGACCCTGACCTTGGACCTGACCCGGCAGAGCTTGATCCCAGCCTCGGTAGAGACGATGTCCCTAGGGACCAGGCCGTCGGGGGAGGGCACCAGCCTGAACGACTTGCCCTCCTTGGGGACGGTGACCACGTCGAAGAGCCCGACCGGGAAGCCGGGATCCCGCCTGGGGACGCCGTCGACCATGACCTCCCTGTTGGTGAGGACCTGCATGACCTCCTTCTGGGTGGCGACCATCCCGAGGAGGTCACGAAGAACGACGGTCAGGGAGTAGGACCCGCCCACGGAGTGGGGCCCTGGGCTCGGCTTGGTGACGAACCTCACGTCCTTTCGGGGGATGTCCCAGGAGCCGGGCGCCGAGATGCGCTTCAGCATACGCCTTCCGCCCTTCTTGCCCATCCGCTATGCAGCCTCCTCCGCGCTGGCCGCCTTGGACTCGATCCGCGCCTTGCGGACCTTGTCGTCGGTGTTCAGCGACGTGACGACCACCTTGGAGGAGTCGATCGGGACCGCGCCCGTCTTGCCCCCCGCGATCTTCTCGCGCGACACCCCCTCCACGAAGACCTTCCCCAGCCTCGTGTCGATCCGCGTTATCTTGCCCTCTATCCCCTTGAACCCCCCGCGGACGATCCTTACTCCGTCTCCCTTCACAGGCCTGACGGCCTTGCGCTGGTACTTCTCCCGGAGCTCCTTGGAGAGGGGTGAACCGAATTTCTTCATCGCGTCGTCATCATTCTCCTTTTCTCATACCACCACTGAGGCCAGGTTCGCTATCCTGGGCCACTTCTCTGCCGCCTCGCTCGCGACGGGACCCTTGATGTCCGTCCCTTTCATCTCGCCTTCCGGGGTGACCAGGACCGCCGCGTTGTCTTCGAAGCATATCCTCTGCCCGCTCACCCGCCGGACGGCGTATTTCTGCCTGATTACCACCGCCCCCCAGACCTGGTTCCTCAGGTCTGGCGGGCCGCGCTTGACCGTGCACTGGATGTGGTCGCCGACCGAGGCCGCCGGGTATCGGCCCAGCCTGGTCTTCGCCTTTGTCACCATGATCACCTTCAGGGTCTTCGCCCCGGTGTTGTCTGCGCAGGTTATCACCGCGTTCAGGGGGATCGACCTCGTGATGTAGGTCTTGAACTCCTCGACCCCCTTTGCGGAGACGGCCCTGGACTTTGTGGACATCTAGTCGGCACCCCTCGTCTGTACCACGACGAATGAGACGGTCTTCGCGAGCGGCCTGCACTCTGCGATCGTGGCGACGTCGCCCTCCTTCGCCTCCACGCACGGAGGCAGGTGGGCGTGCACCTTGCTCCTCCTCCTCTCGTACCTGTTGTACTTTTGCACCTTCTGCAGGAGCGCCCTCTGGATGACGACCGTCTGCTTGTCCGAGATCGAGACTATGGTCCCCACGAGCGTCTTGCCCCTCACCTTCAGGTGGCCGTGGAACGGGCAGCGCGAGTCCTCGCACCCGCGCTTCGGAGCGGCGACCTCTAAGCCCGCGGAGCTCATCTCCGCCGCCTCCCCGCCGCCATCCTGTCCTCCAGCCTCCCCTCGAGGTCGTCCCCTAAGAGTATCCTGCCGCCGGCGAGCTCGAAGGCGCTCCCGAGCTTCGGGACCATGACCGTCCTGCGGTCGGCCGTCCTGATCGTGACCGTGTGCATGCTCTCGAGGACTATACGCCCCTTCAACCCGAGGTTCATCGCTCCCCGCGAGGCGGCGAGCCTCACGTCCTCCCCGATGATGCTGATCATTCTATTCTACCTGACCCTTCTCCTTCAGCACGGTGAGGATCCTCGCGACGTCCTTCTTCACCCGGCTCACCGAGCCGCTCTGCTTCTGGATCATCCCCCTCGCGGTCAGGCTCCTTAGCCTGGCGAGCTCGCCGCGCAGCTCGAAGAGCCGGTCCTTGAGCTGGTCGGCCTCCTGCTTCCTGAGTTCGCTAGCTTTCACTCTTGGCAACTTGCTATTGCTCCTTTGTCTCTGATTCCGCCTTCTTCTTGGCCGTCCTCTTCTTGGCGGTCGCGGCCGTCTTCGGCTTGGTCGCGCGCTTCGCCCTCGTCGCCTTCTTGGGCTTGGCCTCCGCCTCTACGGGAGAGGCGGCCGGCTGCGGCTGCGGGGGCGCCTCGACGGGCGCCGGGCTCGCGGGCGCGGCGACAGGCGTCGGGGCTGGCGGTACAGGGGCGGGGGCAGGGGCGGCCGGCGGGACGGGGGCGACCGCCTGGGCGGCAGGGGCGGCAGGGGCGGCTTGCGCCGCCGGCTGCGGCGCCTCGGGCTTGGACTCTGCGAACTCGATGGGAGGAGGAAGGGCGTCGGGGATTGCGATCTTGACTTTGATGCCGAACAGCCCGAGCTTCAGGAGGACGTCGGTGGTCGCGGACCTGACAATCTCGTCCGCGGTCTCACCGCTCTTGGGGACGACGCCCATCCTGTACTTTTCCTTGTGGGCCCTGTCGCTCCTGAGCTTCCCGGCGACCCCTATCTCGCACCCCATAGCCCCCGCCTCCATAATCGTGGTCATGGTCCAGTTCGCCGCGCGCCTGAACGCGGTGCCCCTGGCGACTATCTGAGCGGTGCGCTGAGCCATTATCCGGGGGTTCAGCTCCGGCCTGTCGACCTCCGAGACGGCGATCTGGGGGTTGGGAAGGTTGAACTTTTGGGCGACCCGGTCCGTGAGCTCCTTTATCCCAGTCCCCCTCCTGCCTATCGCGAGCCCCGGCCTCGTCACGAAGACCGTTATCCTGGTGCCGACCGGGTTCCTCTGGATGTCAACCCCCGCGTACCCGGCCTCCCTCAGCTGGGCCTCCAGGTACTCGTCGAGGTCGGCGTAGGTCCTGTGCATGGTGAGGAGGCTCTTCACGGCGCTCTTTTCGACCTGAGACATGGCGCTCTACTGGGCCTCCCTCGCGACGAACTCTATGTGGACCAGGACGTGGAAGTTGGGGCTGCTCCTCCCGTGAGCCCTGGGGACGTAGTCCTTTATCACGCGCCCCGACTTTGCTGATGAGTGTATCAGGTGGACCCTGTCGGGGTCGAAGCCCTTGAACTCGCAGTTGCCCCTCAGGTTCTGGAGGATCGTGAGGATCTGCCCCGCCGCCTTTACCGGGTAGGAGCCCGTGGGGAACCCGTTCAGCTCGCTCCTGTGGCCCACCTTCTTCTTGAACCGCCTGAACGCCACCGGGGCCTCCTTCGCCTCCACGGTCTCGGCGAGCTCTATCGCCTTTGTCAGGGTCATCCCCTTCAGGGTGTTGCAGATCTCGCGCGCGGCTTTCGGGGAGATGTCGAGCTCCCTCCCGCTAGCCCTGACGTGGATCGCGGGGTCGTAACCCTCCATGCTGTATCCGAATTGAGGCAACAGTGGCTTACCGATTCCCACCGACCGGCCTGCGGAGTGGATATAAAGCTAACTCAACGATAGGCCGGTCGTAGCAAGTTTCCTAGCGGATGCGATGCTCCGTCTCCCCACCTTTAGGGCAGCACGCCAAAGTTTAACGCGCCGGGCGGCGGTCGAGGGAGGGGAGGCCGCAGCACGGACCGCGCGTCGCACGACGTCGTCATCGTAGGCTCGGGCATAGCAGGGCTGCGGGCCGCGATCGAGGCCTCGAGGGCGAGCGAGGGCAGGGCGGACGTGGCGGTGGTGACCAAGCTCCAGGCGATGCGCTCGCACTCGGTGAGCGCGGAGGGTGGGACGGCCGCGGTCCTCTACCCGGAGCTGGGCGACTCCTTCGAGTCCCACATCTTCGACACGGTGAAGGGGTCGGACTATCTGGGAGACCAGGACGCGATTGAGCGCTTCGTGAAGGCGATGCCTTCGGAGGTCTACCAGCTCGAGCACTGGGGGATGCCCTGGTCGAGGCGCGAGGACGGGAGGATCGCGCAGCGGTGGTTCGGCGGCTACAGCTACCCGAGGGCGACCTTCGCGGAAGACAAGGTGGGGTTCCACGAGATGCAGACCCTCTACGACGAGTGCACCAGGCACGAGGGCATCTCGTTCTACCAGGAGTGGTTCGCCACGTCCGTGGTGGTGGAGGACGGCGCGTTCAGGGGGGTCCTCGCCATAGACATCAAGTCGGGCGAGCTGCTCCCCGTCGCGGGGAAGGCGGGGATAATCGCGACGGGGGGCGCGGGGAGGCTCTACGGCTTCGCGACCTACGGGCACGGCTCGACCCCCGACGGCCTCGCCATGGGGTTCCGCGCGGGCGTCCCCCTGAAGGACATGGAGTTCGTCCAGTTCCACCCGTCCGGGCTCATCCCGTCCGGGATACTGATCACCGAGGGGGCGAGGGCGGACGGGGGGGTGCTTGTGAACAAGGACGGCGAGAGGTTCATGAAGAGGTACGCCCCCGAGCGGCTGGAGCTGGCCTCGAGGGACGTGGTCTCGAGGGCGATAATGACCGAGGTGGAGGAGGGGCGCGGGATGAAGGACGAGAAGAGCGGGTACGACTACGTCCACCTCGACCTCACCGGCATCGGCGCGGAGAAGGTGAAGGAGAGGCTCGCGGGGATAAGGGAGATCGCGATGAAGTTCAGGGGCATCGACCCCGTGGAGGAGCCGCTCCCCGTGAGACCAGTCTGCCACTACATGATGGGAGGCCTCGACGTGGACATCGACGGCTTCACCGGAGTCAGGGGCCTCTGGGCTGCGGGGGAGGCCGCGTGCGTGAGCATCAACGGGGCGAACAGGCTGGGGGCGAACTCCACGGCCGAGTGCCTCGTCTGGGGGAGGATCGTCGGGGCCGAGGCGGCGGCGTACGCCGCGGGGAAGGGGGAGGCGAGGGTGCCTCGGGAGGCGGTGGAGGGCGAGGAGAAGCGCGTCTTCGACGGGATATTCCGGGGCCGGGGAGGGACGGACCCCTACGACGTGAGGGACGCCGTCCAGAGGGCGATGGAGGAGGGGGCGTTCGTGTACAGGACGGGGGAGGGGATCGCCAAGGCGCTGAAGGCGGTCCGCGCCCTCATGCAGACCGACTATCTGCACTGCGACGACCACAGCAGGAGGTACAACACCAACCTGACCAACGTCCTAGAGGTGGAGGCGCTGCTGGTGGCGGCCGAGGCCGTGCTCGCCTGCGCCCACGCGAGGGAGGAGTCAAGGGGCGCCCACGCGAGGAGGGACTTCCCCGGGAGGGACGACGCGAACTGGCTCAAGCACAGCCTGGCCATCCACTCCCCCGGGGAGCCGGGGGGCGGGCAGGTCAGGCTCGCGTACTCCCCGGTGAGGGTGACCAGGTACCAGCCGGCCGAGCGGCACTACTAGCTTAAGTAAAATGTCCCCCGGCAAGAGGGGGGTGACCTCGCGAGCTGGCTGAGAGCGGAGCGGAGGACCCCGGGTCAGAGGCGGCCCGGAACAGGAGGGGGGTGGCCGGGTGGTTCGACCCCCGGCGCACCAACATCGAGAGGTGGGCTTACACCTTCCAGAGGGTCACGGGCCTGGCGGTCCTTGCGTACGTGGTGGCGCACATCGGGGACACGAGCTTCTTCGTCGGCGGGCCGTTCGGGGAGGGGCCGAGCAGGGCGTCTTGGGCGGCGGGCCTCTCGGTCACCGAGAGCCTCCTGGGCCACCTGGTCCTCGTGATGGTCGTCCTGGTGGTGGTCTACCACGGGATCAACGGCGTGAGGCTGATACTCTCCGAGTACGGGGTGATATTCGACAAGCCCTCGAGGCCCGACTATCCATACAGGGCCAAGTCCCTCAGGGCGGTGCAGAGGCACCTCATCTGGGTCGCGATAGTGGGGGCGATCCTCGCAGCGCTCTACTCCGGAGGCCTGCTCCTTGGGTGAGGCGGCGTGAGGGAGTCCACCCTGATGCAGATGCAGTACGTCACGGCGGTCCTCGCGGTCCTCCTGGTGGGGGTCCACCTCCTCATGCAGGGGGTGCTGGTCCCCTACGGGGAGGCGGTATCCTTCCAGCGCGTCCTTTCCGTCTACAGGGACGCCGTCGACGGGGCGCTCCTCGAGATCCTGCTGGTCGTGGTCCTCGCCCACGGGTTCAACGGGCTGAGGACGATCCTCATCGAGTGGAGGCAGACCCCGTCCTGGACGAGGGGGGTCAACTGGGCGGTGCTGGTGGCGGCGCTCGCCACGATGGCGTACGGGACCAGGACCGTGATCCTCGCGGCGACGGGGCAGGTGTCCTGATTGGCGGGCGAGGAGGTCGTGCTGAAGATCAGGAGGTTCGACCCCTCGCTGGACGAGAGACCCCGCGTCGAGGCGTTCGCGGTGCCCCTCAAGGAGGGGATGACGGTGCTGGACGCGCTCATCTACGTGAAGAGCCGGCTCGACCACGGGCTCGCGGTCCGGTTCTCCTGCAGGATGGCGTCCTGCGGCTCGTGCGGGATGAAGATCGACGGTAGGGCGCGCCTCGCCTGCGAGACCCAGATCTCCTCACTCCCCCGGGGCGCGGTCGCGGTAGAGCCGATGGACAACTTCCCGATAGTGAGGGACCTCGTCGTCGACCTCGAGAGGTTCTTCGCGAGGCACGCCGCGGCGATGCCGGGGCTTGTGAGGGAGCGCGACCCGGAGGAGCAGGAGTCCCCCACGGGAGAGTACCTCATGGCCCCGGGCGAGCTGGAGTCATTCGTCCAGTTCACCTACTGCATAAAGTGCGGGCTGTGCAGCTCCTCCTGCCCCACCGCGTCGACCGACGCGCTCTTCCCGGGCCCGCAGGCGCTCTCGCAGGCGTACAGGTTCCTGGCCGACCCGAGGGACGAAGGGGAGGAGAGGCGGCTCGAGAGGGTCGACGCCGAGCACGGGGTCTGGAGGTGCCACTTCGCCGGGACGTGCTCTGCGGTCTGCCCCAAGGGGGTCGACCCGGCGCTCGGGATCCAGCTCCTGAAGAGGCACGTGATGTCAGCGAGGTCGCCCTTCGGCAGGAAGAAGCGGAGGGGGGCTCCCGTCTTCCCCAACCCGAACGGGGACCTCCTGGGGCAGCCCTAGCCCTCACTCCGGCTCGTCGTACTTGTCGCCGAGGTACCCGTAGACTCCCGTCTTCAGCACCTTGACCGAGAGCATCGCGCACTTTATCCTCGCGGGCCCGAGGTCGGAGGTCCCGAGCATCTTCGTGATGTCGTCCCGCGAGAGGCTCCTGACCCACTCCAGGGGCTTGCCCTTGGCCAGCTCGGTGAGCATCGAGGCGGAGGCCTGGCTTATCGCGCAGCCCTTGCCGACGAACCTGATCTCCTCGATCTTGTCCTTGTCGGGAGAGACCTTGACCTGCATCTCCACCTCGTCGCCGCAGAGGGGGTTGAGGTCCTTGGCGTCGATGTCGTGCGGGTCGAGCTTCCCGAAGTTCCTCGGGTTCCTGTAGTAGTCGAGGATGAGCTCCCGGTAAAAGTCGCTGCTCATACTGAGAAGACCTTCTTGGCCTTTAGGAGGGCGGCTATGAAGGCGTCGACGTCGTCGTACGAGTTGTAGATGTAGAAGCTCGCCCTGCTGGTGCCGGGGACGCCCAGATGGTCCATGAGCGGCTGGGCGCAGTGGTGCCCCGACCTGATCGCGACGCCCTCCGCGTCGAGTATGGAGGCCATGTCGTGGGGGTGGATGTCAGCGAGGTTGAAGGATATCACGCCGCCGCGCGACTCAGGGTCGGCAGGGCCGTAGACCGTGAGGGCGGGGATGGCAGAGAGCTTCTCGAAGGAGTAGCGGAGCAGCTCCACCTCGTGCCGCCTCACCCTGTCCATCCCCACAGAGGCAAGGTAGTCGATCGCAGCACCGAACCCGACCGCGTCGGCTATGTTGGTGGTCCCGGCCTCGAACTTGTATGGGACGTCGTTCCACCTCGCGCCGTCGACGTGGACCTCCTTGATCATGTCCCCCCCGGTCTGGAACGGCCCCATCGAGTCGAGGAGCTCCCTCCTGCCGTAGAGGGCGCCGATCCCCGTGGGTCCGAGCATCTTGTGGCCGGAGACCGCGAAGAAGTCGCAGCCGATCCTCCGGACGTCGACCGCCATGTGGGGGGCAGACTGGGCACCGTCGACGACCGTCACCGCCCCCGCGCTCCTTGCCATCGAGCAGAGCCTCTCGGCGTCGTTGATCGTGCCGAGCACGTTCGAGCACTGCGTGAAGGCGACGAGGGCGGGAGAGAGCCCGAGGAGGCGCTCGAACTCGCCCATGTCCAGCCTTCCGTCGGGCGTGAGCGGGACGTACTCTATCCGCGCCCCCCTCTCCTTCGCGAGCTGCTGCCAGGGCACGATGTTGCTGTGGTGCTCCATGAGGGTGAGGAGCACGACGTCCCCCTCCTTCACCGCGGCCGGGCCCCAGGCGAACCTCACCAGGTTGATGGACTCGGTCGTCCCGCGGGTGAAGACCACCTCCCTGTGCGAGCCCGCGTTCAGGAAGCGCGCGACCTTCTTCCTGGCGGCCTCGTGGGCCTCCGTGGCCTCGATGCTCAACTGGTGCACTCCTCGGTGGATGTTGGCGTTGTAGCGCGAGTAGTAGTCGACCAGGGAGTCGATCACCGCCTTTGGCTTTTGGGTGGTGGCCGCGTTGTCCAGGTAGACCAGGCGCTTCCCGTCGAACGTCCTTCTCAGTATGGGGAAGTCGCCCCTGACCTTCTCAACGTCGACAGTCTTCGTAGGCTCGAGCAATTCTCTCTTCACGAGGCCGCTAGATCTCGATGAAAATCGAGCCTTCCTCTATTTTAACGTTGTAACGCCTCAGCGGCTCGGTCGCGGGAGGGTTGTAGACCTCGCCGGTCCTCAGGTCGAACTGGGACAGGTGCAGCTGGCAGACCACCCTGTCCTCGACCTTGAAGCCCTGCGAGAGAAGGGACTCCTCGTGGGTGCACACCCCGTCCACCGCGTAGACCTCGCCCCCCAGGTTGGAGAGCAGTATCTTCCTCCCCTCGGCCTCGACCCCCGCCATCGTCTCGGGGGGGAGCGCCGAGAGGTCGATCACCTTGACGAACAAGGCGCCGCCTATCCCCTGTACTTGTAGTGCCGCTCGAAGATGTCGTCAGATTTGTGCCTCTCCTGGTCGGGCACCTCGCCCGTGAGCGCGAGGAGGGTCTCCTTGTCGACGAGGCGCCTCCGCTCCCCCGACCACTTGCCCTCCACGGTGAACCTCGCGCCCTCCCTGGCGAACTCGAGCGGGATCCTCGAGATCACGGGCTCGAAGAACCCGGTGACTATGAGCTTCTTCGCCTCGTCCTCGGGGAGGCCCCTTGCCTCCAGGTAGAAGACCTGGTCCTCGTCGATCTGCGCGACCGAGGCCGAGTGCGTGGCCTTGACCTCGTTGGTGTCGATGTCCAGGCCGGGGATCGCGTCGGAGCGAGCGCGCTTGTCGAGGAGCATCGCGTGGTGCGCGATGTACGAGTGGGAGTTCTTCGCCCCCCTCCTGATCTTGGCCATCCCCTTGAAGATCGACTGGGACTCGCCCTTGAGGACGCCCCTCGCGGTGAGGGCACCCTGCGAGTCGGGGGAGTTGTGGACCAGGTTAGCGTCGAGGTCGAAGCGCTGCCTTCCGTCGCAGAAGAAGACATCGTACCCCTCGAACGACGCCCCCCTGCCGTTGAGCCCGAGGTTGAACCTAGAGCGGGTCACCCCGCCCCCGAGGAAGACGGTGGCTAGGGACGCCCTGGCGTTGGCCGCCACCGACGCCCCCTCGTTGGAGACGTAGACGCCGTCGTCGTCCAGGAGCTGGACCGATGTCCCGTCCACCTGCGAGCCGCTCTCTGCGAAGACGTCGAAGCTGGAGCTCAGGAGGAAGGGGCCTTGGCTCTCGGCCGTATAGACCTCCTGGAGGTACTCGAACTTGGAAGACTCCTCGGCGTAGATGATCGTCGTCTCGACGATGCTGGAGGATGGGTTCCTGGTGACCAGGAGCCTCCGCAGGGAGGAAGGGGCGCGGGCGCCCCTGGGGACGCGTATGAAGATGCCAGAGGTGAAGAAGGCGGCGTTGAACGCGGCGTACTTCTCCGTCTTCGGGTCGGCCAGCCTCCGGGAGAGGAGGTCCTTGATGAGAGAACCGTGCTTCGAGATGGCATCGCGGATAGGGAGGACCTCGATGCCGGTCTCCGCGTACCTCTCGTCGAGGTCTATGTGGACCGTGGTGGAGTTGCCCTGGAGGACGATGTTCGTCTCCCTCCCGGTTAGGAAGCCCTCGAAGTGCCCCCTCATGTCGACGGCCTCCTCGTCGTCTGCTACCGAGAACTGCTCCGGGTCGAAGGCCGAGACCCCGCCGTACTTCTTGTAGAGCGGGGAGGTCTCGAGGGGGAGGGAGGAGAAGCTCTTGAGCGCCTCGAACCGATACTCCATGAGCCAACTCGGCTCCCCCGCGCGCCTCGAGATCGAGCTTACCTGCTCCTCCGTGAAGCGTGAAACCGCGCTCTGCGCCATGGTCTTTCTCCCTGGGCCTTGGTCTAGCCTACGGAGCCCGTCATCTCGAGCGCCATCAGCCTGTTGATCTCGATAGCGTACGTCATCGGGAGCTCCTTGGTGAATGGCTCGACGAACCCGTTGACTATCATGCTCAGGGCGTCCCGCTCGCTTATCCCCCTCGCCATGAGGTAGAAGATCTGCTCCTCGCCCACCTTCCCCACGCTCGCCTCGTGCGTGACCGTGGCGTCGTCGGCCATCACCTCGACGTAGGGGATGGTGGAGGTCTTCGACTCCTCGTCCATGAGGAGGGCGTCGCACCTCACGGTCGCCTTTACGTTGTGGGCGCCCTTGGCGATGTGCAGGAGCCCGCGGTATATCGCCTCCCCTCCGTCCTTGGAGACCGACTTGCTGATGATCTTCGAGGAGGTGTCCGAGGCCAGGTGGATGACCTTCCCTCCGGTGTCCTGGACCTGGTCGGCCCCCGCGTAAGCCATGGAGAGTATCTCGGCCGAGGCGCCCTTCCCCAGGAGGTAGATCGACGGGTACTTCATGTTACGCCCCGAGCCGACCTCGCCGTTGAGCCAGGTCACGCTCGCGCCCTCGTAGGCGTGCGCGCGCTTGGTCACGAGGTTGTAGACGTTCTTGCTCCAGTTCTGTATCGTGATGTACCGTATCTTGGCGCCCTTCTTCGCGACCAGCTCGACTATCGCGGCGTGGAGCATGGACTTTTGGTACATGGCCGCGGTGCAGTTGTGGACGGCGAAGCCGCGGACAAGATAGGAGTTGTCCCTCTCGACCTCCAGGTTGTAGACGAGGTCGTTCCACTCCTCGCTGGCGATCCTCCTGATGGGCACGAGGTAGAGGTTGCCCCTTCTCATTACACGGCTCCTCCTCTTGGTCTCGGGGTACTGGACGACGTACTGGGTCCGCCGGGAGGCCGTCCTCCCGCGGATCCTCTCTCTAGAGGCCTTGCGGACGGAGACGCTGGCGTAGACGCCGCCTCGGGCTAGCATCTCCTGGACCTGGAAGGCCAGGAGGCGGCTCGCCGTGGAGCGCCTCGCCGCGGGCGGGCGGGCAGCGTCGTTCACGCCGCGCTTCCCGTAGCCCCCGAGGTAGTACCGGAGGAGGAGCTCCTGCTTCTCGACAGGCAGCCGGATGACCTTCTCTGACAGGACCTTGGTGGCAGGCCCCATCCCGCAGTGGGCCGCGCACAGGTCTATCAGCGTCCGCGAGCGTGTCGCTACGCGGGGGCCCGGTCTATGGGCTTCGTCGATGGTGGCCGTCTCGCCGACCGAGCGTATGAGCCCGATGAGCTCCGCTGCCAGCCGGCGGTCATTCTCAGAAGGCCCGAAAGAGAACTCCATCACGTCGGTTCCGAGGGCGGCGTCGAACGAGATCGAGCCTT
This sequence comes from archaeon, assembly GCA_021848045.1. Taxonomy (GTDB): domain Archaea; phylum Thermoproteota; class Nitrososphaeria; order Nitrososphaerales; family Gagatemarchaeaceae; genus Gagatemarchaeum. Next base: position 49,627 of record JAJZNC010000035.1, read on the forward strand.
CGGCCAGGTAGATGCCCAGGATCTTGACGACCGCCTCTGAGAGGACGTGGTCGTCGACCGTCGCGGTCGGCGCCACGTAGACGATGAAGTCGCCGACCTCCAGCTCCCCCGCCGGGACGAAGCTGGGCTCGACGGAGTCGAGGCCCTCGGCGAGGACCCCGCGTCCGCCACGGACCCCCTTCTCGGAGGGGAGCCGGTCCCTCTTCACGCAGAGCACGGGGTGCTCGGGGGTCAGCTTGAACGCGTTTGCCTCGGATTGAGGGACGATCGTGAGCATCCTGCCCTTGTGGGTGTGGATGAACTGCTTGGTGACGGCAGCCTGCGCCCCGGTGTGGGAGACGACGGCGTCCCTCGAGCCCAGAGACTCTATCGGAACGAGCTGCTGCCCCGTGCTCACCAGCTCGTCTGCCGGGAGGCACCCCTCGATGTAGTGGACCTCGCTGTCAGGCTCCGCAACGACGAGCGTCCTCTCGAACTGGCCCATCCCCTGGGCGTTGATCCTGAAGTAGGACTGGAGGGGCATCGTTATCTTCACACCCTCGGGCACGTAGATGAATGGCCCGTCGCTCCAGACCGCGCTGTTGAGCGCGGCGAACTTGTTGTCGTTGGCGGGGACGATGGTCCCGATGTACTTGCGGATGAGGTCAGGGTACTCCTTGACCGCGCTGCTCACGCTAGTGAAGATCACTCCCTGCTTCTGGAGGTCCTTCTGGAGGCTGTTGTAGACCTCCTGGCTCTCGTAGACGGCGCCCACGCCGGCGAGGAACTTCCTCTCGGCCTCCGGTATGCCGAGCTTCTCGAAGGTCTTCTTTATCTCGGGAGGGACGTCGTCCCAGCTCTTCGCCGTCTCCTTCGCAGGCTGCGCGTAGTAGTAGAAGTCCTGGAACTTTATCGGCGAGAGGTCGACCCCCCACGTGGGGACCGGCCTTGCCTCGAACGCCTTCAGCGCCCGCAGCCTGAACTCCAGCATCCACGAGGGCTCGTCGCGGAGCCGGGAGATCTCGCGGACGACGTCCTCTGTGAGGCCCTTCAGCCTCGAGTCTAGGTACCCGGTCGAGTCAGCGAAGCCGTACTTCGTCTTGTAGTCGTCGGTGACGATGTCCTGGGCCGACGTCATCTCTGCTGCGGATATTACCTATGTTATTATAAAAACGATTCGGAGGTCGGTCCCTGGTCCGCGACAGCGGGCGCGTCCCGGGCCTTCGGCGGGCCCAGGAGGCCCACGGATAATTAATAAGGAGCATATTCGCACGTCGAACGCGAGCGATTCTGAAAGTAGCAGGTTTCGGACTGATCAGCTTGCTAAGCGTGATACTCGGTCTGGTCTTCATCGCGGTCGGTCTCGGGCTGGGGGTCGCGAACGGCCAGGCTCTCGGCGGGATGGACGGCATCGTCGTGGGGATCGGCACGATATTCGTCGGCGTCGTAATCCTCAAGGACCTCTAGCACACTCCACAGCCAGTCCCTACCACCCAGCGGAGGCAGTCGCCGAAGGGTGGAGCCCAGTTTCGCAAGCTTTATACCAGCTGAGCTAGCTGAACTAGCTGGGCTACTGGCGAGATGTCAGAAGCTGAGCTGGCTGGGTTTCGCTGCAAGTACTGCGAGAGGACGTTCACGGACGGCAGGCGACTGGGCGGGCACGTCCGTCAGTCGCACCCCGTGATGAAGCTCGGGGCGATCCAGCAGGCGCCCAGGCCTTCCACGGAGGGGGAGTGCGCCGCGAGGGTGCTCGAGCTCTGGAGGGAGGGACAGGACCCCCTCACCGTCGTCGAGACGCTCCGGGTCCACCCCAGGTTCGTCAAGGAGGTGCTGAAGGAGTACGACGAACTCCTGAACGAGTGGAAAAAGTTCAGGGAGGCGCAGGACCCACGGTAAGCTTCAAGATACCAAGTAGCTAAGTACAGACTACTAAGTATATTATCCAGAGTCCAGGCTAGCCTGACGAGAAAGAATTTGTCAGGTGTCCTCGAGGTATTGAATCCGGATGCGGCGGTGCTCCTTCTGCTTCTGCGCCTGGGTACGGGAGGAGGGCTGATCGTCCACGGCTACCCGAAGGTCAAGGGAGGCAGGGCGGGAGCCGGAAAATGGATGGCGAGCATGGGCATCCCCGCGTTCACGGCGGACCTCGCGACGCTGATAGAGTTCTTCGGAGGGGTCTTCCTGGTCGTGGGGCTGCTCACCCCCCTGGTCGGCCTTTTCGTGGCGATCTTCTTCGGGTCTATAATCCTGATGAAGAGGTCCAAGATGAAGGCGGTCTTCCAAACTACGGAGCAGGGAAAGGCGACCTACGAGGTGGACCTGCTCTACATGCTTCTGGGCCTGGTCTTCCTGTTCCTTGGGGCGGGCACGCTGTCCATCGACCACCTGGTCGGGATCTAGGTAGAGGGCACCGTCGGGCCCTCCGTCGCGCGGCGCCCCGACCTCAAAGGCTAATATCGCGGCGGAGGGCGCGGGAGCGCCTCGATCCATGGTCGACAGGCCGAACCTGCTCGTGACGGGCGCGCCGCCCAAGGACAGACTCGAGGCCCTCGCCCCCCACGCGAGCCTCGTCTGGCTGGACGAGCTCAAAGGCGGGGAGCTAGACGCAGCCCTCCCCCTGGTCGACTGCATCCTCGTACAGACATGGTGGCCGGAGGCGCTCACCCCCGAGCGGGTCGCAGAGATGTCCCGCCTGCGCTTCGTCCAGTCGGGGATGGCGGGGGTCAACCACATCCCCTTCAAGCACCTCGGGAAGCGGGTGACAGTCTGCAGCAACGCGGGGGGCTTCTCGGTCGGAGTGGCCGAGTTCGCCATGACCCTGGTGATGGCCGCCGCGAAGCGCGTGGTCACCCTTGACAGGTCGATGCGGAGCGGGGAGTTCGACCCAGCGAGCGTTGGCACGCTCTTCAGGGAGGTGGTGATCCTGCGGGGGAGGACGCTCGGGGTCCTCGGGTACGGCGGGATAGGGAAGGCGGTCGGCTCGATCGCTTCTGCCCTGGGGATGAACGTGGTGGCGTACTCCCGGAGCGGCAAGGCCGACAGGGTCCAGGTGCTTTCCGGGAGCGAGGGGCTAACGAGGGTCCTCGGCACGAGCGACGCCGTCGTGGTCGCCCTCCCCCTCTCAAAGCTGACGGTCGGCCTGGTTGGGAGGCCGGAGCTCGGAGCCATGAAGAGGGACGCCGTCCTGGTCAACGTCGCCAGGGCAGAGATAGTCGACGAGGAAGCCGTCTACGAGCACCTCGTCAGGAACCCGGGGTTCACCTACGCCACTGACGTCTGGCAGATAGTGAGGGGAAAGGAGACGTACTCGTCCAAGTTTCCATTCTTGAAACTCAGGAATTTCATCGGGACGCCCCACGTCGCAGGAGGGAGCGCGGCGCTGACCGGGGAGCCCCTGAAGGCCGCGGTCGAGAACCTCTCCCGCTACCTAAAGGGCGAGACGCCGCAGAACGTGGTCGACCCTTCGGAGTACATCTGATGCCTCAGGCCACGGCGCCGGCCTGCTCTTTCAGCCAGCCGTAGCCCTTCTCCTCGAGCTTGAGGGAGAGGTCCTGCCCGCCCGATGCCGTGATCCTGCCCTCGTACATCACGTGGACGAAGGTCGGCCGGATGTACTTCAGTATCCTCTGGTAGTGGGTGATCACAAGGATCCCTAGGTCGTTGTTCGCAATCTTCCCGACCCCCTCGGCGACGACCCGGAGGGCGTCGATGTCTAGCCCTGAGTCGGTCTCGTCGAGGATGGCGAACTTGGGCTTTAGCATCGCGAGCTGGAGTATCTCGGCGCGCTTCTTCTCTCCGCCCGAGAAACCCTCGTTGAGGTAGCGGTTCATGAACGACTCGTCGATCCCGAGGAGCCCCATCCTCTCGGCCAGGGTCTCCTTGAACTCGAAGATGGTGGGAGCCTGGTTCTTCTCGTCCGTGTGGACGGCGTTGTAGGCCGCCCGGAGGAAGGAGAACATGGTGACGCCGGGGACGGAGACAGGGTACTGGAACGCGAGGAAGAGGCCCATCTTGGCCCTCTTGTCTGGGGAGAGGTCGAGAAGGCTCTTCCCGTCGACGAGGACCTCCCCGTGGGTCACCTTGTACTTTGGGTGGCCGAGGAGCGTGTTAGCGAGCGTGCTCTTCCCCGAGCCGTTCGGCCCCATGAGGGCGTGGATCTCCCCCTGGGCTATCGTCAGGTTGACCCCCTTCAGTATCTCAGCCCCCTCGACGGTGGCGTGGAGGTCGCGGATCTCTAGCTTTGCCATCCCGGACTCTGGCTCGATTGCTCTGGACGTTATATAAATATTATAACTTAGGTTATAAGACTCGTGCCCCCCTGGGCGCCAGGGACCGCCGGGTCTGCGCGAGAATTGCGGCATCCGCCGAAGATCTAGGAATCCTTATTATCGCTCCGGAGTCGTTCAGCGTCGGGAACGTGATTCTCGGATGCAATTCACCTATCGAGTGAGAGGGAAGAGAGCCCCCGGAAGGGCCCCGGCGCGCCCGCACGACAGCTAGGAGGGCGGCGCCGATGGTAGAGGCCGCCGGTATCGAGAGCACCGAAAGGCACCAGAGCTTCGCAAGGGCATTCGCAGGCGTGGGCGCGATGGCCATCCTGACGTACATGGGAGAGTACGCAGCGTTCATCATCGTCCTCGTCTATCTCTCGGACAAGTTCACGGTCCAGTTCCAGATGGGGACGGTCGGCTACGCCCTTGTCGGGACGATCTCGGGGGTGTTCCTCATCGCCTCGGGGCTGGCTGCGATATACATGGGCCACCTCTGCGACCTCTACGGGCGGAGGCGGATGATGATAATCGGCTGCCTGGTAGGGGCGGTCTCCCTCTCCTCGCTGATCGTCGCCAACAGCTTCTCCCAGCTGGTCCCCTTCGCGGTCGCCACCGCCGCGTCGATGGTGACCCTGGCGATGGCCCACGGGACGTACACGGCGGCCACCCTCGCGTACGGCGGGGACCTGGCCGAGGTGCACCAGACCATGGGCAAGGCGTACGGCCTGGTCGACGGGGCGGAGTTCGCCGGGTACGCCTTCGGGCCGGCGCTGGGCTCGACGGTGGCCTTCCTGCTCAGATCCAGGACGGACGTCTTCGAGATGTCGACCTCCCTCCTGCTGGTCTCGGCCGTCCTGGCGGTCTTCTTCATGCCGGAGGTGAGGCACCTGGTCCAGCCGCGCGGCGAGGCCCACCACGACGAGCCCGAGCCCGCTAGCGCCCACTCGCACGCCCACGTCCACGACCACAGCGCGTCCTGGCGCGACTATCTGGCGGCCTTCAAGCTCCCGATAGTCGGCGTGGCGCTCCTCACCACCTTCGTCGGGGCGGTAGGCTTCTCCGCGTTCTTCACCTTCGTGCCCCTCTACGCGCACTTCCTCCAGGGGATCGTCCCGCCGTTCTCGTTCCTCTACGGGTACTTCGCCTCGATCATGGCGGTGTCAGGGATCCTGTTCATGGTCCCGTTCGGCCACTTCGTGGACAGGCGGCAGAGGAGGATGCCCTACCTCGTGGCCGGGCTGGTCGCTGCGGCGGCATCCCTCCTGCTCGTCGCGGGGTTGCAGGCGACGGTGGAGTCCTTCATCCTGGCCTCCGTCACCTTCGGCCTCTCGATAGGGGCTGTGAGGGTGGGCCAGCTGGTCATCCTGGCCGAGTCCAGCCACCCCTCGAACCGCGCCGCGGTGATGGGGACCAACCACGCCATGGAGCACGTGGGGTATGGCGTGGCCGCCATCCTCGCGGGCACGCTGGTCGCCTACGTCGGAGGCTTCGTCAGCGCGTTCAGGTTCCTATCGCTCATCCTGCTCCTGGCAGGCCTCGCCTTCCTGCTCTACTCTCGAAAGGCCAGGGTCAAGTAGCTCAGGCGCAGAACCTCGAGATCCTGGCGGCGAGCGCCTCGAGGAACTCCCTGTCGATGGAGGAGTGGGCGTTGGTGAGGTCGCCGTCGATGTCTATCTCGGCGACCACCTTGCCATCGTGGAAGACCGGGACGACGATCTCGGAGCGGGTGCTCGCGAAGCACTGCAGGTAGCGGGGGTCCTTCGAGACGTCCGAGACTATCTCGGTCCGCCCGGACTTGGCCGCGAAGCCGCAGATCCCCTTGCCGAGGGGGATGGAGGTGTGGGTGGTGGGGGCAGGGCCGCTCCAGCAGTCCAGGCGTAGGTCTTCCCCCTTGACCAGGTAGAGCCCGACCCAGGAGTAGGTGGGCTCCAGGTTGAGCATCTGGACGACGCTCTTCCTCAGCGCCGCGGGCGGCTGCCCGCGCTGTATCAGGAGGTCGAGCTCCCCGAGTAGCTCCTTGGCCCGCTCGCGGTTCATCCTCGGTTGGGATTTCATAGCGTAACCCTGCCACCGGGCCGTCGACCCCCGCTCGGCAGTCGGCGGGGCAGGACGGGTCGAGGGCGAGAATGTGGTTCCAATTGTCGCGTTCACTCGGTGGAAGGTCTCGTCATGTGGCGGCCCTGGCTCACTGAGGCGCCTCGGCCTGCTGAGACGCCTCAGGCTTCCCCCACCGCCCGACCTTGGGGAGGTCCTTCGTCCTGAAGAGCGTCATCCCCCTACGGTACCGGTCGAGCTCGACCTGGACGTAGTTTATCTCGGACCGCAGCTCGTCGGCCTTCTTCTTGCCGTCCCTCCCGCCTGACGCACCCAGCGCATCGAGCTTCTGCTTCTTCTCGGCGATGATGCCCGCCAGCAGCTGCTCGTACTCGGTCTCCAATCCAGCCCGCTCCGCCGCCTTCAAAATCTATAAACCCATCGCCGGCGCCGCGGGGGCTCCCAAACGATAAAACACCCCCCTCGCGGGCGCCCGGCAGGCATGCAGAGCCCCCGCGTCCTGGTCGCAGAGGAGGTGCAGTTCTCAGGCCACGCGATGGTCCGGGCGACCCACGGGAGCACCATCGAGGTGACGACCGAGCGCCACCTCAGCCCCAGCGGGGACTGCATAGTCGGCGTTTGCGCGACCAAGGGGCTCTCGCAGCTCTCCCCCTCGATGAAGAGCGCGCTGAGGTCTGACTCGGCCAGGGTGCGGATCACCATCGTCGCCCCCGGGGGCCGGCACTCGTTCTCCGCGAGGGGGAGCAAGGACCTCCCTCTCTCGAGCCCTACTGCCATGGTCATCAGGACGAGCAGCTTCGTGTGCCCCCGCACCCTCGCCGTCCTCGCTGAGACGCCCGCGAGGGGGCTGCCGCGGAGCCTGGTGGGAAGTTTGAAATCCCCGGAGGCGTCCGGCCTGCTCAGGATAGAGGTTACCGATTGACCCCCTTCAAGTCGACGGCGAACACGATGCAGGCCCTGGTGAAGTACCACGGGCTGAAGGACTGGAAGCTCAGGCTCCCCTACCACGACAGCATCTCAGTGAACACGACGTCGATCGGGAGCGAGGTGGTGGTCCGCGAGGCGAGGGGCGGGAAGGGAGAGCTGCTCGTGGCAGGGAGGAAGAACGACGACGCGCTGAGGCGGCTCCAGGGCGTCTCGATGAGGCTGACCGGGAAGCCCTTCGAGGAGCTGGGGCTCCGCCTGGACTCGGCGAACTTCCCGCGCGTCGACGCGAAGGGGCTGGGATTCTCCTCCTCCGCCGGGGCGGCCCTCGCGCTCGCCCTATTCCACGCGGTCAGCGACGAGGAGCCCGACTACACCGAGCTCTCCAGGGTGGCGCGGCTCTTCGCCGGGTCCGCGTCGAGGACGGTGGTGGGGGGCTTCGCCAGGCTCTACGCCGGCAAAGGCTACGAGGACACGTACGCCGAGAGGTTCGCCGACGAGAGGGACCTCCCCCTCAGGATGGTCATAGTGCCCCTCAACTCCCCCGTGAGGACGGAAGACGCCCACAGGGAGGTCGAGAGCTCTCCCTTCTTCAAGGCCAGGATCGAGTCCGCCTCGAAGAGGTGCGACGAGATGGAGAAGGCGATAAAGGGGGGAGACTTTAGGAAGGTGGGAGACATGACGGAGCAGGACACGCTGGAGCTCCACAGCATAACGATGACCGGGGCGAACAGGCTCGTTGTCATGAGCCCCGACACGGTCAGGATAATCACCAAGGTGAGGGAGCTGAGGTCGAACAGCGTCGAGGCGTACTTCTCGATGCAGACGGGGCCATCGGTCTTCATCAACACCACGGAGGAGGACCAGGACAAGGTCAGGAGGGCAGTCTCCCGCATGGGGTACAGGACCGTCCTCTCCGGCGTCGGCAAGGCGGCGAGGATAGGAAGGGCGGGGCCGAGCAGCGATTATCTAGCCCCGGGCCATTGATAGGGCGAGATGCCCGGCAAGACGGGGATGCCCGTGAAAGAGTACATCGGACAGCTGAGGGAGACGCGGAAGGGGAAGCCCCCACAGATACGCGAGGCGCTCGACATCTACGTGATGCTCTGGGAGAAGGCCGTGGAGAACGGGGTGGTCTCGGAGGAGGACGAGGTCTCGGAGGCCCTCTCGAAGCTCGACAAGGCCGGCGGGCTCTACCAGGCAGCCTCTAGTGCGTGACCTCTCCGCCGTCGAGGACTATCCCCTGGCCGGTGACGTAGGAGGACTCG